>CASFGK010000031.1 GCA_949294195.1 uncultured Bacteroidales bacterium | reverse complement strand
TGTCAACCGATCATCGAGTTTGTTGATGTCATCCTCGTAGTCGGTACAGCCGCTGAAGGCCAGCATTCCGCCTATCAGGCTGAATGCCATTACCATTCTGAAAAATTTTTTCATAACTACAATTTGTTTGTTACACATTGTAACAAACATTTTTGTTGCGGTAATATGGTTATATTGCTGTTTTTAAACATGTTATGCACTGCGAGAAAGCTATGGCCCGTGTCATTTGCATACGATTTGCATAGCATGTACCGCACATTGTATCCAAGTCCGGTCGGTCTGCACTGGTATCCGGCATCAGATCCGATCAGCTCCGGCACTGGTATCAGATATCAGTCACGGCACAGACCCCGGTATCCTGCCATACTGCAGAAGACGCCCATGGGCCCGGACGTCAATAAAAAAACGGGACCATGCCTGATGGCACAGTCCCGTTGCAAGTCTACTTAAGCTCTCTGGCAGCGCTCCGGCTATTTTGAAACGGCAGCGCTGAGTTTCTCGCAGAGTTCGTCGGTTTTCTCGAAAAGCTCCTTGCGGATACCGTCGTAGTAAGCTTTCTTGTTACCCTCGACTTTTGCATTGACCTTGTCTTTCAAGTTATTGTAAAGGTCGACAGCTTCCTCGATTATTTTTGCTACCTCATCAGAATCCTTTCCCGGATTGAGAGTGACGAAAAGAGTGCAGTCGTCAATGAACTCCCCGATGATGTACTCGATGTCTTTTTTAAGGTCTCTAAGATTCATGGTTCTAAATATTTAACGTAATTTCAGACATTTATTTGCCTGTCGGGCGCAAAGGTAAGAAATAAAACTGAAAACACGAAACTCTACGCATGAGAACAGACAAACATATCCCTGGCTGAGGCGAGCTGCACCGGGCGGGCATGGCCCGGAGTCTGTGTGTCCGCAGCCGTAATATCAGACCAGATCCTGCTACTGAGGGAAGTACGCCGGGCTTTTCATCATGCTCGTCACTCCGCTTCCGCAGTCTTCCTGCCCGATGATCCTGCAGGCGTGAAGCAGTTTCCATGACAGTTCATAGAAATCCTTTTCTCCCGGGACAAGGGAACTGATCCGGACTATCTGCGAAGCGTGTATGAAACGTCCTTCTCCGATATAGATTCCCACATGGCTGACCCGTTCCCCGCTACCGAAAAACAGAAGATCGCCGGGACGGAGACCGCGGACAAATGCCAGCATGGCCTCCTTATCTACGGAATCTTTCCCGCAATCCGGATATGGGACAGGTATCCCGGTCCTTGCCTGCTGCGACGCATTGCGCGGAAGAAGCACGCCGTTCATGAACCACACCATACGTGTCAGTCCGCTGCAGTCCACTCCTTTGAATGAAGTCCCGCCCCACTGGTAAGGGACACCGAGGAAAAGACGTGATGTCTCTACTATGTTTTTTTCTGTGGCCTTTCGCGAAGCGGCCCATCCGGCGAAATCCTCCACACAGGACTTCCTGACATACCCTTCAGCTCCGGACGGCAGAACCACCTTTGCGAACCGGCCTGCAGTCACGCCAGCAGTCCGCACCGTCCCCTGCGAAGTCCGTCCGCGATGCGGCTGCTTCACGGCCATGCAGAGCAGATCGCCCATGACCAGATCGGAAATCCTTTCCGATTGCTCGGACGGTCCGGCAAACACATGGCCGTACTCCGCGGTCACAATATATTTGGGAGCCGCAATGTAGTCCGCCAGTTCGTCCCCGCTCATTTCCACAAGTCCCATCTCCACGCACCATGCCGTGTACGGATCGGGCGAAACCACATGTCTCCAGTATCCATCTTCTCCGATGATTTTCACCGGAGTACCCATAAGCAGCTGGTTGCCGAGCTCCTGCGGGAAATCCGGCTTTTCCCTGAGAAAATTCACCGAAAACCCGGTTACGGCATAGCGCGGCGTACATGTCTGTCCGCATAAAGACTGCATGTAAGGTATCAGACAGCATAATACCGATACCGCTTTCAGAAGAATGGAAAACCTTGTCATTGTCGATAACGTATCTTGTTGTTCTTGAGGTCAATAAGATCTATTCCCGGCTCTCGCGGTCCTGTATCCGCAGCTCCGGACGCATGGAAAACTCGCAGCCGCAATACTGCTGGTTGTAGAATCCGTATTCCTTGATGATCTGACTCCGCCTCTCCTGAAGTCCGCCTTTCCGCCAGTTCCGATCCCACCATATCACATCCGGGAAAAGTCCGGCAGCATACCGTCCCGCCTCATTGATCTGCTCCAGACTCTTCCATCTGGATGAAGCGAGAGTCGTGGCAATCACCTTTATACCATGTTCGTGGGCATACCGTGCAGTTCTCTCCAGCCTCATCCTGAAGCAGCTCAGACACCGGCGTCCTCTTTCCGGCTCCCCCTCCAGCCCTGCAATATACCGGCGCCATGTGTCATGGTCATAGTCGGCGTCCACTATTTCCAGCCCGAGCGACTGTGCATAGCGCGTACATTCGTTTTTCCGGATCAGATATTCCTCTTCGGGACAGATGTTCGGGTTGCAGTAATAAATCACCGGTCTGATACCGTTTTGCATCAGGCACTCTACTATCGCTGAAGAACACGGTGCACAGCATGTATGCAGGAGGACCGTATCCTCACCGCCCGGCACCTCTATCCTTAATGTGTTTTTCATACCGCATCACTTCTTGTCGGCGCAAATTTACACAAACTCGGCCACATATGTATGAAATCCGGAAGATTCCCCCTCTGGCTCGCTTTTTGTTGGTTCGCCTCGGACCTAATTAAAAATCAACATTATCATGAAAAAAATCACAAGCGCGGCACTTGCCGTTTCTGCTGCAGTGCTGCTTACTTCCTGCGCCGGCAGCGTTGACCTCGGAGGCAAATGGGAAATCGTTTCCCTGGACGGCGAGACCGTAAAAGCGACAGAGACAGAGCCGTTCCTTGAGTTCAACACGGAGAACAACGAAGTTCACGGACACACGGGATGCAACATAATGAATGGTACATATTCGCTTGATAGCAAGAAGCTTACATTTGGCAATATGGCGACTACCATGATGGCAGGTCCCGATATGGAGCTTGAGCGCGATGTGCTTGATGCGATAAACAGGACAGCTTCTGTCAGGAAATCAGGCAGCGACAGACTTCAGGTCTTCGATGAAGAAGGAAACCTCCTCATGGAACTGCAGAAGCAATAAAGATACTGCAGGAAAGATGTACGGGCGGTTGCAATGACGGAAATAATGCGTATATTTGCATCCGCTCTTATGGAGAGATGCTCGAGTGGCTTAAGAGGCACGCCTGGAAAGCGTGTATACGACAAAATCGTATCACGGGTTCGAATCCCGTTCTCTCCGCAATAAACATTGGAAATCAATGTTTTACAAAACAAACACCTGATTTTACACCCAAGAATGTAAAGTCGGGTGTTTTTGGCCTGTTCTTTATGACAGAACCCCGAAAGCTTTTCCAGCTTTCGGGGTTCATGTCAATTCTGCCTGTTTTTATTCCTCGACTTTGAAATCTTCCTTGCCGACACCGCAAAGCGGGCAAACCCAGTCTGCCGGAAGGTCTTCAAATGCTGTTCCCGGCTCGATTCCGCTGTCCGGATCTCCTACTGCAGGATCGTAAACGTATCCGCAGATAACACAAACATACTTTTTCATAATTCCAATGGTTGTAATATATAGTTAAAAATATTGCCGTCTTCCGGCTAAAGTCTTTCCGCTACCTTTTCCCAGTCAACAAGGCCCCACCATGCTTCAACATATGCCGCGCGTCTGTTCCTGTAGTCGATATAGTAGGCGTGCTCCCACACATCCACGGTGAGCAGCGGCTTGAGTCCCTTGGTCATAGGGTTGCCGGCATTGGGCTCCTGCATGACGGAAAGCTTTCCATCCGGATCTTCCGCCAGCCACACCCATCCGGACCCGAACAGGGAGACAGCAGCCTTGGTGAATTCATCCTTGAATGCCTCCACCGATCCGAAGGTTCCCGTCAGAGCCTTGCGTAGCGGCTCCGGTATTTCACTGCGCTCCGGAGTCAGGGTCTGGAAGAAGAACGTATGGTTCCAGGTCTGGGCGGCGTTGTTGTAGATTCCGCCTGTCGCCATTTTTACGATGTCTTCCAGCGGCATGTCCTCGTAAGGGGAGCCCTCAATCATCCGATTGAGGTTGTCGATATAAGTCTGGAGGTGTTTGCCATAGTGATACTCAATGGTTTCTGTGCTCATTGCCGGAACCAGGGCATCCTGGCTGAAAGGCAGCTCGGGTAATATGTGTTTCATGATGGATGCGATATTGAAATCACACAAATGTATATATAAATTATATCTTTTCCTACTGTCAGATGGGAAACCACACGAATACGGCCGCATCCCAGACTGCATGGGAAATGACAAGCGCCCACAGTCTTTCGGGGAACAGCCTGTAAATCAGGCCCCAGACCAGACCGGCGACAAATGCGGCCCCTACCAGCATGAAATTCCACGAAGGGACATGGATCAGAGTATATGCCGCCAGTGTGACGGCAGCGCCGGCGTCGGCGTTCCACTTCTCAGACAGTGTCCTCTGCACATACCCCCTCCAGAAGAGTTCTTCTGCAGGGCCGACAAGCAGAAGCAGCAGGGCTGACAGAAGCCGCGGGTCGGTATCCCCCTTGATACCGTATATCATCTCCACCTGCGGGCGGGCAAACCCGAAAATCATGGAAGAAATCCTGTCTGCGGCAAAGAAAACGCCCCACAGGACGGCTGCGATAACTGCCCCCAGCACAAAGTCAGTCCATTTCAGCCGGGCCGACCTCCATGTGTCAGGTCTGAAAAATGTAGCCAGGGACACAAGTACAAGGGCCGAGCAGGACATCATCAGCCAGAAATCCACATGCGGGGCCGTCCATGGAGAAAACATGACAGTCCACAGTACTGCAGCCGCGATGACAGCTGCCGGCACCCCGGCTCCGCATTTTCTTCCCGCCGCCATGTCAGACGAAATATGCTATGACAAAAGACACTGTCAGCAGCATGGAGAACATTATCTGCAGCTTCGCGGTCATCTCGTCCAGAGTGCCTATTGCAGCCATGCCTCCGTCTCTGGAACCGGCCATCATCCTGATATTGCCTATGGCCGGCACGATAGCCGCCAGCGACAGCAGGCTCCACATCGGGAATATGCCCGTGAGGGAACAGACCGCCGTCCAGACGAACGGCACTGTAAGTTCCAGATAGTAGATGATACGGGAGGCCTTCTTCCCGACTGTCATGGCAAAGGTACGGATATGCGCCCTCTTGTCAGTGACGGTATCCCTGGCGTTGTTGGCATGGAGGATGGCAACGGTTATCAGCCCCACCGGGACAGTCAGCCACAATGTTCTCCACACCACTGCCCCTGTAGCGACAAACGATGTCCCGACAGTGGGAAGCAGGGCAAAGGCCATGAAAATCACCACGTCTCCCAAAGCCCTGTATTTCAGTGCGGGATACAGCATGGCACATGCAAGTCCGCCGAGACCTATCCACAGCAGAGGAAGACCTGTCAGTACCGCCAGAGCCACTCCTCCGGCCAGAGCCGCGGCCAGCAGGCACAGGGAAAGCTTCTTTATCTCATCCGGGGTGAACATGCCTGTGGTCAGTGTCCTGACCCCGAAAGTATCTTCGGCGTCGACCGATTTCCTGAAATCGAAGTAATCGCTCCAGGTATTGCCTGCCGCATGGAAAAGAATGATGTTCACAAGGGCCCATATCCCGTAGCCGAGATTGATCCCTGATGATGCCTTCCCGAATTCCCAAAACAGGTAGCCGAGCGTCACTATCACCGGCATTGCCGAAGCAGGGAAAGACCACGGCCTGACGGCTGTCATCCATTCCCCGAATGTATGTTTTCTGTTTTTCATATGATTCCTGATTGAAGGGTGCCCCCAAAGGAGGGCCTAAGTTGTGTATTCTCCTGTATATTATGCAAATGTCAGTTGAGTACGACACATGTGAAGTATTCGTTGAAAAGTCTTTCCGCCCTGTCCAGCTGCTCTCTGGTGTTGAGGGGAACATCCTTCAGCCTGTACTCCTGTCCCAGGGACTCGTATTTGTTCACTCCGAGAGTATGGTAAGGCAGGATTTCCACGCGCTGTATCATCCTGAAGTCCCGGAAATGCTCTCCGAGCGAACGTATGTCCTCTTCGAAGTCACTGTATCCAGGCACAAGCACATATCTGAGCCAGAACGGCTTGCTGTGCTCCTCAAGCCACCTGGCCGTCATGAGGGTCTGTCCGTTGCTCTTTCCGGTCAGCTGTTCATGTCTCAGGGGATTGAATTCCTTCACATCCAGCAGGACCAGATCCGTCAACTCCAGAAGTTTCTCCACATGCCTGTTCCAGATACCTCCGTTGGAGTCCAGGCAGACGTGTATCCCGTTCTCCTTCAGCTGCTCCACCACGGGAATCAGAGCCTCTGCCTGCAGAGTCGGCTCGCCTCCTGAAAATGTCACGCCTCCCCGCTTGCCGAAGAACGGCTTTTCGTTGACAGCCATACGGACTATCTCTTCAGGAGCTGTCGGAGTGCCTCCTGTTGCCGGAATGGTATCAGGGTTGGCGCAGTACAGGCATCTGAAAGGGCATCCCTGCAGAAAAACGACGAGCCGGATTCCCGGCCCGTCATAAGTTCCCATCGATTCGTATGAATGGACTTTCAGTTCCATAATCCCTACATTGACTGGTGGAATGTCCTTGCGATCACTTCCAGCTGATGCTCCCTGCTCAGCTTGGTGAAGTTCACCGCATATCCTGAAACCCTGATGGTAAGCTGCGGATAGTTCTCCGGATGTTCCATGGCATCCTCGAGCATTTCCCTGTTGAGGACATTCACATTCAGATGGTGGGCTCCCTTGGTGAAGTATCCGTCCATCATGGTGACAAGGTTCTCGACCCTTTCTTCATCGGTAGGTCCGAGAGATTTAGGGACAATGGAGAATGTATTGCTTATGCCGTCCATGGCATCGTGATAGTCCAGTTTCGCAACGGAACTGAGTGATGCCACCGCTCCGTGTGTGTCGCGGCCGTGCATCGGGTTGGCTCCCGGAGCGAAAGCCACGCCCTTTGCCCTTCCGTCAGGAGTGGCGCCGGTCTTCCTTCCGTACATCACGTTGGATGTGATGGTAAGAAGGGACAGGGTAGGAGTAGCGTTCTTGTATACAGGCAGTTTGCAGAGCTCTGTGCTGAAATAGTGCACGAGGTCTACGGCGAGACTGTCCACCTTGTCGTTGTCATTTCCGAAACAAGGGTAGTCACCCTGTATGTCGAAACCGTCAGTCAGGCCGTCTGCGTTGCGGTGGGCTGTAACCTTGGCATATTTGATGGCTGACAGGGAGTCCACTGCAATGGAGAGACCTGCGACTCCGTATGCAAGGTTGATGGCAGGATCGGTATCGATAAACGCCATCTGCGAGCGCTCGTAGTCGTACTTGTCGTGCATGTAGTGGATGATGTTCATCGCTTCGTTGTATACCCTTGCCACTTCATGGAGGACTTTCTTGTAGTTTGTGATAACCTCCTCGAAGTCGAGCACGTCGCTCTTGAGCGGCTCGATGCCTTTGACCATAAGGGTGCCGGTGTTTTCACAGCGTCCGCCGTTGATGGCCAGCAGGAGAGCCTTTGCCAGATTTGCACGTGCTCCGAAGAACTGGATAGCCTTTCCGATGGCCTGATATGACACGCAGCAGGCGATGCCGTAGTCGTCGCACCCGCGCACATGACGCATAAGGTCATCGTTCTCGTACTGTATGGAGCTGGTATCTACCGAAACTTTGGCACAGAACTCCTTGAATCCTTCAGGAAGCTCCGGACTCCAGAGCACAGTCATGTTAGGCTCCGGTGCGGGTCCGAGGTTGTAGAGAGTCTGGAGGAAACGGAACGAAGTCTTGGTGACTTTCACTTTCCCGCTGTTGAAACGGCCTCCGATAGACTCGGTCACCCATGTAGGGTCTCCGGCGAAGATATCGTTGTATGACTGCATTCTCAGATGGCGCACCATGCGGAGTTTCATCACGAACTGGTCGATAAGCTCCTGGGCGAATGTCTCGTCGATGATACCGTGATCCAGATCGTACTGGATGTAGATGTCCAGGAACGAAGAAACGTTGCCCAGGGACATTGCCGCTCCGTCCTGTTCCTTCACGGCAGCAAGGTAAGCCATATATACCCACTGCACCGCTTCCTGTGCGTTGAGTGCGGGTCTGCCCAGCTCAAGTCCGTAATATTCTCCAAGGACCTTGATGTCATTGAGGGCATGGATCTGCTCCGCCACCTCTTCGCGGAGTCTGACTCTGGCTTCCGTCATAGGCCCTGTCAGGTTCCTGAGGTCTTCTTTCTTGGCTTCGATAAGCCTGTCGGCACCATATAGGGCTAGTCTTCTGTAGTCTCCGATGATACGTCCCCTTGAATAGTTGTCAGGGAGTCCGGTCAGGAAACCCAGAGACCTGAATTTAAGTATTTCTTCCGTATAGACATCAAACACACCGTCATTGTGGGTCTTGCGGTAGTGTGTGAAGATTTCCTTTACCTTAGGGTCGATTTCCACTCCGTTTTCCCTGCAGGCCTTTTCAGTTACCCTGAAACCTCCGAAAGGCTTGATGGCCCTTTTCAGGAGTTCGTCGGTCTGCAGACCGACAATGAGCTCGCACTCCCTGTCGATGTAGCCGGCCTTGTGGGATGTGATTGTAGAGATGGTCTTGGCGTCCACTGCGCGCACGCCGTTGTTGTTCCTTTCTTCTTCAAGAGCCTTGAGACACTCGCTCCAAAGCTTCTTCGTGCGCTCCGACGGTCCTTTCAGGAAAGATGCGTCACCCGTATACGGAGTGATGTTCCTGTAGACAAAATCTGACACGTCAATCTTGCGGGTCCACTCCCCGCCTTTGAATCTTTCATTGATTTCCATAATCTTTTCCCGATAATTTCGGGCACAAAGATATATCTTATTTTTAATCTTTCAAATTTGATTCGCCTGAATTACCAATAAGTTATCCACAGCTTTACGATCCCGGACTGTACGACCGCCTGCAGGGGATGTCTCCCGAGCAGGCCGGCGAATACAGTCTGTACCTTATTCCTGGTGTCCAAGCACCTCGACCTTAGAAGCAATCACTTCATACACAGTGCGTTCCATGCCGTCATTCCCGGTAAACCGGGAAGTGCGCAGCCTCCCTGTCACATATACAGGAGCACCTTTTACTATGGAGGAGAAATCAGGCATGCCTTTCCCGCTCCATGCTGTGACGCTGTGCCAGGTGGTCTCCACTACAGCCTCGTTGTCCTTTCCCCTGTACATGAAATTCGTAGCCAGAGAAAATCTCGCCACCTTGTTTTCCCCTAGGTCAGAGATACGTACATTACCTACGTTACCCCTCAACTCGATTCTGTTCAACTGTTCCATAAAGATTGGTTTTAATTGGTATCACTGACCGGAAACCTGAGCGCTCCATGCCGGCCGGGCGCAAAGTAATGCAGAATATCCTTATGCTGTGACGGGGAAGAGCTGTGCAGACTGCGGATTTTTCTGTTTCTTTAAAAGATTTCCTTTTTTTATCAATCGGCTCAGGACGGGCAAATGATAAAAAAAGGAAAAACTTTTTTTACATCCCGGTGATTTCGCCACATTTGTTTTGCCGGCATGAGGTTAAGCGGCATCTTTGCCGCCCGAATCTGGCTTATGCACACATTCACACAGTATATGTATATGGAAAACAATACAAGAAGAGCGGTACCCCTGTCGGGAACATATCCTGTCCCGCAGGAAGAAAGCGGCACCAGAAGTCTGTGCCAGGAATGCGGAGCCCCTGTCTACGGCAGGCCGGACAAGAAATTCTGCTGCGACAGCTGCAAGAACAGATGGCACAACAGACGGGCAAGGAGCAGCCGGCTTTTCAGGATGAAGGTAATGAGCGCTCTGGAAAAGAACTACAGGATACTGTCGGATCTGCTTGTCAGGGGTACCGACAAGGTAGAAGTATCCACTCTGGGACAGATGGGATTTGACTTCTACCATATAACAGGATACAGGAAGGTCAGGAAAAGCGCCGAAATGTGGTGCTATGACATCAGGTTTACAGTGACGGAATCCGTAGTCAAGTCCATACGCAAAGTCGAGTACCTGTAGAGCATGGATTTTGCGTATATGCGGCTTCGTCGTATATTTGCAGGTCCGGAAACCAGTACCGGCAAAAGAAGCATCAGATGGAAAATCCTTTATTGACAGAATCCCCTTGCAGATGGGGCGCTCCGCAGTTTGACAAGATAGGGACGGAGCATTATCTGCCTGCTTTCAAAGCGGCGATAGCAGAGGCGAAAGCCGAGATCGATGCCATTGTATCAAATCCCGAACCCCCTGATTTCCACAATACCATAGAAGCACTCGAGTTCAGCGGCAGGACGCTGGACAGAATATCCGGAATATTCTTCAACCTTCTGGAAGCGGAAACTGACGGGGAAATGCAGTCGGTAGCCGAAGAAGTCTCCCCGATGATCACTGAGTATTCCATGTATGTGTCATTGAACGGGCCTCTCTTTGACAGAGTCAGGGCCGTATATGACCGCAGGACGGAGCTGGGGCTTGAGACGGACCGGATGAAACTTCTGGAAAACACCTATAAGTCATTCGCAAGGAACGGAGCCGGACTCCGGGGAGAAGACAGGGAGACCTACAGCCGGTATGCAGAAGAACTTTCCCTTCTCACCCTTGCATTCGGAAACAATGTCCTCCGCTCTGCGAACGCATACCGGCTTCACATTACCGATCCGGCGGACCTTGACGGCCTGCCAGGATACGTCGTGGACATGGGAGCGGATGCCGCTGCAGAGAAAGGCCTTGACGGCTGGGTGTTTACCCTGGACTATCCGAGCTATGCCCCCTTCATGAAATACAGCAGGAACAGGGAACTGCGCCGGCAGATGTACATGGCCTACAGCACAATAGGTATCGGAGGAGAGACGGACAATACCGGTATTGTCCGCAAAATCGTGTCTCTCAGGATGAAAATGTCCTCCCTTCTCGGCTACGCCACCTACGCCGGCTATGCTCTTGAGGAGAACATGGCCGGCACGCCGGATAAGGTCAACGGTTTCCTTGACGGCCTCATGACCCGCTCTCTGCCCTTTGCACGCAAGGAAATATCTGAAGTATATGGATATGCCGCAGCCCACGGTTTTGAAGACGGCAGACTCATGCCATGGGATTTCGCTTTCTGGTCTGAATGCTACAAGGAAGCGGAGTTCTCACTGGACGAAGAGATTCTCAAGCCGTATTTCAGACTTGAAAACTGTATTGAAGCCGTGTTCGGCCTGGCTCGCCGGCTTTACGGACTCAACTTTGCCGAAGTCAGGGATCTGCCGGTATATCACCCGGATGTGAAAGTATATGATGTCACTGACATAGGCGGAAGACACATGGCGCTTTTCTATGCGGATTTTTTCCCGAGAGAAGGGAAGCGCAGCGGAGCATGGATGACCGAGTTCAGGGGACAGAGTATAAGGGACGGAGCAGAAGAACGGCCGCTGATCAGCATAGTCACCAACTTCACCAAGCCGGCCGGCGGTTTGCCTTCACTCCTGACCCATGATGAGTTCACTACTTTCCTGCATGAATTCGGGCACGCCCTGCACGGGATTCTGGCCGAAGGAAGATATCCTTCACTTACAGGGACATCCGTTGCGAGGGACTTCGTGGAACTCCCGTCGCAGATAATGGAGAACTGGGCCTATGAACCCGAGTATCTCAAATCCTTCGCCAGAGATTACCGTACCGGAGAGCCTATCCCTGATGACCTTATCCGAAGGATTGTCGTGGCCAGGAATTATCTTGCAGGCTACCAGCAGGTCCGCCAGCTTCAGTTCGGTATCATAGACATGGCCTGGCATACCCTCACCGTCCTTCCCGGGGAAGACACCGTCACGTTCGAGAAAAAGACACTGGAACCGTTTGCAGTGATGCCCGATGTTGAAGGCACAGCTATATCTCCGGCCTTCAACCATATCTTTTCAGGAGGATATTCTGCAGGATATTATTCTTATAAATGGGCGGAAGTCCTTGAAGCCGATGCATTTTCGCTTTTCAGGGAGAACGGGGTCTTCGACAGGGCGACCGCCTGCTCGTTCAGGAAAAACATTCTGTCGAAAGGAGGTTCGGAAGATCCGGCTGTCCTGTACCGGAGATTCCGGGGCCATGACCCTGATCCTGAAGCGCTCATGGTGAAACTCGGTCTTGTAAAAGAGTGATCTTCCCGGTTTTTTCTATCGAAATGCAACACATTTCCGCTTTTCTGCATCTTGTGCCCGGTTCAAAAGAGCGTTTCTGAAATCCTGATATGGAACCCGGAAACAGTTTTCAAACGGTTGAGATTATGAAAAGATATTTGGTGATATTGATGTCCGCAGTGTTGGCGGTTGTTACATCCGGCTGCACTGCAGTGGATCTGGCAGGCATATCGGACGTAGTTTATCTGGATATTCCGGCGGACTGTTCGAAAATTGAAGTCAATTCCTGTCTTGAAGTCCGGCTCTCCCAGGAATGCACTGCACCGCAGCTTGATGCCGACGTGAATGTCATTCCTTATGTTAAGGTCTACGGGAAAAGGAACACACTCATAATAGAGCTTGAAAAAGGCTTCAGACTCGACAGCGACGGATGGAACGCATTCAAGGCTGTAGTGACACTTCCGGCAAGGGACCTCGAATCTGTCTCTCTGTCAGGAGCTTCGGTATTCAGCACAGACATCCCGCTTCATGGCAGGAAGTTTTCCCTGTCAGCCTCTGGAGCTTCCAGATTTACCGGCTCTGTCGAGGCAGAAGAACTTGACATATCCCTCTCGGGCGCAAGCATGATGGAGTCCGGATTCCTGGAATGCGGCCAGATGAATCTGACCGCTTCCGGAGCTTCTCTGATGAAAGCATCCGGTACGGCATCCGCATGTTCAATGAACCTTACAGGAGCATCTGCGGTATCTGGAATTACGGATATGTATTCATACTCACTTGAAATCGACCACTGCCGTGGAGAGCTTTCAGGAGGAAGTCTGGCCGCATTCCGCAGCAACGGAAGCATCAGCTGCACGCTCAGCGGGGCCAGTACAATATACTATATAGGAAACGCAGACACCTCAGGATGCAGAACGAGCGGAGCATCGGCTGTGGTCCGTGAAAAAAATTGGTAAATCCTGCAACATTTCTGATATTTGTCCGGTCTGATATATGATTCCAGACCGGTTTTTTATTGGAAACCCGACGGTATCCGCAGGAATTTCCGGCCGGTACACCTGTTCAAGGATTTAATTTTACAAGCTATAATTCATTTTAAGACAATGAAAACATCCATGCTCTTCACGGCGGCGCTTGCCGCTCTGGCCATCACATCATGTGCATCAGTCCAGAATGTACGTCTCTCCGGTGTCACCGGAGAAAAAACTTATGAAACAGCGGCAGAATATACTGCACTGGAAGTCTCCAGTGCCATCAATGTGATTTATTCGCAGGATGCCGGAAGCATAACGGTAAAAGCGGATACGACCGTCCTGAACCGTATCAGTGTAGAAGAAAAGGGAAGCATCCTCAAGATATATATTCCGTGGAAGGAAAATGCCGGATTCATAAACGGCAATCTGGGTACCGTGACGGCTGTCGTTCCTGCCAGCAGCAGACTCGAATGCATTGACCTTGGCGGTGCGTCCGGATTCAGCAGTGAATTCCCTATAGAAGCAGTTGACCTTACTGTAGACACTCACGGAGCTTCGGACTTCTCTGCCGGCCTTGATGTCTCCGGCAGTCTTTGCCTGAGTGCCAGCGGAGCTTCCGACATCAAGTCACGGCTCTCGGCAGGGAAACTGACAGTCAAGGCTTCAGGAGCTTCCGATGTGAAAATCAGCGGAATGGCAGACACTTACATCATTTCTGCATCAGGGGCCTCTTCCGTCTCTTCAGGAAAAGAATATGTAACGGCGAAGACCATTTCCTGCGATATATCAGGAGCGAGTGACGCACACGCACAGTGTGACGGCTCCGCAAGCGGCAGCGTCTCGGGAGCATCTTCATTCTATGTATATGGGGACGGGGAAACCAATGTCTCTACATCTGGTGCATCATCGCTTCACCGCAGATAGGGATTGTCCTGACAGATACGCAAGAAGCGCCGGCGGAACACTGAAAGTACCGCCGGCGCTTCTTCTACTTCGGAGCTATCCTGTACAGGAATCCGGAAATTATCGCGTACAGTATGTTAGGCACCCACAGCGCCACTCCTGGCGGCAGCAGGTCCGTATAGACAAACATTTCGCTGAACTTCAGGAACAGGATATACGAGAAACTGAGAGCTATTCCTATGCCGATATTCCATCCTATGCCGCCCCGCCTCTTCCTGGAAGAAAGCGACACGCCCATTATGGTCAGGATGAATGCGGAGAAAGGAAGGGCAAATCTGGTATGCTTCTCTATCTGGGCCAGTTTCACATTATCATCCCCTCTCAGCTTCTGTGTCTCTATCAGCCGGTTCAACTCATTGTAGGACAGAGTCGTGACCGTCTTCTTGGTCATATAGAAATCCGTCACCGACAGGTTTATCGCCGTGTCGAGACTGGCCCCTGTCCGGACTTTGTCTGTCATGGCTCCGGTATAGTCGCGGATAGTGTATTTTTTCAGTCTCCATGAACTGGACGTACTGTCCCATACTGCAGTCTCGGCAGACAGCTTGGACACCAGCCTGTTGTTCCTTACCCTCTCGAGGGTGAACTTGTATGCGGTATTGTTCCATCTGCTGAAGGACTCCACATAGACAAACTCTCCCGGAGAAATCTGGTAATGGATGTTCCTGCCGGTACTCTGGTAGTTGGACTTTATGTACTTGCTTTCGAACTCGTCGAGTATCTTGTTTGAGTTGGGGATAATGAACAGATTGAGCGTCAGCGAGAAGAGTGCGATAAGCGCAGCGGAGAACATATATGGGACCATCATCCTGTGGAAGCTGATCCCGCAGGAGAGAATGGCGATGATCTCCGAGTTGGCCGCCATCTTGGATGTAAAGAAAATCACCGTGATGAACACGAACAGAGGGCTGAACATGTTCATGAAATATGGGATGAAATTCAGGTAGTAGTCGAAGATGATTTCCTTCAAGGGAGCCTCGTGCGACACGAAGTCATCGATTTTCTCGCTAATATCGAAGATTATCACTATGCCGATGATCAGGAGCAGCGCGATGAAGAATGTGAAGATGAATTTCTTCACTATGTACAGATCCAGTATTCTCGGTTTAAGATCCATTCCTTGTCCTGTTTAAAAATCCGGTACGGCCGTCACAGTCTGGTCATTACCCTTCTGACAGTCTCGTCTTTCCACGCCTTGAAGTCTCCGGCGGCAATATGTTTCCTCGCTTCCCTTACCAGATCCAGATAGAACGCCAGGTTGTGCTCGCTGGCTATCTGTCCGGCAAATATCTCTCCTGCCACGAA
Organism: uncultured Bacteroidales bacterium; assembly: GCA_949294195.1. Classification (GTDB taxonomy): domain Bacteria; phylum Bacteroidota; class Bacteroidia; order Bacteroidales; family UBA932; genus Cryptobacteroides. The sequence goes on along the minus strand of CASFGK010000031.1, from coordinate 4,337 downwards.
CAGGTGCCGCAGATATGCCTTGCTGTAGGTACGGTCCACGAAGGAACTTCCGTCGGGATCGATAGGAGAGAAGTCGTCGGCCCATTTCCTGTTGCGCATGTTCATGATGCCGTTCCAGGTGAAAAGCATGCCGTTGCGCCCGTTGCGTGTAGGCATGACGCAGTCGAACATGTCCACCCCTCTGGCGATACCTTCCAGTATGTTTGCCGGAGTGCCGACACCCATCAGATATCTCGGCCTGTCGTCCGGCAGTATCGGGCAGACCACCTCCAGCATCTCATACATCTTCTCGGTAGGCTCTCCCACAGCCAGCCCGCCTATGGCATAACCCTCCCTGTCGAACCGGGCCGCATGCTCCACAGCCGCCACTCTCAAGTCAGGGTATACGCATCCCTGGATTATCGGGAAAAACGCCTGCGAATATCCGTAAAGCGGCTCCGTCCCATCGAAACGCCTTATGCATCTTTCCAGCCATGACTGTGTGAGCTTCAGTGACTTCCTTGCATAGTCGTATGTCGCGTCACCGGGTGTGCACTCGTCGAGCGCCATCACTATGTCGGCGCCGATAACCCTCTGGGTATCGACATTGTTCTCCGGTGTAAACGTATGCTTCGACCCGTCGATGTGAGAAGAGAAAGTGCATCCGTCAGGAGTGAGCTTCCTGATAGGGGAAAGCGAAAACACCTGGAACCCTCCGCTGTCGGTCAGAATCGGTCTGTCCCATGAAATGAACTTGTGCAGGCCTCCCGCCGCCCGGAGGATATCGAGACCGGGCCTCAGGTACAGATGGTATGTGTTGCCCAGAATGATTTCGGCCCTTATGTCTTCTTTCAGATCCCTGTGGTAGATGCCTTTCACCGACCCTACCGTGCCTACAGGCATGAATATGGGGGTCTCGATCTGCCCGTGGTCAGTGGTGATGACTCCGCATCTTGCCCCTGACTGCGGATCTGTCGCGGTCTTGACGAATTTCATTGTGATATCTGAAGATAATAACTGTTGTTTCAGGGGCCAAAGATAGTAAAAACTGAATAAATACACTTATATTTGCGGGCGATAACATTTAAAACGATAATCAATGAACAGCAAGTCCGTTCGCACCAGACTGATCGTCATGAGTTTTCTGCAGTTTGCAGTCTGGGGCGCATATTTGACATCCATGGGGAACTATCTTGGGAAAGCCGGACTTTCGGACCACATCGGATGGTTCTATTCGATGCAGGGCATCGTCTCCATATTCATGCCGGCGCTCATAGGCATCATAGCAGACAAGTTCATCCCGGCCCAGAAAGTGCTGAGCATCTGCCACGGAATTGCCGGTCTGGCCATGCTGGCCGCCGGATACTACTGCATGAAGGCAGGTACCGGAGTGGAATTCGGGGTACTCTTCCCCCTGTACGGAGTGAGCGTGGCTTTCTACATGCCTACCATCGCACTCTCAAACTCGGTAGCATACAACATACTGGAAACCAACGGGTACGACACCGTCAAGGACTTCCCTCCCATCAGGGTCTTCGGTACAGTGGGATTCATCTGCAGCATGCTTTTCGTGAACTTCATGAGAGACTCGGAAGGGGCGCAGTTCCAGTCCACCTACTGGCAGTTCGTCACTTCCGGAGTCCTGGGCATCATCCTCATGGTATATGCCCTTACTCTCCAGAACTGCCCTGTAAAGGCCTCCGGGGATCACAAAAGCCTGGCTGACGCTCTCGGACTTAAAGCATTCACCCTGTTCAAGGACAGGCAGATGGCCATCTTCTTCATATTCTCCATGCTTCTTGGAGTGGCCCTCCAGATCACCAACGGATATGCCAACCCGTTCATTACCAGCTTCAAGGCCATGCCTGAATATGCCGGGACCTTCGGAGCGGAGAATGCCAACGCCCTCATCTCCATTTCTCAGGTCTCAGAAACCCTCGGTATCCTGCTTATACCTGTGTGTCTCAGGAAGTTGGGTATCAAGAAAGTGATGCTCATCGCTATGGTCGCATGGTTCTTCCGTTTCGGTCTCTTCGGAGTCGGGAATCCTGGTCCTGGAGTATGGATGTTCATCCTTTCCATGCTCGTCTACGGTGTCGCCTTTGACTTTTTCAATATTTCCGGCTCCCTGTATGTCAACGAAAGGACCACAGAAGACATCCGCTCCAGCGCCCAGGGCCTTTTCATGCTGATGACCAACGGAGTGGGAGCCTCGATAGGAATGATTGCAGCCCAGGCCGTCGTCAATCGCTTCACCCATGCCGCTGAAGTGGACGGCATATTCTACACAGTAGGGAACTGGAGCGCCGCATGGTACATCTTCGCCGGGTATTCGCTTCTGGTAGCCATCCTGTTCGCGATCTTCTTCAAAGACCCGAAGCGCGCATAGAAGTCTCTCCGGAGCAGAACTTCCGGACAGAAACATACATACGGAAAATATCATCTACCGTCCTCCGCAGACACGCCGTGTCATGAGCGGAGGACGTTTTTTATAGATTCTACCCACTAAAATCCCAGAAAATGTTGAAGTACCGCAAAGATGGAGTCTCCGTTATGGTCGTACTGGACAGACGGAGGAAGAAAAACAGCGGGTTGTTCCCGGTAAAAATCGAAGTAGTCTACAGACGTCACCAGAAATACATACCTACAGGCGTAGACATATCTGAAACAGAATGGGAAAAGATATCGGTCCGCAACGGCAACAGCAGCAAGCTGCCCGATATAGAACGTAAATACACCTTCGTCCGCAACGCAGTGGATTCCATCGTGCAGAAAGGCACGTTCTCTCTCCAGAAACTCCAGGCAAGAATCAGCCGTTCAGGCTCCCTCACCGTCAACTCTTCCATGCGCCGGATGATGGAACGGTTCCTTCTGGAGGGCAAGGTGAACTCATACTACCGCTGCCGGTCTACACTCCTTAATATAGAAAAGGTCGCCGGAGACAGTATTTTCTTTACCGACATCACCCCGGCATGGCTGGAGCGCTGCGAGCGGCAATGGATTCTCGAAGGGAAATCCCCCACTACGGTCAACATCTACATGAAAACCCTCAAGGCTCTCCTGTATGAGGCTCTCGGATGCGGCATCATACAGCAGCAGGACTTCCCGTTCAGCAAGACCCGCTACACCCTTCCCAGGCCGGCTTCCAGAAAACTCGCCCTGTCCAAGCAGCAGATAAAGAAGATAATAGACTACCGCGGGCCTGAAGAGCTCGAAATGTACAGGGACCTGTGGCTCTTCTCATACCTGTGCAACGGGATCAACTTCAAGGACATGCTCTCTCTGAAATACAGCAGTATCTCCGACGGGGAAATATGCTTCATCCGCTCCAAGACCACCCATGCCTACGGCCGGTCCAGGGTCATCAAGGCTGTTCTCTGTCCTGAAATGCAGCGTATCATCCGGCGCTGGGGCAACGCTCCCGGCCGGAACGGGGATACACTCATATTTCCGTTCCTCACAGGAAAAGAGGACAGCTTCCGCACAGCCATCACAGTCCGGCAGGTCATCGGCAAGTGCAACAGGGCCCTCAGGAAAATCGCCCTCAGGCTCGGCATCCCTCCGTTCACCACCTATTCGGCACGCCACTCCTTCGCCACGATACTCCAGCGCAGCGGAATAGCGATCTCCTTCATCAGTGAAAGTCTCGGCCACTCGAGCCTCTCCGTCACGGAACACTATCTGGCCGGCTTCGACCGGGAGACCCGCCTTCGCAACTCCCGGATACTGACCGAATTCAGCTGAATCCCTCCATATTTCGAAAAAATCAACGCAATTTGGCAGGAATTCGATACTTCTCTTTTTTTGTAATAATAATCAATTGGACCGGAAACCGGGTCAGACGTAATAAACTATGACAGCTCGATGACTTTTTTATTAAAAATGCACCATACTATTTGGTAGATTCACGGTGAATGTATATCTTTGAAAAAGTATGCAAATCGTATGTGAGCCTTCTTGAATCCGTGCCGTCAGGCCCGGACAAATGTCCCCACAGAAGAAGCCTGGCATAACGATTTAACACTTAACAAATTATACTCCTATGCCTAAAATTTTATATGCCACAGCCCGCTCTAGGACACTTTAATAAATACTTGACACCCACAAAAAATCCACTTTTTCCATGAAAATTTTGTTTATGAAAAAAAAAGGATTTACATTTGTGCGTGTTTTAGCCTTTCTTTGGTGATACTAGAAGGACAAACTCAAATTATTATATTTATAACAATGTGTAACAAACAAATTGTAGTTATGAAAAAATTTTTCAGAATGGTAATGGCATTCAGCCTGATAGGCGGAATGCTGGCCTTCAGCGGCTGTACCGACTACGAGGATGACATCAACAAACTCGATGATCG
>CASFGK010000030.1 GCA_949294195.1 uncultured Bacteroidales bacterium | reverse complement strand
GGCGGCATAGTCTGGCTGAACCAAGGCCGGATAGAAGCCTCGTCTTTCCAAGGGCACATCAATGCTGACGGCGGTGCCCTGGTGGACATAAATGGCATAACAGGAGGAACCATCATTGCATGCTGGACCGACGCAACGCATCAGAAGGGAAAGACGGTGGCCGGAATAGTCCGGAATCTTTACGGCGGCTCCGTCACCGCATGTTACTATGGCGGTGACATAGGTACCGGCATCCTTGAAGACCGTACAGGCATAGGCGATGCCACCAAGGTGGATGGCAGCAGTGGTTTATGGAATTGGAAATTTGCAACCGCCTCCATGAATAATAAACTCGGTCCTGACTTCGGCTGGCACTGGCAGACCGACAACGGGTACACCCCGCCTATTCTCGTTCCTAACAATTAAACTGAAGCGCAATGATTCGCAAGATACTGACATACTACGCCGAGCGACTGGAAGAATATCTCTCCCGTACACACCGTCAGCCCGAAGGGATAGCCACGGTAGGACTGATCGGTACCGCCTCTGAAGAGACACCGAATAAGTTGGTGGTTTCTCTCGTGAACCTCGAAAAGGAAGCATCCGGGGACGGCGTGTATATGCAGCGTGCTTCAGGCGGATATGCGGGACGGCTTGCACCGCTGATGCTGAACATGCACATTATGCTGGCCGCCGTCTACGAGAGCAAGCGGTATGCGGAGTCCCTGTCAGTCCTGTCGGACACTCTGGAGTTCATCCAGTCCATGCCGAAGTTCAGTATGGACGGTGCGGTGTACACCATAGAGGTGGTGCCGATGTCCACAATGGACCTGCACAACATCTGGACGACAATGGGCGGCCAGTACCACCCGTCAGTCATCTGCAAGGTACGCGGCCTGACCATAGACTCCGGCACGGTCATCTCCGGCACAGGTACAGTAACAGGAAGAGAAGTAAAAATATGAAAAGAGCATTAGAATATCAGGGCCTGTCAAGGCCGCATCGGAGCGTCAGCAAGACTTTAAGAGAAAGTCGAAGCAGCGTAGATGCCGGTCAGCACGAAGTGATGGCCGTATGCCCCTATGGGGCTGTCGCGGAGCGACTGGGGGTTGATTGTACTGCTCATATAAAATGGTACATTTGATATGAGCAGTTACAGTCCGCTATACACATTGAGCATCCGGCACGGCTATTTTGACGACGGCCTCTGCCGGGCGTTCTCCTGCACTCCGGCACCGTCCGGTCAGGAGCTCATGCGCAGACGCGGACTGCTGTTCAGACAGACGGATGCCGGTTCATGGGCCGTATTGTGCGATACCGCTGGATCCGGGCCGGATACCGGAACGGATATCCTGGAACTGGATCTTGCCATCACAGACCCGCAGTTCGTCCTCTACACCCTGTGGGAGGACTTCCGTCCTACAGCCGCATATTCGCTGGTTCTTCCGCTTCCGGAAGGCGGTACAGCGGATGGAACAAAGGTCTTGACGGAGTCTGCCGCAGCACGGCAGATCGGACGCGGCTTATGTACGGTCAGCCTCCGGCTGACTGAAGAGATGTGGCAGGATGCCCTGAAAGGTCATCCGCAGGACTGCACCCTGCTGTTCACCCCGAAAGCGTGCAGGTGGGAATACCGGCTGGACTTCCGTAAGGATACCATCCGGCCCTCCGGACAGCTCATGCTGGAGGAGAGAGGCGGCAGACTGACTTTCCCGCCGTTTGTCAGGACGGAGGGAGGCGGATTCCGGACGGTTTCGGAAGAATCCTTGCCGATGCACGTCCGCTATGACATCGATCTGAAACTTACGTGCAGGCAGGAGAACTCGGACAGACGGCAGACTCTCATGCGGCACATCCCGCCGCCCGAGACCGGTGCCTATCTGGATTCGAACCCGGGGATGCTGAGACGCATAATCAGGATATGACAGTCGGAACAAGTATAACCAAATAATTGATAATATGTTGAACTATTAAACCTCAAAAGCTTATGGCACAGATGAAGACCCCTGGCGTTTACATCGTGGAGAAAAACGCCTTTCCAAATTCGGTAGTCGAAGCGGCTACAGCGATCCCGGCTTTCATCGGCATCACCGAGAAAGCCCAGAACGGTCCGGACTCCCTCAGCGGCAAGCCGTGGAAGATTACGTCCATGACCGATTTCCAGCAGTATTTCGGCGGAGCCCCGGCTCCGAAATTCGTGCTTTCCGTGGGCGATGCTCCGAAGGAGGGCGACCCGGCTCCATTCTACAGCCTCCCGTCACCTGACGGCAGCAAGGCTGTCACGGTCACTGACCAGAGCGGACCGTTCTCCCTCTATTACCAGATGGTCATGTTCTATGCCAACGGCGGAGGAACCTGCTACATCGTCTCTGTCGGCACTTACGCAGAAGGTGCGCCTGTGGACAAGGACAAGGTCGTGGCCGCCCTCGCAGCCATGGAGAAGGAACAGGAGATCACGATGGTGGTCGTCCCGGAAGCCGCGTCCACACCTGACTGCAAGGACATCCAGACACAGGTGCTGGCGCATTGCGGAAAGATGATGAACCGAATCGCCATCCTCGACGTGCAGCCGAAAGCCGCCACACACGAGACCATGTCCGACCAGATAGAGACTTTCCGCACCAATGTCGGTGCCAATTTCCTCTCATATGGTGCCGCCTACTATCCGTGGCTGAACACATCCGTATTGTCCGACAAGGACATAGACGGTACGGTGCTGACATGGGACTTTACCCAGCCGGCTCCAGACATCGCACCGTTCTTCGCTCCCGACTCCAAGTTCCCGAAATATTTTGCGGACACATACGCCGAGATTGCCGCAGGCAAGAAAGTGGTGAAGCCGGCCCAGAAGGACGAGACCGGAGCGGAAACGGCCCCTGCCGAGACAGCGGACTGCACGCCGGATGAGCTGGCGGCCATGAAGACCAACCTGCACAATGCCCTGCTGCAGAACCTTCCGGGCTATCAGTATGTCGTGAACAAGGTCAAGGACAGCCTGAACCTGCTTCCGCCTTCAGCTGCCATGGCAGGCCTCTACACGATGGTGGACAACACGCGCGGAGTCTGGAAAGCCCCTGCCAACGTGAGCGTGAACTATGTGAACAGCCCAGTCGAGAACATCGACAACGCCATGCAGGAAGACCTGAACATGCCGATGAACGGCAAGGCGGTAAACGCCATCCGCACCTTCCCGGGCGAAGGCATCAAGGTCTGGGGTGCAAGGACACTGGACGGCAATTCCCAGGACTGGAGGTACGTCAACGTGCGCCGCACGATGATGTTCCTTGAAGAGTCGGTGAAGAACGCAGCCAAGGCATATGTATTTGAGCCGAATGTGGCCGCCACCTGGATGAACGTGCGCTCGATGATAGACAATTTCCTGCGCAGCGTCTGGAAACGGGGCGGACTTGCCGGGGCTACTCCGGAGGACGCATACGAAATTCATGTGGGACTGGGTGACACGATGACCGCCACGGACATCCTCGACGGCATCATGCGCATCACGGTACTGGTGGCCATCACCCGTCCGGCAGAGTTCATCGAAATCACCTTCCAGCAGCAGATGCAGAAGAGCTGATAACTGTATATTGAATTAATAACACATTAAAACATAAAGAATTATGGCAGAAGACGGATCAGCACAGAGCGCCGCAACGTGGCCCGTGCCCGAATTTCATTTCAGCGTGGAGATATCCGATGTAGGCAAGATCTCCTGCAAGGAAGTGTCAGGACTCGACATGGAGTTCGACGTGATTGAATACCGCTCCGGTGACATGCCAGGGTTCACCAAGGTGAAGATGCCGGGACTGAAGAAGACCGGAGACGTGACCCTGAAGAAGGCGATGTTCAAGGACGACAAGAAGCTGTGGGACTGGATCAACCAGGTGAAGATGAATATCATCAAGCGTGCCAGCGTTACGGTGGCCCTTCTGGACGAGAGCGGCAGCCCTGTCCAGAGCTGGAAACTGACCAACGCATGGCCGAAGAAGTACACCGTGGAAGGGTTCAAGGCCGACGGAAACAGCGTGTCGATGGAGACCATCGTGATTGCCCACGAGGGTGTTACGCCGGCATAGTGTAAACCTTAGACTGTTCAAGCATGCCTCCTGACAGCAAGACATGGAAACCGCCGGTACTCTTCCACTTCTCGGTGGAGTTCCAGTGGGGAAAAGACAAGGCATCCGCCTCCTTTGCGGAGGTGGACGGCCTTGGTCAGGAGCTTGTGCTTGAAACAGGAAGCAACAAAGTGGATCTGGCATCCGATGTCAAGGTTTCTGATGTGATACTCAAACGTGCGATCGAACCCATCAATGAGAAAATCACAGTCTGGGTCAGGAACACATTCCTGTTTAAGTACGGAGCAAAGATAAAGCCGTGCACACTGCATATCTCTCTGCTCGATGAACAGGACAAGATTGCAGCGAGATGGACTTGTGAATGGGCTTTCCCAATCAAATGGACGGTCAATCAGCTGAACGCCTCGGAAAGCAAGATTGCTGTCGAGACCATCACTTTGCGGTGTAAATCATTGAGGAGGAACAGATAATGCCGGTAGTCATCAAGGAAATACGGGTCAGTACAGTAGTGGAGAAGAAAATAATCCTTGCGGAGGAGATTTCTCCGGGGGCATTGGAATCTCTTAAACGGGCCGTACTGGAGGAACTATCCGAAAAGGAGGAGAATGAACATTCGGCAGACATCAGGAAAAAGGAACGTTGAACGATAGAACGGGAAGAAAATGGAGAATCTGAAATTTACAGGATATACGGACCCAAAGTACGGCAGCGAGATTGGCAGCTATACTGCGCTGCTGGATCCCGACACGCTCAAATTCGACAAGGAAATCGAATATGCCGAAGACAAGCAGCTCGGAGCTATCGGAGGAAATGTGAAATTCGTGCGGTACAAGGCGGAAAACCTGTCGTTCAAGTTCACCATAGACTGCACCGGCATCGTGGAAGGCACGAAAGAGAAGGACCTCGTGTATGAGAAGATAAAAGAGATTGAAAATCTGCTGTATGTCTATAACACGGATGGGCATCGCCCCTCCTATGTGAAAGTTCTGTATGGGACAATGGTGTTTCACGGACAAGTGAAGAAGTTCGAAGTGGACTATACCCTCTTTGACAACAAGGGCAATCCCCTTCGGGCATCGGTATCCTTGACATTTACAGGATTCCGCAGCAGCGATGAGGAACGCAAGAAATTCTCCAAGGAGTCTCCCGACATGTCGCGGCTCATCACCGTCAAGGAGGGCGAGACACTGCCTTACCTCTGCCACAGGATATACGGGGATTCCCTGCTTGTGCGGGAGGTAGCGAGGTTCAACGACATGGACAGTTTCAGAAACATACCGGCGGGGACACAGCTGCTGTTCCCTCCGCTTAAAAAGAGTTGACGACAAAGACAAAAAACAATATGGCAGACTCACCATCGAAATACGCTGACCGAATCCTCGCCTGGACGGTTTACGCAGGAGGAAGCAGGCTGGACGGCTCATTCGAGCTTGTCTCGGCACGCATACGCCTCGAACTGAACCGGATCGGCAAGGCCACCCTGTGCTTCAACGCCGGGGACATGGATACGCAGACTTTCGATGAGAGCGATTCGGACAGCTTCAAGCCGGGCAATACCATACGCCTGGATGCGGGTGACCTGAACGACCAGAAGACCCTGTTCGAGGGCATCATCATGCAGACGGGCATCCGTATCGGCAGGAACCACCGCTCCATGATGGTGGTGGAATGCCGGGACAACGCCTGGCCTGCCACACAGGGACGGCACAACCGGATTTTCGAGAAGAAGAAGGACAGCGAGATGATCAGCGAGGCCCTGTCCTCCTACGGCAGCGTTTCGGTGGACGGCACGGATTACCAGCATCCGGAGATGGTGCAGTATTACTGTACGGACTGGGACTTCGCCCTTTCCCGCGCCGATGCCTGCGGCATGTTCATCCTTACCACAGGCACTGCCATCAAGGTGTTCAAGCCGGATGTAGGGGCATCCCCGGTGCTGACCGTCACATACGGCAACGACCTTATCTCCTTCGACTGCGGACTTTCCGCAGGGGACCAGTTCTCCGGCTACGATGCGGTGTCATGGAATCCTTCGGAACAGAAGCAGGTCAAGGCATCCGCTTCCGCTCCGTCTCTGAACAGCCAGGGCGACATGGCGGCAAGCGACCTCTCCTCGGACGGCAACATGCTTCTCCAAACGGATGCTCCGGTGGACAGCTCCGTATTAAAGGCATGGGCGGACAGCCTTGCCCTGAAAGCCGGACTGTCACGATACAGGGGCAAAGTCAGCTTCTATGGGGCGGCGGAGGTCGTGCCGGGCTGTGTCATCGAGTTGAAAGGGCTGGGCAAACGCTTCAACGGCAATGCCTTCATCGGCTCCGTGACCCATATCATTGAAAAGAACGAATGGATTACAGAGGCAGGCATCGGGATAGACCCCGCGTGCATCACCGACGAGCCGGATGTGGTGGGTCCTGCGGCAGCGGGGCTTCTGCCCGGCATGGAGGGACTGCATACGGCGGTGGTCAAGAAACTTGACGGCGACCCTGCCGGAGAATGCCGCATACAGGTGGAACTGCCCTGGCTGGAGGGAGAGAACAAGTTGCTTTGGGCAAGGCTCTCCTCTCTGTACGGAACAAACGGCTCCGGCTCATTCTGGCTGCCGGAACCGGATGATGAGGTGCTCGTAGGCTTCGTAAACAACGACCCTGCGCATCCGGTCATCCTCGGCTCAATCTATGGGGCCAAGCACAAGCCGCCGTATGAATACACGGCGGAAAACAACACGAAAGCACTTGTCACTCGCAAGAAACTGAAGATCGAGTTTGACGAGGAGAAGAAAATTATCACGGTATCCACCCCGGGAAACAACAAGGTGGAACTCAACGATGACGGGAAATCCGTTACCCTGACCGATGCCAACGGGAACGAGGTGAAGATGGACAAGGACGGGATATCCCTTTCATCGGCCAAGGATATAAAACTGAGTTCGAAAGGCAACATCACGATGGATGCCACGATGAAACTCAGCGGCTCGGCCAAGCAGGATGCCAGTCTCGAAGGACTGAACGTCACGGTGCAGGGCAAGATGGGCGCAACCGTCAAGGGAAACGCCACGGCGGAACTGTCCGCCAGCGGCCAGACTACCGTAAAGGGTGCTATGGTCATGATAAATTGAAAATTATATAAAAAGGTGATTTCTGCGTTATGCTCATTTCAGAAATCCTCACATACGAAAGTATGCTCCGGTATTCTGAAATTTCGCAGGCCTTGAACTCCCTCTTTTTATATGAATTTTCAGAACAGGGATGAAAGTAAAACGAAAAAAAGAAACGATATATGAACGGAAGTGGAACATACAAAATAGAAAGGAGGAGCCTATGCCGCCAGCTGCAAGACTGACAGACATGCACACCTGTCCCATGCAGACTCCGGCTTTCCCGTCCCCTATACCCCATGTGGGAGGGCCGATAGTCGGTCCGGGTGTGCCGAATGTACTGATAGGCAAGATGCCTGCCGCTGTCATGGGGGACATGTGCGTATGTGTCGGGCCGCCCGACAGCATTGTCAAAGGCTCCGCTACGGTAATGATTGGGGGCAAGCCTGCCGCGAGGATGGGCGACACCACTGCACATGGAGGCAGCATAGTGATGGGCTGTCCAACCGTGATGATTGGCGGATGACTGCCGTTGAGAGCATTGTTACGAAGAATGTATATAAAACACAACAGAATAATATAAAAGAGAACGATATGAACAAGAGAACATTAATCACCATAATCCCTGCAGCAGCCCTCCTGTTGCTTGCTGCCTGTACGCAGGATGAACCGGGCGGACAAGGCAACGAACTGCCTTACGGCGAATACCCCTTGCAGATAGGCGGTGTCACCATTGATGTGGAAAGCAGCGCGGAGTCGTGGAGCGCAGAGGGACCGCAGACTCGTGTTACGGAGGATAATACCGACGGCAAGAGCAGCGTGTGGGAATGGAATGGTTCGGAAATGATAGGAGTGCGGCTGGGCAATGAAACCGCTACCTATACGCTGAATACCGACAGAAACTTGATAACAGACAGACAGCTCTACTGGACAAGCACCGCCCCAGCAACAGTCGCCGCCTGGTACCCCACGAATGAGACGGTTAACCTCAGCGACCAGTCCGAAAGGCTTGCTTACGTGCTGAAAGCCGAAGCACCGAATGCCACCTACGACAATGAAATCGCCCTTGGCTTCAAGCACCAGCTTGCCAAAGTGCGCGTAGTGCTTAACGGCACGCAGGCCGCACTGGCACAGAGCGTGGAAGTCTACGGCTATACTACCTGCACGAACAATGAAGGCACACCCACCGCCAGCGGCACGCAAGACTGGGTAAAGATGAAGCACACCACCTACGCCGACGGCACCGAGTGCTGGGAGGCCAATGTTGTACCTGGCAATATAACCCTTGATAATTTTGTCCGGATAAACGGCCAAACTGCTAAGATAAATGACGACTTCCCCACCACGCTGGCAAGCGGCAATATGTACACCATCGACCTCACTGTAGGCGAAAAGATTACGGACATCAAGGATAACACTACAATCAACGACAATGGCTATTACCGGGTGAGCGGTGGCTTCGGGCAAACCATCACCGTCACCGGCGACAATCCTACAATTTATCTGGAGAATGCCAACATCATCGTGGACAATGGCATCGGTATCAACATAACGGGTGGTAGTGCTGCCCTTAAAGTGCAAGGCAACAACAGTGTTTCTTCGGGCAACAACACCGGCATCGCCGTGTCCGGAGGAGCGACCGTGACGATAGAAGGTAGCAGCACGGCGGACGTGCTGACCGCAAACGGAAGCAATGGAGGCGCAGGGATCGGTTCGCCGTTAAGTGGGGCGACCGCTGGCAATGTAATTATCACGAACGTCACAGTCAATGCCACAGGAGGCGGAAAGCGTCAGCCCTATCTCGGCGGTGCCGGTATCGGTTCGTCAAGTAGCGGGAATTGCGGAGACATCACCATTACGGATGCAGTTATCAAAGCCAATGGTGGAGCTTGGTCGCCAGGCATCGGTTTAGGATATGGGAATACTACCTCGCCGTCTATTGGCAAGATTACCATCACCAACTCCGATGTAACGGCTAAAGCAGGGGATTATGCATCTGCCATCGGTTTGCCGTATTCAGAAGGTATGAGCGGTGCTGTGCCGGATTACAAGGTAGGGCAGATAATCATTACCACAGACAATCTTGAAACCTTCTTGTCCAAATTGACTGCTGGCGGTACAGCGAATTCATCGTTTGCCACGTATGCGCAACGGATAGGCGTAGGGTCACATGGAAATACGTATTTTCCGTCCATTCTTAATCAAGATGGTTCAGGCCCTTGGGAAGGCGTGGTCATCAATGGCACGGCCTATATGGACGGTGTTGATTGAATAATCTTCCGTAAGATGATAATTCAACCATAATTATAACACTAAAAATTGATGGATATGTACGAAACAAGACAAAATAAGGAGAAGGTTAGTAGAAGGATTGATTACACCAGAATACATACAATTCAAAAATCAAGAATGCCGCCTAAATCTTTCTCCGAATTATTAAAAGAGGCGAAAAGTGAGCCAAGTATAAGTACGGATGACACTTTTTATCGGTTTGTCGCAGGAGTCGATTTTCAAAGGAATCATCTTCATGGTGAAAATATAAATGATTTTTTTATTGATGAACAAGAACTTGTGGAAGGTCGTGTAATGTCGGATAATGGAAATTTGTACGATTTTTCCGTAATAATGTGTTGCTATAGAGATAGAATAGAATATGCAGGTGGTGTTGGAGCCGCAAATTTGGCCCCGAAAAAAAATTGTTTGGTAATGGGAATGAAAGATACTGACGGCAGTTATAAGATCACCCATCTAGAAAGAGAGGTAAGCTAAAGATACCTTTTTCCGTTCTTACAAGAATAAGAGTAAAAACAGAGTAATAACGATATGACAAAGTAGCATGAATGAACTGGAACATTCCTCGGCAACGGATGGAGCTTTCCTCCGGCGTTAGATAAAGACGGCACACCTACGCATATGTATGCCTATGAGTAGAATATTAGTAATTTCAAAAAAGTGACTTATGTACAAAATGCAAAAAAAAGAATTAAATAGCAGAACCTTAGAGTCGTCAAATAGTAACAAAAGACATTTATTTGTTACCATTCAGCAGAAACGTGATCATCTATTCAATAATATTCCATCTGCTTTTTCAAGAGGTATTCCCCAAAAGCATATCAAAAACTTAAAAAATATAAAAGAAAATTTAGAGAAAATTAGGAATGATGCAAGATATATACCGGAAGGTGTCTACTCTACAGGAGAGACAGATGTTAATACAATAGGTTATTCAAACGCACTAGCAACATTTAGGGAATTATGTAAAGCACCTATTATTCATAGTCAAAATTCATATCCTATTGTGGATAACTTGTTTAGAAATAGTATTGACAGTAAAGTCGAGGAACATTTAGTAGGGCAAAGTCCCCAATTGAGAGACGATATAAACCGAGATAAAAAATTATGGTTTGATTATATTCCTAGTGTTGTGAGGATTATCGGGGAGTAATATTTTTCATAAATTAGTTTCTGTTCGTCAAATATTTAGGACGGCTAAAGCATAAGAATTTTCAATCCTCAATCACAAAGTAACTACGATCTTTGATATATTGGAGAAATGAATAATGGAAGAATATCCGTAAAACATTGGCAATGTGAGATAAAAACCATACTTTTCGTAGCCTGGCAGACAAAATGTTAAAGCCTATATTTCGGCAGGAACAACAGGTCAGACGCTATAAAAGTGGGCATTTTGATAAAGTTAGAGTCAAAAAACAAACTGATATTTATATAATTCCTATTATTCCGCTTGCCATTTGTGCCATTTTACGACAACTGCAGGAGGCAGGCGGTTTCCTTTTTCCGGTCTGTCAAAAACAGGACTTGAAAATAGTAACAATATATAGAACGAAATATGAACGAAGACAGAACATTCCTCGGTAATGGCTGGAGTTTCCCTCCGGCATTGGACAAGGACGGCACTCCTACCCGGATGGCCGCCTACGAGGAGAACATACGCCAGAGCCTGTGGACGCTGCTGAGCACTTCGCCCGGCGAGCGTATCCACCGCTACGACTACGGTTGCCCCGTGCGGCGGTACATGTTCGAGATTATGGACATCTCCACGCAGACACTGCTGCGTGACGAGATAGAGCGGGCGGTGGTAATGTTTGAGCCGAGGGTGGATCTGAACCGTGTGGATTTCGATACGGACGAGAAGGTAGGCATCCTGCGCATCACCCTCGACTACACCATCCGCCGGACGAACCGCCGCACCAACATGGTCTATCCTTTCTACTTTCACGAAGGTACGGACCTGACAGGACTGTAACAAACGAAATTACTGAAAACTAAAGAACCATATATAATGACACTATGAGCGAGAAGCCGACATACGAGTTGAGAGGCACGCTGCGGAAGGACTGCATGAGGGACACCGCAACGCTGGAGGACTTCCACGCTTTAGAGAGCGACTGGAGGGAACTCTTCCGGTGGCTGATGTCCGTGAGCGGGGACATCCCCTTCATCAATGCGGAAGGCAAGGAGGAAGGACGCCTTTCCTCCCTGTGGGAGAACCATGTGCTGGTAGTGCTGGTAGAGATAGTCCGCAAGGATCTCAGCGGCTATGTCTCCTCGTTCATTGGAGGTCAGGGCACCTCGCAGCAGAAGCACTATACCCGGAACCTTATCAACCGCTGCACGCAGTGGTCATTGAGGCTGGACCGCTTCATCCGCATGTCGCACGGCTACAGTCCGGACAGTCCGGCCATGCAGGTGGCGATGGAGATAAAGGACAGGCTCACCGCAGCCATACCGGCCGGAAACGAAGACAGGAACAGGCCAAGGCGTATACCGGCATTCATGGACAACCACACACAGCCCTATTTCCAGATGCTCGGGGCGTTGCAGGACATACAGGCAAAGGCGGAGGATTACATCAGCCGCATAGAATCCGGCAGCGACATGGACGCCTCGCTCGCCCTGCTGCTGACGATGGTGCGCAACTACTGCGGCATCGCATCGGATTTCAACGCCGGACTGACAGACTGGGCTTCGTTCTACCGCCGGGAGATCCTGCATGACACGCTGAGAGAGGCCGTGCAGGACAGCACCTTCATCACGATAGAGCCGGACAGGACAAAAACCACAGGGACATTCTCATTGCCGGAGGGCACCGCATTCACGGCAGGCAAGACCGCAGACGGCAGCGACCTGCTCTATGCCCTTGATGAAAAAGCGTATGTAGTCCCGGCAGCCCTTTCATCCGTTCAGTCCGTATTCAGGAAAAACGACAGGCTGCACACAGCCTCCCTGCTGCTTGAAGGGAACCGCTCCGCCCGCCTCTTCACCCATATCGGCGTAGTTTCCTCCGAACTGGAATACGGATGGATGGTCACCTCGCGCAGCCTCGTGCTGTCGGAGGGGAAACGGTGCGTGACCATAGCTCTGGCATTGGCCATGAAAGACGGCTCGGCCGTTCCTGACCTGTCTGGCATACTGGACGGTGACACGACTTCGTTCCGCCTGCAGGTAAGCGGAGAGGACGGCTGGGCGGAGATGCCATATACTTTTGTATTCAATAAAGAGGACCGCTCCCTTGAGTTCACATTCACCCTGAAAGAGGAAGGCCCTGCACCCGTTCCGTGCAGGGCTGAACTGCATGGAACTGATACGGAATACCCGGCAGCAAGGCTGCTTTTCGCGGACAGGAAGCAAATAGACACCCTGCCCGAAGGGTTAGGCATCAGCAGCGTGCGCATCCGCACCAAGGTGGACGGTATCCGCAACTTCACCCTGAAAGGCGACCTCGGGGACATGGATCCGGGACAGCCGTTCTATCCTTTCGGCCCGACAGGAGAGCGAGGGAGCCGGCTCGTGTTCGGCCACCCGGAGGCGGCGATGAAGAATACCGTGGAAGTGTCGCTGAAAGGTCTCTGGAACAAGTTGCCGGAGAAAGGTTTCAGTGAGACATACCGCCATTACGGGACAAGGGAAGCCATCGGCAACGGCAGTTTCAGGATACGCTGCGAATGGCAGGACGACGGTCACTTGAGAGAGTGCCGTGACTCGGACAAGCCCCTTTTCAGGGAAACGGACAGGGGCAACCTCTGCGAAAGCGCTTCCATAACAATAAATCTGGTTAGCGACCCCGACTACAAAGCCGTGCATAACAGCAAGGGGATGTACCGGATCACGCTGGATGCTCCGGAAACAGGCTTCGGCGTGAACGACTACTACCGGCTCTATGCAGCCGCCATGATGCACAACGCCAAGGAAAAGGAAAAGAATCATGTTCCCATACCCGACATGCCGTCCGTACCCATGCTTGCGGAAGCCGTATTCGGATACGAGAGCGACGAGACTTTCAGTCCGGGTGACGGAAGCGGTTCACGCCTGCTGGCAGTATCAGAAACCATGGGATGCGAGGAATGCGCCTGCACAGGAGGCGCTATACCGCTGTTCGTTCCCCGTATAGCCGTGCCATCGCTGATATTGGGATTCAGCGGCATGGGAGACACAAGCCGCCTGAGGCTGTACATGAATCTGCGCTACATCATGTCAGGGGACATGGTCAGGCAGGGCATGGATACCGCTGTCCGGCACGGACGGATGGCCGTATCACGCCATGTGCACGGAGCCGGCTGGGAGAAAATGACACAGGAGGATATCCTGTACGAGGATACAGAAGGGCTGACCCGCAGCGGATTCATCGAGGTCAGATGTTCCGCATCCGGACCGGACGGAAAGTACTGGCTCATGCTCAGCTTTCCTGACGGCAACGCCCCCGTGGACACGGCGGTGGACGGAATATGGCTGAACTGCTTCCGTGTCACGGCGCAGAACGGGGACGGACATTCCCTGCCAGCCGGGACGATAGCCGCTCCAGCCGTGGAGGATGGCCGCATACTGTCCGTCTTGCAGCCACTGCCCGGCTACGGAGGCAGACCGGCCGAAGGACCTGCTGACACGGGAATCCGCAGCCGGATCCGCATCTCCACCCGCAACAGGGCTGTATGTCAAGGGGATTATGAGGCACTGGTCATGGAACAGTTCCCGGACATAGAAAAAGTGTGCTGCATACCTTCCGAATCGCAGGACGGCACGGTCGAGGTCGTGGTGTTCCCGAAGCCGGAGAAGCGCAGCTTCCCGCTCCTTCCCCTGTGGCAGCTTGCGGAAATCGGAAACAGAATCATGGAAAGGACATCCCCGTTTGTCCGGACGGAAGTCATCAACGCGGTGTACCAGCCGATAGAGGTCGGCTTCAAGGCAGTCATCAGGGAGGGCGTGCAGGATACGGGCGAGGTAAGACGGAGGCTGAAACGCATGGTCCGTCACTATTTTTGTGCCTGGCTTCAGGACGGCACGCTGCCGGAACTCGGCCAGCGGTACTCCCACGAAGCCCTTCTTTCGAGGGTTGGAAATGACGAGTGCATCACCGATGTCATCTCGCTCAAGGTAAGCGGAGCGGAAGAAACGGAGCTTGGCGGGGACAGGTGGTACAGCCCGACAGCAAGGGCCGGAGTGCTGTATGTGAAGGGCATCTGCATAGAACTGACGGACAGCCGCTCGGGCATAGAGGAGACCAGAATAGGAAACGATTTTGTAATAGGATAAGCATACGATACTGATAACCAAGAGAAAGGAACAACGATATGGACAACAGCCACATGGACAGACAGACCTTGAAATCGTATTTCAAGAAGGGCAGGATACCCACCGAGGAGCAGTTCGCCGCTCTGATAGACTCGCTGCACAACATCCGTGAAGACGGCTGCCTGAAAGTGACCGGAAGTGACGGTCTCATCCTCTTCCCATTCCGGGGAGGGAAGACAGTGGCGACGGTATATGCGGAAAAGCCTGAATCTCCCGATGCCGCTCCCCTGTGGCGCATTGCCACAGGGGAAGGCGGAGTTCTTGAGATACTGAACGGCAAGGGAGATGCCGTCCTCATTCTCGGACAGGACGGCAGCGTGACCGTTCCTGGAGAGATGAAGGCAGGGCGGGACCTCTCCGACAAGGAAGAGGAAACCTCTCCGGAAGATGACGGCGTGTTCAGGATCAATGCTGACGGGCACTGGCACGACCTGCCCGTAGAGTATGCCGACAACGGCAGGGGCAGCGACGGATGCCGCGTATACCGCATCTGCGCCTGCTGGCACCATCCGTGCAGCGGAAAATACGCCGTGTGCGAGGCCGTGGCCTCCCATTCGGACGGAAGCCGCCGCAGGATCAAGTCGGCATGGAAGCACTGGTGGGGTTGGAGCGGAAAGATAAAGCTGCGCTGGCAGCTGCATGACGGACATCTGTACCTCCAGATGCGCAGCCGAAGGACAAGGCGCGGGGCAGAGTTCATCTCCTGCCGGATAGAGACCGTGTGGAATATATGATTGTCGTACTGAAAACCGAAGACAATGGCAGACAGACCGTTATACATAACACGACCGGAAGGGGACGATCTCTATACCGTCCTCCAGCGCAGGACACTCGCCGAACTGCAGCGTCTTGCCGGAGAGGTGTGGACGGACTACAACCCGCATGACCCGGGTGTGACCGTGGCCGACGCAGTGAACTATGCCCTTACTGAGACCGACTACAAGCTGGGATTCGGCATGGAGGACTACCTGACGGACACCGACGGTACATGGCCGGTGGGCAGATACGGGCTCTTCCCCGTATCCGAAGTCTATCCGTCCGCCCCGGTGACGACTGATGACTACCGTCGGCTCATCCTCGCCCGGTTCCCTATGGTCCAGAATGTGGACGTGATTCCAGACCCCGGCAGCTGCTCGTACAATTTCATTCTCAGGCTGTCGCCTTTTTTCACTGATGAGGCGGGAGTCACCGGCCGTGTGCGCAGTTTCCTGAACCGCCACCGCAACCTGTGCGAGACCATAGGCGGGGTAACGGTCGGGCATCCGGAGAAACTGACACTGGAAGCCGAACTGGAAATACTGCCGGGCTGCAATGCCACGGAGATACTGGTACAGATATACTGGACAGCGATGCAGTATCTGTCCGGCTCGGTACAGCTGGAAGTCAGCGATTCCGGGAATCCGGAGCAAGGACCGGACCTCAGTTCCTGGTATGACGGCCCGGTGAAGGACGTGCGTGCTGTGATGCCGCTTCAAAAAAATACCGAAAGGGAGCTATATTGGAGGCTGAATGAGATAGAGGGCATCAGAGGCTTTAAGACCTGCTGGTTCAGGGACATGGAAGGGCGTGCGGTGACGGATTTCAAGGACGGATATATGCTTCAGATACCCGACAGCCTGTCGGACATGGTGGTGACGGTCAGAGGAGAGCGGGTGTATGCAGATGTGGACGAGTTCAAGGAGAGACTGAAAGCCAGGTATTTCCTTCGCTCAACCATTAGGATGCGCCACCTGATGCAGGAGCGCGGACGGGGCATGACGGATGTACATGGGGACACCCCGGTACAGGAAATGCGCCGCAAGGCCCGTTACAGGGATGTCTACGGACATTATCCCGTAGCCGGTGAACTGCCGGAGTGCTACCGTACATCCGACAAGGACTTTGTCAGCGGCACGCCTGCCGCCCGGAGGGCCGAAGCGGTGAATTTCGGAAGTTACCTCCGTCTGTTCGACCTGCTGATGGAAAGGGGCATGGGCGAGTTGGCCGGACTGAAAAGCCTGCTGTCGATCAAGGAGGAGGATTCGCCTTCCCGAATACCGACCCTGCCGGAAGGGACTCTGGACATGCGCAAGCGCAGGGACAGACATAGGAACATATCGGCATTGAAGGACAGATACATGGACTTCCTTGACGGTCTGTACGGGACGGACAGCAATCCGCTGTGGCTGCGGGAGTTCGACTACTACAGCCGGACGGAGGATGACCGTCTGAAGCGCAGGATGGCTTTTCTGAGGGAACTTCCGAGGCTGGTCCGCTACCGCTCGCGAGGAGCGGATATCACCGGAACATACGGAGGAGAAAACGTGCCTGCCGTGAAACGCCATCTTTCTCTGCTTCTGGGCTTCAACTGCGACGAGGAGGTATCTGTGGGCAACATCCTTCCGGGACACAACCTGATACTGATGGGTAACGGGGAGAAAGGACACCGTATGCGCGAGCTGATGAACTCCGCCATGATAGACGACTCCCTGTTCGACGACGACAAGGTGGAGGCCATCGAACCGGACGACCCGCCGGGAACAGAGGAGGAACGGCTGAGACGGGACGAAGACCTGAGGCGCAGCCTGCCGATATTCAACTCCAACTGGATCAGCGGCTCTCTTTTCCGGGAGGGCATCCGGCTGGACAACTACAACCTCGTGCCGGACGGCAGCGAGTGGATACTGGCGTTCCACGGACGGGAGGAACGGCTGAGGATGAATCTCGGGAGGTCGGACGACAGGGAGCGGCTGCGCGGCTGGGCCAATACCCTGTGCCGTTATCTGCGCGGGCTGAACCGTCAGTGTGAGGCGGTGTATGTGGTGGAGAAGAGCCTCTTCGAGCCTGCGGAGCGGCTCTCCGTCCTGCTGGTGTTCTCCGGATGGACGGCCCGCACGCACTCGCCCCGTTTCAGGGATGCCTGCACACAGCTGGCAAGGGCGGTGATTCCGGCACATCTGAAGATGGAGACCTGCTGGCTCAATGCCTCCCGGATGCAGAGGTTCGAGGAGTGCTACCGCAAGTGGCGCGACTGTCTGGCCGGACGTCTGCCCGAGGAGATGCGTGCCGGACTTCAGAAGGCTATGGCGGATGTGATTGATGCCGCACGTGCCTCTGAAGCAGGCCCCGGTGACAGTTCCGGTACCGGGACTTGATGGATTATAGTTTGACAATGTAATACCATACGCCGATGACAGTGATTGACAGGATATCGTTCAGCTTCCGGATGACGGACGAGCAGTTCGCCAGAGACCTCTATGCGGACTGGGACGGATTCTGCCGCCGCTGTGTAACAGATGTGATGGAGGATTTCTTCTCCCCGTATGACACCAAGGACTCCTACATCGAGATAGACAGCCTCGACCTTGACCTCGGCGACATCCCGCAGGAGGATTTCATGGACGAGTTTCCGGCAAGGCTGCGTGAGGCATTGGAGAGGAATTTCATTCCACTGGTACGGGGAATTACCGCCGGAGAGTCATCCGCCCGACAATATCTGGAAGGGGCAAGCGGTCATCAGACCGGTCCGTCTGCCTCAGCGACAGAAAAGCGTTTTGAGAATTTCCTGCATTATCTGGAGTACGGCTTCTGCCTGCCGGAGTGGAGCGGCTGTGATTTTGATCCGGCCAAGGAATCGGACTTTTTCAAGGGCATGGATTATGCCGGACGGATTGCCACTCTGATTGTATCTAGACCGTATGCTGCCGTCAGGCTGTCGATGTTCACCGAAGATTCGGATTTCGCTATGGATATCCTGCGTTCCGTGATTTCATCCGATGCCATCGGGGAATATGAGAAGCGGCGCCATATAGCCGCCACATTGGAGCGTTCCCTGCAAACGGTCATCAGGTTCATACATGAGACAGGCGAATCGGGAATCATTGACGGCATGGCCGGGCTGATAGAGAATCCGCAGGTCAGGGGCATCATGGAGGCGGAGACGGAAAACCATGCGGAGATTGACCTTCCGGAATACTGGTACAGGCTCTACGGCTGGCTGCTGGAGTATTATCCTTTCAACGGAGTGCCGATGTTCGGAGACAAACAGCATTTCCGCCTGCATCTGAACCGCAGCCTGCTGTCTTTCATACACGGCCGCACATATCCGTCATACCTTTCCAAGGCTGAACTGACCGTACAGTTCCTCATGGCGGTGTTCGGTGCCGAACATTATATCACCGTACTTGACATAATCTACCACAACCAGCTTCTCAACCCGGACGGCTCTCCTGCCGGTGGGGACAGCTATACCTGGGAACTGTACTATATGTTGATGCAGCTCTCGCTGATAAAAGCGAATGCAGTAAACACAGACCGGGCATTCACTCCTAACAAGGATGATATATCTGCCATTCGGAAAGAATCGACAGAAGAAGAGAGAATTGCACGCACCACTCGTGTGGAGCGAGATAATATATCTTATAACCAGGCTAAAGCGGAGAATATAAGTTCAGTAGCATTAGACCAGTTTATAAAGCATACGGAAAGTTTCGGGCAATGGCTGGAGGACAATAATATTCCTCCTGTCGTTAAAAGACACCTCATAAGCCGCCTTGTCAGGGAAAAACCGGACGAACTGGTACGGTGGCTGAGGGCAGGCCAGGAAAAGCGGCATATTTCTGTGCTGGCATCCCTGTCGGATGACAGGTCATTGTCCACGCTGGCTGAAATTGTATCCGTCATTTCAGGTCAGGCAGACAATATTTTTGCCTATGTCTCCTGGCTGAAAGAGACAGATAGCTCCCGATTCGGACAGATGGTATATCTTACGGTTCTGGAAGGCATTGCCGACGGCTCGCTCTCCGCATCGGATACTGCCGGGGAAATGATTATGCACATTGCAGAACGGCTGTTCAAAGAAGTAGGAGGAGCGGCATCTTCAGACGACAGGACTGTTCCGGAACCGGTATGGGAATTTCTTGATGCCGTCAAAAATGCAATACCAGGACTGAATGTATCGGACAGTGTTCCGGATCAGTACTATCGTCCGCTGCATCCTGACAAAGGAACTGCGACATCCGAAACGCCCGCATCACTTAAAGCGTTGCTGCTTGACAGAAGCATTCCAGACTCAGGAAAAAGACTGCTACTGCTTCAATGGTTCGACATATGGCATGGTGATGAAATCGGGCTGGTATCGGCCCTGTATTCTGAACGGATATTGGAGAAAGCGATAGATATTCTTGAAAGTACGCAGCTCATACAGATTGCATCAAGACTGACTGGCTCCGCATACGGCTACGATGGTACAGGACATTACATTTCCATGGCCGTCAATCTGATTACCGACAATGTGGAGGACCTGGCAGGTATCGTTTCTCGTCCGACAAAAGAGATATGGCTGTCATTGCTCGTATCACTGGCATCGAAAGGGAAAGCCATGCTGCCGACTGCTGATGATAACGGCATGGAGAATATTGTCCGCCTGCTTGCCGACACAGTCGGCAACGGCCATACTGATGCTGTATTGGAGTACCTTTTCCATAAATTGATACCGAAAACATATCCATCGGTATCGGAAAGTCCGGCACCAGGCGGGGAATACGGTATTCTTGCCACTGGTGCTGAAAATGGCTCGCTTCTGTCCCTGTTGTCCGGAATCAGGAAATATATTCGGCTTCATGATAGCCAGTCTCCATTTGAACGCTTCCTTGATAATCCCGCCGAAATCGCAGAATGGCTTCGAGACGATGCTTCACCTATATCACAGAAGCGGGAATTACTCCGCCGTTTCGTATCTGCGAGGCCGGACAAGACCACAGAACTTGTACGGGATAGCATCATTTCCGACAGCAGTTTGCTTGCCTTGTGGTCGGAAATATCGGACATCAGCATACTGATGGAACTTGCAGGCAGCATTGACGGCAGATTGTCCTCAGTGACAGAAAGAATTGTCATGCGTTTGCAGCATACCGATGCAGGCGATGTCATATTCAAAGGCATCGGCGGAACAGAGCGTGACAAGGCCATTGCAAAGGCCGTCCTGCTGATGCTTGCAAAGGAGCACAATACGGATGCTGTAAATACTGAAAGCATTGTCCGGATGTTCATGGACACCCTGCATTTTGCAATTACCAGCAGCAAGGAATACACGGCTTCGGAACATCAGGAATGGGAGTCCGCCGGATTGAAGATTGTCTCTGACATTGTACCGGATACCGGTATTTCCGGAACCGCTCCCGCCGAATCACCATCAGCAGAAACAGAAGGTATGCCGCCAGCTTCTCCGGCAGATGGACAGATGCAGGAGACTCTTGACAGGATGTCGGAATGGCTGATGTCTCCGTCTGTCAGCGATACTGCAAAATCGCAACTGCTTCGACACTATGCCCGCTGGCAGCCGGACTTGCTCTGGAGGCTTATCCTCTACTCATCCGGAACTGTTTCCAATGATTCATTTTCGGGAACTTCCGCTACAAGGGTTATCATTCCGACGAAGTGGGCATTGTGGCTTGACAGGGACACATTGTTGGAAATGATTTCGGGCATCTCCCTGACCTTGGGTGAGACTCTACGACAGACAATAACCGCCGTATCGGGAAAATACAATATAACCGATTCCGCATCTGCAGAAGCACTGATAATTTTCCTTGCTTCCCATCCTTCGGATAATGTACATTATATAGAACCGGAGGCTGTTGTCCGGGACTATATTTCAGCATTGGAGCCTCACATATCGGCAGGCAGGGATACGGAACGGGGAAAGATTACGGATGCAAGGACGATTTTGTCAGAAGTTCAGGGCCAAGAAAAGAGTTCCATATCGGCTCAAAAACGAGCCGAATTGACTGAAATACAGGAAGAAATTCCTTATAGCGAAGATAGAAATTCTGTATTGGATACCATTGCCAAAGAAGTTGAAAGGGAACTGAATATGGAGGATACAGAACGGATTATGGAGAATGCCGTCCAACCGGAATACATCGAGGTTCCGAATGCCGGACTGTGCCTGCTGGCTATATGGTTCACCCGTCTGTTTGATATGCTCGGACTGCTGGAAGCAAATGCCGACGGGAAGAAAGACCTGAGAGATACAGCAGCCAGGATAAGGGCTATATTCATCCTGCAGCGGCTGGTTACGGAAGAGAAAAGGGAATACAGGGAGCAGGAACTGGCACTGAACCGCATACTGACCGGATGCCCTTTCCATGTACCGCTGCCCAGTACATTGGAACTGACTGACAATGAAATCAGGACCGCAGAGTCCATGCTCTCCGGAGTGAAGGCCAACTGGGACAAAATGAAAGGCACTTCGGTGAAAGGTTTCCAGCGCAGTTTCATCGAGCGTCCCGGAAAACTGGAGCAGCGCGAGGACAAATGGGTACTGTATGTCGAGGAACGCTCATACGATATCCTGCTGGATTCCCTGCCGTGGTCATACCGGACCATCCGGCTGCCGTGGCTGAAAAAGAAAATCAATGTCGTCTGGCGCGACAAGGAAGAATTTAATTTTGAAAATTATAACAATTAAAATAAACGATTAAGCCGAGAGCAGAGATGAAATTTATTTCAACTATGCCGAGGCGAGAGTGATTATAAACAATAGTTTAAACTATACCGATATGGAAGCAGAAAAGACATACCAGAACAAGGTGCCGCGCACCATCCAGCAGAAGCGTGGCGGAGAAGGCGCACTGGAGTTTGCTGACAACCGTCAGGCTGGAATCCTTCAGGCGGTGGCAGAGCCTGTGCAGCGGGTCGGTGACGAGGAGGATGAGACATTACAGGGAAAATTCGCACAGACCGTCCAGCGTGAGGAAGACGATGAACTGATGCAGGGTAAGTTCGAGCAGCCTGTACAGAAGAACGAGACGGGGATGCCTGACAACCTGAAAGCCGGGATAGAAGACCTCTCCGGCTTCTCGATGGACGATGTGCGTGTGCATTACAACTCCGACAAGCCGGCAACCGTGCAGGCTTTGGCCTACACGCAGGGAACGGACATCCATGTCGCTCCCGGACAGGAACAGCACCTGCCCCACGAGGCATGGCATGTGGCCCAGCAGATGGCAGGCCGTGTCGAACCGACCACCGAAGTGGGCGGACTGCCCGTGAATGACAATGTGGACCTCGAACATGAGGCCGATGTGATGGGAGCAAAGGCGAACAGTTATTAATATTTGAAACTACGAACCTATGATGACAGCGCATATCGACTGGTTCAACCGGATGCTGACCACAGCCATACAGCTGTATTTTCAGCAGGGGTGCGAATACTCTTCCATTGAGGAAATCGTGCCCCCTGATGACGGATGGCTGGAAGAGGTGACAGGTCAGCAGGACATTTCATTCAATGACCGTGTGATAATAATGCTGGCCCTGATGCCGCATACATGTCCGCAGGCCCTTGACATCTTCTTCGTCCAAAACAAGAACTTCGACCGCCAGTACACCGAGTTCGGCGGCTGGAAAGGATTGTCGCACGGAGGTTTCCTGCCCACCGGAGAGACAGCTTCGTTCATCATTGCCGGTGAGGATATGGAAAAGAAGAAAACTGTCATCAGAATGTTCCAGAGGGATTACTGGTTCTATACGAAGAACATCCTTCGGCTGGAGGGCGCCGGCGAAGGCGAGCCGTTCCTGAGCGGACAGCTCCGTCCCTCCGAGGAGTTTCTGAGCCATGTCCTGCTCGACAGGGAGTACAAGCCGGACTACAACATCGGTTTTCCGGCCAAACGCATCACCACGGAACTGGAATGGAAGGACATGATACTGGACTACAACACGTTGGAAGCCCTTGAAGAAATCAATACATGGATTGAGCACCAGCACACTATCATGGAGGAGTGGGGACTGAAACGCTTTCTCAAGCCCGGCTACCGTGCCCTATTCTACGGCCCTCCCGGAACAGGTAAGACCCTTGCCGCCACCCTGCTCGGCAAGAAAAACAACATGGATGTCTACCGCGTGGATCTTTCAATGATAGTATCCAAATACATCGGCGAGACGGAGAAGAACCTGGCCAAGATCTTCGACATGGCGGAGAACCGCAACTGGATCCTGTTCTTTGACGAGGCGGATGCCCTTTTCGGCAAACGCACCTCGACCAACACATCCAACGACAGGCACGCCAACCAGGAAGTTGCCTACCTGCTTCAGCGCATCGAGGATTTCCCAGGCACCGTCATCCTTGCCACCAACTTGAAGTCCAACATTGACGAAGCCTTCTCCCGCCGCTTCCAGTCCATCATCTACTTCCCGATGCCTGACGAGGAACTCCGTGCTGCCCTTTGGCGCAACATGCTCCCTAAAGAGTGGCTCGGCGATGATGCGGAAGAACTCATAGCCACCGCCGCCCAGACAGAACTTTCCGGTGGTTCCATTGCAAATGTGGTAAGACGCTGTGCAGTAACATTGATAGAGAAGCAAAAACAAATGTTGAATGTAGTATTGTTGTGTGACTCCATACACAGGGAAGAAAACGGAACATGATGATTATACGCATATATTCACACAGGTAGGCAGCAGGATTTTTCCATAGTGGTAATATGGACAATAGCACTTATTGCTGTTACTTTCATTTTAAATCAGAAAGCTGGCTTTCAATGACTTAAAATGAAAGACCGCCATAGCCTGCAGCTACAGCGGTCTGCGTGAGCGGAAAACGAGATTCGAACTCGCGACCCTCAGCTTGGGAAGCTGATGCTCTACCAACTGAGCTATTTCCGCAATTATTTCGTAGATTTAATATTCAAATGAACGGATCCTTTGGAATCGTAAAGGACTGCAAATATAGCAATTTTTCCGGTATGCAAATCTATCCCGTGAAAATTTATTTGCTATCTTCGTGAAATTATGGATAAGACCAAATTTGACACTTGCTTTTTCGAGCGGTATGCCATGATATCGCTGACCTCCCTTTTGGGAGAAAGGTATGCATGTCTTGAGAACAAGGACAGGCCAGATCTTCAGGCTCCGGACCATTCAATCGGGATTGAGGTGACCAGGGCGATGGAAGAAAACAAGACAGTTGCGGATTCACTTCTGTTGGAAATGGCTGGAATAATTGAACCGGAAGATGATGAAGAAGCGGAAGATGATATCAAAAATATCATTGACAGCGGATATGCCTACGGCCTGCGGGGAGGAAAGTATGTAGGATCTATCGAATATAGCTATTGGGCATTGGCTCTTCCTCTCAGAAGAATCATCGCAAGCAAAGTAGAAAAGGTGAATTCCGGATTTTACGGAGAATTTGCAGATTTCGGACTATACGTTTTCTGCAAGGATCATCTCTCAGAAGAAGAAGTCAGACTTGCAGTTACATATACATCAGACTTGCAGAATGGACTTAAGGTCTGCTATAACACCATGTATCTTTCTCTTATAGACAGGCTTTACGTCTGTGACATGAAAAACGGCATCATTTCCCATAATGAGATCTCAAGGGAAATGTGCCGCCGTTTCTTCAAGAACGCCCTGCAGGGTCAGGTCAGTGTCTGACCCTGCTCTCTGCAAATTTTCTGAAACGCATCAGGCCTTCGAGCATCACAGATCTCGGACAAGCTATATTCCAACGCATAAATCCTTCACCGTCAGCTCCATACATTGTACCTTCATTCAGCCATAACTTCGCTTCCCTTATAAGGTCAAGCTCCAACTGGTGTGAAGCAATTCCCAGCTTACTGCAATCCATCCATACAAGATAGGTTCCTTCCAGTTCGCATATCGGGAAATCCTGAAGATTTTCCGAACAGAATTTCCTGAAACAGTCATAATTGCCTTTCAGATAATCCAACAGCTGCATAAGCCAGTCCTCTCCCCCATTGTATGCCGCTATTGCCGCTATCACACCAAGGGGATTCACATCACATACTTCGTTGACATTTACAGCCTTATCAATTTTTTCCCTCATTTCCGGATCTGGTATTACCATATTTGCGATTTGCAGTCCTGCAATATTGAAGGCTTTGCTCGGAGAGATACATGTTACGGAATTTTTCAGAAATTCATCTGACAAAGAAGCGAACGGGGTGTATTCGTGGCCGGAATAAACAAGTTCACAATGAATCTCATCAGCAACGACAGCCACACCGTTTGCCATACATATATCCCCTATCCTCTTCAGCTCTTCACGTGTCCATACACGTCCTGCAGGATTGTGAGGATTGCACAATATCATAAGCTTCACGTCAGGATCAGCAGCCTTCCGCTCCAGATCATCAAAGTCTATCCTGAACGCATTCCCCTCCCGGACAAGAGGATTGGATACTATTTTGCACCCGTTGTTCCTTATTGAAGAAAAGAAACAGTTGTACACCGGAGTCTGTATCAGGACTTTGTGGCCAGGAGCAGCAAGAGCTTTGACTATCGCGGACAAAGCAGGCACAATACCAGGCACACATACCATCCAGTCCCGTCGGAAAGCCCAGCCATGACGTCTTGAAAACCAATTGATTACAGCTTCATAGTACTCATCCGGAACGTGAGTGTAGCCATATATTCCCTGTGCGACTCTCTTCTGTAAGGCATCAACAATGACCGGAGCAGTCTGAAAATCCATGTCAGCGACCCACATCGGCAGCACCTCTGGATCCGGAGCATTGTCCCATTTGCAGGAGCAAGTCCCGCGCCTGTTGTTTATCTTATCAAAATCGTATTTTGTCATATCTCCTTATATCATATTATCTTAATTACCACAGCAATATTCCACCGGCAGCGTAATCCGCCGGAATGTGTCTGGAAACGTTTCATGCGGCAGAAATAACCGGACCTCTGCCATGCATCGGGTAAGAAAAGTCCCCGTAATATTATCTATTACAGGGACTTATCAGAGTATATAAAGTATCTTTATTTGCTGAGTGCAGTAGCGACATCAACAGCACAAGCCACAGTACATCCCACCATAGGGTTGTTGCCTATTCCGAGGAAGCCCATCATCTCGACATGTGCCGGAACTGATGAAGAGCCTGCGAACTGTGCGTCAGAGTGCATACGGCCCATGGTGTCGGTCATACCGTAAGAAGCAGGACCTGCAGCCATATTGTCCGGGTGAAGTGTACGTCCTGTACCGCCGCCGGACGCAACTGAGAAGTAAGGCTTGCCGGCAAGTACACGCTCTTTCTTGTATGTTCCCGCAACCGGATGCTGGAAACGTGTAGGGTTGGTAGAGTTTCCTGTAATGGATACATCAACACCTTCATGCCACATGATAGCCACACCTTCGCGGACATCATCAGCGCCATAGCATTTTACCTTTGCGCGAGGACCGTCGCTGTATGCGATTTCGCGTACGACTTTCAGTTCACCGGTATAGTAGTCAAACTGAGTCTGCACATATGTGAAGCCGTTGATACGTGAAATGATCTGGGCTGCGTCTTTTCCAAGACCGTTAAGGATGCAGCGGAGAGGCTCCTTACGTACCTTGTCTGCCTTTGCTGCAATCTTGATGGCTCCTTCGGCTGCAGCGAATGACTCGTGACCGGCAAGGAAAGCAAAGCACTTTGTCTCCTCTCGGAGAAGCATTGCAGCAAGGTTGCCATGTCCGAGACCTACTTTACGGTCATCGGCTACAGAGCCGGGGATACAGAATGCCTGAAGTCCGATACCGATAGCCTCAGCAGCTTCCGCAGCGTTCCTGCAGCCTTTCTTCAGGGCGATGGCAGTTCCCACTACATAAGCCCATTTGGCATTCTCGAAGCAGATAGGCTGAGTGTCCTCGCAAGTCTTATAAGGATCAAGACCATACTGCTCGCAAATAGCGTTAGCTTCTTCGATATCCTTGATACCGTTTTCGTTAAGGGCAGCAAGAATCTGTTTGATACGGCGATCCTGGCTCTCGAATTTAACTTCTCTTATCATAATAGTCTTCCTCCTTATTCTTTACGTGGGTCAATGTATTTAACTGCACCGGCCTCTTTGCTGAAACGACCGTATGTTCCGGTTACCTGCTTGAGAGCCTCGTTGGCATCAACACCTTTCTTTACAAGGTCCATGAATTTGCCGAGATGGATGAACTCGTATCCGCAGATCTCATCGTTCTTGTCAAGGGCGAGGGTCTTGATGTA
The DNA here is from genome assembly GCA_949294195.1 of uncultured Bacteroidales bacterium. Classification (GTDB taxonomy): domain Bacteria; phylum Bacteroidota; class Bacteroidia; order Bacteroidales; family UBA932; genus Cryptobacteroides. Next base: position 15,943 of record CASFGK010000030.1, on the reverse strand, counting down.
GCCTTCGGCCATTTCAAGGTAACGGGGACCTTTTGCGAGAGTGCCGTAAAGGGTACCTACCTGGCTGCGGAGACCTTTTCCAAGGTCCTCAAGGCCGGCTCCGATCATAAGGCCTCCCTCGGAGAAAGCCGACTGGGTACGTCCGTAAACGATCTGGAGGAAAAGCTCGCGCATTGCGGTATTGATGGCATCGCACACGAGGTCAGTGTTGAGAGCCTCAAGGATAGTCTTGCCAGGGAGAATCTCGGAAGCCATTGCAGCGGAATGAGTCATGCCTGAACAGCCGAGTGTCTCCACAAGAGCCTCCTGGATCACACCCTCCTTGACATTGAGGGTAAGCTTGCAGGCACCCTGCTGAGGCGCACACCAGCCGACGCCGTGAGTAAGGCCTGAGATGTCAGTGATTTCTTTGGATTTTACCCATTTTCCCTCCTCTGGAATAGGAGCAGGACCATGGTTAGGTCCCTTTTTGACGCAGCACATCTGCTGCACTTCGTGTGAATAAACCATAACCTGTTTAATAATTTAGTTCCTTGTGATTAAAATATCCAGTAGTCCAATATGTTATGGAACATCCCGGCAACCGGCTGGATATCCGGATGCAAATATAGTGATTTTTAGTTTCCCGCAACAAAAAGCTTGCAGGATATTTCCTATTTGGAATCAATGGAATAACCGGGAGAGCCGGCATCATATCAATTATAACAGGATACTGCATCCTTATATAGTCGGACAATTCAGGGGAAATGCTTTGTAATAAAAATTTAACAAAAGTACATTTTTCTGGTTATCAAACACATACACACTCCAATCATTCATACGCGACAGTCTTTTCAGTAAAATTGTCATAAAAAGTTTGGAGATTGGGAAAAAAGCAGTACCTTTGCATTCGGTTATTAGTTTTAGTGTTATTAATTATGTGGTTAGTTAACGAGGAGTCCCACGGGAGTGGCACCAACCTCATCTGTTTTAGGGGAGCATCATTATGATGACTCTCTTTCTTTTTTATAATCGGCAATGCGATTGGGTATAAATGGTATGAACAAGCTAACCTTTGTTGCATGAAGTTCAAGATTGAATCGGAATACAGGCCGTCCGGAGATCAGCCGGAAGCGATAAAAGGGCTTTGCTCGGCGCTGGACAGCGGAGTAGATGCCGTCACACTTTTGGGAGTGACGGGATCCGGGAAAACATTCACAATGGCAAATGTCATTGAAAGGCTGCAGCGTCCGGCCCTGATTCTGAGTCACAACAAGACTCTGGCAGCGCAGTTGTACGGCGAATTCAAGTCATTCTTTCCCCACAATGCCGTCGAATATTTCGTCTCCTATTATGACTATTACCAGCCGGAAGCCTATATCCCGACTACGGACACCTATATTGAAAAGGACCTGAGTATCAACGATGAAATAGAAAAGCTCAGGCTGAGTGCCGCTTCATCCCTGCTGTCCGGACGGCGGGATGTAATAGTAGTCTCCAGCGTTTCATGTCTTTACGGTATCGGCAACCCGGCAGACTTCCACGCCCAGACTGTCACTGTCCGCAAAGGGGAAAGCCGCAGCATGACCAGACTGCTGTACCAGCTGGTGGACGCCCTGTACTCCAGAACGGAAACGGACTTCAAAAGAGGGACATTCAGAGTCAGGGGCGATACTGTCGATATATGCATCGGCTATGGAGACAATGCCGTAAGAATAGAGTTTTTCGGAGACGAGGTAGACAGCATTTCCATAATAGACCCTGTCACCGGAGCTTTCATAGACGAACTCGACGAAGTATCCGTTTATCCTGCAAACAATTTCGTAACTACCAAGGAACGAAGCATAAAAGCTGTCAGCCAGATACAGGACGACATGGTGAGACAGTGCGGATTCTTCGAGGAAACAGGCAGGCCGCTTGAAGCCAAAAGGCTGAAACAAAGGGTCGAATACGACCTTGAAATGATAAAGGAGATGGGGTATTGTCCCGGAATCGAAAATTACTCCAGATATTTTGACGGAAGAAGCGAAGGCATGCGCCCGTTCTGCCTTCTGGACTATTTCCCTAAAGATTTCATCACATTCATAGATGAAAGCCATGTGACACTGCCGCAGATAAGAGCAATGTACGGAGGAGACCATTCCCGTAAATCAGTACTGATCCAGTATGGTTTCAGACTTCCGGCCGCAGCCGACAACAGACCGTTGAAATTTGACGAATTCGAGTCTGTGACCGGACAAACCGTATATGTCAGCGCAACTCCAGGAGATTACGAGATGGAAAAATCCGAAGGGCTTGTAGTAGAGCAGGTTGTACGACCTACAGGTCTGCTTGACCCTCCTATTGAAGTGCGTCCGACAAAGAACCAGGTAGACGATCTTCTGGAAGAAATCCGTGTCAGGGCGGAAAAGGACGAAAGGGTCCTGGTAACGACTCTCACCAAACGGATGGCGGAAGAGCTGGAAAAATACTTCACCAGAATGGGAGTAAGGTGCAGGTATATCCACTCAGATGTGGATACGCTTGAAAGAGTGGAAATAATAGAAGATTTCAAGAACGGATTGTTTGACGTTCTGGTAGGTGTCAATCTGCTGCGTGAAGGCCTTGACATACCTACAGTTTCGCTTGTAGCCATACTGGATGCAGACAAAGAGGGCTTCCTCCGTTCAGGAAGATCGCTGACACAGACCGCCGGACGTGCGGCAAGAAACGTAAACGGCCTGGTGATAATGTATGCGGACTCTATCACAGGATCAATGCAGGAAACCATCTACGAGACCGACAGAAGACGCTCCAAGCAGATGGAATACAACAAATTGCACAATATCACCCCGACACAGGTCGCTGTCAAGAAAAATGTCCTTACAGAAGAATATCCCCAGAACGGAAACGAAACGGCAAAAAGACGCAACCCAAGACTTGCAAACACTGTCTCAGGCAGGGTCAGCGCAGCAAATTCCTACGAAGCGCCCCACTATATCCCGGACCCGAGCGATCTGGGCAAAGGCACAGTCAGCGTAGGCCTGGGCCATGACTCGAAACGGGAAGGGAATTCGGCATATAAGGACGGATATATCGAAGCAGATCTGGCAGCTGTGCTTCAGGACCCCGTAATCAGGTCAATGTCCAGAATTCAAGTGGAGAAAGCTGCCGAGCAGGCAAAACGGAACATGCAGAAAGCAGCATCTGACCTTGATTTCATGGCCGCGGCAAAATACCGCGATGAAATGTGGGCGCTTCAGGCGTATCTGAAAGTCTGGAAAGACATGTAAAGCCTGTGGTTCCTAATCCGAATCGGATTCACAGTAGGTTTTCCTGTATTCGGCAGGAGCCATTCCCACATATTTTTTGAAAAACTTGGAAAACGCAGCCTGATCTGAAAATTTCAGTATATCGGCAATCTGCTGGACAAGCAGGCTGTTGTTCTGCAAAAGCTGGACTGCCATTGCCAGAGTCTCCCCGGCGATTATCTCATGGGGTGTCTTGCCGGTAACTTCTTTCACTACGCGTGACAGATGTTTGTGTGTAATACATAGTTTCTTTGCATAAAAAGACACTTCCCTGGTCTCAGTCATATGACGCCACACAAGATCAATGAAAGACGCTATAAGCAGTTCCTTTTTCCCTATTTTATGAAACTTGAGCGACTCCTCGTCAAGTCCGGACAAGGCATCGCTCAAATCAAGGGTAAGCGCCTTGAAATAAAGCTTGACCAGATCACTCCTGTATTTGTGGGAAATATTTCCTACAAGCCTGGAGAGCAGCCTCAGCTGCATGTGGATATCGTCGCTCCGGGGACTTCCCTTGTAACTCAGGACCGGATTTGCCAGCAGTCTTGAAAGAAAGTTTTCCTGCTCCGGCATCACACCATGAAGGGCATCCAGGATAAACGACTTGGTAGTAAATATGCTGTACGTCTCCGCATCAGGTGACACTTCTCCGAAACGGAACATTGTGCCGTCAAGGATATCGGCATAGTCATCTTCTTGAAGAACCCTCAAGTTGCCGTTGATTATCAATTCAACAGAACCTCTGCATACGAATATCATCGATCTGGAGCCGATGAACTGGTATTCAGACAGCCAGCGGATATCGTCTGTCGTGAACATCATGAAACTGTCACCGGCCTTCCTTTCTGCCCTGGTATACAGATAAAGCTGCTGTGTACTCAGATATTGCATTTTGTGGCAAAGTTTTTGCGCATAAGTGTCGGATTTTGACAAATACGCACTATCATTAATAGTAAAGCAGACCTAAATGTCCTTTTTGAACAAATATATAAGAATTTTTTACAAATTTAAAGGAAAAGTATATAATAATTTTGTGCGCGAAAATACAAGGAAAAAACAATAAAGAAAAATGAAAGGTTTAAATGTTATGACAATCGGGCTCTGCCTGCTCATCGGCATTACTTCATGCAAGCAGCAGCCAGCTCAGCAGCAACAGGCTCAGGCCAGCGTTTATCCAGTATTGAAACTGGCTCCTGAAGACAGGACTCTTTCCGAGAGCTACACTGCAGTAATCGAAGGAAAGCAGTATGTAGAGGTCAGGCCACAGGTTTCCGGAATCATCACAGATGTTCTTGTCAAGGAAGGGGCTAACGTAAGAAAGGGAGAAACTCTTTTCATTATCGATACTATCCCATATGCCGCAGCCTACAAACAGGCTCTTGCCGCCGTAGCATCAGCCGAGGCTCAGGAAGCGACAGCAGGACTGAACCTTAAAGGAAGCGAGGAACTCTACAAACAGAAAGTCATTTCAGACTTCGAGCTGCAGACGGCACGCAATTCATACAATACCGCTGTCGCAAATCTGGCCAATGCCAAAGCCCAGGAAGCAAGCGCAGCAAACAATCTTTCCTTCACCAGAGTAAAAAGCCCGGTAAACGGGTCTGCAGGCATGACTTCAGTGCGTGTCGGGGCCATAGTGACAGCTATGGGAGAATCTCTGATAAATGTTTCTGACAATTCCCAGATGTACGTATACTTCTCTCTTCCTGAAAAGGAAGTACTGTCTCTTACAGCACAGTACGGTTCCATAGAGAAGACTCTGGCAGCATATCCGGAAGTTTCCCTTACTCTGAATGACGGCAGCCTTTACGGCCACACAGGCAAAATCGACGTCATCAGCGGAATCGTTGACAAGACGACCGGAACAGTCCGAATGAGAGCCGTGTTCAACAACCCTGAAGGCAGACTCATGAGCGGAGCATCGGCAAATATCATCATCCCTTATGTCAGGGAGAACTGTCTGGTGATTCCTCAGGGCGCCACTTATGAAATTCAGGACAAGATATTTGCATACAAGGTAGTTGACGGCAAGGCTGTTTCCACACAGATACAGGTCTTCAAGGTCAACGACGGAAAGGAATATATCGTTGAAGAAGGACTTCAGGAAGGCGATGTCATAGTAGCAAGAGGGGCAGGTCTGCTCAAAGAGGGGACGCCGATTGCAGCTGCACCTGATTCTGCAAAAGAAGGAGAATAAGGAATATGAATCTTAAAACATTCATCGACAGGCCTATCCTGTCATTGGTAATATCGGTCTTCATCGTGATGGTGGGAGTCATCGGACTTTCGGTGCTTCCTGTGGAGCAGTATCCTGATATTGCCCCGCCTACCATCAGGGTAAGCACATCATACAGCGGAGCGAATGCGACTGCCGTACAGAACAGTGTAATCGTACCTCTGGAAGAAGCCATAAACGGCGTGGAGAACATGACCTATATGACCTCAGAAGCGAGCAACACCGGCAGTGCGTCCATTTCAGTATATTTCAAACAAGGCGTAGACCCTGACATGGCAGCCGTAAACGTCCAGAACAGGGTATCCAGAGCACAGTCCCTGCTTCCTGCGGAGGTAACGAGGGTCGGTGTAGAGACCATGAAAAGGCAGAGCAGTACGCTGAAAGTGTTTGCCCTTGCAAGTCCGGACGGCACATACGACGAGACATTCCTCACCAACTATCTGAGTATTAACATCAAGCCTGAAATCCAGCGTATATCGGGAGTCGGCGAGGCAAACGTGATGGGAGGTGACTACGCAATGCGTATCTGGCTCAAGCCTGACATAATGGCCCAGTATGAAGTCCAGCCAAGCGACGTAAGCGCCGCCCTTTCGGCACAGAACATCGAAGCCTCTACAGGTGCGATCGGAGAGGACTCGAAAAATGTCTTCCAGTATACCCTTAAATACAGAGGACGTCTTGAGACCGAAGAACAGTTCGGAAACATCATCATCAAGGCGTACGATGACGGACGTACACTCAAGCTAAAGGATATAGCTGACCTCGAACTCGGTTCCCAGTCATATTCTTTTGAAGGCCGTGTAAAAGGCGCACCGGGTGTGACTATGATGATCAACCAGACCGCAGGAAGTAATGCGAACGAAATCATCAACGCCATTGACGCCTATCTGGAAGAAGCCGCCAAAGAGCTTCCTAAAGGAGTCGAAATCGTGGACATCATGAGTACCAAGGACTTCCTTGACGCGTCCATACATGAAGTACTCAAGACCCTGTTTGAAGCCATCATTCTGGTAGTCCTGGTAGTATATGTGTTCCTTCAGAATGTGAGGGCCACTATCATACCGACAATCAGTATCTTCGTCGCTCTGATAGGTACCTTTGCCTTTCTGGTTATCGCAGGATTCTCGATTAACCTCCTGACTCTCTTTGCGCTCGTGCTTGCCATCGGTACGATTGTGGATGATGCCATAATCATGGTGGAGGCTGTACAGGTCAAGCTGGACGAAGGCTACCAGTCTCCATATCTGGCTGCCGTCGACGGCTCCAACGGAGTATCCTCGGCCATCATCACGTCCACACTCGTGTTCATGGCGGTGTTTATCCCTGTGTCATTCATGGGAGGCACATCAGGAGTATTCTATACACAGTTCGGTCTTACAATGGCCGCTGCAGTCGGTCTTTCCGCCATCAACTCCCTGACCCTGTCGCCGGCGCTGTGTGCGCTCATCCTGAAACCGAACGAGGTGGTACAGCCGGGAGAAAGGCCCAAGCAGTTCTCTACCAGATTCAGAATTGCTTTCGATACCGTTTTCGGAAGGCTTGTAAGCAAATACAAGTTCGGGGTCAAATTCTTCATCGGCAACAAATGGCTTTCAGGACTGCTTATTCTCGGAGCCATAGGACTGCTTATGTTCCTCATGAGCACGACCAAGACGAGTCTCGTTCCCAACGAGGATACGGGAGCTCTCTTCATGAGTGTGGATGCACCTGCGGGAAGCACGCTCAGCGAGACCAATGCAATCCTTACAGAGGTGCAGAAATGCATTGAGGATATCCCTGAAATCAGGACATTCAACCAGGTAGCAGGTTTCTCATTCGCCGGTAGCGGTGCATCACACGGTATGCTTATGATAAGGCTTCAGCCATGGGATCAGCGAGAAGGAAAGGAGCACAGCAACACCGCCGTGATGGACAAGATCTACGCAAGGACAGCCAACATAAAGAATGCGCAGATCTTCATTTTCGCTCCGCCTATGATTTCAGGATACGGTACCGGAAACAGTTTCCAGGTCGACCTTCAGGACAGGTCAGGCAAAGGCATAGAAGCCCTGAACGAAGTCACTCACGAGGTCATCGCGGCTCTCAACCAGAGACCTGAAATCCAGATGGCCTACACATCATTCAGTACAGAATTCCCTCAGTATACGGTAGACGTGGATGCAGCCAAGTGTCTGAGAGCGGGAACTACCGCAGACCAGGTACTTTCAGTGATGCAGAGCTACCTCGGAAGTATGTACGTATCCAACTTCAACAGATTCACCAAACTGTACAGGGTAATCCTCCAGTCAAGGCCTGAAGACCGTGACCAGGTACAGTCTCTTGACAACATTTTCGTCAAGACAGCTGCCGGCATGGCTCCTGTAAGCCAGTTCGTCACTCTGACCAAATCATACGGTGCCGAGATTCTGAACAGGTTCAACCTGTTCCCGTCAATCACCGTACAGGGTATGCCTAATGCAGGATACAGTTCAGGAGACGTGATCATAGCCGTACAGGAGGTCGCTGCCGAAGTGCTCCCTACCGGATTCGGATATGAATTCTCCGGCATGACACGAGAGGAAGCCCAGCTGGCAGAATCACATACGACCACAATAATCTACATATTGTGTATCGTATTCATATATCTCATCCTTTGCGGACTTTACGAGAGCTTCTTCCTGCCGCTCGCAGTCATATGCTCGGTTCCGTTCGGACTTATGGGGTCATTCCTCGCCGCAAGAATATGGGGCATTGAAAGCAATATCTACATGCAGGTCGGTATCATCATGCTGATCGGTCTGCTTTCAAAGACCGCCATACTTATTACCGAATATGCGAGTGAACGAAGGAAATCAGGCATGTCTCTCAGCCTGGCAGCAATATCAGCCGCAGGAATAAGGCTCAGACCTATCCTTATGACCGTATTCTCAATGGTATTCGGACTCCTGCCTCTGGCAATAGCGAGCGGTGTAGGAGCCAACGGCTACCACTCTTTGGGAATCCCTGTTATCGGAGGTATGGTCATCGGTACTATCGCACTCGTGTTTATAACCCCTGTTTTCTTCACTATTTTCCAGTACATTGAAGAAAGAGTAATGGGTAAAAGAAAGGAGGACAGAGCATAATGAAAAAATTACTTTTACTGACAGTCATAATAACGCTGACCAGCAGCTGCTCCATATACAGAAAATACCAGAGGCCCGAGAGTCTGCCTGTAGACAGTCTTTACAGGGCAGAGGTTATGGAAGTGGCCACAGAGGATACGACTTCGCTTGGCTACATGCCATGGGACAAAATGTTCACTGATCCGTATCTGCAGGATCTGATCCGCACCGGTCTTGAGCATAATGTGGACCTGCAGAGTGCCATATTGAGAGTAGAGCAGGCAAAAGCCCAGCTCAGTGCATCAAAATGGGCTTATGCTCCATCTCTGAATCTCACTCCGCAAGGAGGGCTCAACAGTATAAACGGAGGAAAGGCAAGCTGGTCATACAACCTTGGCGGCGCAGTCAGCTGGGACATCGATCTTTTCGGGTCTCTCCTTAACGCCAAACGCGGGGCACAGGCTACGCTTCTTCAGCAGCAGGCTTACCGGCAGGCTGTAAGATCCCAGATAATCGGGGCTATCGCCAACTCATATTACGCTCTCCTCATGCTGGATGAGCAGGTAAGGATAAACGGAGAAACCGTAACCATCTGGAAAGAACAGGTGCGTACGATGGAAGCCATGCTGCAGGTCGGCAAGACCAATGAAAGCGCAGTTACACAGGCCCGTGCAAATCTTTATGCTCTGGAAGCCTCATATGCTGACCTGATAAGGCAGCAGAGAGAAACGGAAAACTCTATATGCTCATTGCTCGGACAGCCGTACTTTCCTGTTGAAAGAGGGAGTCTGGCAGAGCAGTCAGTTCCGGAAAACATTACAGTCGCTGTTCCGCTCCAGCTTCTGTCCAACAGACCGGATGTAATGCAGGCTGAAATGGCTTATGCAAGTTCATACTACACGACCAACATGGCAAGGGCAGCTTTCTACCCTGGTCTGAATCTCTCAGGAACAGCAGGATGGACCAACAGCATAGGCCAGGCAATCGCCGACCCTGCCGGATGGCTTCTGTCTGCACTCGGGCAGCTTGCAGTGCCTGTCTTCAACAACGGACAGTTGAGAGCCAACCTCAAAGTAAGCAAAGCGGAAGAGGAGATTGCCAGACTCAACTACAGACAGGCTCTGCTGAATGCAGGAGAAGAGGTGAACAATGCCCTATATGCAATCCAGACAAACAAGACAATGCTGGAAAAGCATCAGGCTCAGTGCAAAGACCTTGAAAGAGCACTCGTTTCTACCGAATACCTGTACAGGAACTCATCCGGGACCACCTATCTGGAGCTCCTGACAGCCCAGCAGTCACTTCTCGGAGCGCAGACCAGCGCCATAAATGACCAATATATGCTGCTTCAGTCTGTCGTCACACTGTATCAGGCACTTGGAGGAGGAAAGGAATAGGAATCCACCGAAAACTTCCTATAACGGGAACATAAAAAAGCGACGCAGGGAATTATCATGTTTCCTGCGTCGTTTTTTATGAGACCTTACACCATCTACAGAAGCGGGGCAAACAGCCTGATAACAGGCTGTAGCAATTTTTTGTACCACGGCTTACTTTCCCATGCCTCAAGAGTAACCTCTTCGCATGATTCCATATCCTTCAGGAAAATAGCCTTGTTTTCCCTGGCGACAGTCTCGTCATATATATAGGTATTAATCTCATAGTTTATCTCAAAACTCCTGTAATCCATGTTGGCTGAGCCCAGAATAGACAGATAGTCATCCGACACAAGTGTCTTTGAGTGGATGAAATTTCCTGTTTTTTCAAATATCCTGATTCCAGCTTCAAGACATTCCGTGTAATATGATCTGTTTGCAGGTCCCATATAGCACAGATCCGCCTTCTTAGGCAGCATTATCCTCACATCGGCTCCTTTCAGGGCAGCGGATTCAAGGGCTTGAAGCAGCGGTTCAGGAGGCACGAAATAAGGAGTCTGTATATATATGTATTTCTTTGCGTGCTGAACAGCCCATACAGTACCCATCTGGATTACAGGCCACTGGTTATCAGGCTCGTCAGGCACGATCTGGATGAGCTTTGCAGGGAACAGCCTGGCGTGACGTGGAAAATACCGGGCATAGTCCTCCTGGATTTTACCGCCTGAGGTAATGAATGAATTCATAAAACTGTACTGAAGGCTTGACACAGCCTCTCCGGTAATCCTCATATGGGTATCTCTCCATCGGACGAAATAATCATCGCTGATATTCATTCCTCCCGTATATCCTATTTTACCGTCAATCACGACTATTTTCCTGTGGTCCCTGTAATTCAGCTGGGCGCCTATCGTCAGATGCGTAATCCTGGTGTTCGTGAAAGGGACGACTTCGACACCGGCTTTTTTCATCTCGTTGTAATACCTCGAGCTGATTTCGATATTCGCTATGTTTTCATGGATAAACCTGACTTTCACGCCTTCCCTGGCTTTCTGCATGAGAAGCGCCCTGATTTTCCTGCTGCCCATATCCTTCTTGAAATAGAAATATTCCATATGGATATGGTCCCTCGCATTGCGGATATCTTCCGTAAGCGCGTCAAATTTCCTTTTCCCCGATGTGATTATCTCGATGTCGTTGTCGTCACTGACCGTTATCTTGTCCACTTCGGACAGCAGTCTGGCCAGTTCCCGATAGTCTTCCCTGATTTTTCCCTCTACAGCATGACCGAACAGAAGATTCTTTATCCTTTCATCTGACCTCCGTTCAAATTCCGCAAGGAAGTTCTTGTGACGCCTCTGGAAAAAACCAGCCCGTCTCCAGTTGAGGCCGAAGACTATATAACACAACAAGCCTACAACAGGAATAAGTCCTATAATCAGAATCCATGATATCTTTCGTCCGGAATCCTGATTGTCCGTAAGTATGATAAGGACAGTACCTGCTACCAGCAGGATATACAGAACGGTAAAAGTATTTGAAAAAATCTGCAGCATCGGGAATCACATGGTTTGGCCAATCAGACGTTGAAATTAATAAAAAATCCGGGATTAGGAACAGCATTGGATAATATGTGCTGTCCGATCCCGGAATCCGTATTTCGTCAAAATAGGGGTATTACACCGTTTTTGATATCAAAGTAGCTGATGTACAAGAAGTTACCTCAACTGTCACATATTCTCCGACATGATGGCCGCATGCCGGAAAAACGCAGACCTTGTTGTTGCCGGCCCTTCCGAAAAGCTCTCCGCTGTTCCTTTTCGAGACTCCTTCAATCAGGACAGTGAGCCTCTTCCCTATTTCCTTTTCGTTGCTTTTGAGACTCATCCTGTTCTGCAGGGCGATAATCTCGTTGAGCCTGGCAGTCTTGACTTCATCAGGGACATCATCCGGATATTTCCTGGCAGCCAGGGTTCCCGGACGTTCTGAATACTGGAACATGAAAGCTCCGTCAAAACATACCTCTTCCATCAGAGAAAGCGTGTCTCTGTGGTCCTGTTCGGTTTCCCCGCAGAAGCCGGCAATCACATCGGTCGTAATCCCGCAATCCGGAATCACGGACCTTATCTTGGATACCCTTTCAAGATACCACTCCCTGGTATACTTGCGCCTCATCTTCTCCAGCATGGCATTGCTGCCTGACTGTACCGGCAGATGAATATGCTTGCATATATTGTCATACACCGCCATGGTGTAGATGACCTCGTCGCTTATGTCTTTCGGATGTGAAGTCGAAAACCTCACCCTCATTTCGGGACTCACCTTGGCGACCATTTCAAGCAGGCCCGCAAAATTCACGTTCCTGTCGGCAGTCGCAGGATCCTTCCAGTAGTACGAGTCCACGTTCTGTCCCAGAAGACATACTTCCCTGTATCCGTTGGCGAAAAGCTCTTCAGCCTCACGGACAATTGTATACGGGTCCCGGCTCCGTTCCGCCCCTCTTGTATAAGGCACTACGCAGTAGGAGCAGACATTGTTGCATCCGCGCATTATCGAAATGAATGCGCTGACACCGTTCCTGTCCATTCTCACCGGAGAAATGTCCGCATATGTCTCCTCATGTGAAAGCAGGACATCGATCTGAGGCGAATCCGGGGCAATTCTGCTTATCAGCCCTGGAAGAGACCTGTAGGAATCCGGACCGGCAACAAGGTCAACAACATGAGTATCAAGAAGTTTCTCCTTAAGCCGCTCAGCCATGCATCCCACGATACCTATTATGACACCTTCCCGCCTTCTTTTCTGGAGACGGAACTGTTCTATGCGACCCCATATGCGCTGCTCAGCATTGTCCCTTATGGAACACGTATTGGCAAGAATCAGAGATGCCTCGTCCATCTTTTCCGTCAGCACGTATCCGGCATCCTGAAGAATCGACAGGATCACTTCACTGTCATTGACATTCATCTGACAGCCGTAAGTTTCGATGTAGACCTTCGGCCTTGTCTCGTCTTTTATCGGTTTTATGCTCTTTACCATCATTATATCAATAATCCGCGTGCAAAGATAAGATTTTTATCTGACTTATATTTTTTATATCTTTGCAAAGATATGGATAAGGCAACCACCGGCAGGATTATTGCACTGATGGCAGTATGGCTTCTGCTGTGCTGCACCGGATGTGCTAATCTGAAAGACATAAGGAACATCAGTATCCGGTCTTTCAATGTCAGGTCATTGTCAATAAAGGGTCTTGATACAGCTGCTGCCGTACTGGAAGTCGGGGTGGACAACCCTGCCGGAAACATTGAAGTCACAGGCATCGAAGGTACGGCATACAGAGAAGGGAAAGTTCTGGGAACTTTCCGGATAGAACCGTTTTCCGTTGAAGGAAGGACATCCTGTACTGTCGAGGCGGCATGTACACTTGGACTTGCCCCGTCCGTATCTCCTCTGGCCCTGATGTCCATGGCATCAGATTTCGACATCTCCCAGTACACCGTAGACATAAATCTGCAGGCAAAAGTCGGGAAAGGGCCAAAGAAAAAACTGTCCGTCAAGGACATTCCTCTTGAGCGTATCATAAATGAATTACACTGAAAATGAACTGTATACATAAAATAATACTCTCACTGTCCCTGCTCATGGTTTTCGGTATGGCAGGGGCATTCCAAGCAGCCGCACAGGAAGCGGATTCTCTGCAGATTCCTGAAGGATATATACTCACAGACTCAATAGCGACTGTTCCTGCGCCACGGATAGACACGACTCTGGCCGGAAAGGATATATTCGAGGTGATGCCGTCAAAGGCTGCCGGAGACATCGCCGATGTAAATATAAGCCAGTCCCGGGTGATAATGAATTCTCTGGAAAACCATATCAGCAGCAATGCAGACAGGACAATCGAGGGATACCGGATCCGCATATTCTTCGACAACAGGCAGAGTGCCAGGACCGATTCAGAGGCGATGGAAAAGAAATTCATTACTGCGCACCCTGACATTCCGGTCTACAGAAGCTACGTAAATCCGTACTTCAAAGTGACAGTCGGGGACTTCAGGACCAGGTCAGAAGCCATGCAGCTTCTAAGGAAAATAGTCAGCGACTTCCCTACGGCTTTCGTTGTAAAGGAAAGCATCAGATACCCTGCCGTTGACAGATTCGCCCCGACCGTTACCGACACTGTCAAGGTCCTCCGTCCGTCAGGAAGGCAAAGTGTCTCGTTGTAAGTCTCGATTTTGATATAATGCCTTTGATGTCATGCTGAAACAAGGATTGGAACTTAAACAGACCCAGAAGCTCTCCCCTCTGCAGATCCAGACGATAAAGCTAATAGAACTGCCTACGCAGGAGCTGGAACAGCGGATCAGGAAAGAGCTTGAGGAAAACCCTGTCCTCGACGAGAACGTTTCCAATGACAGGGAAGACGAAGATGATGGACCTAGAGAGGTCTCTCTGTCCGACTATAAGGAAGACGATTCCATACCCAGCTATAAATTGAGAGTGAACAACTACGGCAAGGACGAGCGTCCGCAGTACAACACTTTCTCCGTCAAGGAAAGCTTCACGCAGAGTCTTATGGACCAGTTGGGATTCAGGAACCTCACCGAGCACCAGCATGCCGTTGCAGCGTTCATAATCGGAAGCCTTGACGATGACGGTTACCTGAGGAGAAGTATAGAAAGCCTGGTGGATGATCTTGCATTCAGGGCCGGAATAGAGACAAACGAGCAGGAAGTCCTTGAAATGCTGAAGATTATTCAGGACTTTGACCCGGCAGGTGTCGGTGCCAGAGACCTGAGGGAATGCCTGCTGCTCCAGATAAAGCCGATGAAACAGACTCCGGAAGTGGTCAATGCCACACGTATACTCAAAGACTATTTTACGGAGTTCACCAACAAGCATTTCCAGAAAATCATCACCCGCATGGGCATAAGCGAAGAGGCGCTGAAAGCCGCAATGGCAAAGATTCTTAAACTGAATCCGTCCCCGGGCGGACAGATAGACGACTCTTATAATGATCAGGCACAGCAGATTGTCCCGGATTTTGTCCTGACATTGGAAAACGGAGAGCTGAAGCTTACCATGCCGAGATTTTCCATCCCCGAACTCCGGGTCAACAAGAAGTACGCTGACATACTGCTCGAAGCGGCGAATTCATCGGAACGGGAGAAAAAGGAAGCCGCAACGTTCGTGAAAAAGAAACTTGACTCCGCCAAATGGTTTGTAGAAGCCATCAAGCAGAGGCACAACACTCTGGAAAGCACGATGAAAGCCATCATAGACTATCAGCACGACTACTTCATGGACGGAGATGAAAGTCACTTGAAACCTATGGTGCTCAAGGATATAGCAGAACGTACAGGTTTTGACATATCCACCATTTCCAGAGTAGTGAACAGCAAATACATCGAGACTCATTTCGGTATCTACTCCCTGAAATATTTTTTCTCGGAAGGACTTGAAAACCAGGATGGAGAAGAAGTGTCGACAAGGGAGCTGAAGAAAGCCCTGCAGGAGTGTGTAGACAACGAGGACAAGCACCATCCGCTCACGGACGACCAGCTTGTGAGTGTAATGAGCAGCAAAGGCTACAAGGTTGCACGACGTACAATCGCCAAATACCGCGACCAGCTGAATATTCCAAAAGCCAGATTGAGAAAAGAGCTGTAAATTTCATAAAATACCTCAAATAAAATTTGCGAGTTAATAAAAAATCACTACCTTTGCAATCCGTTTCGGAAAAACCTCTCTGAAAGACCGGAGCGAATTGAAATACTGGAGAGATGGCAGAGTGGTCGATTGCGGCAGTCTTGAAAACTGTTGGCCTTCACGGGTCCGGGGGTTCGAATCCCTCTCTCTCCGCTGAACGTACTGGACAGAAATGGTCAGTAAACGGACAAAAAGCTACAAATCAATGATTTGTGGCTTTTTTTATTGCCCGAAAGCCCTACTTCCAAGACTTCAAAAGTACCGAAT
>CASFGK010000029.1 GCA_949294195.1 uncultured Bacteroidales bacterium | reverse complement strand
TCTGGATCTTGATGATGCAGAAGCTCTGTACAAAGCCCGTAACAATGCGACGAAATGTATCAATCAGTCGCTGGCGGTTGTCGGAGAACAGATAGGGCTTCCGTTTACCCTCTCAATGCATGTGGCCCGGCATTCGTTTGCGGTCTTTGCCCTAAACAAAGGCTTGTCAATGTCCGTAGTCAGCAGGTTGCTCGGTCATAGCAGCACGGATGTCACGGAAAAGGTATATGCCAGATTCCTTCCGGAAACACTGTCCAATGAAGTTGCCAGACTGACTGATGATTTCGCTTCGTTGGAGATTGTCTGACGATATTAAGACTGCCTGTCGAAAACAATCATTAATTTTGTACCTGAAATTTTACCTGAAATGACTGTTACGCGGATATTTCTGTTGCTGTTATGTGTATTCATTCTGGTACTGGTACTTGCCACTATCTTCAAGCGGTACCAGAGGATTATTCTGTGGTCAGCAGCAATTGTCATTTTTACAGGGACTCTACTTCTTGTCGGTCTCGGAACGATTGATTTGATAAAGGATAACCGACCTAATATAACCGTAATAGCAGGTGTATTCTTTGCCCTTTTTCTCTCATGTGCGCTTGCATGTGGAGCGGAAAAACTGCACGCCAAAAACAGGGAAAAGAACAAACAAACTGTTCAAGCCAAGAATAGTCAGGCCGAAGGGCTGGATACGCTCGAAAAGGTTGTATTGTCCGGCAGGCTTGACACGCCGCTTGCCCGTGCTGTCTTTGCAAAGGCGATAGAAGCCGGATATATGGAGGAGGACGGTTCCCATTATAGGTGGAGGAAAGGCACGAAAGCTCTTCTTGCCTATATGTGTGGACGCATATATTGCGGTGATGTACCTGAGTATTCCGAACTGGACCGGAAATCATTCTGGAAATTCGGTAACGGACTTTTCCCGGATGCAGAACTGAACGCTCTTTTTGAGCAGACCGGTATTGGGCAGTCCCGTCAGAACAGGAGGGATATGGCGGTGCCTTCCAATGCCGGAGATATTGACAAGTTATTTTCAGACTGACTCTTTTAAAAATATGCTAAATATTATGAGAAAACTCATACATGCATTTGCTATACTGACTTGCATAATGTCATTGGATTCATGTATTGTATATAAGGGACTCAAATACGGTAATGCTGCAGTCGATGATTACACGGTGTTTGAACAGGATACGGTGCACAGAGGTCCTCGAAGTTTCACTTTTTCTGAACTGCCTGAAATGGAAAGGGTACTGGACACAATGAAATTGAATTTTTATCTGGCCCGTCTGGATTCCATATGCAGGATGAGCATTCCTGAATCAATGGAAAGTTGCGGTAAACCGGCAGCTGTACTTATCATCAGAAAAGATACGATAATTTTCGAGCATTATTACGGTGGATGGAACAAGGATTCCCAATCATGCACCTTCTCTGTAACCAAGACCATAACATCGATGCTTTGCGGTGCAGCACTCAAGGAAGGGGCAATAAAGAGTCTGAGCGATCCTGTCACTGATTATATACCTGAACTTCAACAGAAAGATCCTTTATTTGATTCATTAAGGATAGAGCACCTTCTTGATATGACAGCCGGATTGAAGTTTAAAGAGAATTATAGCTGGAATCCTTTTTCAAAAATGGCACATCTGTATATGGGTAACGATGCGATGAAAGTTGTCAAGAACATGAAGTTTTCCCATAAACCCGGTGAATACTACCATTATGATTCAATGACAACCCAGATTTTGGGAATCATAATAGAAAGGGCTACAGGAATGTCGTATGCTCAATATCTTTCCGAAAAGGTTTGGCAGCCATTAGGGATGGAGAAAAATGCACTGATCGGACTGGACAGCAGAAAACATAGGGTAGCAAAAAGCTATGCCGGCCTTACAAGCAATGTGAGGGATTTGGCAAAAATCGGACGTCTGTATCTAAATGCAGGCAATTGGAACGGAACGCAAATTATTGATTCTGCTTTCGTGGCACGTTCATTAAGTACTCATGTCAGCGGAGAAAAGAATAAATATCCTTATTCGTATTCCTGGTATTGGGGTATTCTGGGAGATAAGAGCTTTTCAAGCACGGACAGTCTGGAAAATTACTATAATGATAAGCACAATCTGCCTGAAGATGTAATATACTGTGGTTGGAGAAGGCAGGAAAAGGGTAAAGCAAAAGCTATTCTTCATCAAGGCGGCCATTGGGCTTTCGGCCTATATGGACAGGTTCTATACGTCAATCCACATAAAAATATCATAGGCGTGTACCTCGGCGCTGACAGGACAGAGGATTTCCAGAATGTTTTTGAAAAAGCGATGAATGCGCTTTGATAAAAAATCTGATAAAATCTTCGGGTTTTTCAGATTTTTTATTTCTCCTATTTGTTGCTTGTAATCAATCTGTTACATGTAAAGTTATGGCAAAATCATAACTTTACATAACTTCAATCATAATATTAGATAATTTATTGTAACTCATAAAGTTGCATACACTTTATACATTCGTGCCGTGATTTCGGTACGATGTGCGCAATCGTGCCATATTTCATAACCGGGCTGGAGGTCTGAGTCGCATCAGGACTGTTCGGCCATAATTTCAGAATTATATGGCAAAGAATACGAATGTAAAGGAGCTATGCGACCGGGAACTGCTTGAAAAGATTCTCAGCATAGTGGAAGGAAAGGTAAAGTCTCCGGCAAGCAGTCAGCCGGCGGATTCACATTGTCTTTACGACAACAAGACATTGATGGCGAAACTCGGCATAAAGGACAAGTATCTGAAAAAGCTGAGAGATAACGGCTATTTAGGCTATTCACGAGAAGGGGACAAATACTGGTACACACAGGCGGATTTAGACCGCTTCCTGCGCCGTTTCCATTACGAAGATTTCGCTTCGGATATTGTGCATCCGGAATAAAATAGGAAGGCAATGTACGATATCAGGCAACTTACAAACATGCTCCGCTCGGAAGTGGAGCATATTCCGCAGACAGGGCTTCCTTTGGACGCTTTCCCTGAGAAGATTCGTGAGATTGTCCTTGACCTGTCCAGGTATGAGAATTTCAATGTAGAATATACCGCATCCATCATATTGTCGGCAGTTGCAACGGCCATCGGGAATTCCTGTCATATCCGTATCAAGGGCGAATGGAAGACTGCTCCTTCCCTTTATATGATGCTGGTCGGTCGTCCGGGACTGGGCAAGACTCCTCCGTTGGGTTTTATATATAAGCCTATCAATGAGCGGGACGATCGTATGTTCGAGAAATTCAATGAGGAATGGATCGAATACGAGAAAAGCGTGGCGGCTGGCAACCGGCAGGGTGATACTGCCCAGCCGAGAAAGCCCCGTCTTGTGACCACAGTCATATCTGATTTTACTCCGGAGGCGATGATAAGTGTCCATCAAAACAACCCGAGGGGAATCGCTCTGGTGGTGGATGAAATTCTTGCCCTGTTCAATTCCGTAAAAAGATACAGTAGCAGGAACAATCTCATTGAAGACCTGCTGACTGCTTACAGCGGACAGCCTTTGAAAGCGGTGCGGAAATCGGAGTCCAGACCTGCCTTCATCAAGACTCCTTGCATCAATATAATCGGCTCTATACAGACAAACCTGCTGACGGAGATATTCAAGGCGGATTTTGTAGCCAACGGTCTGACCGACCGTTTTCTCTTCGTCTATCCCAAAGACAGGAAGATTTCCGTATGGAGACGGAATGACAGGAATATCGGTAGGCCGGACATCCTTGGACGGTGGCGTGATATACTTGGCAGGGTGCTGGATATACCGTGTATCACTGACGAAAAAAGCAATACTGTCTCACCGCTTGTCATCAATATGGATGACGAGGCGGAGGAGTATTTCTACAGTTGGTACAACGGCATAATCGAGGAAGTGAATGCAATCGAGGATGACAATGAGGTGGAAAGCAGGAAGATGAAACTCAACGGCAATGCCGCGCGGTTGGCTCTGATATTCCAGATTATGAAATGGGCAGCCGGGGAAGGAGAGATGCGCAGCATTGAACCGGACTCGGTAAAGGCAGCCATACGGATGATAGAGTATTATGAGGGAAGTTACCGGAGAGCACAGGAGGCTGTCATTACAGGCAGCATAGGCGATACCAAAGATGCATGGTTGTCGTTGCTCGGAGATACTTTCACATCCGGAGAAGCGGTCATTGCAGGAAGAAAGGTTGAGATGTCAAGGCGTTCTGTTTATTATGCTCTGGAGCAACTGTGCAGGCTCAAAAATCCTGTCATTGAGAAGATCAGCCACGGAGTCTATCACAAAATCATATCTGATGCACCTTGCACTATTGCACTTTCCGATGCAGATAATGCCGTTAATGCTGCCCAAAGTGCAAAAGTGCAGAGTGCAGACAACGATAATCCGGATAGCCATGAGTGAGTATCGTTTTCATCTTCAGAAATACAGTTGCGGCAGCAAAATCAGCTGCCCTAACTGTGGCAAAAGCCGTTGCTTCGTCCGGTATGTCGATGAGGAAGGTATCATCCGTTTCCCAGATACTGTCGGCAAATGCGACCATGAGAACTCATGCGGGTATCATTATACGCCACGGGAATATTTTCACGACCATCCTGAGACATTACAGGCTGGGAGTCAGGGCTTACAGAAGTCACCTCGCTCGACCGTGAAAATTTCTGCTCCTGTTCCGCCGACTTTTATATACCCGAAAGTGGTGGAGAGGAGCCTTGCAGATTACGGTCGGAATCCTTTATACCGCTACTTGTGCAGAGTCTTCGGTGAAGCGGAGACGGACAGACTTTTCAGCCTTTATAAAATCGGGACTTCCAATAAGTGGGGCGGTTCTACGGTCTATTGGCAGATAGACATATCCGGAAAGGTAAGGACAGGGAAAATAATGCTGTATGATTCTGCTACAGGTCATCGGATAAAAGAGCCACATTCCTATATCGGCTGGGCACATTCGGAACTGCGGCTTACCAACTTCCATCTGCGGCAATGTCTGCTCGGAGAACATCTGCTAAATACTTCTGTTACCGCACCTGTAATGCTGGTCGAGAGCGAGAAAACAGCCATCATAATGAGTCACTTCATCCCGGATTATATCTGGCTTGCAACGGGTGGCAAGAATGGGTGTTTCAATAGTGATGCGATGCAAGTGCTGCGGGGTAGAGATGTAACACTCATTCCGGACTTGGGAGCAACAGACCAATGGAAAGAGAAAGCCGGTATGCTGTCCGGAATCTGCAAAAGCATTACTGTCTCGGATATGCTGGAGCAGATTGCTACTGACGAACAGCAGAAGCAAGGTTTGGACATCGCGGACTTCTTCCTGTTCTCCCCGACAAAGCGGCAGATGCTTCAACTGATGATTGAAAAGAATCCGGCTGTCCAATTACTTATTGATGAATTGGGGTTGGAACTTATTGAATAGTAAAGGAACTTGTTCCGGGAATTTATAGAAAGTCCATAACACAATAAGGACTTTTTGCCTGACGGCAATAAAATCCGGTCATTGTCTGGCAGAACAGACTGGCATAGGAGCAAGCTCAAACATTAACCATCTATCAAAAGAATATCCTATATGAGTACAGATATAAAACAAGCCATGCATGTTGAAGCTGGAAAGTCATTCGGCACATCGGAGGCCAACGAGAATGAACGACGTTGGGATGAAGACAAGATTGACAGGAAGAATCAGGATCCAACTAATCACTACGACAAGACCAGAATGAAACTGAATTTTGAGATTGGTCCAGACGGAAAGATTCATCCGCTGGGTTATCAAGAAAAGCCGCTTGAAATCCGGTTGCAGGAACGATTGGCGGAGTTGAGTTGGAAGCCTTTTAAAGCAGACAGCAAAATCCAACCGAACTGTTGTGCAAAATTCATTTTCGGAGGCAACCATGACCGGACGCTTGAAATGGCGTTCGGTGAGCAGACTATCAATCTGGAAAAAGATGCTGACAACAGCTATTTGCACAGATGCGAGGAAATAGAGCATTGGGCGAAAGATGTCTATGATTGGTGCGCTCGTAGATATGGCCAGGAAAACGTCATCGGCTTCCAGGTACACCTCGATGAGAGCAGTCCGCATATTCATGCCTTGATTGCCCCGGTTGGTATTCGTCCTAAAGGCGGTCGTGAATGTGTAATGTGGTCAGCGAAGTTCGGGAAAGACCGATTTGAATACGGACGAATCCTTCGGGAAATGCACACCTCACTTTACGAGGAGGTCGGCAGTAAATACGGACTTGAACGCGGAGACAGTATTGACGGTCGCAATGTGCAACACTTGCACAAGCGCGACTATATTCGGAAACTTACCAAAGAGGCGAAGCAGGCAGAGAAAGCGGTCAAAGGGCTCCAGACTATGATACGGAAACTTGAACAGGAACTGCTTGCTGGTAGAAACCGTCTTAAAGAAATAGATGAAGCACTCGCTTCCGGCAAGATAACTCTTGACAAATATGAGGCACAAAAAGCGGATATACAGAAGCTTATTGCAGAGTATCAGTCTAAGTTGGACGACAAAGCTGGTAAACTTCATGTAAAGGAGCTGGAATTGGAACAACTGACAAAGGATGCATCAAAAATCCGTTCGGTAATCCAGCCATTTCGTAACCATAAGGTTGACTTCTCTCCACCGCAAATTACAGAGAAAGTGCCCTTGTTCGGTACGGACAAATGGGTTGAGCGTCAGAACAGGTTTATCGCCAAAAAGTTTACCGATATTGTCCGCAAGATAGAATCCCTGTACAGAAATGATGCAGCCCGGCAGGTCGAAGCAGCCCAACGCAATGTGCTGGCGGATTACGGCGAACTATACCAGTTGCGGAAAGATGTCAAAACGCTTATCGAAAATAATGATGTCTTGGAATCAACATTGGAAACAATGCTTGACCAACTTGCCAACCCTTCTCTCCGCTCAAAGATATTCGCCATTGCCGATGCTCTTGCCGGAGGAACACCTGCCGCAATCTCTTCCAGTGGCGGAGGTGGCGGCAACTCTGATACCGACCTTCGCTGGGATGGCCGCAGACCGGACGAAGAGGAAGAAGCGTATCGGAGAAGGTGTCTTATGTTTGCGGTTGGAATAGTGAAGCGACAGCATGAAAAGAAAAGTTATAGAAGATAAAATTAAAGTAGAGACCGTTTTATTACTATCTTTGCTGATGGTTTTGGCTGTATAATTTGCTAGGGATGACAAATTTGTTCACGCTTACCGGCTTTACTGCAGATTTTTTATCAATACTCGTATTCACTACTGTCCCGTAAAAGTGGATAAATAGTTCTTTGAAACTATTGAAATATAGTCAATTACACGGTCTTTTGAAATGAAACGGACTTGATTTTGCAACTTTGCAGTCTAATACAAATGGCTGCTATGTTCCAAGAC
>CASFGK010000028.1 GCA_949294195.1 uncultured Bacteroidales bacterium | reverse complement strand
TCGTGCACAAGGCCATTAAATTTACTTTATCGGGAGAAAGTCTAAGAAAGAAGTATTAACTTTGCCAACGACACTGAATACTAACTTGGGAGTGAACGGATATCACCGGAAATGCTGAACGGGTATCCGCCGGAATATGCATACAGGAGGTACATTTCAAAGTGCTGCAGACGGTACATTTCATTCTGATATACCCGGTACATTTGAAAGTGATATGGGCGGTACATTTAAAGTGATGCAGTCATAATGGATAAGCAAGGACGATGGAGGCTTTCTCCGGCTTATGATATGACGTTCATCTTCAATACCGGTGGGTATCAGCCATAGGAGGAAAGATGTTTTATGGTACGTGGCAAGTTGGCTGGCATCACCCGACAGGACGTACTTGATTTTGCAAAAGACAATGGCATCCGCCGTGCGGAATCCATTATGAATGATGTGGAAGGAGGCAGTCAAGTGTTTTAAGGAAATTGCGGCTGGTTATGGAGTTAAGGAGGAATGGATCGGACGCATAGATTCATGTTTGTCCCAACATCTTGCCGGATGGGGCTACTTGCCCGATAATGGAAATGTTGGCTTCTGTTGATGGGCGTGAACTGAAGTATATTTTCCGGACAGGAACGGAAACGCACAGGCAGATAGAAAGGAAGGGAATAGCCGGACTTTCTTATGAAGACATCCTGCAGATGGTAAGGGCGTATATTATGCCTAAATTGGAGAAGATGTAAGTTATCGCTTTTTGTATGGCAACCGCAGGAAGACGGTTGGTTGTGTCTGTTATATTGTAATGATAGTTTCTGCTTGCCTCTTTTCGCGAAACTCCAGAGGAATAACCCTGCTGCGCCGGTCCTACCTGAAGAACTTGTCGACTTCCTTGACGGCCTGGGGGAGGGCGAAGACGGCGACCCTGTCGTAGGCCCTGATTTCGGTGTCGCCGACGGCGATGAAGGCCTCGTTGCCGCGGATGACCCCGCCGATGATGGCGTTTTTAGGGAATCCGATGTCTTTCAGCTTGCCTTTGGTGATCCAGCTGCCGGGAGAGACGATGTATTCGAGCACTTCGGCGTTGGTCCCGCTCATGTATTTGATGAAGCGGACCTTGCTGCTGAGGGTGAACTTGAAGATACGGCCTGCGGTGATGAGTTTCTTGTTGATGACCGCATCCACTCCCATCTCTTCGGCCAGTCTGATGTATTCGATGTTTTCCACTTCCGCTATGGTGCGGCTCACGCCGAGCTTCTTGGCGGCCACGCATGCGAGGATGTTGGTCTCGGTGTTGCTGGTGACGGCCACGAATGCATCATAGTTCTTGATTCCCTCTTCCAGGAGCATGTCGGAGTTCCTTCCGTCTCCGTTCACGACTGTCACGTTGCTTCCGAGCTTCTCCGACAGTTCCACGCATCTGTCCTTCTTCAGCTCGATGATCTTGATGGAGTCTATCTGTCTGGTGAGCTGCCGGGCCACCATCTCGCCGATAGGGCCGCCTCCGAGGATCATGAGCTTGTCTACCTCGATGTTGCTCTTTCCGATGTATTTCATGATCTGGTCGATGCCTTCCCTCTTGGATATGATGAACACCAGGTCGTGATACTTGAACTTGGTATCCACGCTCGGTATCAGGGTCTCGCTGTTGCGGGCTATGGCGACTACCCGGAAAGGAAGATCGGCGGGAGTGGCGACTCCCACGAAGTCTATCAGCCGCATGTCGATCATGGGAGAGTCCTCTTCGAGCTTGAATACGGCCATCTGGAGCTTTCCTCTGGCGAAGTCCATTGCCTCGGTGGAGGCTGTCCTTTTCAGAAGGTCGACTATCTCTCCCGCGGCGATTTTCTCGGGATAGAACAGCAGGTCTATGCCCATCTCTGTGAAGAGGTACTTGTTCTCGTAGGAGAGGTATTCCTCGTAGTTCACCCGGGCCGTGGCCTTCTTGCTGCCCAGTTTCTTGGCCAGCATGGCGCTCACTATGTTCACGTCCTGCGATGTGGACGGATTTACCGCTATGAAAAGGTCGGCGTCTTCCACTCCGGCTTCCTTCAGCACCTTTATGGACGAAGGGTTGCCTGTGACTGTCACGACGTCAGTGTTCTCGGACAATGCATCCAGCCTTCCCTGGTCACTGTCTATGATGGTGAGGTCGTTGGCCTCGTTGCTGAGCATTTTTGCCAGATGCGAGCCTACTTCTCCGGCTCCTGCGATTATTATCTTCATAGCTGTAAATATTGTCCGTTCTATATGTTCCCTTTTTCCTGTACCTTTATCCGCATCCCGAGCAGTGCGCGGGGTATCATCCATTTGCGGTAGAGACCGTGTACCGTGACTCTTCCTGCATTCGAGGCGACGAAGTCCGCCGTCTGTCCCTGGTCCGGCCGCCTTCCTGATTTCCTGAAGTCCCTGTGCGCCTTCACCACTGCACTGAAGTATCCGAACCGGAATGTGAGCAGATACACTGCTGCCGCGCATCCGTCCAGAAGCATCCTCTGCAGGATGGTCCTGCGTGCTGCGAGTATGCCTTTCCAGGCTGCCTTCTCCGGGTCGTGAAACTGTCTGTAGAAATCCAGGGCGTATGTGGCGGCAAGGTTGTTCTGCAGCATCAGGAGGTTGTTCCTGAAGTTGAGGTAGAGCTTCCAGGGAGAGCTGTTCGGCAGAGTCCCGCCCCCGACATGCCACACTGTCGACTCCGGTACGGTAACTACTTGATATCCTGCAAGCTGGGCTCTCCAGCACAGGTCTATTTCCTCCTGGTGTGCAAAGAACCTCTCGTCAAGTCCTCCCAGCTTCTTGAAAAGGGAGGAGCGTATCATCAGACATGCACCGCTTGCCCAGAAGACCGGAGCGTGGGTGTCGTACTGTCCGCAGTCCTTTTCGGTTTTCCTGAGTACCCTTCCCCTGCAGAACGGGTAGCCGTATTTGTCCAGATATCCTCCGGCGGCTCCGGCGTACTCGAATCGTTCCCTGTCCCGGTAGGAGTGCAGCTTCGGTGCACAGATTCCGCACTCTGGATGGGAGTCCATCCAGTCCGTGAGCGGCCTGAGCCAGCCTTCCGGCACTTCGATGTCGGAGTTGATCATGACATAGTACTCGGCGTCGGTCTGGAACAGGGCCCTGTTGTACCCTCCCGTGAATCCGTAGTTCTTTTCAAAACGGATAGTCCTGACTTTCGGGAAGTCATACAGCATCAGCTTCATGGAGCCGTCGGTGGAGGCGTTGTCCGCCACTATGACTTCCGCGTCCGTGCCCTTGACGGAATGCAGAAGCGCCGGGAGGAATTTCCGGAGGAATCCTTCACCGTTCCAGTTCAATATGACTACCGCTGTCTTCATCCCTGCAAAGGTATGGAAAAAATGTAACAGATTGCATCACTTCGACCCTATCCATATGAAAACCATTCCGATGATGATCAGGAGCAGGTCAAGGGCCTTGGCCCTGAGGTTCTTCTCATGGAAAATCAGTACGCCGCAGGCGAACGATACCAGTACGGAGCCTCTCCGGATCAATGAGACTACCGAAATCATCGAGTCCGGCTGGTTCAGGGCCGAGAAATATGCGAAGTCCGCCACTGAAAGGAAAATGGAAATGAGGGGTATGGCCCACTTCCACCTGAAAGGGGTGGTGTTCTTCCTGTTGGGATACCAGAGTGCGATGCATACGGTACCCATCATCAGAAGCTGGTAGAGGTTGTACCAGCTCTGTACGAACATAGGGCCGAGCTGCCCGAGGATGTATTTGTCGTACAGTCCGCTGACGGCCCCGAGAACGGCTGCCGCGGCTATGCACCAGATCCATCTGTCGTGCCTGAAATCCACCTGTTCCTTCTTGCTCGAAAGGCTGAGCAGGAAAAGGGAGAACAGTGACAGAATGACACCGGTCCACTGGTATCCGTTGAGCCTTTCCCCGAATATCAGCAAAGCTCCGATGAGCACCAGTACGGGCCTGGTGGCGTTGATCGGTCCGACTATCGTCAGCGGCAGGTGTTTCATGCCGAAGTACCCGAATATCCATGATGACAGGACTATGACTGATTTTATGACTATCAGGATGTGCGCATGAAACAGGGAATGTTCCTGCAAACCGGATGTCTCCGGATGGCCGGCGAACGGGTCGTTGTCCAGGAATGTGCCTGTGAACCATCCTGTCCCGAGGATGCTGTCCAGGATGAACGGGGAGAATATGAGAGTGGAGAACAGGGTATTGAGAAACAGCACCGGAAGGACTGCGTTGTCTTTCAGTGCTGTTTTCTTTGATGTGTCATACAGGCCGAGAAGGCCTGCAGATATGAATGCAAGTAATAGCCACATGCTGCCGGCTACTCGTCTTTGTGGCAGCAGCCGTCTCCGTGGTGACCTCCGCAGCAGCCTCCTTCATGGCCTTCGCCATGATGCCCGCAGCCTTCGCCGTCTCCGTGATGACCTCCGCAGCAGCCTCTTTCGTGGCCTTCGCCATGATGTCCGCATCCGCCTTCATGGCCTTCGCCATGATGTCCGCATCCGCCTTCATGGCCTTCGCCGTGTCCGCCGCAGCAGCATGAGTGTACGTTTTCGCCGTGAAGACCGTCGTGCAGCTCTTTCCCGGTAGCTTCCCTTACGGTCAGGATTTCTCCGGAGAAGTTGAGGGTCTTGCCGGCCATAGGGGAGTTGAGGTCCATTTTCACGAAGTTCTCGCTCACTTCCAGTACTTTGCCTGGCACTACGCCGCCTCTTCCGTTGAGCATCGGGATGGTGGTTCCCGGTACCAGCAGGCTTTCCTGAATGACTCCGTTCACCTCGAAGGCCTGCTTGGGAAGGTCTATGATCCTGTTCGGGTCCACCTCTCCGTATCCTTCTTCAGGAGTGAGCGTGAATGAGAATTTCCCGCCAGGTTCCAGTCCTTCAATGCTGCTCTCGAATTTGGGCAGGAGGGCTCCTGTCCCGTGTATGTAGTCCAGTGGCCTTTCCCTGGTGGTCCTGTCGACTATTTCTCCGTCCACTTCAAGTTCGTAGCAAAGCTCTACTACTGAGTTCTGTCCTATTTTCATGATATTGCCTTATTTACTGTTTCTTTCCTGCTCAGGCCGAAAAATCCGCCCCTTCAAAGGCAAGGGTCGGTATCTGCCATCTTGTGCATTCCCTCGCATCCGTACCGGCAGCGACAATCCCGTTCCACAGTTCTGTCATGTTTCCGGTCACGATCATCTCGCGTATCGGGTGGGTGATTTTACCGTCCCTGAACGCGAAGCCTTCGATCCCGTACGAGAAGTCTCCCGTGACAGGGTTGCAGTTTCCTCCGTTGAATCCGGTCACATAGATTCCGCTTCCGCACAGGCGCAGAATGCGCGGCAAATTTATCTCAATTTCTTCTGATAAGCAATCTTTTGGCCCGGAATCATGTGTGCCGTTCATGATAAACGGCCGAATCACGGGCCTCGACACTCCTTCGACTGTGGGCTGCATCCCGGTCTTCCCGGCGATGTATGTGTTTATGAAATATGATTTCACGACTCCTCCGCCGATTATTTCCATTTCCCTGGTCGCGACCCCTTCCGTGTCGAACAGCCTGGAGCCCGGTTTCCTGTCGTCCCTGGCCCGGTCCGTTATAGTGAGGCATTCCGGAAAGATCTTTTTTCCGAGCGTATCCTCCAGGAAGGAGTTCTTCTGCTGGATGGATGCCCCGTTGAGGGCGGAGAACAGGGGCGATACCAGTCTGGAGCTGACAGTCCTGTCCACGACCATCGGGAACCTTCCTCCCCGGTGTCTTTTGGGACCTGATTTACCGAGCGCCTTTTCCAGTGCGGTCCTTGAGCATCCTCCGGTATCCAGTCCCGAGAAATACGGAGATGACTCCCACCAGTAGCCGCTGAGTTTTTTCCCGTCCGGGTCCTGGACGGTGATTTCGGTGCATATCGCAAATGATGTTTCGGTATGCCTCCCCGTGAATCCGTTGGAGTCGAGTACGTAGTTGTCATCCACCGAGTCCGAGTATTCGCATTCTTCTGAAATCAGGGTGTATGACGGGTCCGGTGCAAGTGTCCTGAATATCGATGCGTCCATGGCTTCATTCAGTCTGCGCTCAGGGGTAAGCTCCTGGTATTCCGGGTCATACAGATGGAGTTCCTGTCCGGTCAGAGCCTGCTTTTCCGTCCTTTCCGCCGGCGGGAGTTTCCTGCATGCGTCAGGCGCCAGCATCCTTACTGTATCTATTGCCCTTGAGATGAATGCCTCCAGCTGGTCCGTAGAGAAGTTGTTGGTCGAGAATGTCCCGTATTTCCCGTCGGCGAAGATGTACAGGAAGAGCGAACAGTCGGCGGAGTGTACGACTTTGTCGAGTCCTCCGTTGAGTACGGTGAAGCTGTCCATTACGCTTTTGCTCAGGGATACCCGCATCTGTGAGGCTCCGTGCGAGAGTCCGGCGGTGATGCAGAATCGCGCTGCATCCATTTCTCCGGCAGTTATGAGTCCGGATGCCTTTTCTCCGGTGCCGGTGCTGTTCTTTGCTGTCATTGTCATTCTCCTCCTACAGTCAGACTTTTGACCAGAACTGTCGGTATTCCGCACGAAACCGGTGCGTTCTGGTCCTTGCCGCACGTCCATGTGCCGTTGTCGATTTTCAGGTCGTTTCCCACGCAGACGATGTCGGACAGGGCCTGGGGACCGTTGCCTATGATGTTTATGTCTTTTACAGGGGCCGTAAGCCTTCCGTTCTCTATCATGTATCCGCTTTTCACGAAGAAGGTGAAGTCCCCTTCGCCGATTTTGACCTGGCCGTTGGAGAATTCATCCACGTATATGCCTTTCCTTACTGATGCGATGATGTCCTGCGGCGCAGCCTGCCCGCTTTCCATATAGGTCGCTCTCATTCGCGGTATCGGGTTGTACCTGAAGGACTCGCGTCTGCCGTTGCCGGTAGGGGAGACCCCGTACCATCCTGCGCTGATCCGGTCGTGAAGGTATGAGGCCAGTATTCCGTCCCTGACCATGTAGGTCTTCTGTCCCGGTATGCCTTCGTCGTCGTATGAGCATGCCCCGCGGTTGCCTGGAATCGTGCCGTCGTCCACTATGTTTATGGAAGAGTCGCAGACTTTCTTTCCCATCTTGTCGGAAAACACGGACTGGCCCTTGCGGTTGAAGTCCGCTTCGAATGCATGTCCCATGGCTTCATGCAGGAGGATGCCTGAGGCTCCGGCCCCCATTACCACGGGCATCTTCCCCCCTTTGGGACGTCTTGCCTCAAACCTTGCGTCGATGCCGTTCACCGCTTCTTCGGCTATTTCTTCCAGCAGACTGTCGGTCAGAAGCCCGGCTCCGGTGCGGAAACTTCTTGAAGCTGTCCTGTTCTCGTTCCTGGTCCCGTCACTGAATATTACGGATGCTGTTACGCTGCCCATGGGACGGGAGTCCCATGTGAGCTCCCCGTCGGAGTTGAACATCATGATGTCGCTGTGGGAATATGAAATGCGTGCGATTATTTTCACGGCCCTGCTGTCCAGGGAAAGAATCCTGTCCTGCAGCTTTTCAAGGAACGGGACAAGTTCCGAGGCCTTGACGCTGCTCCAGAGCCTGGTCTCGGGATAAAGGATGTCTCCCGGTACGGCCCGGTATCCGGGTCCTGAGGCAGGATGTCCTTTTTTCCCCTGTTTCCCCGCCGGTATTTCTGCCGGCATTTTCACCGTACTCCCCGAGGCTATCAGGGACGCCGCTCTGGCTGCGGCCTTCATGTCTTCTTCCGCGGTGCTTTCCGAGTATGCGTAGCCTGTCTTTTCCCCGCTGAGAACTCTGATTCCTGTTCCGAAATCCGTATGCAGCCCTCCGGATGTCACCTGCCCGTCCTTGAGCAGCAGGTCGCCGTACAGGGTGTTTTCAAAATAAAGGTCCGACCAGTCCCCGCCGTGTGCAAGTGCCGTGCGTGTCAGCATTTCCATCCGGGATTCCGTGACCTGGAAGGTATCTAGAAAATATTGCTTGTCCATTCTTCTGTGTCGTATGCGCTTTTGCGTATCTTTTCGTATGTCTCCTTGTCCTTGATATTGATGATGTCGTTGCGGCTGCCCTCTGCTATCACTCTGAAAGGCACTTTCGAGTTGTCGGCAAGTATCCATCTGTCGCACAGCGGCATGTAGTCCTTGAAGAAATAGCTGACCCCTACGCGATAGCGCCGGCGGACTGTCTCTTCCGGGATGTTGTGCCCGCCTGCGGCCACTCTTGCCTTCACTCTGGCTACGGCCAGGTCAGGGGAGTTGAGCCAGAAATACATGAGCGTGACGGTATAGCCCTCTTTCTGGGCCATCGAGATCATTTTCAGAAGTGTCCTGGTGGCCAGTGTGGTTTCTATGCCGAAGTCTTCTTTACGGGAAAACAGATATTTGATTTTCAACAGCATGTAACGGCTCGCCTGTATCGAAGCCTGTTCCGGGTTGAAGGGGGAGAGCCCCTTTGCAAATTCGTCCGAGTTCACGAACTGGCTGCATTCCAGCATTTCCGGAAGCAGGGTATATGAGGCGGTGGTCTTTCCCGCCCCGTTGCATCCTGATATTATATATAGTTTTGGCATAACGCTGCTTTATTGTCTGATATTGTTGTCTTCCGGTACAGTTCCGGACATGGATACCTGCCGTCATCTGCCGTGTGTCACCCCGTAGCCGAAGAGTGAGAAGTCCCCCTTGCACGGGTCGTCAGGAAAGATTTCCCTGAAAGCGTCCGTTATCTCCCTGACAGTCACGATGTCTTTCTGCTTGCGCGATGTAAGTCCCAGAGCCGCGGCCTCATCATATACATGCACGTCCAGAGGGATGAGAAGGTCTTTCCTGTCGGAGTTTTTCCACAGTCCCAGATCCACTTTCCCGTCATCGCGGACCATCCATCTGCGCATCATGTTGATTTTCTTGTCCGGGGCTTTGGGGTCTTCCTTGCGGCCGTAGATCCTGCATCGGATTTCCCCGTTGGTGAGGCCTTCTATACTGTCCCTTCCGGAGTAGACGGTCCTGAGGTTGCGGCAGATGGAAGCGAATTCGCTCCATTTCACTGTCCTGTGCAGGCTCGCCTCATCGTCACGGTAGTCTCCTGCCATTACGTAGCTGTATGGTTTCCACTCCATTTCGTCCATTGCCCTGGTACAGTCCCTGACTATCATGGCTCTTCTTCCCCATGCCAGGTGCGCTGCCATAAGGGCCGTTATTTCCACGTCCGCCAGGGAACATTCGCCTGAATGGAACCTTCTGGCCATCTCTGCAGGGAAAACGATCGGGTCTTCCTGAAAATATTTCGGGTCGTTGTATTCTTCAGCCCACTGTATGAGCTGCTCTTTTACTGAGTTTTTCATAATTGTCAAGACAACAGCCCATAAAGATACGGATTTCTTTGCGGAAAAACCAATTTAAGCATGCTCCTCAGATGAGAATCACTGTGACTTTTCTGGCGCCGTGTGCCCCGAATACCAGCGCCTGCTCTATATCGGCTGTCTTTGACGGGCCTGATATGAATGTTCCGAAGTCTTTTTGCCGGGACATTTCCCCGCGGGCGTAGGCCTGATGCATGTTGTCCACTATATTGCTTTTGCTCAATATGATGACAAGGGCTTCGGCTATGAAAAGGAGTGCCCTGTGCCTGCCGTATCCGGTAATCCACACGGCGCCGTTCTCGGCTACGCCGAAGTCTCCGCATACGACTGCCACATCGGTGCCGTCCAGATCCTGCGGAGCCGCGAAGTCATCCGGCGATGCTGTCCTGCAGTCGAGTATACCTATAGGGGAAACGATGCTTTTCGCATCAGGGTATTCCCTGTGTATTATGCTGTCGATTTCAGAAGAGTCCTCGGCTTCCACTGCATTTCCTCCCGCGGCTTTCAGGGACTGTATGAAGGCGCCTGTCCTGTCTTCAAATGTCAGTGCGGCCTGTTTCAGTGCGCCCAGGTCCGGATATTCATGTACTTCCTGTGTGTTTCTTCTGATTCTTTCAAGTATTTCTTCTCGGCTTCCCATAGTTCCGGTAGTTTTACATTAAATTCCAG
Organism: uncultured Bacteroidales bacterium; assembly: GCA_949294195.1. GTDB lineage: Bacteria > Bacteroidota > Bacteroidia > Bacteroidales > UBA932 > Cryptobacteroides. Next base: position 116,474 of record CASFGK010000028.1, on the reverse strand, counting down.
TGGGCGGATTTACCTGATTTTCCCTTTTTTCCAGAGCGAGTTGAATGACTCCTTGGCAAACCGGGGCATTTCCCTTCCTTCTCCCCATGTGTTTATCTTGTTGTATACCAGTGATCTCGGAAACTTGTTGACCAAAGGGGCCGCTTTGAGTGCGGCGTTGAATGCTGACGGATGGTCCATGATGATTTCCAGGGAGTCGGACAGGACCTTTTTCATCCTGCCGGCTTTTCCCAGTCCGTCCAGAGTCTGTCTCCATAGGTATATCTGCTCTCCGAGGTCGACTTTTGCAGGGCAGACGCTGCTGCATGACATGCAGAGGGAGCATGCGGAAACGTTGTCATGGTATTTTTCCGGATTCCGGAGCATTGAAAGGTTGATGCCTATCGGACCGGGAATGAAATATGTGTAGGAGTATCCTCCGCTGCGTCTGTAGACGGGGCAGGTGTTCATGCAGGCCCCGCATCGGATGCAGTTCAGTGCCTTTACATGACCTTTTTCGGCCAGGATACGGCTTCTGCCGTTGTCTACTATTATTATATGGAATTCCCCGCCTTCCTGCGGCCTGGAGTAGTGGGTCGTGTATGTGGTGACAGGCTGTCCGGTTCCGGAGCGGGCCAGAAGCCTGGTGAAAACTCCCAGTGCGTCCGGGTCGGGAACGATTTTCTCCAGTCCGAATGCGGTTATCTGCAGTTTGTGCAGCGATGTGCCTATATCAGCGTTGCCTTCGTTGGTGCACACTACTGTTTCTCCTGTGGAAGCTACCGCGAAGTTGGCTCCGGTCATTGCGGCGTCCGCACGCTTGAATATCTCTCTGAGATTTTTCCTTGCTGCATGTGTCAGATATGTCGGATCGCAGTTCCCGGGCTCCGTACCCATCTCTTTCTCAAAAAGTTTACCGATTTCTTCCCTTTTGATGTGCACTGCCGGAAGGACTATGTGGCTCGGCTTCACATGCATCAGCTGGACGATTCTTTCTCCCAGGTCGCTTTCCACTGTCTCTATGCCGTTTTCTTCGAGGAACGGGGTGAGTCCGCACTCTTCCGCGAGCATGGATTTGCTCTTGATGAAGAGTCTCGCGCTGTGGTCACGGAGGATTTTCAGGACCGTTTCCCTGTACTCCTGTGCGTCTGCGGCCCAGTGTACGACGGCTCCGTTCGCTTCGGCGTTTTTCTCGAACTCTGTCAGCAGCCCGGCCAGATGGCTGTTCGAATACATTTTCAGGGCGCATGCCGCGTCTCTGAGCTGTTCCCATTCGGGCAGGCTTCGGCTCATCTTGTCCCTTTTCTGCCTGACCATCCACAATGTCCGGTCGTGCCATGAAGACTTTTCCCTGTCTTTCAGGAACTCTGCTGCCGCTATTGAATGTTTTGTACTCATTGTCTTTACATTATGTTTGTTGACCGAAAGTTTGTCCCTGCGCGGTCTATAGCCCGTTTGCAAGGATTTCGACTATATGGATGGTCTTGACCGGCAGGTGTTCTCTTCTGATGATGCCTTCCTGATGCATCAGGCAGGACGAGTCCGCCCCCGTTATGTATTCAGCCCCTGTTTCCATGTGCCTGCGTATCTTGCTCCGGCCCATTTCCAGGGATACTGCGTCTTCTTCGATGGAGAACATGCCTCCGAAGCCGCAGCATTCGTCAGGTCTTTCCGGCTCGACCACCTCAATGTCCTTGACCAGGGAAAGCAGATTCCGCAATTTATTGAAATACGGGATGTTGCGTTCGCTCGGGGAGGATAGTCCCAGAAGCCGCACACCGTGGCAGCTGTTGTGTATGCTGACTTTGTGCGGGAATGATACGTCCAGTGAGGCAGGTTTTACGATGTCATGTATGAATCCGCAGATGTCGTAGACCTTTTCTTCGGTCCGGCATCTGTGTGCCTTGTTTTTCAGGAGTGCGGGGTAATGGTCCTTGATGAATACCGCACAGCTTGCGGACGGTCCCACCACGTAGTCATATCCGGCGAACCTGTCATCCATCTGCTCTGCGAGCTCCCTCGCGGAGTCCTCGAATCCCGCATTCGCCATCGGCTGTCCGCAGCATGTCTGGTCAGTGGGATAGTCCACATCCAGACCAAGGTGTTTCAACAGCTTGTATGAAGCGATTCCGACCTGCGGATAGACAGCGTTGACATAGCAGGGAATGAACAGCCCGACTTTGGCCTTTTGCAGGCGGTTATGATCTGATTCCATATATTATTGTAGATCCTTCTTTATCATCGCAAACTTACGCATAAATCTTGGATTTCTGCACCGGCCGTACAAAAAAAAAGTCACGGCTTCCTCCCGGAAACATTCCGCTTCGCGGCAAATTACAACTATGAAAAACAGTTAAATATTTTATTAAAATAGTTGTATAACTAAAAAATATAGTTATATTTGTTCCGAAAACCAATTCAGAATAGTCATGGGAAGGAATAAAGTAGCGGGCCTTACGGTCAGGGAAGAGGAAGTGATGGATCTTTTCTGGGACAGCGGGCCGATGTTCGTCAGAGAGCTTCTCGACCACTATGAGGAGCCGAAGCCGCATTTCAATACACTTTCTACCATTGTCCGTTCTCTGGAGGAGAAGGGTTTCCTGTCACACCGCAGCTACGGGAAGACTTACCGCTATTTCGCGGTGATCAAGAGGGAGGAGTACAGGAAGGAATCCCTCCGCAGCGTGATAATGAAATATTTCGATGCATCGCCGTTCAACGCGGTGTCCGCTCTTGTCAGGAGCGAGGAACTGTCCGCGGATGAGCTGCGCCGGCTTCTGGACATGGTGGAAAACGGAAAGGAGTAGGAACATGGAAGAGATGCTTGCATATCTGCTGAAAGTATCGGTGGCTGCCGTACTTTTCTATCTTTTCATCAGGATATTGATGGAGAGGGAGACGCAGCATGAGTATATCAGAGGGTTGTGGATCGGGGCGATTGTCTTGTCTATGATCCTTCCGTTCATATATGTGCCTGTGCCTGATCTGTTTCCTGAAAAAGCGGAGGCTGCGGAGAGTGTGAATATGATCATGTCCGGCGTAGAGGCGGAAGTGTTGTGGCCGGAAGGGACACATGCGGATGTGGACTGGCTTGCCATATTGGGATACATTTATGTGTCCGGAGCCGTAGCGGTCTTTGCGGGATATGCCGCATCGCATGTCAGGCTGCATGTCAGGCTCGGACGGTGCCCGCTGACACATGAGTACGACTCTCTTCTGAGCCAGTGTGCCCGGGAGAGCGGATGCGGCAGGCAGGTTCGCCTTCATCTTGCGGAAGACATCGGTACGGCTCCGTACAGCTGGATGCGGGATATAGTCATAAGCCGCCGGGATATGGAAAGCGACGGCAAGGATATCATCCTCCATGAAATGGGGCATATCAGCCGCGGACATTCATGGGATGTCATTGTCACGGAGCTTTTTACATGTATCCTCTGGTTCAACCCCGTTTCATGGCTCATGCAGTACTCGCTCCGCCAGATACATGAATACAGCGCAGACAGGACTGTGCTCATGAGCGGAGCCGATGCACGTGAATATCAGACACTATTAATAAAAAAAGCTGCTGGCTCGGCCTACCACAGCATAGCCAACAGCTTCAATCACAGTAACCTTAAAAACCGTATTACCATGATGTTACAGAATCAGACCTCAAAGAGCGCGTATGCGAAGTCGCTTGCGCTGCTCCCGGTGCTTGCGTGCCTGCTTTTCGTTTTCTCGGCAAGCCGTCCTGCACCATCAGACAAAGTTAGTGAAATTTCCACTGATACGGAAATTTCCGGGAATCCCGTTGCAGTTGCAGACAGCGTTCCGGAGCAGAAGCTCGAGTATGCCGTAGCCGTAGGGACGGACGGAGGGACAGATATCAAAACCTACCGTGCCGTTCAGACTGACGACGACGAGATTGTAATGTACGAGAACGTCGAGGAGAAGCCTCTGTTCAACGGGAAAGACCCTTCTGAATTTGCCGGATGGCTATGTGAGAATCTGGTTTATCCCGAGGAAGCGATAAAAGCCGGAATCAACGGACGTGTCGTTATCCAGTTCGTTATCAGCGAGGACGGATCAGTCACGGATGTGAAGGTTCTCAGAGGCGCTCATCCTGCACTGGACAAGGCAGCTGTCGATGCTGTAAAGGCTTCTCCGAAATGGACTCCGGGAAAAAACAACGGAAAGACTGTCAAAGTCGAATTCGTGTTTCCTGTAATGTTCCGGTCAAAATAGGCTGTCATGACGGCATCTGACATAAATATTGGGAATGTCACACAGAAGGGGAGGGCCGGCATCCGTCCGGCTGCTCTCCTTAAAGTATTGTCCTCCAGACTTGCAGTGGTTTCCGCTGTACTGTTCTGCCTGTGTCTGGTGTCATGCAGCGAATATTTTGCTGCAGGTACATTCCAGGTCGGGACCGAAGACTTCAAGACCCTGTATACCCTTAAAGGGGAAAAGGTTCTGGACAGTCTGCCAGGTACGATCGTAGTCTACAAGCTCTGGCAGGATGATGACTTGCTGGTAGCGGCAGACATCAAGACAGAGAAACTGCATGTATTCTCGTTCCCCGGATTCGTTCCGGTAAAGACAGTCGCCATGCCGTATCTGATTTCATCGGACGGGCTTGATTTCTTCTGTACGGACCTGAAGGGCGTCCTGTGCGGCATCAGAAACAGGATAAACGGAAGGATAGATCTTCTGACAGAGTCCCTTGAACTTCAGCAGGCCGATTCAGGTGCGGTATATGCCAGACCGTACAATACCATGTCATACGACGACATCCTGCCGACTTACATGGACAGGAAGCATTTCTGGTTTTCATCCATCGATATCAGGTCCGATGCGGAAGAGAGGTCGCTGTACCGCACTGCAAGGGGTACGGATGAAGCCGTGAAGCTGTACAGTCTGAACCTTCCCGGCTATCCGGGCTACAACATGAAGTTCTTCCCGTGGGGCATATCCGCCGTATACAAGAGAGGAAAGTATGCCGTATATGCCTATGAGCAGTTCAAGGTGCTCAAGTTCATGAAGATGGACGGGTCAGGTGTCCGGACTTTGGACTTTTTCAAGTATGCCGGCAACTATGGGGACTCCAGATGGAACTATATCCAGGGATACTATCGCGGACAGGTCCATGTCGGCAGGAACTGCCTGTATCTTGCAGACTTCGAGTTCGGCAGCGGAAACCTTTCCAGGATATATGGCGGGAAAGAGGCTCCATTCGAGCCTTTCACGATGGTCCAGACATACAGTTTCACAGGCGAGCCGCAGTGCATGTACCGTCTTGACAGGGAAGGCCACCTGATGGTCGACGGGAAAGGAGGGAAATTCTATATCATCGACAACGGGGACTATTCCGTCAGGTCGTATGACATACCTGAGGAATAGCCGATGACGCTTATTTCAGCATTTCCTTCAGGACTGTCTGGGCGGAGACGACCCTGTTGGCCGCTTCAGGAATGACTATCGACTGCGGACTCTCGATTACATCATCCGTGACAATCATGTTCCTTCTTACAGGAAGGCAGTGCATGAAGTAAGCGTTGTCCGTAAGGGCCATCTTTCTGCTGTCCACTGTCCAGGACCTGTCCATGCTCAGGACTTTGCCGTAGTTTTCCCCCTGATATGCCGACCAGTTTTTCGCATATACGAAATCCGCTCCTTCCAGAGCCTTGTCCTGGTCATACTCTATACGGGCGTTCCCGACAAATTCCGGGTCCAGTTCATAGCCGTGGGGATGGGTGATGACGAATTCATAGTCTGTCATCTGCATGCCTTCGGCAAATGAATTAGGCACTGCCTGGGGAAGCGCTTTCGGATGCGGGGCCCATGTCATCACTACTTTCGGGCGGTCTTTTTTCTTGTATTCTTCAATCGTTATGATGTCGGCAAATGTCTGGAGCGGATGTCTGGTAGCCGCTTCCATACTGAAGACGGGCTTGCCGGAATGTCTGACGAACTGTCCGAGAATTTTCTCCCCGTAGTCGTCTTCCTTGCTTTCGAACCTGGCAAAGGAGCGTACTCCTATCACGTCGCAGTAGCATCCCATTACCGGTATGGCTTCCAGAAGATGCTCAGGCTTGTCGCCGTCCATAACTACACCGCGCTCGGTCTCGAGTTTCCATGCACCCTGGTTGACGTCGAGTACCATTACGTTCATTCCCAGATTCATGGCGGCTTTCTGGGTGCTGAGCCTTGTACGCAGGCTAGAGTTGAAGAAGAGCATCAGCAGGGTCTTGTTCCTGCCGAGTTCCTGGTCCGCGAAAGGGTTGGCTTTCACGTATTCTGCTTTTCTGACGGCTTCCTTTATGTCGCCGAGCTGGAGGATTGAGGTAAAATTTTTCATTGTCTGTCTTTATGGTTCCATACTGAAGGGGTCAGGCAAGTGATTCCACTGCTGCCATGAACCCTTCGGCTGTCTTCTGGGAAATCGTCAGAGACGGCAGAAGACGTATTACGTGTGCTCCTGCCGCACCTGTGAAATAGTGCTTTTCAAACAGCAGACGGTCGCGCAGTCCGGCGTATTCGTCTTTTATTTCCAGTCCTATCATAAGTCCCTTCCCCCTGTATTCTTTCAGGACCTTGTGCAGATGTCCGCCCGGATGGAACGCCGTGCGGAAATATTCGCCCGTTTTTGCCGCATTTTCCACAAGGTGTTCGTTTTCAATCACATCAAGGACTGCAAGTGCTGCGGTACATGCCAGATGGTTTCCTCCGAAAGTGGTTCCGAGCATACCGTATTCGGCTTTGATTTCAGGTGTGATCAATACTCCTCCTATAGGGAATCCGTTGCCCATGCCTTTGGCTGTGGTGATGATGTCCGCCCTGATGCCGGAGAACTGGTGGGCGAAGAATTTGCCTGTCCTTCCGTAACCGGACTGTATTTCGTCAAGTATTAGCATTGCACCGTATGCGGAGCACAGTCTTCTCAGCTCTTTGAGGAATTCGTCTGACGGTTCGTATATTCCTGCCACTCCCTGGATTCCCTCTATGATGACACCGGCGTATTCACCGGACGAAAGTTCCTTTTCTGTGGAGTCAAGGTCGTTCAGAGGGACGAATGTCACGTTTGAAGTGGCATTGAAAGGGGAGCGGAGCTTGGGGTTGTCCGTAGCGGCTACAGCTCCGGAGGTTCTTCCGTGGAATGACTTTCCGAATGCCAGTATCCTGCCCTTGCCTGTGTGGAAAGACGCGAGTTTCATGGCATTCTCGTTCGCTTCCGCCCCGCTGTTGCACAGGAATAGGGAGTAGTCATCGTATCCGCAGGCCTTGCCGAGCCTGCGGGCAAGCTCCTTCTGGAGGGAATTCTGCACGGCATTCGAGTAGAATCCCAGTTTTGAAAGCTGCTCCGAAAGCATTTTCACATAGTGAGGATGCGAATGCCCGATGGATATCACCGCGTGTCCTCCGTAGAGGTCAGTGTATTCTTTCCCGTCCTTGTCCCAAAGTGCGGTACCGAGTCCTCTTACCGGTTCGATGTCCCAAAGTCTGTATGTCTTGAAAAGTTCCATTTTTTTGCGTTATTCTTTTTTCTGATGTTGGCCTGCAGTCCTTTCACTTCCGGCCTGTGTCTCCGCTCAAGATGGCAGTTGATTTCCTGCATTAGGGAACGGGAGACAGATGAATCAGAATGCCGACCCCTTCAGCGAAAGCCCTGCAGTCTCTTCCAGTCCGAACATCAGATTCATGTTCTGTACGGCCTGGCCGCTTGCCCCTTTGAGCAGGTTGTCGATTGCCGAAGCGATATGTACGTATCCGTCATGCACTTCTACATGAAGAAGACCCTTGTTGGTGTTGGTCACTTCCTTCATGGATACAGGCGACTCGGAATGGAAGACAAAGGGGGAAGCCTCATAGTACCTGTCGAAAAGCTCCCTGTATGCGTCTTTGCTGTAGTCCCTGTCGGCTCTGGTATAGACACTTGCGAATATTCCTCTGGCGAAGTCGCCTCTCATCGGGACAAAGTTCACTGCGGGGCAGGCTTTCCCAGATACTGCAGATGTCAGATTCCCTATGTTCTGCCTGATTTCCGCAAGGTGCTGGTGTGTGAAGAGCTTGTATATGGAAATGTTGTCAGTCCTGTAGCTGAAATGCGATGTCTCGGACAGCTTTTTGCCTGCGCCGGTAGACCCTGTTATGGCCGTGACATGCACTTCATCGGAAAGCAGTCCGGCTGAAGCCAGCGGCAGAAGGGCCAGCTGGATGGCAGTGGCGAAGCATCCTGGGTTTGCTATGTCGTGTGCATCGCGGCATGCCTCCCTGTCCTGCTCGCACAGACCGTAGACGAATTCCCTTCCGGCATAGCTGCCGTCGAGTCGGAAATCGTTGCCCAGATCTATGATCCTGCAGTCCGGCTCTATCTCATGGGTGTCGATGAACTGTCTTGAAAGCCCGTGACCCAGACACAGGAAAAGGACATCGGGTCTGTTGAGTTCCGTGCCGAATTTCAGATCCGTTTCTCCCAGCAGGTCCCTGTGCACATCGCTTACGGGTGTCCCTTCCGAAGATGTTGTGGTCGCCGCCACGACTTCCACATCCGGATGACGGAGCAGGAGTCTGAGAAGTTCTCCTCCGGTATATCCTGTCGCTCCGGCTATTGCTGCTCTTATCTTCATGACTATTCGGAAATTGCGTCAGCTGCACTTTCGTTGTTCACACTGTAGTAGATTTTCAGCGGGTTTGCCAGAACCTTGGTGAACCCTACTACATCGGCGCCGGTGTACGACTTGTTGATTTCCCCGTATGAACCGAACTTCGAGCTCATCAGGTCATGCTCGCTCGAGCATCCGAGTACAGAGAAATGATACGGCATGAGAGCCACTTCCACTTCACCTGTCACGTGCTGCTCCATATTGTCCATCATTGCCTCCATGTCCCTCATGACAGGATCCAGATACATGGCTTCGTGCATCTGCTGCCCGTACCATACGGAGATCTGGTATTTCCAGTAGAGCTGTCCTTTGGTGAGAACGTGTTTTTCAAGAAGGTGGTGGGCTTTGATGAGAATCAGGGGAGCTGCAGCCTCGAAAGCGACACGGCCCTTGATGCCGATGATGGTGTCACCTACATGGGTGTCCCTTCCTATTCCGAACGGTGCGGCAGCCTCGCGTACAGCCAGGATCACTTCCACCGGAGTCATTTTCTTTCCGTTGAACGATACCGGCTCTCCTTTTTCAAACCCTATCCTGATGTGCTCCGGTGCGGTTTTGGTGACTTTGGTAGGATATGCCTCTTCCGGAAGGTAACCCTCTGATGAAAGTGTTTCCACTCCTCCGATGCTTGTTCCCCAAAGCCCCTGGTTTATAGAATATTTTGCTTTCTCCCAGGAGAAGTTGAAGCCGTGCTTCTGCAGGTAGTCGATTTCCTCCTGACGGGTGATGCCCAGCTCCCTGATCGGCGCTATGACTTTCACTTCAGGGGCGAGGATCTCGAATACTATGTCGAACCTCACCTGATCGTTGCCCGCACCGGTACTTCCGTGCGCGACATGTTCCGCCCCGACCCTTTTCACATGCTTGAGCACCTCAAGAGCCTGGAAGACGCGCTCCGAGCTTACCGAGAGCGGATATGTCGCATTTTTGAGGACATTTCCGAAGATGAGGTATTTGAGCCCGTGTCTGTAGTATGTGTCCACGGCGTTGATATTCACGTGAGATGCAGCTCCGAGGCCCAGAGCCTTCTTTTCTATTGCGGCTTCTTCTTCTGCGGAGAAACCGCCTGTGTTGACCATTACTGTATGGACTTCAAGTCCTTTTTCATTGATGAGATAAGGTATGCAGAACGATGTATCGAGACCTCCGCTGAATGCGAGAACTACTTTGTTGTTATTCATGACTTTATGATTTTTATTGATGAATGGAACCGACTGCCCCGGCTACTGGGCGATTTTTACTTCAAGCCTGTTGATGGCGATGTGCTCCTTGGGGTCGTATAACAGACCTGTACACAGGCACATGCGGTAATTGTTCTTTTCAAGTATGGAGAAGTTGCGGCAGCCCTGGCATCCTTTCCAGAACTCAGGGTCATTGGTGAGTTCGGAAAAAGGCACGGGCCTGAAGCCGAGTTCGTAATTCATTTTCATCACTGCTGCACCGGTAGTGATGCTGAATATCTTTGCCTGCGGGAACTTTTTTCTGGACAGCAGGAAAATCTGCTCCTTGATGCGCTTTGCAAGTCCTGCCCCTCTGAACGGGTGCGCCACTATCAGACCTGAGTTGGCCACATACTGTTTCCCTCCCCATGTCTCTATATATGAGAATCCTGCAAATCTTCCGTCTTCGGCAATCGCTATCACAGCCTTGCCGGCTTTCATCTTTTCGATGACATACTCAGGGCTGCGCTTGGCTATTCCGGTGCCTCTTTCCTGAGCTGAAACATACATCTCGTCGCATATTTCCTGCGCGAACTTTTCGTGGCTTGCATCTGCCACCATCACTTCAATATCCATCTCCATTTGTTTTTTGCAGGAATGTCATGCCGAAGATATACGGTAAAACACATAAAGCCCCTAACGGCAAGACAAACCTGGATTGTCAATTGCAATTAAATGCTTGTTTTAAACTTCGTATTCGGTTCTTGAAAAATAATCCGGTAACAAAAGTTTCTGGAATTTGGGAAGGTAAGTACGGTTACCCTCCTAGATTCGGACTAAAGACCTGCATCGGACTTCCGAATTCATGAAACTGAGAGAAAATATGTTACCTGTTTCCATCATATCGGGCGCAAAGGTAAGACAATTCCTGAATAATTTGCTATTTTTGTCGGAAATTTTTTCAGAAAATTTGTTTCTGCGTATATAAGTTATTGCAGGATAATTAAATAAACTACGCCGATGAAAAAGAAATCCGCCATTTCAGTTGACCCTGAGTATTTAAGGAAGCAGAAAGCGTCTCTGGTGAGGAAGCACCGACAGGTCATTTACCTTAATGACAGTGAAATGGCAGCGATTTCCAAATACTGCGACCTTTTCAAGGTGCATACCAAGGCTGTTCTTTTCCGTGAAGCCATCATGGAGAAGGTTCTTACCGAACTGGAAGACAATCATCCGACACTGTTCTGACATGAGAGTGGCATTCTTATAAAACTATACAATATAGTTTGGATAACTAAAATAAATAATTATATTTGTACCGGAATTAAATTCAGGTACAATGAACAGCAGGGAAAAACTTGTAAAGCCTTCGGAAAAGGAAGAGCAGATTCTCAACATTTTCTGGTCAGCAGGGCCGCTTTTCGTGAAAGAAGTCCAGGAAAGACTTCCTGACCCCAAGCCTCATATCAATACTGTAGCGACTATGGTCCGTTCTCTCGAGACTAAGGGCTATCTCGATCATGAATCTTTCGGCGGGGCGTTCAGATATCACGCTACGGTCAGCGAAGACGACTACAAGAGCGAATCTTTCAGCGAGCTGGTAGGAAAGTACTTCAAGGATTCCTACAGGCTTGCCGTGTCGAACCTTGTCAGGACCGAGAAACTCTCGGCCGAAGATCTCAAGGAAATACTGAAAGACCTGGAAAACCTCAAATCATGACGGTATGGATGATGCTGGCTTATATTTGTTGCGGTCTTCGTGCTGCATTTCATTTCTGTATCTCATTTACATGCTGGTTTTCAGCAGGGTAAACAGACCGGGACTCAGACGTGCCGTCCTTATGCTTTCCTTGGCGCTTTCCATGGTCCTTCCTCTGGTGAATGTCACTCTGGTCAGGAGGGTGCCTGTGGCGCTTCCGGATATGGAAAGCGGTATCGCCGTCAGGTATGCGGAGTGGATACAGCCCTCTGATGATGCCCGGCCGGAACTGTCGGCAAATCCCGGGACAGGAGTCCGCGGTGCCACGCTTGCCGGTCCTGAAGCCGCGGCCCGTGAGGCCGGACGGCCGCACTGGCCTGAGTTTCTGAAAACGGCTTCCGCCATACTGTATTTTGCAGGTATTGCCGCTTTTCTGGTGCTGAACGTTTTGTCTGTAGTGTCACTCCGGAAACTGGATACCGGGACCTGCCGTCTGCTGCGGCTCGGGAAAGTTCGTCTGTGTGTGCTGACGGATGACATTTCCCCTATGAGCTGGTTCGGCAGGGTTTATATCGGCAGGAAGGATTTTACACGTAACCTCAGGCCTGTCCTTATGCACGAGATGGAGCATGTCAGACGGTTTCACTCTGCTGATTTGCTCGCAGTCAATATAGTAGCGGCATTCCAGTGGTTCAATCCGTTTGTCTGGCTTCTCCGAAAGGAGCTGGTTTCCGTCCATGAGTATGAAGTGGACAGGTCCATGATAGAAAGGAACATCGATGTCATCCGATATGTGCAACTGCTGCTGACGAAAGCCACCGGGTTCACTCCCGGACTGGCCAATGGCTTCCATCACAGCATTATAAAAAAACGAATCGCTATGATAACCAGAAAAAAATCTTCGGGAAAGACAGCCCTTTTCGCGCTGTATCTTGTCCCGTTCGTATGCTTGGGAACAGTTGCTTTTGCACAGTGGAAGACTGTTCCTGTGCTTCCGGAAAGCGTCATTGTCAATATGGCAGTTCCTTCCGGTACTGATCTTTCTTCTGTTTCGGATACTCTTGAGGAAATGACCGGAATGACGGTAAAAGGAGAGAAAGTGATTTCAGACCGGATCATCCAGTTCTCGTCGGCAGACGGAGAAAAGGCATTGGTCTTTCTCCCGAGGGCAGGGGAAGGCGCTACCTCTGAAGAGGAACTTCTGGTCTTGCACGGCCAGTACAAGCCTGGACGCAGTGGTGACGAGACGTGTACTGTAGAGACTTTGGCGGAGACTCTTGCAGCTACGGATTCCATGCGCAACATTGCCGTTTTCTGTTACCCGGAAACTTCAATGGGGCTTCTTGGGGATGTAACGGATGTTCTGCGGAAAAACTTTCCTGACTGCCGGCTGACCATACAGAGAAATATGGAGCGGCATGTGACCAGGGCGTTTGTGGATGATGTATCCGGAATCGGTCAGGAGTCTTCCGGGAACTCGGATTTGCAGGCTTCGTTCAACAGGAATGAGCTGGTAATTGTCAGGTGCAACCAGGACAACATGTTTTTTGTGGGATTCGGAAATTCCCAACATATTACCGGCAAGCCGGAGGAAGTCATAGAGTTTTCCGAAAAATGCCTTGCCGCCGCTCCGGATGCCTACAGGACGGTGTCTTTCATGTGTGACAGGGCCACTTCGTTCGGCCCGATGGATGAAGTGGTTACATGGTTCAAGGGAACAGGACTGCAGTTGACTTTCGCACCGATGAAAGGTCATGCCGCATTAGTACGGCAATAAACGAAAGCATTATAAAAAAAACGGCCGGAAGTCTGTATGCTTCCGGCCGTTTTCCATATTGTGGTTTTCTGATTACTGCTCGTCAGGTCCCTGGTTGTCCGGGCCGTTGTTGCCGCCCTGTTGACCACCCTGATAAGGGTTCTGTGGGCCGCCCTGCTGTGCTCCGGCTGCTTTCGCCATATCTTCTGAAGCCGCATGCCAAGCATTGTTCAGAGCTTCGGTGTATCTGTCGATGTCGCTGATGTTCTGTGACTTGACTGCTTCTTTCAGGCTGCCGAGCGCAGTCTCGATAGCGCCTTTCTTGTCAGCAGGAATCTTGTCACCGTATTCCTTGAGGTTCTTGTCGCTCTGGAAGCAGAGGGCGTCTGCGCCGTTGATTTTGTCGACGCGCTCTTTCTCTGCCTTGTCGGCCGCCTCGTTTGCCTTGGCCTCGTCACGCATCCTCTTTATTTCGTCCTCGCTCAGTCCGGATGAAGCCTCGATACGGATCTTCTGCTCCTTGCCTGTAGCCTTATCTTTGGCGGAAACGTTCAGGATACCGTTCGCATCGATATCGAATGTGACTTCGATCTGAGGGATTCCCCTTGGCGCAGGAGCGATCCCGTCCAGATGGAAACGTCCGATTTCCTTGTTGTCCTTGGCCATAGGACGTTCACCCTGAAGTACGTGGATTTCTACTGAAGGCTGGTTGTCGGCCGCGGTAGAGAATACTTCCGACTTGCGGGTAGGGATGGTGGTGTTGGACTCGATAAGTCTGGTCATCACACCGCCGAGAGTTTCGATACCCAGTGAAAGCGGAGTCACATCCAGCAGAAGGACATCTTTCACGTCGCCTGCGAGGACGCCGCCCTGGATGGCAGCTCCGATAGCTACGACCTCATCAGGATTTACGCTCCTGTTAGGCTCTTTTCCGAAGAACTTCTTGACGATTTCCTGGATAGCCGGTATACGTGTCGATCCTCCGACCAGAAGCACTTCATCGATATCCGATGCGGAAAGTCCTGCATCTGAAAGAGCCTTGCGGCAAGGCTCGATGGTCCTCTGTACAAGCTCGTCTGCAAGCTGCTCGAACTTGGCTCTTGTAAGGGTCTTTACCAAGTGTTTTGGAATACCGTCTACAGGCATGATGTAAGGCAGGTTGATTTCCGTTGAGGTCTGGCTTGAAAGCTCGATTTTCGCTTTTTCCGCCGCTTCTTTAAGCCTCTGGAGTGCCATAGGGTCCTTCTTCAGGTCGATGCCGCCGTTTTCTGCAGCGAACTCTGAAGCCAGCCAGTCTATGATCACCTGATCAAAATCATCGCCTCCGAGGTGTGTGTCACCGTTGGTTGATTTGACCTCGAACACGCCGTCGCCGAGTTCAAGGATCGATATATCGAATGTACCGCCGCCAAGGTCGTACACTGCGATCTTCATGTCCTTGTTCTTCTTGTCAAGACCGTAAGCGAGAGCTGCTGCGGTAGGCTCGTTGATGATACGCTTGACATCGAGTCCTGCGATTTTTCCGGCCTCTTTCGTAGCCTGCCTCTGTGAATCGGAGAAGTATGCAGGCACTGTAATGACAGCCTCGGTAACTTCCTGTCTCAAGTAATCTTCTGCAGTCTTTTTCATCTTCTGGAGAATCATCGCTGAAATCTCCTGAGGAGTGTAGAGACGTCCGTCGATGTCCACACGTGGTGTGTTGTTGTCGCCTCTTACTACTTTATAAGGCATCCTTTCGATTTCCTTGCCTACCTGATCGTAGGTCTCTCCCATGAATCTCTTGATAGAGAAAACTGTCTTGTGAGGATTGGTAATGGCCTGTCTTTTTGCCGGATTACCTATCTTTCTTTCGCCACCGTCGGTGAAAGCCACTACTGAAGGAGTGGTCCTCTGGCCCTCATTGTTGATGATGACGGTTGGCTCGTTGCCTTCCATCACTGCCACGCATGAGTTCGTGGTTCCCAAGTCAATACCGATAATTTTTCCCATAATATCTTTTCCTTTTTATTATCCGACTTAAAATTCTTTCCGCTGTCCGGCCGTTCTCTTCGGGAGCCCGTCCAGGACAACGCCCGGACTAATAACGAATGTTGTGCCAAGGCCTGAAACCGCTCCATGTATGCCAAAATGGCAGAATTTATAATGACATGTCAGTGACATCGGCCAAGGATTTTCAAAATTATGTTTACATTTGCCGCATGATATACAGAAAACTTACAGAGCAGGAATATGAGGATGCGGCGGGACGCATCCTTTATGAGGACAACCATCTTCTCGTTGTCTGCAAGCGGGTGGGAGAGATAGTGCAGGCTGACATTACCAGGGACGAGACCATATCCGATTTGTACAAGTCTTTCATTGCACAGAGGGATTCCAAGCCGGGGAGTGTCTTCATAGGTATTCCTCACCGTCTGGACAGGCCTGTAAGCGGGATTGTCGTGCTCGCGAAGACTTCCAAGGCTCTGGAGAGACTTAACTCCATGTTCAGAAACGGGGAGATACACAAATTCTACTGGGCGCTTGTCTGTGCCGCACCTCCGGAAGAGGCCGGCGAGCTGTCATGCTACCTTGTGCGAAACGAACGGCAGAACAAGTCCTATGTATATAAAGGTGATCCCGTGAAACGTAAGGACGCAAAGCTTGCAAAGCTCAGATACAGGCTTCTGGATACTACAGACCGGTATTTCCTGCTTGAGGTGGAACTCCTCACGGGCAGACACCACCAGATACGGTGCCAGCTGGCGGATATGGGATGCCATATAAAGGGTGACCTGAAGTACGGCGCCCCAAGGTCCAACACGGACGGCGGCATCTGCCTGCATGCCAGAAGGATAGAGTTTGTCCATCCTGTAAAGAAGATACAGATGAGAATCGAGGCTCCGGTGCCGCAGTCGTGGAAGGGACTGCACCGTACTGCTTTGGAATAACCGAAAATCATTTATAATTTAACTATCAGACTATGAAAAGATTGACAAGAATTCTGCTGACGTTATCAGTCGCAGCCGCAGCTTTGTGGAGCTGCCAGAATCCTTCCGCTACAAGCGGAATCATCAGGACCGAAGTGCCTGAAAGGCCTGCAGGGCAGGAGGACATGCTGGGATTTGCCGCCCCTGCCATGGAAACGGTGCGTATCGGTTTTATCGGACTCGGTATGAGGGGGCCTGGTGCCGTGGAGCGCATGAGCCAGATCGAGGGTACCGATATTGTCGCTCTGTGCGATGTCGAACCGGAAAATGTTGAAAAGTGCCAGGAAATGCTCAGGAAGCATGGCAGGCATGAGGCTGCTGGCTACAGCGGTGACGAGCAGGTGTGGAAACAGCTGTGCGAAAGGGAAGACATTGACCTGGTGTACATTGCCACCAACTGGCAGGTGCATGTCGAAATGGCCTTATATGCCATGGAGCACGGCAAGCATGTGGCCATAGAGGTGCCGGCAGCCATGAATATGGAGCAGATTTGGGCTCTTGTAAATACATCCGAGCGTACCAGGAAACACTGCATGCAGCTTGAAAACTGCGTATACGACTTCTTTGAACTTACTACACTGAATATGGCCCAGCAGGGACTTTTCGGAGAGATACTGCATGGAGAAGGTGCGTATATCCACAACCTTGAAGAATTCTGGGACGAGTACTGGCATGACTGGAGGCTTGTCTACAACCGTGACCACCGCGGTGATGTCTATCCTACTCACGGTCTCGGACCTGTATGCCAGGCTATGGATATCCACAGAGGCGACAAGATGAACGTCCTGGTGTCAATGGATACGAAGGCTGTCAACGGCAAGGAATACTATGAGACGCACAGAGGCGAGGCAGCTCCTGATTTCCAGAACGGAGACCATACCATGACCATGATCCGGACCGAAAAGGGAAAGACCATAATGATCCAGCATGACGTCGTGACCCCGCGTCCGTACAACAGGCTTTATCAGCTTACAGGAACCAAGGGATTTGCGAACAAGTACCCTGTAGAGGGATATATGGTGGACAAGTCAAAGGTCGGCGACCTGTATACCGGCAGTGTGGAGGCCGGGACCGGAAAGGTGGACATAGAGAACCTTTCGGCTCACAGTTTCGTTCCCGAGGATGTGAAGACAGCCCTTATGGAGAAATACAAGCATCCTATCCAGAAGGAACTCGAGAATACCGCCAAGAAAGTCGGCGGACACGGCGGAATGGACTATATCATGGATTACAGGCTTATCTACTGCCTTCGCAACGGACTTCCGCTGGATATGGATGTGTATGACCTGGCTGAATGGTGCTGTCTGACGGAACTTACTGCCATTTCCATCGAGAACGGCAATGCTCCTGTCGAGGTTCCCGACTTTACACGCGGCGGATGGAACAAGATCCAGGGATACCGCCACGCATTTGCAGAATAGTCTGCATGCTGTTTTCCGTATCCTTTACGGCATGGTAAAAAAGGAAACGCCGGTTTACCATCGGGAATACGGATGCCGTGAAAGCATGGAATTGTAGTACCGGCGGTCGCCGGTGACTTCTTCTCCGAGCCATTCAGGTCTGCTGAATGGCTCGGTTTCGTTATCAAGCTCTATTTCAGCCACTGTAAGTCCTTCATTGTCCCCGTAGAATTCGTCCACTTCGAAAATATGGCCTTCGAAAGGGACGATGAACCTTGTCTTGTCAACAGTACCGTCCTGACACAGCTCCATCAGCTGCACGGCTTCACCGGCAGGGATTTCCTTTTCCCATTCATAGCGGCTCATTCCGCTGTCGCTGCCGGCTCCCTTGATGGTCAGCCATGCGCGTCCGTCGGAAATACGGACTCTGACAGTCCTTCCCGGCTCCCTGCAGATATATCCCTGGGTCATCCGGTGGCGTTCTGTCGCTGCGGCCTTGTATGAGTCGTCCTTTACAAGGAATTTACGTTCTGTTTCAATGTGGTCCATTTGCGGTTACATCAGGTATTTGTCCATATTCCTTCCTTCTGCCACGGCTTTCCGGATTTCGGAAGAAGAAATTTCCACCATCGGGGCGTCTATGATCCTGATCCTGTACGGCCTGTCATGTCCCGCCTTTTCTTTCATCAGTCTCTGTCTGATTTCTCCGAGGTCGTATCCTTTTCGCGGATAGACTGCCACTCCGTACTCTGTCAGGATCCTTTCGGAGTCTTTCCACCGCCGGATCGCATCCAGATTGTCTGCTCCTATGACCAGGGTGAACGTGTTTCCGGCTTCCCTTGCCGAGAGAGCGTCCAGTGTCCTGATCGTGTACTGCGGCGCCGGCATTCCCAACTCTATGTCGTCCGCCCTGACTTTCAGCTCCGGGTGTCTGGCTACAGCCTCTACGGCTGCTTCATACCTTTCCCTTCCGCTATTTCTCAATTCTTCGCCTTTGAACGGATTCTGAGGTGACACTATCAGATAGACCATGTCGAAATCCATCTTTTCAGTGAGGCATTTCATGATGGCCAGATGTCCGATATGGAGGGGATTGAAAGACCCCGGGTATACGGCTATGTTCATCCCCTGACAAATTTGCCTACTATCCTGTCCGCTTCGGCAAGTGCAGTGTCAAGGTCATCATTGACAAGCACATAGTCAAACTTGCCTGCTGCGAATTCCATTTCGGAGGCTGCTTTCGCCACCCTTTTCTCTATGGCTTCCGCCGAGTCTGTCCCTCTGCCTGTGAGCCTTTGCCTGAGCTCCTGCACGGACGGAGCCTGGATAAATACGGAAAACGCACTGTCTCCGAAAATCCTTTTGACATTGACTCCTCCCTTGACGTCTATGTCGAAGACTATCACATGTCCTTTCGCCCAGATGCGCTCCACTTCCGATTTGAGTGTGCCGTAGAAGGAGCCCGGGTACACTTCTTCGTGTTCGACGAACTTGTCTTCCGCAATCATCTGCCTGAACCGGTCTGCGGTGAAGAAGTAGTATTCTTTCCCGTTCTGCTCGTTCCCTCTTGGCGCTCTTGAGGTTGCGGAAATCGAGAATTCAAGTTCGGGATATTTTTCCAGAAGATGGTTCACTATTGTGCTTTTGCCTGCCCCGGAAGGAGCTGAAAAAATGATGACCTTTCCGCTCATATTAGTCTGGATGAATTTTAATTTTGCGCAAAAATAGTTATTTTTGTGCAGCTTTTTCAAAAATATATGCGCTGGCAGAATTGTTGCAGGCAAAAGCGCGGTTTTTTGAACTGATTTTTACGTAAGTTGCGGAAAAACTTTAATCATATTATATTATGGTATCTTACAAAACACTTGGCCTTGTAAACACCAGAGAGATGTTCGCTAAGGCTATCAATGGCGGTTACGCTATTCCTGCATTCAACTTCAACAATATGGAGCAGCTCCAGGCTATCATCCAGGCTGCTGCCGAGACCAAATCACCTGTCATCCTTCAGGTTTCAAAAGGAGCCCGTCAGTATGCAAACCAGACTCTTCTCCGCTACATGGCAGAAGGTGCCGTGGAGTATGCCAAAGAGCTTGGATGGGCAAATCCGCAGATTGTCCTTCACCTTGACCACGGTGACTCTTTCGAGCTTTGCAAGAGCTGCGTGGATATGGGATTCTCTTCAGTGATGATCGACGGTTCACACCTTCCATATGAAGAGAACGTGGCTCTCACAAAGAAAGTCGTTGAGTATGCACACCAGTTCGACGTTACTGTAGAGGGTGAGCTTGGAGTCCTTGCAGGCGTTGAGGATGAGGTTGTTGCAGAGCATCACACTTATACCCGTCCTGAGGAAGTGGTTGACTTCACAAGCAAGACAGGATGCGACTCGCTCGCTATCTCTATCGGAACTTCACACGGGGCATACAAGTTCAAGCCGGAGCAGTGCCATCTTGACCCTAAGACAGGCCGTCTGGTGCCTCCGCCACTCGCATTCGACGTCCTCGACGGCGTGATGAAGGAGCTTCCGGGATTCCCTATCGTTCTCCACGGTTCTTCATCAGTTCCGCAGGAGTATGTAGACATGATCAACCAGTATGGCGGAAAGCTCGAAGCAGCTATCGGTATTCCTGAGGAGGAACTTCGCAAAG
This sequence comes from uncultured Bacteroidales bacterium, assembly GCA_949294195.1. Lineage (GTDB taxonomy): Bacteria > Bacteroidota > Bacteroidia > Bacteroidales > UBA932 > Cryptobacteroides. The sequence continues at coordinate 96,224 of CASFGK010000028.1, read as the reverse complement.
CTGCCAAATCAGCAGTATGCAAGATCAACATCGACTCAGACTCCCGTCTTGCAATGACCGCTGCCATCCGTAAGGTATTCGCAGAGAAACCTGCAGAGTTCGACCCACGCAAGTACCTCGGACCTGCTCGTGACGAGATGAAGAAGCTTTATATGCACAAGATCGTGAACGTTCTCGGTTCAGACGGAAAAGCTGAATAATCCGAGGAAAACCATTAAAAAGCCGGACTTGTCAAAAGCCCGGCTTTTTTTATCCTATTCCGTTTCTTCTACAGGTTTCTTTCTGGCGAGCCTTATACCCAGTTCATAAAGCAGATACAGAGGGATGAACACGACCATCAGAGTGAACGGGTCTCCGGACGGGGTGATGACGGCCGAAAGCACGAGCAGCACCACTACCGCATGTCGTCTGTACTGCTTCAGGAATTCCCTGTTCACAATGCCCAGTCTTGACAGCACCCATGACAGCAACGGAAGCTCGAATACTACTCCCATGACGAAGATCATCATAAGGAAATTGCCCATATAGGAGTTCAGGTTGATCTGGTTGGTGATGCTTTCACTTATCTGGTATTCGGTAAGGAACCTGAAAGTGAACGGGAAGACCAGGCAGTATCCGACTGCGCATCCGAGGAAGAACATGAATGTACCGAATCCGAATGCAAATCCTATGTTCTTTTCCTCTTCCTTGAATAGGGCAGGCTTGATGAATTTCCATATTTCGTATATCAGATACGGGAATATGATCACGAGTGAGAACCAGAATGACGTGGTGATGTGCGTCATGAACTGTGATGCTACGTTGATGTTGATTATATCGACGTGGAAGCTCTTGTCTGCGAAGTTGAAGAAGGGGAGTCCGGAAAGCAGCCGGTAGAGGAAGAAATCCGAACTGGTGGGGCCGAGGACAAAATCATCGAAAATGTACGGCATGGCGATAAAGCATCCTACCACACATATCAGAAGCACTATGACTACCCGCATAAGTGCCCATCTCAGCACTTCAAGGTGTCCCCAGAATGTCATTCCTCCATCTTCTCCTTCCTCTGTCTGAAGGGCCGTTCCTTTTATTTCTTCTTTCTCCTGTGTCATTTGTTTTCGTTTTGGAGGGCAAATATACAGCAATGCCGGCTCACTTGCAAATGCCGGAAGCCAGCTTGCTTTCTTCCGCCCCCCCTAAAAAATAATCCCGCCCTACCCGGGCGGGATTATCTTATACGTTTATCTTCCTCCGGCTATTTGCCTGCAGGATATGAGGCTGGGACAAACGGTGCGGCTTCAAGGTATTCGATACTTTCCCTGATGCTGCGCGCAATATCATCGTAGCTGTATCTTTCCACTTCCACGACAATATTTTCCACACCTGCGGTCTCTGCATTCCTGAAGATGGCGTCAAAGCCTACCATGCCGCTCTGGCCGATTTCACGTTCGTCCTTGATATGAAGGACTCTGAACCTGCCCGGATATTTCTTGAAATAATCCACAGGGCTGGCATCGCCTATGACTGTCCAGTATACATCCATTTCGAAGAATACATATTCCGGATCGGTGTGCCGGAGCATGTAGTCGTACATGACTTCGCCTTCTACTTTCTGATATTCATGGGCATGGTTGTGATATCCGAATCTCATGCCGTTTTCAAGACAGCGCCTGCCCACTTCATTGAAATAGTCGCAGTATGCCTGAAGTTCCTTGAGTGTTGCCGGAACTCCAAGATACGGCATGACAATGTATTTCATTCCTGCTGCCTTGTGGGCCGCGATGCATCTGTCCCACCATTCAAGTGACTCGGAGAAGTCTCCCGTACTGATTTCTTTCGCTGAAAGGTATTTGTTGCAGTGTGATGAAAGGACTTCAAGCCCTGCTGCCTCTACGTCAGCCTTGAACCGGGCCGGATCCTGACCGTAGAATTTCCCGTCATCGGAATAGCTTGCCGCTTCTACTGCTGTATATCCCATGTTTGCAAGAGTGTCGAGAAGAGGCTTGTAGTCGCTTGAACTGTTTCCGAATGCCCCGATCAGATCCCTGACAGAATAGAGCTGTACTGCGATGTCCTTATTCTGCTGAGCCTGAGATGCTGTTCCTTCTGTCTGGGTACAGGATACTGTGAGTGCCGCAGCTGCTATGGTTGCCATTATGATACCTGTCTTCATAAACATGTCTTTTTATGAAGAGAGACCGATACGTGACCGGTCTCTCTATTGGTTTCTGAATGTGATGTCTTATTCAAGGACTTTGACACGGATGTTGCGGAACCACACGTCATCGCCATGATCCTGGAATCCGATATAGCCTTCATGGTTCTCTCCTCCGCAGTTGTTAAGGAGCTCGAAAGCCAGAGGCCATTTCTCCTGGCTGAACTTGCTTGCCTGGAGCATGTCTGTCCACTGCTGTGTCCACAGGTGGTACTCAACTACGTTCGCGTCGTTCTGTCCGTGAACTACAGTACCCTTGTAGACCATGATCTTGCCTTTGTTCCACTCGCCGTAAGGTTTCTGGTTCTGAGGTTTGGCCGGAATCATGTCATAGAGTGATGCGGACTGCCTGTTGCCGTCTACTCCAAGTTTCGCGTCAGGATGGTTTGCATTGTCAAGGACCTGATATTCAGGGCTTGAAATATAGATAGGCTCAAGGATAGTCTGGCCGTCCTTCTCTGTGGTGACTTCCTGTGCAAGATAGAGTACTCCAGAGTTTCCGCCTTTTGACACTTTCCATTCGAACTCCAGCTCGAAATTCTTGAACTTATGGGAGAAGATAAGGTCTCCGCCGTCTCCTGCCTGAGCTTCGCCTCCGCCGGAGCCTGTGAATTTGATGGCGCCGTCATCGACTACCCATCTTGCAGGTACGTTGTCCTTTCCGTATCCTCTCCAGCCTTTCATTGTCTTGCCGTCGAAGATTACATAATACCCGTCTTCGTCAACCGGGAATTCTGAAAGGTCTACCTGAGGTTTGTCAAGAAGTTTGTATTCAGGTGCAGCCTTTGTTTCTGCAGTACCCTCTTTGGATGCTTTCTTGTTGTTCTGGTTGCCGCATGAAGCCATGGTCATGATCATTGCAAGGCTTGCGGCAAATAAAAATACGCGTTTCATATGATTATTTATTAGTTCGGTTTATTTTCGTATGGCTAACGAGGCATTTCAGGAAGTGAGTAGCCGTGCTGGTATGTATGCTTGATGAGCTCCTGGGCAAACCGGTTAGCATCCACTGGCTCTGTCCATGTCTTGTCGAAGGTAGGATGTCCGTCATTGATCTGGAATCCGTCCTTGATGACAGTCCTGATGGTTGCGCCCTCAGGAATGTTGGTGAATCTCATGTTCGGTCCGTCCCATTCGAGTTCCTGGTTGAGGCTCTGGAGCCTTACTGCAAGCACTCCCATTACGACCATTTCGTTGAAAGGACCGGCTTCGCTGAAGTCTGATGCGCTAGGTACCCTGTACTCAGGGTCTTCCTTACATGCACGCACCCAGTCCATCTGGTGGGAAAGTGTGATTTCGCGGAGAACATGAGGGACTTCAGGGTTGCGTCCTGATACCAGATACGGATTCACTCCGTAGCATCCGCAGATGAGGGTGTCCTTGGTTCCGTAGAAGATGACTCCGCCGCCTTCCATATTCAGGTCTTTGCCTGCAGGAAGTCCTTCCGGACGGTTCGGCTTCAGACCTCCGTCATACCATGTCACCTCGACTTCAGGCATGGCCACTTTCGGCATGTTGTCCCTTGCAGGGAATACGAACTTGATCATCTGTGCGTTAGGTGCAGACTCGTTGAGAAGCAGGGTCGAGCTTCCCTGGACTTTTGTAGGATAGCCGAGCTTGAGTCCCTTGAATACAGGATGGAGGATGTGGCAGGCCATGTCTCCGAGAGCTCCTGTACCGAAGTCCCACCATCCGCGGAAGTTCCATGGGGTATATATTGCATTGTATGGTCTCATTGGAGCCGGGCCGATGAATGACTCCCAGTTCAGTGTCTTGGGGATCCTGTCCTCTTTTTCCGGACGGGCGAGGCCCTGCGGCCAGATAGGCCTGTCAGTGAATGCCTCTACTTTTCTGACTTCTCCGATTTCTCCGTTCCAGATCCATTCGCAGATCTTTCTTACGCCTTCGCCGGAAGCGCCCTGGTTGCCCATCTGGGTCGCTACCTTGTATTTTGCTGCCAGTTTGGTGAGCAGTCGTGACTCATAAACCGTGTGGGTAAGAGGTTTTTCCACATATACGTGCTTGCCGGCTGCTATGGCCTGGGCTGCGATTACTGCGTGTGTGTGGTCTGCCGTCGCCACGACAACCGCGTCTGCCTGGTCGAGCATGTCGTCGAACATCCTGCGGTAGTCATTGTATTTCTTTGCGCCCGGATAGCGCTTGAACACGTGGTCGGCATAGTTCCAGTCCACATCGCACAGTCCTATGATGTTTTCGCTTTCAAGTGCCCTGAGGACTGCTGCGCCTCTGCCTCCGACACCTACTCCAAGGATGTTGAGCTTGTCTTTGGACGGAGCCGGGGCAGCTCCGAAGCCTTTTCCCAGGATAATGTTTGGAGCGACCGACATTCCGACCGCTGCCGCCGCACCTTTTTTCAGGAACGACCTTCTGGACATTTCATTTGCCATTTCTTAAGATGTTTTAGTGATTATTAAACAAGTATGTAAGTTTAAATGTTTCCTATTTTTCGATTTCCTTGTTGATGTCTTTTTCGATATCGCTGATGCCTTCCTTGAAGCTTCTCACTCCTTTCCCGAGTCCTTTCATGAGTTCAGGGATTTTCTTGGCTCCGAAAAGCAATATGACGACCAGGGCGATGAGAATGATTTCGCCGGCACCGATGTTTCCTAGAAAAAGCAGATTGTTCATTTTATATGACGGTTAATTGTTCTTGTGAAAATAAACTATATCTGTACTGATTATTTGCAGTTAAAATCATACAAATATAAAGATAAATTCAATTGTATGTCAGGTGGGACAATAAAATTTTGTTCTAAATTTGCGATGTATTTAATTGATTTTGTTTTATGGATAAGAACAGTTATGCACTGGGCATGAGCATCGCCCACAATATGGTATCTTCCGGTATAAAGGAGGTTTCTTTCGATGATTTTACCGCAGGCCTGAAGGCTGTCCTTACGGGAAATGCGCCGGCTATACCTTTCGAGGAGGCCGCCAGACTGCTGGACAAGTATTTTGCCGATCTTGAGAACAGGCAGAAATCCGAGGCTGCGGCAATGGGCGCTGCCATGAAGCGTGAAGGTGAGGAGTTCCTTTCTGCAAATTCAAGGAAAGAGGGAGTGGTGACCCTTCCGAGCGGCCTGCAGTACAGGATCCTTGCGGCCGGATCCGGAAAGAAACCGGGGCCTAAAGACAAGGTGAAGTGCCACTACTGCGGAACTTTTCCGGACGGAACCAAGTTTGACAGTTCGTATGACAGGGGAGAGCCTGCAGTTTTCGGGGTCAATCAGGTGATTGCCGGATGGACAGAAGCTCTTCAGCTCATGCAGGAGGGGTCAAAATGGGAACTGTACATTCCTTACAGTATCGGCTATGGTGAGCACGGCGCTCCAGGTTCCATCCCTCCGTACAGCGCTCTGGTGTTTACGGTGGAGCTTCTTGAAGTCCTATAGCTTGCCGGAGAAGTATTTCCAGAGCGGAGCTGCCATGAGGGCCTGCCTGATCTGGTCATTGACAAGCAGGTCTTTCACCTGGGCTTCATCCAGCAGACATACGGTAATATCTTCGGTCGCATCGAGGTGCTGGCCGGAGATTTTTTTTACGCCCCTGGCCAGAAAACAGTGGGTGATGTTGCTGGTGGTGCTCGGGTTGCCTGAGATGGTCATGAGAGGAGACCATTCGCCTTCTCCGTATCCGGTTTCTTCCTGAAGTTCCCGGCGTGCGGCTTCGAGAGGCGTCTCTCCTTGCTCGATGACACCTGCGGGGATTTCATAGCAGGTCTTGCCGAGCCCGTGGCGGTACTGGCGCTCGAACACGAACTTCCCGTCTTCCGTTATTGCCAGTATGTTTATCCAGTCAGGGTATTCAAGTACGTAGTATTCCGGGTTGATGCGTCCGTCGGGGAGCCGGACCTTGTCGTGGCGGACCGTCAGCCACGGACGCCTGAAAAGATATTCGCTGCTGACGGTCTCCCATTTCCCTTCTTCTGTGATTGCGTTGTCCATATCGGTGTCGTATTGTGTTTCCGAAGGCAAATATAACAAGAAGCCTCGGTAAAGAAAATGAACTTGTCCAATTTCCTTTTCTCTCGGTTTCTGACTATCTTTACCGGGTTTTTAATGAAACTGGAGGAATCCGTTTATGGAAATGTGGAATTATTTCGCTGACAATATCTGGGAGATTTTCTCTCTGGTTACAGGCATCATATATGTCCTGCTTGAGGTGAAGCAGAAGAATGCGATGTGGATTCTCGGGATGCTGACGAGCGCGGCCACGGTGTATGTGTTTTTCGACCAGGGACTGTATGCCTCGTCAGTATTGAATGTATATTATTTTGTGATAGCGTTCTGGGGACTGTACCAGTGGCGCAGGGACGCGAAAAGGCTGGCTTTGGCCGGAGACGTATCCGACAGCGGACAGGCGTCGGTGCATCTGTCACGCCTCCCGGCGGGTACGGCATGGCGGAGTCTGGCTGTAATGCTTGCGGGAACGGCTCTTCTGGTCCTGCTGATGGACCTGCTTGGAGATTCCATGTCGGTAATGGATGCATCGGTGGCCATGCTGAGTGCCATCGCGACATGGTGGCTCGGCAGATCTTATCTTCAGCAGTGGTTTCTTTGGATAGCGGCGGACATACTTACTATGGTGATGTGCCTGTCCCAGGGTCTGTATTTCATGACCGTGCTATATGCGGCCTATACGGCTGTCGCTGCGTGGGGATATTTTTACTGGAAGCGTCATGGCAGATACCTGTAGCCGCAGTGGCAACCGAGGGGCTGGCCGGACAAATCAAACAGGAACCCCGGAAGCAATATGACGCTTCCGGGGTTCCCTTTATTTTTATCCGTATTGATTTCCGTCTGTCCGGACCTGGCCTATTCTGTGGCGCTCTCGATTTTCTTCATGATTGAGAAAATCACCACGAACGAGATGAGGCACAGGGCAATCAGGATTGTCCATACTCCCCACAGCGGAAGTTTGTTCCAGAGCAGTCCCGGTACAGAAGTCAGATAGTTGCCGACTGCAGTGGCTGCAAACCAGCATCCCATCATGGCTCCTTTGTATTTGGGAGGAGCCACCTTTGAAACGAATGATATTCCCATAGGTGAGAGCAGCAGCTCGGCAAAAGTCAGGACGAGATATGTACTCATGAGCCATGTCGGTGAAACCAGATCAGGGCTTACGGTACCGCCGAGTTCCTTAGGAGACTGCAGTCCGATTGATCCGATGGCCAGGATGAGGAAGCCGAGAGCGGCTACGAACATTCCCATTCCGATCTTGCGCGGAGCAGAAGGTTCCTTGCCTTTTTTGGCCAGTGCGCTGAACAATGCTATTGAAATAGGAGTAAGGGCAACCACATAGAACGGATTGAACTGCTGGAAGTCTGACGGCTGTACGGATACGGTCTCGGGCATTCCTGAATAAATCCAGTATGCTGCACCCCAAAGCACCACGGTGGCGATTCCTGATGCGAACTTGCCGTTCCGTGTCTCGGACTGGAATGCTCCGAAGAGTGTATAGACAGATATGGCTATCAGGGCGAGACAGCCGATATTGAATCCGATGCGGGTGAAGCCGGTCGCCACGTTTTCAGTATAGTCGCGGGCGAATATGGTCATCGTGCCTCCGTTCTGATGGAATGCCATCCAGAAGAAGATTACGACAGCGAAGACGAGCAAAAGGGCGATGATACGGCTCTTGGTCTGTGCCGGGGTGAGCTCCGGCTCGTTGGTGTGGGCGGCTTTGGCCTGTTTCGCGTTTACGTCGGCATGCTTGAACCAGCTGCGGCAGCAGAAATATATGAGCACTGATACTATCAGTGATATGCAGGCTACTCCGAATCCGTAGCTGTATGAAGTGGAAAGCTTTTCGATGTAGGTCTGGCTGAACGTCATGAGATCCATCCCTGATGCGCCTGACATCGAATTCATGAGGCTTGTGAGCTTCTCAGTGTTTTCAGGAGTTATGGATCCGTCGATGAACTGGTGTGCAAGCGCCGGAACATTTGCGTTGTATACCAGTCCGGACTTTCCGAGGAAGAAGTTGGTGACGGCTTTGGCTGCAGTAGGGGCGAACATAGCACCGATGTTTATCGCCATATAGAAAAGGCTGAATGCGGCATCCCTCTTGGATGAATACTCAGGGCTGTCATAGAGGTTTCCGACCATCACCTGTAGGTTTCCCTTGAACAGTCCGGTACCTGCCGCTATCAGGGCAAGCGCTCCGAACATGGCGACTTTGCCCATTGCATTCGCTTCTGTCGGGATGGTGAGGCAGAGGTAGCCGAGAAACATTACCGCGAAACCGATGGTGACGCACTTCCCGAATCCGATCTTGTCGGCTAGGAATCCTCCGAGCAGCGGCATGAAATATACCGCAGCTAGGAATCCTCCGTAAATCTGTGTCGATTCAGCTGCTGTGAATCCGAATTTTGCCTGGATGAACAGGACGAAAATCGCCAACATGGTGTAGTATCCGAACCTTTCACCTGTGTTGGCGAGAGCAAGGGCGAAGAGCCCTTTAGGTTGACCTTTGAACATAAGATTTATGGTTTTTGTGATTTATTTCCGGCAACTGTTTTCCATAGTGCAGACAAAGGTAATAAAATATGGTCAGAAAATCGTTATCGTGAACGAAAATCATTATCTTTGCTAAGATATGCTTTATCTGTAGACCAGTAAATCAATTTAAATCGGATATTATGAAATTCAGATGTGTGTTGCTTTGCGCCGGACTGCTTGCATGCGGTTTCTCCATGAGCGCGCAGAAGAGATCGCAGCCGGACCCTCAGGGCGTATTGTCATACAGTCTTCCGGCGACTTCGCTTGTGCTTGAAGTCGAGGCGGTGCAGGAAAATTTCTACGCCGGACCGTACGCAAGATATGCTTCGAAATATCTCGGCGTGGAAGCAAGGCAGAAAGATTCCCGTTCATACACTATATCCAAGGTGAGCCTTACCCCTTATGTGGAGGCTGATCATGGCAGCAGGTATCTGCTTGATACCGGCGATGAAAGGACGGATGCGGCCTTTCTCAGACTCACTTCGATGGGGCTTGTCGCAGGGTCGGACGGGAACTTCGGGACAGAGTCGGTATGGAGATTCCCGTCCCCGGTTTCAGGAGACTTTTCGGAAATCGGCCTTACATCCAACCTTACATCGGAAGCCGCCACCCTGTACCGCAATGTCAAGAACGAGTCCGCATACAGCCGGGTAGCTGTCAGACAGGAAATCATAGTGGAGAAATCAGAGGAGAAGCGGGCCGCCGAGACTGCGGCAATGATATTCGATATCAGGGAAAAACGTTATCAGATCGTAACCGGAGACACGGATGCCACTTATAGCGGCGAGGCCATGGGGGCCGCCGTCGCCGAGCTTACAAGACTTGAAAAGGAATACATGTCCATGTTTACGGGATATTCGGAATACCAGACACAGAAGATGACATTCGAGGTGGTTCCCGAGAGGGACCGCGAGAACCAGCTTTATGTCGCTTTCCGTCTGTCCGACTCGGCAGGCCTGCTTCCTCCGGAGAATGTTTCCGGCAAGCCTGTGATCCTTGAGGTCATTCCGCAGGAAGTGGCCGCAGCGGCCGCCGAAGACAAGAAAACGTACAAAAAGTCCAGGTCATCGGTAATGTACCGGATACCGGCACTCTGTACAGTCAGGCTCACGGACGGAATGAATGTGTTGTTCCAGTGCAGAGTCCCTGTCTATCAGCTCGGAGTCGAGAGCTCTTTCCCTTTGAATGTTGAAGTACAATAATTTTTCTAATAATCAGGTAAAATGGAATTGAAAGATTTGAATCCCCAGCTGGTCTGGAAGAATTTTTATGCCCTTACACAGATACCGCGTCCTTCAAAGAAAGAAGGAAAGGCAGTGGAATTCCTGTATGAATTCGGGAAGTCCCTCGGTCTTGAAACCATAAAGGATGAGGTCGGCAACATAATAATAAGGAAACCGGCGACTCCGGGAATGGAAAACCGCAAAGGTGTCATTCTTCAGGGACACATCGACATGGTGCCTCAGAAGAACGCCGACAAGGTGCATGATTTCGAGAATGATCCCATTGAAGCATGGATTGACGGAGAGTGGGTGAGGGCAAAGGGTACGACACTCGGTGCCGACAACGGTCTGGGTGTGGCAGTGGCCATGTCGGTCCTTGAGTCGAAAGATCTGAAACACGGTCCGGTAGAAGTCCTGGTGACTGTAGACGAGGAGACCGGGATGACCGGAGCGCGTGCACTGAAGCCCGGAATACTTGAAGGGGATATTCTCATAAACCTGGATTCCGAGACGGAGGGAGAACTCTATGTAGGATGTGCCGGAGGTCTGGACATTACTGCATCGATGCCTTACAAGACTGTGTCCGCCGAGCCCGGATACAAGCCTTTCATGCTGACTGTCAAGGGACTCAAAGGAGGACATTCCGGTATGGACATAATCCTCTACAGGGCCAATGCCAATAAAATCATGGCCAGGACTCTGCTCCCTCTGCTCAGGGATATGGGTGTAAGACTTGTGTCAATCGACGGTGGAAGTCTCAGAAACGCCATCCCGAGAGAAGCTTTTGCCCAGATACTTGTTCCGGAAGACAAGGTGGCGGAAGTCATGGAGTCAGTGGATGCAGTCTGTGCTGCTGTCAGGTCCGAATATGCAGTGACAGACCCTGATGCCGCAGTGTCTGCAGAAGCACTTGATTCTGTACCTGCCGGGTACATTGCCGGGGAGACAGCTCTTGCCGCAGTCCGTGCCGTAAGCGGATGCCCGGACGGTGTGTGGAGAATGAGCGATGCCATGCCGGGACTTGTAGAGACATCCAACAACACTGCCATCGTAAAGTCCGAGAACGGCAGTCTTTTCGTCAAGACCCTTATGCGCAGTTCCGTTGATTCCGCAAAGGATGCCATGGCGGAAGAGGCTCGTGCAGTGTTTGAACTGGCAGGATTCAAAGTGGAGTATTCAGGAGGATATCCGGGATGGGCTCCGGACAATTCATCTCCTGTCCTGCATGTCATGAAGGATGTGTACAAGGGCCTTTATGGCAAGGAACCTGCCGTGATGGCTATTCATGCGGGTCTTGAGTGCGGTATACTTGGAGGCGCCTATCCTCACTGGGATATGGTTTCATGCGGACCTACAATCCTCAGCCCTCATTCTCCGGATGAAAGGACAAATATCCCTTCTGTGGAGAAATGGTGGAAGTTCGTTACCGCAACCCTTGAAAATATTCCTGAAAAATAGGCCAAAGGCTTTGACAGTTAAGAATAATGTCTTACCTTTGCGCCCTGAAATTACAGTTAACTAAATTTTAAAGGAAATGAAAAAAGGAATTCATCCCGAAAACTACCGTCTTGTAGCTTTCAAGGATATGTCGAATGAAGAGGTTTTCATCACCCGTTCATGCGCAAACACAAAAGAGACCATCGAGGTCAACGGAGTTGAATATCCGGTAGTGAAAGTCGAAATTTCAAATACTTCACATCCTTTCTACACAGGAAAGATGAAGCTCGTGGACACTGCAGGACGCGTCGACAAATTCTATCAGAGATACAAGAAGAAATAGTATTTCTCCTTACGGAGAGTATTATAAAGGAAAAGAGCTGCACTTTGTGCGGCTCTTTTCCTTTTATTGCGGCAGTTACGGTTACCGGCTGCCGTATGGCGGTCGGTAACGCATGTCGTTTCAATATCCGAATATCTCTTCGAGAGTGACTGTCTTCACAGGACCAAGACCTTTCAGGTAGTCCGTGTCAATGTCATTGATGTCACCGAGGATTCCGTTTCATTTATTATAAAATGTAAATAAGGTCAAGCATTTCATTCCTAATGGTTTCAGGACAAATATACTGTTGCGTGTCAGCGACAAATATACAGGTTTTTCGGCCCATTGTTACCCCGGTTGGACAAAAAGAAAGAGAGGCTCCGGTTTCCGGGGCCTCCCTGTACTATAAGTGAAATCAGTTTTCTAGAGCTTAGGGCCTGCTGCAACGAGGGACTTGCCGAGTTCGTTGCCTGTGAACTTCTCGAAGTTCTTGATGAAACGGCCTGCAAGATCCTTTGCTTTGGTATCCCATGCGCTTGCGTCAGCGTAAGTGTCGCGAGGGTCGAGGATGGCAGGATCTACGCCTGGAAGCTCGGTAGGCACTTCGAAGTCGAAGTAAGGGATTTTCTTTGTAGGGGCTTTCTCGATTGAACCGTCGAGGATAGCGTCGATGATTCCACGGGTGTCACGGATTGAGATACGTTTTCCTGTTCCGTTCCATCCTGTGTTTACGAGATATGCCTTTGCACCTACAGCGTTCATTCTCTTGACGAGCTCCTCTCCGTATTTTGTAGGGTGGAGTGAAAGGAATGCCGCACCGAAGCATGCAGAGAAGGTAGGAGTAGGCTCTGTGATGCCGCGCTCTGTACCTGCAAGCTTAGCGGTAAATCCTGAAAGGAAGTAGTACTGTGTCTGCTCAGGAGTAAGGATGGAAACCGGAGGAAGCACTCCGAATGCATCGGCAGAAAGGAAAATCACCTGTTTTGCGTGAGGACCCTTTGAGACCGGTTTTACGATGTTCTCGATGTGGTCGATAGGGTAGGATACGCGGGTGTTCTCTGTAACGCTCTTGTCAGCGAAGTCGATCTTTCCGGCAGCGTCTACTGTAACGTTCTCAAGGAGGGCATCCCTTCTGATGGCGTTGTAGATATCCGGCTCGCTTTCCTTGTCAAGGTTGATGACCTTTGCGTAGCATCCGCCTTCGTAGTTGAATACTCCTTCGTCATCCCAGCCGTGCTCGTCATCACCGATGAGGAGTCTCTTAGGGTCTGTTGAAAGGGTAGTCTTTCCTGTTCCTGAAAGTCCGAAGAAGATGGCTGTGCTCTTTCCTTCCTTGTCGGTGTTTGCAGAGCAGTGCATTGAAGCTATTCCGCGGAGAGGGTTGAGGTAGTTCATGATGGAGAAGATGCCTTTCTTCATTTCACCGCCGTACCATGTGTTCAGGATAACCTGCTCGTTGGTCTTGAGGTTGAATACTGTGGCTGTCTCGGAGTTGAGTCCGAGCTCCTTGTAGTTCTCTACCTTTGCCTTTGCGGCGTTGAATGATACGAAATCAGGCTCGCCGTAGTTTGCAAGTTCTTCCTCTGTAGGACGGATGAACATGTTCTTTACGAAGTGAGCCTGCCATGCGACTTCCATAATGAAACGTACTTTGAGGCGGGTAGCAGGGATTGCTCCGCAGAAAGTATCCATTACGAAAAGTCTCTTGCCTGAAAGCTGTTTTACAGCCTTTGCCTTAAGGTCTGCCCAAGCCTCTTCAGAGCATGGTTTGTTATCATTCTTGTATTCGTCAGAAGTCCACCATACGGTGTCTTTGCTGGCCTCGTTATAAACAAAGAATTTGTCTTTAGGAGAACGTCCGGTGTAGATACCTGTCATTACGTTGACAGCACCGAGCTCGGTAACCTGGCCTTTTTCATAACCCTCGAGTGAATCTTTTGTCTCTTCAGCAAAGAGAACCTCGTAAGACGGGTTGTGAAGAATTTCCTTCACGTCTGTGATGCCGTACTTGGTCAAATCAATTTTACTCATAATAAAAGCTTTATAAAAGGTTTACAACTTTATGAATTCCAGTTTGTGCGGTGCAAAAATAAAATATTTTTGCGACAGGTCAAATTTTTGATATGGAATTTTCTTACTTTTGTCTTCATGGAAAGATTTTCAAATCTGACCGGCAAAACCTTATAATCAACTGCACAAAATGTGCCAATTCCCTGAAACTGTTCCGTAAGAATGAACCGGGACAGTTTTTCAGTGTCAGTCAACGGAGGAGAAGAGATGTACGGTAAAGAAGAAGAGGGCTGTCTGTCACCGCTGGAGGTGCTGAAGAAATATTGGGGCCATGAGTCATTCCGTCCGATGCAGCGTGAAATAGTGGAGGCCGCGGTCGGGGGACGTGATGTCCTTGCAATTCTGCCTACAGGCGGAGGCAAGTCTGTGTGTTTCCAGGTGCCCGGGCTGATGAAGGAAGGAGTGGCTCTGGTGGTCACGCCTCTGATCGCCCTGATGAAGGACCAGGTGCAGAATCTGACAGAAAGGGGCGTAAAGGCCCTGGCAGTGCATACGGGGATGACCCGAAGGGAAGTCGAACTTAATCTGAACAATGCGGCATACGGCGATTTCAGGTTTCTGTACCTTTCTCCGGAAAGGCTCTCCACAGAACTTTTCAGAAGATATGTCAGGGAAATGAATGTGAGCTATATCGTGGTCGACGAAGCGCATTGCATATCCCAGTGGGGGTACGACTTCCGTCCTGACTATCTGGAAATAGGAAAGTTGCGCGATGAAACCGACGCTCCTGTCATTGCCCTGACTGCTACCGCTACCCCGCAGGTGGCGGAAGACATAATGGAAAGACTCCGCTTCAGGGAGAAGCTTCTGCTCAAAAGCGGTTTTGAACGTCCGAACCTTTCCTATATTGTCCGCCGGTGCGAGGACAAGATGGGACAGCTTCTGAATATCTGCAAGTCGGTCCCCGGGACAGGGATTGTATATGTGAGGAACCGCAACAAATGCGAGGAACTTTCATCGTTCCTCAACTCCCAGGGCCTTTCCAGTTCTTTCTATCATGCCGGACTCGGGCCCGGCCTGCGTTCTTCCAGGCAGGGAGACTGGAAGTCGGACAAGGTCCGGATCATGGTATGCACCAATGCTTTCGGTATGGGCATAGACAAGCCCGACGTGCGGTATGTGGTGCATTTTGACGTACCTGATTCTCCGGAAGCGTATTTTCAGGAAGCAGGAAGGGCCGGAAGGGACGGGAGACGATCGTATGCTGTTCTCCTGTGGAACGGAAGCGATGTCAGGCGTCTGCGTCAGACGGAGAAGATTTCATATCCTCCTATAGAGTACATAGAAGATATCTACCACAAGGTCCATTCCTTCTATCAGATTCCTTATGAGGCCGGGATGGGGATGCAGCTCAAGTTTGATCTGGATGCTTTCTGCAAGCACTTCAAGCTGAACCGTTCAATGGCATATTATGCCATAAAGTACATCGAAAGGGAAGACCACTGGACAGTGCTTGAGGATGCCGATATTCCTGCAAGGGTGCAGTTTGTGGTGGACAGGCAGTCTCTGTATGATGTGGAGCTTCCGGAGCCTGCTATGGCCGGTGTCGTGGAAATGCTGATGCGCAAGTATACCGGCGTGTTCTCGTATCCGGTCTCTGTTGACGAGGACTGTCTGGCATCATTGTCCGGTGTGTCCGTCCCCCAGCTCAGAAGACTTCTGTATCTGCTGTCTGTGGAGCATGTGATAAAATACATCCCGTGCGATCATACTACTGTCATATATTTGAGAGAGAACAGACTGCATCCGAAAGACGTGAAACTGAGTTCCGCCAGATACGGACAGCTCCGGGACACGTCTGCGGCCAGGACAGAGAAGATGATATCGTACATAAAAGAAGAAGATACCTGCCGCAGCCGCTATCTTCTGGAATATTTCGGCCAGGCGGAATCGGAAGATTGCGGAACCTGTGATGTCTGCCGCGCGGCGTCTGCCGGAGCGTCCGGTATCAGAAAGGCCCTGACAAGTTACATTCTGGATGAAAAGGAAGGAAACTATACTCTGTCTGACATTTCCGTAAAATTCGGTTCCCCTTCATCGCAGGACGGGGGAGACTATATAGGGGAGCTGCGCGACATGATAGACAGGGGAGAGGTGCCTCCGTACAGGATTTAGTTCAGGCCTCTATGACCAGTCCGTCATAGGCGGGCCGGATGTTTTCGGGAAGTTCCCTGCACAGGTCTTCATACCGCGGCAGCTGATGTGACAGGTGTGTCAGCCATGAGTGCGCGGCTCCGACTTTCTGCGCTACGGCTACCGCTTCTTCAAGGGAAAAGTGCGAAATATGTTTTCCTCTGCGCACACAGTTGATTATGAAATGGTCGAGCCCTTCCAGTTTCGGAAATTCCGACTCCGGGATGAAATTCATATCAGTCAGATATGCTATCCTGCCGAATCTGTAGCCCAGTACCGGCAGCATGAAGTGTTTCCCTCTTATGGGTATGACTTCCGCCTGTTCCGGATGATATTCCCCTTTCCCTGCTTTCTCCGGGTGATGCTCCGCCGCCCATTCTTCAGCCGATACGGGTATCTTTTCATATCCTTTGCCTTCGACCCATACGAGTTTTCTGACAGGTATGTTTTCGCATACGGTGAACGGATGCCCGTCAATGTTTGAAATCTGCCATTCGGGGACACCGGGATACCTGTGTTCCGCGAAAGCATACGAATATTCGCGCCGTAGCGATTCTTCTACATATTTCTCGCAATATATCCTTATCGGCGCCCGTTCTATATAGTTGAAAGCCCGGACATCGTCCAGTCCTCCGGTGTGATCCTTGTGGTTGTGTGTCAGAAGTATGGCGTCGATATGCCTGATGCCGGCCCTGAGCATCTGCGACCTGAAATCCGGGCCTGCATCTACAAGTATTTTCAGCCCTCCGTATTCGACAAAAGCGGAGGACCTGAACCTTTTGTCCTTTGGGTCAGCCGACTTGCATACGCTGCAGTCGCATCCTATCATGGGCACTCCCTGTGAAGTGCCTGTACCCAGGAATGTCAGTCTGGTAACCATAGTGTGTTTCTCCCAATCCGGTTAAATGGTCATGTCAACGATTTTTCCGACAAGGTCTGCATCATACGGCCTTTCGATTCTGATGTAGTTCCCTGTGTAGCCGAACATTTTCCCGTTTTTGTCCGAGCTCTCGAACAGCACTTTTTCATGTACTCCTCTGTTCCTTGCTATGAATTCGGAGTGAAGTTTCCCGCACAGGTCCTCCAGCATCCTGACTCTGTCTGTCTTGACAGAGTCCTGTATCTGGTTTTTCATGGCATCGGCCCTGGTGCCTTTCCTTCTGGAGTATGGGAAGATGTGGATGAATGCAGGTCTGATCCGGTCTTTCAGAAAGCTGTATGTTTCCATGAACAGGTCGTCGCTTTCACCAGGAAAACCGACTATTACGTCTATTCCGAAAAAAACTTCAGGAGCTCCCGGCTTCTCCATTTTGTCACGTATGTAATTTATCTTCTGCTCGAAGGCTGCCGTATCGTATCTCCTCCCCATTTCCTTCAGAATCGTATCACTGCCCGCCTGGAGCGGAATGTGGAAATGCGGAAGGAATTTCGTGCCGGATGCTATCCAGTCTATCGTTTCTTCTGTCAGGAGATTCGGTTCTATGGAAGAAATCCGGTACCTTTCTATACCGTCCACTCCGTTCAAAGCCTTTATCAGGTCCAGGAAGGATTCGCCGGTTGTCTTGCCGAAATCCCCGGTATTCACACCGGTCAGCACCACTTCCTTTATGCCTTTTGCTGCAATCTCATGTGCTTGTGCCACGATATCCGCAATGGGAATATTCCTGCTTCTTCCTCTTGCAAACGGCACAGTACAATATGCGCAGAAATAGTCGCATCCGTCCTGTACCTTGAGGAAGGACCTGGTCCTTTCCCCGCTGGAGTATGCCGGAAGGAATGAAGAAATTTCAGAGCCGCACGGACCGTCATTGCCCTCAAGATGCCGCAGAACGGTACTGACGACGGATGTTTTCTCTTCGGCTCCGAATACGAACCGGACTCCTTCTATTTTCTCTATTTCCGACTTTTTCATCTGGGCATAGCATCCTGTAACTATGATTTCCGCATCGGGTGACACTCTGTGGAGTTTTCTGATGATGTTGCGGCATTTCTTGTCGGAATGCTCTGTTACGGTGCATGTGTTCACCAGATACATGTCTGCATGGGCATCCCATGGAACGGCTTCGAATTTGCCTGATTCCAAGAATCCTCTTTCGTATGTCGATGTCTCGGCATAGTTAAGTTTGCATCCGAGAGTCACAAAAGCTATCTTTTTTTTCATTTCCTGTTTTTATGGTTGTGGCAGAGCGTTACTCTTGACCATGCCGCGACTCCGTTTACAGGAGGTCTGCGTTTGGATACTCTTACCGAGAAGTCTTCCAGCTCGGGAAATCCTGCTGCAATGCTCCTTATGATTTTTCCGGCAAGATGTTCCAGCAGGTCCGAATGCTCTCCGTTCATCACTTCTGCTATGATATCGTATATTTTCCCGTAATCAAGTGCGTCTTCAAGCCGGTCGCTTTCAGCCGCGGCTTCCATGTCGGTTTGCGCCCTGAAATCGACAGTAAAAAGATTTCCGGATATTTTCTCGCGCTCCAGACAGCCGTGGCATGCATGGAATTCCATTCCTTCGAGTTCAAGTATTCCCATAATATTATATTTTCAGGTCAGACAATTTCCTATCCCTGCATCAGGAAAACTGCCGGCCGCTTGCCGATGACCGTATCTGTCCTTTTCCACTGTCCGACGGTCAGTGTCCTGATGAATGCGTCCGGCATGGTAACGTCAGCGGCTATGCATATACGCGTGCTGTCGTGACAGCAGGAGAGTATGTCTTTCAGCATGGCATCGTTCCTGTACGGTGTTTCGATGAATATCTGGGTCTGCCCTGTGTTTGCCGAATGTTTTTCAAGTGATTTCAGCCTTGCCTTTCTCTCGTCCGGCTTTGCCGGGAGATAACCGCAGAACGCAAATGACTGGCCGTTGAGTCCTGAAGCCATCAGTGCAAGCATCAGGGATGAAGGCCCTGTAAAAGGGACCACCTGTATTCCGTGCCTGTGGGCCAGTTCCACCAGTCTGGCGCCCGGATCTGCAACTGCGGGAAGTCCTGCTTCCGATATAAGGCCGACATCATTACCTCCGTCGAAAAGCCCGATATACTGATCGATTTCTTCCGGTCTGGTATGTTCGTTAAGTTCGTGGAACTCCAGGGCTTCTATATGCCCCTTGAGTCCTGCCCTGGAAAGGTATCTGCGTGCAGTCCTCACTTCTTCCACCACGAATACGGTTATTCCGCGCAGAATCTCCAGCACAGGGGCCGGAATCACTTCGGAAGGCTCGTTGTCTCCGATGGGAGAAGGAATCAGCAGCAGGCGCCCTTTGCCTGCGATTTGATTTTCAGTCGTTGTCATCCTGTATCTGTATTGTCACTTTTTCTTCATTTATCAAAGCTTTTTCTTCCTTCCTCTGCATGGCTTCCTTGCGTTTCTTTCCTGAGAACAGGTTACGGAAAAACTCTTTGAAGGAGTTGAATTCCTGCTGGTATGTGAGACCAATTCCGTTCCGTTGGGAATTGTCGAGATAGTTCGTGTACTGGTCTGCAGAATGAGAGAAGAGATTCAGCCTGAATGCGCCGGGACGGTCAATCTTGATTTCTATGTCGAGATCGCCCACGACATCCCCGTTCGTATTACCGGAAGAATACTGCCTGTTCCCGATGTTTCCGTTTACTATCACCCTGTTGTTGAACAGCTGGGTGGATACGGCCACATCGAAGATATCGTTGCCCCTTTCATTGGTCTGGTAGTTCAGCCCCAGATCCAGAGGAATGTCCAGTTTCTGGAATATGGTGTTGAGCTGGTTCGACATTATTTCCGAGACGCTTGAGGTCAGCAGCGAGGTGTTGTTGACTATGCCTGACTGTTCATCCGGCAGGAAACTGTTCGATACGAGCAGCGACAGGAACTGCTTCTGGACCTTGTCTTCCGTACTGAGAGCACTTTCCACCCTTGCCCTTACAGTCGGGTCGATGTCGGGGACATTGATGCTGAAATCGAGTCTCGGGTTTCGCAGCCTGTCTGATATGTGAATTCCGCATTCGACTGTCCTTCTGGAGCTTACAGATGATGTATCCGCTATCAGGACTCCCAGTGATGTCTTTGTCGTGTATGTGGCTTCGATGTCCAGGGTACTTTCCATGATATCTCCGTTGAACTTCACGGAACTTCCTTCATTGATGGAAAAGTCTTTTGCAAGGCCTATTGCAACGAACCTGTAGTTCCCTCCCGAAAGTGTATAGTCTCCGTTGATGTTGAATATGTCCCGTTTCGGATTGATATCCAGGTCGATTGTGCCGGAACCGTAGCCGGAAAGGACGTTGCCGGCGGCTTTGTCTATTTCGACAAAGGCCTGAAGTCCCGGTGTGGCTGCAACTGTCAGGTTTATTTCGAAATTCCCTTTGGCTTTTTCCTGTTTCCGGAAACGTGACAGCATGGCCTCGTACGGGTCAACAGCCTCATTTGTCTCCACTTTCTTGAAAGTAAGCAGGTCGCTGGATGATGAGCTGGCTGAAGACGAGACAGGTACATGCAGCTGCCCCTGACCTGTCGTAGTGGCTTCAATTGCCATTTTCATGGAATTGAGCGGTCCTGTAATCGAGATTCCGGCAGTCGCGAAAATATTGCCGTAGAAGGATTCGTTCATCCTTTCGTCAAGGTTTATGCATTCAATCCTTTCTGCATTGATTCCGGTGTCGAATCTTATATCCTTGAAATTGTCAAATGAAATTTCTCCGGTGACATTCCCTCTGTTCCCGAATCTGTCGGCGAGTGTGATACTGTCGAAGTAGACTCCTCTGCTGTCCAGCCGGAAGCCTCCGCTGACAGTGTACGGCACATTTGTAAAGGCTATGCGCAAGGTGGCATCGTCAAGGCGTGCTCCCTCGCTTTCCACATCCAGTGCTCCGAGTCTTCCTTTTGCCGAGAATCCGCCTGACAACTTGCCGGAGGTCTCGCTGAATATGCTGCTCAGATATGGTGACATGCATGATATGTCCAGTCCGTCAAACCTGGCTGATGCATCCAGATATTTGCGTTTCAGGCTGTAGCTTCCCGTTATGTCGAAACTGCTCTTCCCGGCATAGGAGTTCTTTATGGAGGCGTTGATGTTCCTGTCTGCCTTGTTCCAGTCTCCTCCGAACACTACGGTGCCCATCCCGGCTCCGGAGATGCTTGTGGAGTCACAGATGAATTCCGCCCGAAGGGATTTGTTGCCTGGTGCCGAAACAAGCGACGCATTTCCGCTTGCCGCTCCGGCAAATGCCGCTGATTTTCCCAGAAGCGGATTCATGATGGAGATATCGAATCTTTCCATATCCAGAAAGAGGGTGTCCCGCCCGGAATCCGATACCCCTCCGTGTATTTTCAGAGACTGCTCTCCGCTTTGGAATTCTATGTTGCCGACATTGATATCCTTTCCGCGGACTGTCATTTCGGAAGGCAGGATGCTCCATTCTCTGGCGTTGAGATAAATGCTTGACGGCAGAAGTGATATTTTGTACAGGAGTTTGTCTTCTTCGTCCCTGTACAGATCTCCGAGAATGTAGAGTTCTCCTCTGTTGACAAGCTCTCCCTGGTTGTCATAAGAGTAGCCGGCGCCTATATGGTCCTTGTTGGCGAAAATCCTGAAAACGTTGTTTTTCAGGGAGAGTGTGGCGACGTTTATCAATTCGCCGGCAAGCTCTCCCGTGAGCCCGGATTCATCATTCCTGATATCCAGGGTCATGTCCTTTATGAACTGCTCCCTGAAGGCGAGTCTCTGCGATGCCAGCTTTCCTTCCATCGTCCCTTCATTCCCGATGCGCAGGTTAAATGAGGTGTTTTCTGCGATATACAGGCCCGGAGCAAGAAACGCCAGCAGGTCCATGGTATCGTAGAACCTGAAGGAAAAATCATATCTGTTCCCGTTCCAGAGATATGTGGAATCCTGGTAAATGGCCGGGAGCTGTCTTCGTATTGTAAGGTCCTTGGCGTCACGGATGAAATTCGATAATGTGCCGGTCCCGCTGAATGTGCCTTCGGCAAAACCGGAACTCAGTCTGACACGGTAGAGCGAATCGCTCGAAAGGGATGAGACGGAGATATCCCCGATATCATATTTCCCGTCCCCGTTTTCCAGCTTGATGTCACTGATGCGGATATTGCCAAGCATGTCGCTGCTTCTGATCCTGTTGAAATTTGCACTGGTCTGAAGGCTGACTATGGACTTTCCCCGTTTGTCAAGATTGAGTGCATTCAGATCCGCGTATCCGATGTTCGCATAGAATCTATACAGGGCGTTCTGTGTCTTGTTCGAGAATGTGAACAGTCCCTGGAAAAGGAAATTCAGGTTCGGGTCGCTGCAGATTATCTTTCCGTTGAAAGCTTTCCTGGCAAGAGTGCCGGCTGCCGCTATGCCTTTGTAGTCGTAGCCATTCATATTCAGGCGGCTTACCATAAGCGAGTCAATGACCAGACTCGGGCCTTCCGCTCCGAAGGAAGCCGATAGCCTGGCAAACATGTCGCACCCGTGTACGAGTCTGTTTCCGACGGCTTTCCCTATATCCAGATTCCGGGTCCGGAGCGTTCCTGCAATCCTGGTGTCCCTGCTGCTGTCGGCAAGTCCCGTAACTGTAAGTCTGGGTACGATGACGCCTATATCCGACCGGAACGTCCCTTCCAGTTCCAAGCTGTCTGCAGGGCCTTCCGCCTTGCCTTTGAACGTGAAGTCGCTGCCTTTTGCATACTTTGATATTTCAGGTGTGCTGTCTCCTGAAATTAGCCTCAGGATACCTTCGACGGATGAAGTCGAGAATTTCAGGCTGTCAATTCTCAGGTCTGTCTTAAGATTGTCCGTTTCCGGCAGTCCGCTTATTTCGCCTCTGAGGGAAAGGTGCATTCCTTGTTCCCGGATATCCGTTTCCAGTCGTTCTACGGTCAGGTCATTCACTGTCCCTTTGACCGATGCCGACGGTATGTCAAGCGTGAATGATGCGTTTCCAAGACTCGGGACAAAGAATGAAAGTGTTTTCGCTCCCAGACTGCTCCGGCGGACGGACGCATCAAGTACTACATTGTGTATGAAATCCTTGAAATCCTTGGCTGTCATATAGCTCATGCTGAATTCAGGGATATTGACAGATGACCAGACATCGGTGATGTTCAGGTTTTCGATGACGGCGGCACCGTGCCCTATCCTGGCGCTTCCGGATATGGAACTGCATGCATATCCGCTTTTTTCTTTGAAGGAAAGCAGGTCGAGAGTCCCGGACATGACTTTGTCAGAGAGCCGCATGTTCCTGGCTTCGACAGTGATGTCGTATATGTCCAGACTGTTCCAGTCGATACCTCCCTTTGCTGTCTGCAGAGAGTCGTGCCTGAAATTCTGCAGTCTGAATCTCATTCTGTCCACCATGGCTCTCCTGATATCGAAAACGTCTCCTTTCCCGTCTTTTTTCTCCCTGTCTTTACGGATGCCGAACATCCTTTCGAGGTTGGTCTGATGCTCTTCGATTACCAGATTCATCTCTGCTCCGCGCACATAGGCCCTTCCGATATGCAGGCCTTCCTTCTCCCTGAGTCCTCTGAGCGAAAATCTGGCAATGACATATTCGGCCTTGAATAAGGTATCCAGGGCATCAGGGGCTGAAGGATTCCTGTCGACGACCTTAAGGTCCTTGATGACTATGGTATTGAAAGGACGTATGTGGATTTTCCCGAAAGATATTCCGGCATCGGCCCCTGTGGTGATTCTGTCCATGATTTTCCGGGAAAGGAATGTCTGGACTTGCGGGGTCTGGACGGCCAGCATCCCCGCAATTATGACGGACACTACGGCAACTGCCGTCAGCCACAGTATTTTCAGAGCCTTTTTTATGATGATGCAATTTATGTGAAACTTACAAAAGTAGTGATTTATTTCGTAATTTTGCCGACCGAAGGAAAAGCGTTGTAAAATTATGGATATAATATTGGGCATCGAATCTTCTTGTGACGATACATCCGCTGCTGTAATCAGAGACGGCTATCTGCTGTCCAATGTGCTGGCAAGCCAGGATGTGCATAAAGCATACGGAGGGGTTATCCCTGAACTGGCTTCCAGGGCGCATCAGCTGAATATAGTCCCTGTGGTAAGCCAGGCAATAGACAGGGCAGGCATAAAGGCTTCGGACATCACGGCCATCGCATTTACCCGCGGACCCGGACTGCTCGGCTCGCTGCTTGTCGGAACTTCGTTCGCAAAGGGACTTTCAATAGCTCTGGACAGGCCTCTTATTGAAGTAAATCACCTTCAGGGGCATGTACTTGCCAACTTCATAAAACAATATGACAAGGATATGCCTGTCCCTGAGTTCCCGTATCTCTGTCTGCTGGTTTCAGGCGGAAATTCCCAGATTGTGAAGGTGAACAGTCCGCTTGATTTCGAGATTCTCGGCCAGACTATAGACGATGCTGTAGGAGAGGCGTTTGACAAGTGCTCCAAGATGATGGGACTCGGGTATCCGGGAGGTCCGGTAATAGACCGGCTTGCAAAGCTCGGGGATCCGAATAGATTCCATTTCTCCAAGCCTCATGTCCCGGGCCTGGATTACAGTTTCAGCGGGGTGAAGACTTCCCTGCTGTATTTTGTAAGGGACCAGTTGGCCCTTGACCCTGATTTTATGGAGAAGAACAAGGAGGATATCTGCGCTTCATTCCAGAGGACCCTTATTGAAATCCTGATGGACAAGCTGGTAAAGGCAGCCAGACAGACAGGCATAAAACAGATAACCATCGGGGGAGGCGTTTCTGCAAACAGCGGACTTCGCACTGCTGTCACTGAAGAAGGAAAGAAACGCGGATGGGTTACCTATCTTCCTGAATTCAAGTTTACTACTGACAATGCCGCGATGATAGCGATAGCCGGCTATTTCCATTATCTGCACGGAGAAAGGACGGGACTGGATGTAGCTCCGGTTTCCAGAATCGCCGAATTCCGGTAGGATATCCCTTATGAAATCCTGATAGAATACGCAATGAAAGAAATTGAAATCGCATGTCCGATAGGTTCGGAACCCGCTTCAGAACAGATTGTCGCCGCTGCTGCACGTGCTCTCGGCGTTTCGCCGAAGGCCGTGGCGCGCTACAGGATAGTCCGCAGATCCATAGATGCCAGAGGCGGGATCCTGTACCGCTACAGGATCGAGGCATATAAGGCAGGAGAGGATTGTATCGAGTACCATATTCCGGAGTATAAGGATGTAAGCGATTCCAGACCTGTCATTGTCATCGGCGCCGGTCCTGCCGGCATGTTCGCATCGCTCCGCCTGCTGATGAAAGGACTGAAACCTGTTGTTCTGGAGAGGGGCAAGGATGTTCACAAGAGGAAGTTCGATATGGCGAAGCTTTCCAGGGAAGGCATCGTGAATCCCGATTCGAACTACTGTTTCGGAGAAGGTGGAGCCGGCACTTTTTCGGACGGCAAGCTTTTCACCAGATCTTCCAAGCGGGGAGATATCCGGGAGGTCCTGTATCAGCTGGTAGCGTTTGGGGCTGATCCGTCTATACTTATAGATGCGCATCCGCATATCGGAAGCGACCGGCTTCCGGT
Source organism: uncultured Bacteroidales bacterium (assembly GCA_949294195.1). Classification (GTDB taxonomy): domain Bacteria; phylum Bacteroidota; class Bacteroidia; order Bacteroidales; family UBA932; genus Cryptobacteroides. The sequence goes on along the minus strand of CASFGK010000028.1, from coordinate 70,820 downwards.
CATAGTAGAGAACATACGCAAGTGTATCACCGGCCATGGGGGAGAATATCATTTCAGTACCAGAGTGACGGATATAGAAAAGAGACCGGACGGAAGCTTTTCTGTCACTGCAGAGCACCGTTCCGGAGACGGAGCCGTTTCCATATCCGAGTTTGCAGCAGACAATGTCATTCTTGCGACGGGGCATTCTGCCAGGGACATATATGCGATGTTCGACAGTAAGGGGTGGGAGATTCAGGCCAAAGGATTTGCTCTTGGTGTACGTGTCGAGCATCCTCAGTCACTTATCAACAAAATACAGTATCATGGCAAATACCAGCCGTTTATGCCTGCGGCCGAGTATTCTTTCGTGACGCAGGTAGAGGGAAGGGGCGTCTTTTCTTTCTGCATGTGCCCTGGAGGAGTGCTCGTTCCTTCTTCTACAGGACCCGGTGAGGTGGTTCTTAACGGAATGTCGAATTCCGCCCGTAATTCCAGGTGGGCGAATTCCGGTGTCGTGGTGTCGGTCGAGCCTGAGGATCTTCCGGAGTATTCCCGGTTCGGGGCCTTGTCCCTTCTTAATTTCCAGAGAGATGTGGAGCAGTCCATGTTCCGCTTTACAGGATCGGTAAAGGCTCCTGCTCAGAGGATGATGGACTTCTGCAGAGGTGTGGTTTCGACAGGTCTGCCTGCCACTTCTTATCATCCCGGTGCGGTGTCGGCTCCTTTGCATGAGCTTCTTCCCCGTCATGTCGCGCTCAGACTAAAATATGCTTTCCCGGAAATAGGAAACAGGAAGATGCGGGGATATTATACCAATGAAGCTCTGCTGCTTGGAGTCGAGTCCAGAACGTCTTCTCCGGTACGTATACCGCGCGATCCGGATACTTGTGAGCATGTCCGGATAAAGGGGCTGTATCCGTGCGGAGAAGGTGCCGGATATTCCGGCGGAATCGTTTCTTCAGCCCTTGACGGTATCAACTGTGCAGCCAGGATTGAAAGATAATTTTTGAAATAATGAAAAAATAACTACCTTTGCAACGGGTAAGTCATACACGACCAGCTCCCTTTGAATTCCCCCAGGACCGGAAGGTAGCAAGGGTAGGAGGTTGTAGCGGTGCGATGTATTAAGCTTACCCTTTTTCTTTGATAGCCTATTGCCTTATTTCAATGAATCGAAAATCAGGGGCAGGATATCATCTACTCTGGAGAATTTCCATATCTTTTCGCTGCCTACGAGAAGAACCGACATCGGTTTGCCGCTTTTTCCCTGATATTCGGCCATTACCTGACGACATGCTCCGCAAGGAGTTGCAGGTGAAGCGCATATTTTGCCGTTCTGGCTGGCTGTAATCGCTATTTCCTCCATTGCAGCATCCGGGTGTGTGGCGCTGGCGTGAAACATTGCCGTACGTTCGGCGCACAGTCCGGAAGGGAATGCTATGTTTTCCTGGTTTGCCCCTGTGACGATTTTTCCGGTAGAAAGCCTGAGAGCCGCTCCTACGTTGAAGTGTGAATAAGGTGTGTATGCTCCTGACATTGCTTTTATTGCGGCTTCAGCCAGTTCTTTGTCAGCGGCTGTCAGCTGGTCCAGGCTTTCGTATTCAGTGTATCTGATATTTATTTCCTTGGTTTTCATATGCGGCCAGTATTTGAATTTACTATCTTTGTGCATCAAATATACGCAGAAGCCGAGTGCAGAACAAATTTATTTGCTCTACCGAGGCGCAGCCGTATATGTGGCGAAGCCAAATATAGTATTTTTTATGAGAATATGCGTAGGATTGTCAGGTGGAGTTGACTCCAGTGTAGCAGCTTACCTTCTCAAGAAGGCAGGCCATGATGTTTTTGCCCTTTTCATGCAGAACTGGCATGATACTACAGGAACGCTTCACGGTGACTGTGAATGGGAAGAAGACCGGTTTGTGGCAGAAATGGTCGCCCGCAAGATCGGAATCCCGTTTTATTTTGTAGACTTGAGTACGGAATACCGCCAGAGAGTGGTCGACTATATGTTCGATGAATATTCAAAAGGCCGGACTCCTAATCCGGATGTACTGTGTAACAGAGAAATAAAGTTTGATGCATTTCTGAAGTGCGCACAGAAACTGGGTGCAGACTATGTGGCGACAGGGCATTACTGCAGAAAGGATGAGATAACCGGAGAGAATGGCAGACCTGTCTTCCGAATCTTTGCGGGAAGCGACCCGAACAAGGACCAGAGTTATTTCCTTTGCCAGCTTACCCAGGCGCAGCTTTCCATGGCGATGTTTCCTGTCGGGAATCTGGATAAACCTGAGGTCCGCCGCATTGCCCGTGAGGCGGACCTCCCGTCTGCTGACAAAAAGGACTCTCAGGGAATTTGCTTTGTCGGCAAGGTTGATCTCCCCACATTCCTCCAGCAGAAACTCCTTCCGAAAGAAGGTAATGTCGTTGAAGTATATGATACTTATTTTCAGAATAATGCACAATACCGTTTCATTCATGACACCCTTCTTTCACTCAAGGATGACGCTTCATCATACGATGTACAGATGATAACAGACTATATCTCGGAAACCAAGTCCCTTAAGGTCAACGATCCTGTACATGAACATGATATGGAAGGAAATCCTGCCAATGAAGGAGGATGCTCCGCAGGATCTCCGTTTTCAGAAGAAAAGATAATGGCACTGTCCGATGAGGATTTCATGAGACTGGCATCTCCGGTAGAATACGATATAAAATTCGAGACCGAGACTTACCGGAGCGGGAAGAAGCATGTAAAGAAAACCAGATACAGGGAAAATCCATACGGAAAGATCGTCGGGAAGCATGACGGGGCACAGTTCTATACTATCGGCCAGCGGAAGGGTCTGAATATAGGGGGACATAAGGATTCCATATTTGTAATAGAGACTGATATTCCTTCAAATACTATTTACGTAGGAGAGGGACATACCCATAAGGGGTTGTCCCGTAGCTGTTTGAGAATCTCTCCTGAAGATATACACTGGATAAGGGAAGATATTCCGATGGAAGTAGGGGAAGTCCGGCGCTACCGTGTGAGAATCCGTTACAGGCAGCCGCTTCAGGATGCCACTCTGATAATGCGGTCCAACGGACTTTATATCCTGTTCGACAGTCCCCAGCGCGGAATCACGCCAGGCCAGTTCGCGGTATGGTATGACCGGGATGAAATGATCGGTTCGGGAGTCATTTCCCGTTAAAGCAGGGAGCGTGCCGCACTCTGGCCGGCAAGCATTCCGGTAGAGAAAGCTATCTGCAGGTTGAATCCTCCGGTATCTCCGTCAAGGTCAAGTATTTCACCTGCAAAGTACAGTCCTTTGCACAGTTTGGATTCCAGTGTCTTTGCCGTGATACAGTCGGAAGATATTCCTCCGGCTGTTATTACGCATCTTTCGTATCCTACATAGCCGCCAATGTCGAATTTCCAGCATTTCAGGGCTTTAGCCAGCGTCTTGTGATCTACGGACTGGTTGCATTTGAGGAATCCCTGTATCAGTTCCATCGGCATGAGTTTTCCCAGCAGAATCCGGAAGCGGTCCTTATACTGTTTGTTTCTGCTGCGCCTGTCTTCTGCTATTTCTTTCCACAGTCTGCTTATTCTGGCTTCAAGGGCAGTCTTTTCAACGGCAGGTTTCATGTCCAGTGTGACCAGGACTTTCGAGCCGTTTATGATGGCATTGACACATTTCCGGCTGATCCTGAACCCCACGGGGCCTTCGATGCCGCCGTCGGTGAAGTCCATGTCACCGAACTCCTCTTGGACAGGATTTCCGTCGATCCAGAGTGTCAGTGTAATGTTCTTCAGGGAGTTGTCGTTAAGAAGTGAGCCGGTTTCAGACAACGGCATGCTCCTGTCTATATGTCCGGGAAGAGTACTGTCCGTCAGAGTCCCTTGTGGAGCCGACTTGTAGTTTTTCGGCACTATCGCAGTCAGCGAAGGAAAGCAGCTGTTGATTTTGTGTCCTGTTTCCTCTGCCCATCTGTATCCGTCTCCGGTGGAGCCGGTGGCCGGATAGGAGAGGCCGCCGGTGGCAATAATCAGCCTGCGGCATGTAAATATTGCCCCGGATGTGCATTTTATCAGAAAATATTCCCCTTCATCTTCGTCTCTGCGAAGTGAAATACTTTTCGCTCCGTGATTTGTCAGAAGACATGCTCCGGCTTGCTTTACAGAGCGTTGCAGCATATCTACAACATCAGATGACCTGTATGTCGATGGGAAAACCCTGTCGCCTCTTTCTACAATGCTGTCGAGACCGGCGTCTTTGAACCACCCGACTGTCTTTTCCGGAGGAAGCGTGAAGAATGCCGGTTTGAGAAGGTTGCTTTTGGGATGTATGTGTCCGGAGAAGCTGTTCCAGTCTTTCATGTTTGTGAAGTTGCACCGGCCTTTCCCTGTTATCATTATCTTTCTTCCGGGGCGGGGCATTTTCTCCAGTACGGTCACTTGCCTGTGTTGTCCGTTTTTCCTGAAATATCCGGCGGCACCGGCAGCGGCTGCCATTCCGGCTGCTCCGCCTCCTATTATTATAATGTCTTCCATATCATCTGGGCTTTTATAATGTGTTTTACAGCGGTTTAAGATGCAGATGGTGAAAACTGCCGAAAAATCATGAAAGTTTCTGAAATTTTTCCTACCTTTGCAGTCCCTTTACGGATAAAGTGTATGTAAAGGAGTTTTCAAAGCCACTTTAGCTCAGTCGGTAGAGCAACGCATTCGTAACGCGTAGGTCGTGGGTTCGATTCCCATGAGTGGCTCATCTTCAGAATATTATATTGAAGCAAAAGAGGCCGTTCTCACAGAATGTGCCTCTTATTTCATATTTGCCTGTACTGTTTCCGGCATTCATGCTGCGGCATGCCAGCATTTCAGGATCTGCAAGTTCCACGGCTATCATGTCCCCGATGCGAAGGGAAACGAGTGCCGATGTTTCGGATATGGCGCATTCTATCATATCCGTACTGCCCTGCGAATATGTGAAAATCTCCGAACCGTCCTTATATATGGCAAACCGGTTCGACGCTTCACCAGACGTGAGTAAATTGTGTATCGGGAACGGCAGCACTGATGTATGGTCAATGCATGACGCCGATGCATAGGCTGCCGGAGATCCGTCAAACAGGTCACCTGCATACAGTAACATACCATAACCGACATAATCATAGTACCTTCCGGCAAATTTCCTTCCCACGCACTTTCCTGCTTTGCTGATCCTAGCGAATAGTACGGGCGTATAAAGGAAGCTGTTTACAGAATCGGGAGAGAAAAGATCCTTGTCTTCTCTCTCCCAAGATGTATCAGGCCGGCAGTAGCATCTGCCGCCAGTTGTCTTCACTATGATATTCATATCTGTCTTTGGAAATCAGTGAAAAACATTGCTAGAAAAGCTTGCCTGTAAACTTTTCTTTCAGCTGATTGATTGATGCGTCGAATTTTTCTCCGGTCAGAGGCTCTTTTCTCGCAGCCACAGCCGCTTCCCGTTTTTCTTTTTCGAACTGCTGTTTCAGCAGTGTGAACTGACGCTTGGTGTCAAGTGTGAATTCACCGTTGTCTATCCAGCTGAAATAGGACGGTTCTGTAAGATATACTTCTCTGGCTGTTTTGCCTTTGTGTTTCCCGAAATTGATGACAGGTTCCCTGCTTTCGTTGTATGTAAGCCTTCCGGCATAGTCGACGATTTTCTGCCTTTCGGAGAAGTTCGACAGGAAATCCACGCTGTTCTTCAGAGTTTCCGGGTATTTGTCAAGCTGGGACTTGAGCACTTCGTATGTTGCCAGAGTGTCAGCTTCGGCGGCATGCGCATTTTCCAGTTCTTTGCCGCAGTAGAATCTGTATGCGGCCTTAAGGTTGCGTGGCTCCAGAACGTGGTAGATGTTCTGGACATCCACCATTTTCTTCTCATGAAGATTGACCGGTATGTCCTTTCCCATATAGCGCCTGACGCGCTCCAGCTCTTCAGCAAGCATGGGAAGATCGAATTTAGTCGAGTTGAAGCCTGCCAGATCACTGTCTTCCAGCCAGCTTATGACCTCGTCTGCTATGTCGGCGAATTTCGGGCAGTCTTTCAGTTCTTCATCGCTGATTCCATGTATGGCCTGAGCACTTGGAGTTATCTTCTTCTGGCAGTTGCCGGCATAGTCCCAAGGCCTTACTCTCCATGTCTTTATCCTTTCCTCCGAGCCGGGCAGCACTTTTACGAAGCTCAGCTCTATTATAGCATCGGAAGCTATGTTAAGGCCGGTACTCTCAATGTCGAAGAACAGTATCGGCCTCTGAAGATTCAATTCCATATTTTTTATGCTTGTTTTAAGATATCATTATAGGCATGAGGATGCCGCAGATCTTCTCGCTTTCAGCCTCTTCTTCTGAAGGGACGACAAGAGCCGCCCTTCTGCTGTCTGCAAACTTCATGACGATTTCATTGCAGGACATGTTGCTCAGGATTTCAGTCACGAATGTGGACTTGAAACCGATGGTAAGGTCATCGCCGTCATACTGGCAAGGTATCTTCTCGTACGCCGCAATCGAAAACCCGAGATCCTGTGCGGAAAGCTCGAGAGAGTTGTGCGTCATGTCGAATTTGATAAGATTCGATGCCTTGTTGGTACATACAGACACTCTCCTTACCGTGTTGAGGAACTGTACCCGGTCTATCCGGAGTATGTTGGAGTTGTTCTGCGGGATGACGTCACGGTATTTCGGATATTTCCCGATAAGGAGACGGCATACGACCATGGTCTTGTCGAACTTGAATACAGCATTCTTGCTGTCAAACGCGATTTCCACGTTTTCCACATCCTTCCCGATAATTGACCTGAGTACGGCAGCGGGTTTTTTGTGCAGTATGAACGATGCCTTCTCTGTGGATTTCACATCCTTGGTAGTGTAGCATATCAGCTTGTGAGAATCGGATGCGACAAGAGTGGTGGAGTCGGTATCGATATCGAACAGTATTCCGTTCATTACAGGTCTGATTTCATCGTCAGCTGTCGCGTATATGGTACCTGCTATGCCGTCTACAAGACTCTGGGCAGGAAATGTGAGCGAGAGTGCATTGTCATCTGTGGTGGCGATGGCCGGATAGTCGGATGCCGGGAAAAACGGCAGTGTTGAGGTCCCGTTTGCCCATCTGCACTCGAATGAACTGTCGCCTGTAGTCGCAATTGACAGCGGCTGGTCAGGCAGTTCCTTTAGCAGCTCGGTGATATGCCTTGCAGGCACCGCTATCTCCCCGTTCTCTTCAGAACTTTCCACTTCAATATCGGTCTTCAGTGTCAGTTCAGTATCTGAAGCTGTTATTTCCAGTACATTGCCGTCGAGTACAAACAGGAAATTCTCAAGTATTGGCTGTGATGACTTGGCCGGGATGGCCTTTGAAACTGCAAGAATGCCTTTAAGTAATTCTGCGCTAGATACTATGAATTTCATATATTATGCTTTTCTTTCTTTTCCAAAAGTTACAATCACAAATGTATAAAAGTTTTTTGAGATGTTTGGCATATAATTTGACTTTTTTCCGCCCGGTTTGAGGCTCTGAAAGCCTGTTATACGGAAAAATGTTAATTTGAAATATATGAAAAAAGGTATTATTGTAGTGCTGCTTTCAGCACTTGCTGGAGGTCTTGCCGCTTTTGCTGTGGTCAAGGCTTCTGATCATGGGTCAAGCCAGGTAATCGTTTCATCTGACGGTGCGGCATACAGGACTGTCAATCTGGCACAGACGGACTACCCGGATTTCACATATGCGGCAGAATCCGCTGTAGATGCCGTGGTTTATGTTAAGGTCAGTGCTGTCGATGTAAGGAGATCCGCACCAAGTTCGATTTTCGATTTTTTCTTCGGGTATGAAGGTACTCCTGAAAAACGTGAGCGTGTAGGAAGCGGTTCCGGTGTAATTATCAGACCGGACGGTTACATAGTCACTAACAATCACGTGGTTGAAGGGGCTTCCAAAATAGAGGTCACCCTTAACAACAACAAGACATTCGAAGCTACGCTCATAGGAACGGACCCGGCAACGGATGTGGCTCTTATAAAGATTGATGCGCAGGGACTGCCTGTTATTCCATTCGGCAATTCAGATGATCTCCGGCTCGGGGAATGGGTCCTGGCAATCGGCAGTCCGTATGACTTGAGGTCGACTATCACAGCCGGTATTGTGAGTGCCAAAGGCCGTTCAATGCCGAACTATGACGGTGAATTCAAGATAGAATCCTTTATCCAGACCGATGCTGCGGTGAATCCCGGAAACAGTGGCGGGGCCCTGGTGGATAAAGCCGGCAATCTGGTTGGTGTCAATACCGCCATCATTTCACAGACAGGTTCCTATACAGGGTATTCGTTTGCAATCCCATCCAATATTGTCAGGAAAATCGCTTCCGATCTGATAGAGTACGGAAGTGTGAAGAGGGCTCTGCTCGGTGTAACGATGACACCTATAGATGATAAAATTGCCAAAGAGTTGAAACTTTCTTCTGCAGAAGGCGTATATATTAGAGAGGTTTTGAAAGGGAGTGCAGCTGATGAGGCAGGAATGAAGGAAGGGGATGTGCTTATAGCCATTGATTCCTCAAAAGTAGTGAACGGCGCTGCAGTCCAGGAGATTGTCAACGGGTTTTATCCTGGCGATAAAGCGGAGATGACAGTCATCAGGGATGGTAAGGAAAAGACTTTGGAAGTGACATTCAAGGGAACGGCTGCCGAGAACGGTTCCGTGGACGAAGACGGTGGTGTGGCATTCTACGGTGCCCGTCTCAAGGAAGCTTCAGAAGAAGACCTGGCAAGACTGGGAATACGGCATGGAGTGGAGATAGTTTCTGTCGGGCCTGGTAAGATAATGGACGCAGGAGTCTCAGACGGATTCATCATACTTTATGTCAACGACCAGCCGGTAAGCAAGCCTCAGGATGTGTTGGATATAGTGAAGAAGCAGAAGAGGTCAGTATTTGTCGAGGGTGTCACCTCATATGGCAAACCATCCTATTTCGGCTTCGGAATATAGGAGACAAATTGATATATGAGACAGCTTAAGATTACAAAATCGATTACTAACCGTGAGAGTGCTTCACTGGACAAGTATCTTCAGGAAATCGGACGAGAAGAACTGATAACGGTAGAAGAGGAGGTGGAGCTTGCACAGAGAATCCGTAAGGGAGACCAGAAGGCACTTGAGAAACTTACCAGAGCAAACCTCAGATTTGTGGTATCTGTCGCGAAACAGTATCAGAATCAGGGTCTCAGCCTGCCGGATCTTATCAACGAGGGAAATCTCGGACTGATCAAGGCTGCTGAAAAGTTTGACGAGACAAGGGGATTCAAGTTCATTTCATACGCAGTATGGTGGATCCGCCAGTCAATACTTCAGGCTCTCGCCGAGCAGTCGAGGATTGTAAGGCTTCCGCTGAATCAGGTCGGCTCGCTGAACAAGATCAACAAGGCTCTTACCCGTTTTGAACAGGAGCATGAAAGGATGCCTTCTACCGAGGAACTTTCCGAAATGATCGATGTGCCGAAAGACAAGATTGCCGACACTCTCAGAGTCTCCGGAAGGCACGTGTCAGTCGATGCCCCGTTTGTGGAGGGAGAAGACAACAGCCTTCTTGATGTGCTTGTCAACAACGATTCTCCAAACGCCGACAAGGGTCTTGTCAACGAATCGCTGAACAGGGAGATAGAACGGGCACTTTCCACTCTGGCCACCAGAGAGAGGGAAATCGTCAAGTCATTCTTCGGGATAGGCTGTCAGGAAATGACCTTGGAGGAGATAGGCGAACGTTTCGGCCTGACCAGAGAGAGGGTGCGTCAGATCAAGGAAAAAGCTATAAGAAAGCTCAGAAGCAATTCAAGAAGCAAGCTGTTGAAGAGTTATCTTGGTTAATGAAGAAGAAAGTGACCTGAAAGCAGAGTCCGTTCCGGCTTTTGCCCGGAAGCAAGACAGGACCAGGCTTCCGAGTCACTTCCTTTATTGTTTATATGATGTACATTATTAGGAAATAAGGATATGAATATCAACCCGGGAACATTTATATCGGAGAAGACTGCGGAAGCGGTCAGGTCGCTTTACGGAGTGGAAATGGAGCCGTCCTCATTTCAGGTGCAGGTGACCAGAAAGGAGTTTGAAGGGGACTACACTCTGGTAGTCTTTCCTCTTCTGAAAATTTCCAAGACCGGTCCTGAAGCTACCGGAAGCGCAATAGGAGAATATCTTAAGGAACATTTTACGGAAATAGCCGCATACAATGTGGTGAAAGGATTTCTCAACATATCCTTTTCCGTTTCCTACTGGAACATGCTGTTCACTGAAATAGCCTCAACGGATGATTTCGGACAGCATGCACCGACAGGCAGGACAGTAATGGTGGAATTTTCTTCGCCAAACACGAACAAGCCCCTGCATCTGGGACATATAAGAAACAATCTTTTGGGATGGTCGGTTTCCAGACTGCTTGAGGCCAACGGACACAAGGTTCTGAAAGTGAATCTGGTGAATGATCGCGGTATTCATATCTGCAAGTCAATGCTGGCCTGGCTCAAGACAGGTAACGGCGAGACTCCGGAGTCTTCAGGAAAGAAAGGAGATCATCTGGTAGGCGACTATTATGTGGCATTCAACAACATCTACAAGGAAGAAGTCAACAGTCTCGTTGCCGGAGGCATGTCTGAAGAGGAAGCCGAAAAGAACGCACCGTCACTCAAGGAGGCTCAGGACATGCTCAGGAAATGGGAGAATGGAGACAGTGAAGTAGTGGAACTGTGGAAGAAGATGAACAGCTGGGTGTATGCCGGATTTGACAAGACCTACAGGGATATGGGCATCTCATTTGACCGGACGTACTATGAGTCCCAGACATATCTCTTCGGCAAGGCGCTTGTCCGGAAAGGACTTGATATGGGAATATTCGAGAAGGAAGCTGACGGGTCAGTATGGTGCGATCTTACCGCTGACGGTCTTGACCGCAAGCTCCTGCTCCGTGGAGACGGTACTTCGGTATATATGACTCAGGATCTCGGTACTGCCGAGCAGAGGTTTTCCGAATACAATCTTGACGAGCATGTATATGTCGTTGGGAACGAGCAGAATTACCATTTTCAGGTACTTAAACTGATTCTCAAGAAACTGGGATTTGTGTGGGCAGACAATATATATCATCTGTCATACGGCATGGTAGAACTTCCTGAAGGAAAAATGAAGTCAAGGGAAGGTACGGTAGTGGATGCTGATGACCTGATCGAGAAGATGTATTCTACAGCCAAGGAAACTTCCCTTGAACTCGGCAAGCTTGGCGACATGAGTCATGAAGAGCAGGAATCCCTGTTCCATATGATAGGTCTGGGGGCTCTGAAATATTTCATAATAAAAGTGGATCCGAAGAAGACGATGTTGTTTGATCCTAAGGAATCCATTGATTTCAATGGAAATACCGGACCTTTCATTCAGTATACGCATGCCAGGATCAAGTCCATTCTCAGAAAAGCGTCGGCAGCCGGCGTCGCATATGGTCCTGACGGTCTTGATGCTGGGGCGGCGCTTTCACCTAAAGAGATCCGACTTATCAAGATGCTGGATCAGTTCCCTGAGAGGATATCGGAGGCCGGGGCAGCCTATTCACCCGCTGTCATAGCCAATTATTCCTATGACCTCGCAAAAGAATTCAACCAGTATTATCACGATACACCGATTCTGAAAGAGGAAGACGGCTCATTGCTTAAGTACCGCCTGACACTGATAGATAAAGTGGCTAAGGTGCTGGTCAAAGCAATGTCGATACTCGGCATAGAACTGCCTGAACGGATGTAAGTGAATTTTTTTATGAAAATGTATACTCTATTCAGAAAAATGTTCTATACTTGCACCCGAATTTTAGAAAAACAGTTTTCAGGTACATAGAAATAAGAACATGAACATGGATAATAAGTCAACAAATCAGAAAAAAAGGGCAGTTGTAAGCTTTGAGAACATGTCTGAGGAGCTCGCTGCTGCATTTGCCGAGAAATATCCAAAAGGATTCAGTGATTATTTTCCAGATCTCCAGAAGTATGACAAACCGGACGGAACATGTTTCTATGCAGTGACATTGGAAATACCGGATGCTATATATCTGGTGAAAATTAAAGTGAAGACGGACGATGCTGATGATATAGAGAGATGGCTGGACGGGGATGATGACGATACTGCCGGAGCGGGAGACGGAGAAGAGGGCGATGATCTTCCTGATGACAATATAGCCCAGTATGCTACAGGAGATGACGATCCGTCTGATTCTGACTAAGATTTATTGCAGGGATTTTTATACAGGCCTGTCTGGAATTTTCCAGGCAGGTTTTTTTGTCTGTATGTATAATGAACCGTTAAAAAAAGAAAAAACATTATAAAAAAGGGAAAAACTGTATTCCGGTTTATATGAGCCGGGGTGCATACATGATATATTTGCGGCCGAAAATTCAATGTATATGGAAAACATTTCTATCTGTCGGCTGCTTTTGCTGACTTTCCCGATTCTTTGTTTGTACGGATGCGTAAAGATGCATGAAGAGTATGTCCCGGATTCTTCCGGCAGTCAGGGCAAAACATATGTGACATTCTCAATGGATGTGCTCCCTATGACTTCCGGTGTGGACGAGCCGTGTCATGTCAGCAATCTGAATATATGTGCTTACAGAAACGGGCATCTGGAAGCTTCTGTGTACAGCGAAAATCCGGAAAAGGCAGGACTGTACGTTGACTCCGGGAAAAAGTATACCTTCTATATACTGGCGAATTCAGGTCTGATAGAGCCTCCTCGGGACGAATACGGTATGAGGACTATCAAATGCCGTATCGGTGGCTTGAGCGCGCTGGATATCTCTGCAAGTCCGATGTCGGGAACCGTAAACCCCACCGTCATTGACGGGAAATATTGTACGCTTAAAGTGAGGATGGAAAGGATTCTGGCAAGAATAGGACTCAAATTCGAGAGAGGCTATATGTACGATGCAGAGATAACGTCTGTACGCATCGCTAATCTGGCGTCTGATTATACGCCATTCATGTCATGGCATGCCGCCGAACAGAGTATGAATGAAACCTACACTGCTTCTGGCGAAGAAGTGAAAGAACTCAATTCCGGAGAAATAATATATGTCCCTGTCCCGGAAAACTGCTGTGGTTCGTTATTTCCTGACAATGATGATCCATGGGAAAAACATCCGAATAACATTGCCGAAGACGCAGAAGTCATCTGCACTTATGTGGAAATATCGGTTATAGACAGAAGGCAGCATTATACCTATGAGAAGACATATAAGTTCTGCCTTGGCAAGGATGCTGTTTCAGACTGTAATGTAGAAAGGAATACATATGCAAGAGTGGAGTTCAAACTGACAGGTTTCGTTCTGGCTGATTATACGTGGGATATTGTCAGTGATATTCCAGTGCAGCAGAAACGTTTCATCGCAGCAGGCGAGTCGGGTGCAGTCCTGTATACGGATACTCATGGAGAGCTTATCACTGCGAGAGTAGGCGGGTTTTCCTGGAAAGATATTGTAAATTCCGGCAGCGCCTATGTAATGGCCGGAGAAAGAGGCAGGATTGCGTATTCCGAAGACGGCCGTTCGTGGCGGGTTGTGGATACAGGATATGACGTAGACTGGCAGCAGATAGAGTATGCCGCCAACAGGTATGTCGTTGTAGGGTATAAGGAGGAGCGGCTTGACGGACGGGCCTATCCTCAGATGATGAAAGGCTATGTGGCCTGTTCTGACAACGGGATTGAATGGAGAGTATCGGTCATGTATGATTATGCGCTTTGCGATATAACATACGGCAACGGCCAGTTTGTCGCATGCGGATACTATAAACGTCCGGGAAGTTCTTCAGTACGGGGCTATGTTTACATTTCATACAATGCAGAATGGTGGATAAAGACACCTGTCTCTGCTGCATACGGTTATTCCAGTGTAGTTTATGGGAATGGTATTTATGCTGCTATGGACAATGGCGAGATCTCATATTCGGAAGACGGAGTTTCATGGTCGGAACCAGAAGAGACGGGTTTTCATTTCTTTGACACTATGGCTTATGGAAACGGGACTTATGTGGCAGCCGGACTTTTCGGTAAGGTGATATATTCCGTCGGCGGTCTCGGGTGGGAACAGTCGGATGTGTCTGAAACATGCTTTTACGATGTCGATTATAGCAGGGGTACGTTTTTTATTGTCGGCGATTCCGGGCTGGTGATGTATTCTTCTGACGGGAAAAAATGGGAAAAAATAGACACAGGACAGAAATTTGACCTGTACTGTGTCTGTTCAATGGATTGAACCACGTGTCTATAATTCCGGGATGACTTTCTCCATTCTGGTCCCTCTCGAGCCTTTTATAAGAATGGTATAGCCTGACATTCCGTGAGATCCGAGATACTCCGCAAGCTGGTCTGAATTCTGGAAATTCATGAACTTGCAGGAAGGACAGATTCTGGAAAGAGAAGCGCCGAACTCATCACCGACGAAAAATGCCATGTCCAGGTTCATCCCTGCTACCCTTTCTGCAATCCTTGTATGCTCGGTCTCCGATTCCGCTCCAAGTTCAAGCATATCTCCCAGCATGACAGCCTTTCTTTCAGACGGGATTGCTTCAAGGTTGGAGAGAGCTGCATCCATGCTGACGGGATTGGCATTGTATGCATCTACAATGAGCATGTTCTTTCCTGTACGTGTGAGCTGTGACCGGTTGTTTGAAGGGGTATAGTGACTGACAGCATTAATGGCATCATTCTCAGGTATCCCGAAATAGCGGCCTACAGCCAACGCTGCCATGATGTTGTCGGCATTGTATTTCCCGACAAGGTTGGTTTCCAGAGTGACTGTCCCGGAACATGATACCGGTATTTCCATCCGAAGGAACGGTTTATCTGCTGACAATGGCAGGATTCTGGCTCCGTCATATTCTACTCCATATGGTATGATTCCGTCAATATGCCTTTTTTCGGCCATTTCATGGAGGTAGGGAAGTCCTTTATCAAGGAAAATCTTTCCTCCGTGTTCATGGATATAATCGTACAATTCACCTTTAGTCCTCTTTACCCCTTCATAGTTTCCGAATCCCAGAAGATGTCCTTTCCCGACATTGGTTATAAGTCCGTAGTCAGGCATGGCAACGGAAACCAGACTCTTTATGTCTCCAGGATGGCTTGCCCCCATTTCTATAACGGCAATTTGAGTATCTCCTGTTATTTTAAGGAGAGACAGCGGTACTCCGATTTCGTTGTTGAGGTTGCCTTGTGTGGCGGTGACATTGTATTTTGTGGCGAGAACTGTACGGATGAGTTCCTTGGTGGTGGTTTTCCCGTTGGTCCCGGTCAGTCCGATTACCGGCAGCCTTTTCCCGTCTGTCCTGACAGAGCATCTGTGCATGCGTGCAAGACTTTTCAGTGCAGCAAGCGTATCGTCTGCAGGGATGAATCGCGGGTCTCTTCCCGCCAGTCCTGCACCGGCAGATACAACAGCACAGCAGGCTCCGGCTTCCAGGGCTTTTGCTGCGTAGTCGTTACCATCAAAAGTCTCGCCTTTGAGCGCAAAAAACATTTCACCCTGTTTTATCGTTCTTGTGTCGGTGTTCACCCCGGTACTTTGCTGGAATATTTTGTAAAGTTCGCTGATATCGTTCATTTTATTCTGTTTGTCTGGATTTCACTGAACATGGTCGTTTCCATTGAAGGAGCCTGGATCCATGCTATTTCCCCGTACTTCCGAATCCCCCTTTCCCTCTTGCTGTCTCTTCAAGTGAAGAGGTTTCTTCCCAGCCGATTTTTTCATATCTGGCGATAATCATCTGGGCGATCCTTTCTCCTGGATTGATTATGAACTGCGTATCAGAAAGATTGACCAGAATTACTTTTATTTCCCCTCTGTAGTCCGCATCTATGGTTCCAGGGGAATTCAGGACAGTTATTCCGTGTTTCGCAGCCAGACCGCTTCTTGGCCTGATTTGGGCTTCTGTACCTTCCGGCAGTGCAATGTACAGTCCTGTAGGTACCATAGCTCTCTGCATGGGAGCCAATGTGATCGGTTCCTGAATATCCGCCCTGAGATCCATTCCGGCAGAGTGTTCGGTGGCATAAGCCGGAGCAGGAAATGCTGATTTGTTGACAATCTTGACTTTCATGCTGTTATGCAATCAAATTATATTCGGAAATAGTGTTGTTATAAAAGAAAGCAGACAAAAATACTCATAAAATATTGCAAATTAAAATAAAATTCCTACCTTTGTCTTCGCTTTCAAAGAAACGGGGGTATAGCTCAGTTGGCTAGAGCATCTGCTTTGCAAGCAGAGGGTCGTCGGTTCGACTCCGACTATCTCCACTACTGCAAAAAAAGGAGTTGCGCAATTTCCGCAACTCCTTTTTTATTCAGCCGACTAATGGCTGGAAATTCTTTTTATGGGGTATTTTGCCAGCCATGCGGTGAACAGTCCGAACAGAATGCCGACTGCAATACCGGCAAGGACATCACCTAAATAGTGCTTGCCTACAAAAACACGGCTCACGCTGACCATGAATGCCCAGAAAAATATCCAGCATCCGTAACCGCGGTATTTGAGCCTTCTGTCATTACGGAATCCTGAGAAAGTCGTGACGGCAAAACCGAATGAATTGGCTGCATGGGCGGAAAAAAAACCGAAACTGCTGCTTTTGCCCTCAAGAAGTCTGATGCCGTTGCCAAGCATGAATTCGTCGCTGCATGGACGGACCCTTCCGACCGCATCTTTGATGAGATTGCTGAACTGGTCGCACATACCGAAAGCAAGAGCCGCAGAAGCTGTGACAATAAGGGCCTTTTTCCAGCCCAGACGCCAGAAAAGGAATCCTACGACAATCACATACATCGGTATCCATATCTGGACATCGGAGAAGACTTTCATGACTTCATCCGAGAATCCTGTATGGAATCCGTTAATCGAAAGTGTGACCTGCTGGTCAAACCTGTGTATTTCCTGCCAGAAACTGTTCATGACTGACTAGTTTTCATTCATGACTTTCCACAGCAAGTCCTTCAGTTGAAGGATTCCTTCTCCCGTTACCGATGATATGAATATATGGGGAATATCTTCCGGGAGGTCGGATTCTATCTCCGATTTCATCTTTTCATCCAGCATATCGGATTTGGTCACTGCCAGAACGCGTCCTTTTACCAGAAGCTCCGGGTTGTATTCCTTGAGCTCGTTCAGAAGAATTTCATAGCCCTGACGTATGTCATCTGCATCTGCAGGCACCATGAAAAGCAGGATGGAGTTTCTCTCGATGTGCCGCAGAAACCTGAGTCCTATGCCTTTCCCTTCATGAGCACCCTCTATGATTCCGGGAATGTCAGCCATTACAAAAGACTTGTCATCCCTGTAGCTGACAATGCCGAGATTCGGCTCCAAAGTTGTGAATGCGTAGTCGGCAATCTTTGGCTTTGCCGCCGTAATTGTGGCCAACAGGGTAGATTTGCCTGCATTCGGGAAACCGACAAGCCCTACATCAGCCAGGATTTTCAACTCCAGAATGAACCATCCTTCCCTGCCTGGTTCGCCCGGCTGGGCATAGCGTGGGGTCTGGTTCGTGGCGGATTTGAAGTTGTTGTTCCCGAGTCCTCCGCGTCCGCCTTTCACCAGGATTCTTTCTTCTCCCGGCTCCACCAGTTCAAAAAGTGTCTCTCCTGTCTCTGCGTCTTTTGCAACAGTTCCTAAAGGGACGTCGAGAATGATATCTGACCCGTTTTTCCCTTTGCACAACTGTCCGCTTCCTGCTCCGCCGTGCTCGGCGCGGATGTGCTTGCGGTACTTCAGGTGGATGAGAGTCCAGAACTGCGGATTGGCTCTCAGTATTACATGTCCTCCACGTCCTCCGTCCCCACCGTCAGGTCCGCCTTTAGGTACATATTTTTCCCTGCGGAGATGCATAGAACCTGCGCCCCCGTTTCCGGAAGCGCAGAATATTTTCACATAATCTATGAAATTGCTTTCAGCCATTAGGATTGTCAGGTTTGCAGGTAGTCTAGAATTTGTCCATAAGGTCGAAGATAGCCTGCCTTACTTGCTCGATAGTGCCGGTACCGTTGATTTCGCGGTATTTGTCCCGCGAGCTATAGTATGTCACGAGAGGCTCTGTCTTGTCGTGGTATGTCCTGATTCTGTTGTTGATTGTCTCTTCTTTGGCGTCATCAGCACGTCCTTCAATAGTAGCTCTGTGGCGGATTCTCTCTTTGATCATCTCGTCCGGAATCATTATAGATACCACAGAAGTCACTGATTCTCCGGTTTTTTCAAGAATCCTGTCCAGAGCCTCCGCCTGCGCTGTGGTGCGGGGGAATCCGTCAAGAAGGAATCCATCTGTTCCCTTGACAGTCCTGAACTCCGACTCTATCATGCCTTCAACCACTTCATCCGGAACAAGAGCTCCGGCATCGATAAGGGATTTTGCCTTGAGCCCCAATTCGCTGCCGGCTGCAATCTCCTTGCGCAGGAGCTCTCCTGTGGAGATATGATGGAGGTTGTATTTCTCTACCATTGCTGTAGCCTGGGTGCCTTTGCCTGCACCCGGAGGGCCGAAAAGAATATAATATTTCATGTCTTGTAAAATTAAATCGGTAAAACTTATTCGTCCAGTATGTATATGTCTTTCAAGTTTCTTCCTATTTCATTGTAATCCAGACCGAATCCGACGATAAAGTCATTCGGTATCTGCATCGCCACGTACTCAAGAGGAACATCCTTGGTGTATGAATCCGGTTTGAAAAGGAGTGTGCAGACAACACTTTCCGAGGCCCCTGCATCCTTGAGGATACGTTTCAGCTCCACGATGGTATTTCCGGTATCCACGATGTCTTCGACAATTATTACGCGTCTGCCTGTTATATCTGCAGTCAGTCCCATTGCCTGCTTTACCCTACCGGTGGAACTTGTGCCGTTATACGAGGTCAGTTTGACGGATACTATTTCACAGTTGAATTCAAGCCGTTTCATCAGCTCTGCGGTAAACATTATCGACCCGTTCAAAACGCATAGAAGGACAGGAATATCCTGGCATCCTCTGAAATCTTCGTTCATCCTTTCTGCAACATCGTCTACGGCTTTCATTATTTTGTCGTAAGGGATGAAGACCTTGAATGTCTTGTCGAACAATCTGATTTTTTCCATGAAAATAGGGTTTATCAGAGCGCAAAAATAGTTAAAAATGACATAAAAATGTAAAAAAGGGAAAAATCTTCTTTAAAAAAAGACAAAACCTTCCGGGCCATGTTTTATGCAATACGGCATTGGAATAACTTTCACCGGAAAGAATTACGGAGTATATATGAAAAAATGTATTATCGCTGCCGCCGCAGCGGTCCTTCTTGTGTCCGAACCGGAGCTTTTCTCTCAGAATTCGTACAGGGAACAGACCTCTGAAGCTTCGGAAGAAGAGATAGCGGCCTCGGCGGGAGTAATGTTTGCGGAAGATATGGGAGAAGAGGAGGCGGAACACCTGTACTCCTTGAAGTCAAAGCCATTGAAAATAAATCTGGCCTCACGGAGCAGACTTGTGGAGTCCGGTCTGTTTTCTCCGTATCAGGTAGCGGCGATACTCGATTACAGGAACAGGAACGGCGATATCCTGTCTTTTTCGGAACTTGCGGCGGTGGACGGATTCGGTTCTTATGCCGTGCAGGTATTGGCACCGTTTGTAAGCCTGGATTCATATTCGCTTCCCGGACGGTCTTCGTCCGGAAGGAACTATGTGAGTAATTCAGTAGTATTGAAATCGGCGGTAAGATTCCAGGAGACTGCTTCCGGATGGAATGAGCCTGAATACAGCTACGGTATGAAATACAGATTCAGCATGAATGACAGGCTGGAAGCCGCTCTGACATGCCGCAGTTCGTATGCTGCTGTAAAATTCCCTCCTGAAGCCGCTTCGTTTTATGCCGCATATTACGGCAGGAAACTGCTGGGTAAGGTGATTGCAGGGGATTTCAATGCGAGATTCGGTCAGGGGCTTGTCATGTGGAGCGGATTTTCCATGAGCGGCATTCCCACCCAGAGCGCATTTTCAAAACGGCCCTCCGGTATTTCCCCGTATTGGTCCTATGCAGGAGACGGGAGTCACCGGGGCATCGCCGCGGATTTTTGTGCCGGGAACTTCACAGTATCCGCATTTGCTTCTTTCCCCGGTCTGAGAGGACTGACAATACCTGGAAAGTCAGTTGAAATCTCACTCTTGCCAGGCTTGAATGTCATGTGGTCCGGAATGGACGGGCAAGTGTCATTTACCTGTGTGGCTTCCAGTATTCCTTTCCTTGTCAGAAAGTCTGACGGACAGACCGGAATGACGGCCATGACCGGTCGGTTTTTTGAAAACTGCCATGTTTCCGCCGATGCAAGATATGCTGTAAAAGGAGTGGAGATTTTCGGCGAAGCGGCTCTTGATGTGTCGGACAGAACAGTCGCTGCACTTGCCGGATGCAAGTTCAGTCCATGCCGCGGACTGTATCTGGCTTCCGGACTGAGGTTCTACCCTCCTGGATATGAATCGGAATATTCGGGAGCTGTCAAAAGCGGAAGCTGCTGCTCCAATGAATATGGCCTTGCTTTTTCCGGTTCGTTCTATTCCGGGAAATATGTCCGTCTGGCCGGAATGTCCGGTTTTGGGTCATCTTCCGTCAGGCATCAGGGAAGTTTCAGTCTGGACATATCGCACTCACCGGAACCGAAATACGGGACGGACAAACCGTCAACTCAATTCAAGTCAGTATTTTCCTACTCATGTCAGCTGTCATCCATGTTCTGTATGCAATGGAAAATGTCAGAGAGAATCAGATCCTACGGAGACAGATTCAGGACTGATGTCAGATGCGATGTGAAATACTCGGACGGGAGACTTTCCTCAGCGGTGAGACTTGACGTGCTGCACAGTACAGGTCTGGGGCTTCTGTCGTATATCGAGAGCGGATACAAATGCGGAAGCGTATATGCATATGTCCGGGGAGGGGTATTCAGGATTGATAACTGGTCGGACAGGATATATGCCTATGAACGCGATGCTCCAGGCAGTTTTTCAGTTCCGGCATATTACGGCAGGGGCTTCTGGCTTTCAGCCGTAGCGGGAATCAGGGTTTTCAAATGGGGACGCTGCTATTTCCGGGCCGCCTATACCGGATATCCTTGGGCTTCGCCTGGCCAGGAAAAGAAAAAGCCCGGCAGGGCCGAGCTTAAAATACAGATATCCGTCAATCTATAATTTAGGAATCCTGATTTTCATCCCTGGTTTTATTTTGCTGCTTATTCCGTTGAAATCCATGATGTTCTGCGCGCTTACGCCAGGATAGTTCTTGGCTATGAGGTACAGCGAGTCACCGCTCTTGACGGTATATACCGTGTATTCTGTATTTGCCGGGAATTTATGCTGGTTCTGCTTGTTCTTTGCTACCGTGCTTCCGGACTTAGATGATGTGGCGGAAGAGGCGGTTTTGGCGGAAGTTGCCCGAGCTGCACCACCTCTGTAAATTACCAGTCTCTGTCCGATGCGGATATTGTCGCTTCTGAGGTTGTTCCATCTCTTTATCTGGCTGACGCTGCATCTGTACCGCAAGGCTATTTTTCCAAGGACTTCTCCGCTTCTTACTTTGTGGATTATACGCTCTCCGTCTCCTCCGTCCTTGATTTTCTTGAGGACTACGGGGTTGAAGAATTCAGATGCCTTATATGAATATAGCGAGTCCTCATGGTCGATGAACGAGTTGGAATACTGGAAAGGTATCCTCAGAATGTATTCTTTTTCGTTTCCGGGAACAATTTCATGCCTATACTGCGGATTAAGATCTTTGAGAGTCTGCATCGGAACACCTGCAAGGTCACTTACTTGCTTGAAGTGCAGCATTTTATGGATTTTGAACGTGTCGGTTACCGCCGGAAGTTCCACGTGCTGTGGGACGATGCCGTGCTCTTTGTAATAGGTCATTGTGTAAAGAGCCCCGACGAAGGCCGGGACGTAGCCTCTTGTTTCACGCGGAAGGTAAGGATATATGTCCCAGAATGCACGACGGCCGCCACTGCGGCGGATAGCCTTGTTGACATTGCCTGCTCCGCAGTTATATGAAGCTATGGCCAGATTCCAGTCTCCGAAAATATTATACGCATCTTCCAGATATGCAGCTACGGCATGTGCGGACTTGACCGGGTCGAACCTTTCGTCGACGAATGAGTTTATCGTGAGGCCGTAAAGTTTTGCTGTCGAATACATGAACTGCCACATTCCTTTTGCGCCCGCTCTTGAAACCGCAGTGGGATTCAGTGCCGATTCTATGATTGCAAGAGCCTTGAGTTCTTCCGGCATGTCATGTTCGCTGAAGATTTCTTCGAAAATAGGCATGTAATAGCTGCACAATCCCAGAATTTCAGCCATCGAAGACATTTTTTCAGAGTATAGTATTATGTAATTCCTGACAATGCTGTTGTATGGAAGGTCGATGAATGAATTCATCTGTTCCAGTCTCCGGACGTAAATGGAATCCGGCACGTTCGATTCGAACCGGACAGAATCCATGTCGTACCCGGGTACAAAATCCTCTGCGCTCAGCTTTTTGTGCAAATACCACAGATTCAGCAGACTGTCGGTAACTTCCGGCGTATATTCCTCCGGTGCCAGCCCAATACCGCTCCTGTCTTCATTTTCTTCATAAATTTCCATTATCTCCGCTGTCAGGGAGTCCTTTTCCTCAATTTCCGCCTGATATCTGTTTATTTCGGCGGTAAGTGAATCCACGAGTCTGGACAGCTCCATGTTTTCTTTTACAAGAGCAGTTTTTGTTCTGGTATTTCTCAGTTTTTTGAACAGTCCGGTAGAATCCGGATCTGCAGCTGCACTGCAAAGAACAGGCATGCAGGCTGCAACTATGAACGTGATATATTTCATCAGTTTGCGTGTCATTGTATATTATTGTCTGTTAAAATTGTCAGAATCTGATTCCCAATCTGAGTCCGATGGCGTTTTCATTGATGCCGAAGCCTGATGCCGCATGCATGGCGTATGCATTGTTCGGAGCGATCACTGCAGGCTCGACTTTCATCGTTATATCGTCGCTGACTTCAAAATCATGCATGTATGCAAATACGTTCGCATCTATTACCTGAAGAAGGTAAAACAGTGCCGTGGCGACAATGGAGTAGTCTCTGTAACGTCTGTACACATCCCTGTACCACTGTGCGGTTTCTGCCGGAATGGAACCTGTGTACTCGATGTCCGGATTTGTTGCCTCGTTGTGTATCCTCTTGAACCTATGGTAGTTGAGGTTGTTCGTGTACAGAAAATGCACGGAGCCGAGGAGACAGCCGTAGTATATCGGTATTTTCCAGTATTCTCCATTATAGGCCTGGCCCAGACCCGGAAGCAGGATAGAATAAAGAGTCGCCCTTCCTGGATGCGGATGGATGTCCTTCTTGTAGCTGACGACTCCGTCCATGAGTGACCCCCAATATATAAGGCCGGCCCCTACCATGAGCCATGTCCCCGTCCGTTTGGCCGCATAGTCTATACCTGGGGTGATGGTGACATTCATGGCTTCCGGAGGGAACATGCCGAGCAGTTCGTTGTATTTCTTCTTGGAAACATTGTATTTGTGGAGGTAATAGCCTCCCAATCCTGCGCAGGCTCCGATTCCTCCGTATATTATCGGAAGTTTCCAGTAGTCCCTGTTGTAAATCTGGGAGATGCCCGGCAGGAAGGCCGAACCTGCGAACATGGTTCCTATCTTGAGGTCCTGCTTATGTGCTACACCTCTGAACAACTCCTTGAAAGAGAACATCTTGTCAGAGGTGTCGGTCTGAGCTGTAGAGTCTGTGGGATTATAGTTCTGCTGAAAGGCTTCTTCTTTGAACTGTGCATTTGCACTGAAGGAGAATCCCGTCAGACATACTATAATAGCCAGAATATAGCCAAAGGATCTTTTTTCTCTCATTTTTCGGTGTATCAGAATGGATATTCTGTTTTTTCCAGGTCAGGGTCAGATTCCCGAGTCTTCTATGGCTTTCAGGAATTTCTTCACCTCTTCGTCTGAAGAGAAATGTATGGTCATGGTGCCTTTGCCGTTTGAAGTGCGTTTGAGACTGATGCTGTTTTCAAAGAATTTGCCGAAAATCTCCAGCATCCTGAAATAGTCATCCGGGAGATCCTGTCCGTTTTTTTCCTGACGGTTTTCAGAACTTTCAAGCTTTTTTATCTTTTCCTCAAGCTGTCTTACCGACAGGTCTTCCTTGATGATGAGGTCGCACAGTTTTTCCTGCAGGTCTTCATTTTCGATGCCGAGCAGCACTTTTGCATGTCCCACGCTCAGAAGGCCTACTTTCAAGTCGTGCTGCACTTTTGCAGGAAGCTTGAGAAGTCGCAGGTAGTTGGTCACTGAAGCACGTTTCTTGCCCACTCTGAGAGCCATCTGCTCTTGCGTGAGGTTACACTCTTCGATCAGGCGCTGATAGCTCATGGCCACTTCTATCGGATCCAGGTTTTCTCTCTGGATGTTCTCCACGATTGCCATTTCAAGCATGCCCTGATCGTTGGTGTCGCGTATATATGCAGGTATTTCATCAAGACCCGCGAGACGGCATGCCCGGAATCTCCGCTCTCCGCTTATTATCTGATAACGGTCGGCAGACTTGCGTCTTACCGTAATCGGTTGGATAAGGCCGAGTGACTTTATTGATTCTGCCAGTCCTTCCAGAGCCTCGTTGTCGAATGACATTCTCGGCTGGTACGGATTCGCTTCTATAAGGTCTGCCGGTATCAGCATTATGTCTGCGGTTGCTCTGGCCGGCTCCGTCGTTTCCGGAGTCACCACTGTCTTGTGTACATATTCTACTGGCTTTCTTATCTGGCTCAGGGCCTGGTCTCCGAGGAGAGCACCGAGTCCCTTGCCCAGTCCTCTTGGCTGTTTGCTCATTTCGTCTGGTTTTTCTCTAGTATTTCTTTCGCGAGGTTCAGGTAGTTGGCAGTGCCGTTACAGATGACATCATACAGTATGATCGGTTTTCCATGTGAAGGAGCCTCGCTGAGACGGATATTGCGCTGGATTATGGTCTTGAATACCATGTCCTGAAAATGTTCCCTTAGCTCTGCCACCACCTGGGTGTGCACCTTTGTGCGTCCGTCGAACATCGTCACTACGAAACCTTCTATCGTAAGGGCAGGGTTGACACCGTTCTGTACAAGTCTGATGGTCTGCAGGAGCTTCCCGAGACCTTCCAGGGCGAAGAATTCCGGCTGGACAGGAATGATTACGGAGTCTGCTGCAGTCAGAGAGTTTACCGTGATAAGTCCGAGGGACGGAGAACAGTCGATGATGATGAAGTCATAGTCATTGCGTATGGGGGAAAGAGCCTTTTTCATGATGGATTCCCTGTCCGGTGTCTCGAGCATCTCTATTTCCGCTCCGACGAGATTGATGTGGGAAGGAATCATTTGAAGGTTCGCGATCTCTGTCTGTATCAGGGCATCGGAAATGTCTATCCTGCCGATCATCACCTCGTATAGCGTGCGCTTCTGGTCATTGTCTGGAGAAAAGTTCAGGCCTGACGTCGTGTTGGCCTGCGGGTCCGCATCGATGATCAGGACCTTTTTCTCGAGAACGGCAAGGGAGGCTGCTAGGTTGATTGCGGTCGTAGTCTTTCCTACTCCTCCTTTCTGGTTTGCGATAGCTATGACTTTTCCCATAATTCTCTACTTGATACAATGACTAAATCTCGGCAAATTTATAAAATAATTTCATTTTAATTGCTACTTTTGCCGACAGATAATTTTTATCCTATGGAAAACAACGGCGAGTGGTATGTAGTAGTCAATCCCCATGCAGGCAGCGGCAAGACTTCCCGGGAGTGGATTTCAGCATCGGAAATGATGTCGTCCCGCGGCATTCCGTTTGTCTGCAACGAGACCGGGTGCAAGCTGCATGCTACGGAGATGGCATATACAGCTGCGGAAGAAGGCTACAGAAAATTCATTGCGGTAGGAGGTGACGGCACTGTCCATGAAGTGCTCAGCGGTCTTGCCTGCGCCATAGGAGATGCCATAAGGAACAGTGCAGATGTGAAACTGTCTGATTTCTATCTTGCCGTCATACCGATAGGGTCGGGGAATGACTGGATCAAATCTCATGGAATCAGACATGATATCAGTACTGTAATTGATCTTATCGACAGACATTCTTTTTCTCTTCAGGATATTGCAAAAGTGACTATTCTGGAGTCTCTTCATGAAAACGGATCCCTGTCCAGAACTGTTCCCGGACCTTTTACATACATGCTTAATATCGGTGGAACAGGACTTGACGCTAAGGTATGCGAACGGGTCAACCTCCAGAAAAGTCAGGGTAAAAGAAGCCGTTTGCTATATGTAAATTCCTTGATATACAATCTTATTCATCATAAATCCTCTAAAGTAAGGGTAGAGTGCGACGGTACTGTGGTGTATGAAGGAGACTGTCTTTCCATAGCTTTCGGCATCGGACAGTATTCCGGAGGAGGACTCCGTCAGACTCCCGATGCCGTTACAGATGACGGACTGCTGGATTATACGATTATTCCCAAGATAACATTCGCTGACGTCCTGAGATACGGACCTGCCTTGTTTGACGGGACTTTTTCCAAAGTTCCGGTACTTACCGTCGGGAGATGCCGGTCAGTAGTGGTGACACCGTTGTCCGGAGACATGGTTCCGGTAGAGGTGGACGGAGAAGTTCTGGGCAGTCTTCCTGTCAGGATAGATGTCCTTCCTCAGAAAATCAATGTGCTTCATGCGGGTCAGTACGGATCCACGTCAATGACGATGTGACCGGTGTAGCAGTTTCTTTTCTCAAAGTCGGACAATGTTTTCTGCAGCATGGCCTTGTTCAGTGACAGCCGGCTGTCTTTTGCCAGACTTACGCGTATTCCGCGTATGTGTCGTTCCATGTCTTTCCCGATATATGGTGTAAACGGGCCTGTAAAACTGAATCCTCCTGAAGCCAGTTCCTTGCATAGTATCCCGGCCATTCTGTCAGCCCTGTCTTCATACGTATCCTTGACGGAGATATCGATTATCCTGCAGAACGGCGGGTATCCGAAATCATGCCTTTCCCGGAGCAGGTCAGCCCAGGCCATTTTGCCGTCATTTGCAATCATCTTATATACCGGATGTTCCGGCTGGCATGTCTGTATGATGAACCTTCCTTTGTGCCCTCTTCTTCCGCATCGTCCGCGAAACTGCCCGAGAATCTGGACTGCTTTTTCATCTGCTCTGAAATCCTGCTGCGCAAGAAGGGAGTCCGCTCCGATGACCGCTACAAGTGTAAGCCCGCTGAAATCAAACCCTTTGGTTACCATCTGAGTGCCTATCAGGATATCTGTTTCACCCCGGCTGAAACTCCGTATCACCTCGCTTTCGAACTTCCTGTCATGCGCGGAATCGCTGTCCAGTCTTGCAACTCTTGCCTGAGGGAACAGATCCGCCACCTCTTCTTCGATTTTCTGTGTCCCGGCTCCCAGACCTGTGAGCCTTCCCCCGCATTCCGGACATTTGCCTGTGTATATGCTGCTGTATCCGCAATAATGGCAGATTTCTTTCCCTGAAGACTTGTGATAGCTCAGACTGACATTGCAGTGCGGGCATTTGGGAATGTATCCGCATTCAGTGCATTGAACCACAGGTGAATATGACCTTCTTGAGCGTAATATTATAACTTGTTCTCCTCTGTCAAGGGCTTCTTTTATCCTGAAAATGAGTTTCAGTGAAAAACTGCCGCGCATACCGTTTTTTTTCCTTTCTGCCACTGTGTCGATGATTTCGACTTCTGCATCCGGTGCACCGTGATATTTCCGGGTCAATTCTACCATGGAGTATTTGCCTGTCCTGCAGTTGTACAGTGACTCCAGGGAAGGAGTGGCAGATCCCAGAAGGACCGGGCATGAATGAATGGATCCGAGTATGATTCCGGCATCGCGCCCGTTGTATCTCGGAGCAGGGGAGCCCTGCTTGTACGAGCTGTCATGCTCCTCGTCCACTATTATCAGTCCGAGATTCCTGTGCGGAAGAAATACTGCTGACCGGGTCCCTATGACCATATATGATGATTCTGCATCACCTTTCTCCTGCTTTCCTGTAACGTCGTGTATAACAGCGGATACTTC
Source organism: uncultured Bacteroidales bacterium (assembly GCA_949294195.1). GTDB lineage: Bacteria > Bacteroidota > Bacteroidia > Bacteroidales > UBA932 > Cryptobacteroides. The sequence continues at coordinate 42,681 of CASFGK010000028.1, read as the reverse complement.
CGCTCTTCTGGCATGCGTCTGCCCTGAATGGAATGCCAGCAGTTTTTCTCCGAAGGTTTTTTCAAGCCTTTCCTCCAGCTGTTTGCCCAAAGCGATTTCCGGTATCAGATATAGTACGTTTTTCCCTCCATACAGGACTTCTTGGGCCAGTTTCATATATATTTCGGTTTTTCCGGAACCTGTTACTCCTTTCAGAAGGACGGTCTTGCGGCTGCTGAAAGCGGATTTGATATCTTCAAGCGCTTTCTGCTGGTCCGGTGACAGAGTGAATCCGATATCAGGCACCTGTAAAGATCTTTTCTCCAGATGTCCCGTATCATCCGTTCCTGTATCTTTCCGGCCTGATTTTCTGGCATCAAGCTCTGCCGTTTCCGTGTCGATTCTCTCAATATCGGTTTGGATCCTTGCGATTTCGGCATCATTTTCTGAAATGGCGTTTCTGAGCTTTCCTATTTCTCTGATATGCTTTTGCCTATCGCTGTCCTTTCCGTCCTTGGCAAGGAGCAATGACTTCCTGTCGATCCTGGCTTTGAGGGCCGTATTCCTTGTATTCAGTATTTTTACGCTCTTTTCCTGCCTGGCCTTCAGCATCATCAGTTTCCTTATGGCGGCCTCAAGCACTGCCGTCCTTCTTTTCTCCAGCCTTGAATTCCTCCGGGCGACAGCTTCTTCAGAAGATGTCTTCTGGGAAGGATATGCAGCCTTGTAGACTTCTCCTACAGTACACATGTAATATGCTGCAACCTGTCTCCAGAATCCGATTTCCATTATATTGATTCTTTCCAGACCGGCCTCAGTCCCGCTCACATCCTTTATCCTGGATTTTTCGATGTCCGGTTCAATTCCGTATCCGGAAATGACCCCGATATATTCCTTTCCGGCAAACATTACCCTGACCCTTTCTCCGATACCTGCAGGCATCCTGGTTTCCCGGTCACGGACCGGCAGTCTGTAGCAGGGCTCCCACTCCAGCCTGAGCGGAAGAATTACAGATATATAGATGTAGCTGTCAGATGTGTTTCCTGAATCCATTTCCATGTATGAAAATCCGTCATTGTCTGTATTATGACTCCGGTCTTGGCAGACATAGGACTGATACCGGAAACAAAATTACACCAAATTTTCTAAAAAAACGCGAAAAAATTTGGAGTCTGAGGAATTTTGCCTATCTTTGCAATCCCAAAACAAAAATAGGGAAGTTCTTACAGAAATGGTGTCATAGCTCAGTTGGTAGAGCAAAGGACTGAAAATCCTTGTGTCCCTGGTTCGATTCCCGGTGACACCACACTGAAAGTCAGAGAGCTGCAGAAATGTAGCTCTCTTTTTTTGTCGCTTTGTGCTGGTTTCGGGGCTGCTGTACATGTCCGGGTAATGTTCACGCCTCGGCAAAGCAAAATTATACGGCAGCACAACAGAAAACATATTAGTAAAGATGGCAGGCATAACTCAATCGGAATTCAAGTCAGCCAGACTTGTATCCACAACGGACGGGCTGGAAATCGGCGTGCTTTATCTTGCTCCGGATTCCATGGAACCCAAAGGAACGGTCCAGCTGGTACATGGGATGTGCGAGCATAAGGAACGCTACAAGCCATTCATGGAATATCTTGCCGCACATGGTTATATATGTGTCATACATGATCATCGCGGGCATGGAGAATCTGTGAGAAACGCAGAAGATCTCGGCTATTTCTATGAAGGAGGGGCCAAGGCAATGGTAGATGACATCAAGATGGTTACAGACTGGATCAAGGCTCTTTTTCCCGGGCTTCCGCTCGTGCTTTTCGGCCACAGTATGGGGTCGATGGCTGTACGGTCCTACACCAAAAGGTATGATAACCTGCTTTCAGGACTGGTCATCTGCGGCAGTCCGAGCTATAACCCCGGACTTGTATTCGGCAAATTCCTTGCTTCTCTCAATTCGCGGCTGTTCGGCAGACACCACAGGCCGAAACTGATTCAGAACATAGCCTTCGGGGCATTTAACCGCAATTTCCGTCATGAATCTTCGCATAATGCATGGATCTGTTCCGATCCGGAAATCGTTCTGGCATATGACAACGATCCGTTATGTACATTCCAGTTCACGTCAGACGGATTCCTTAACCTTTTCCGCCTCATGCAGGATGCATACAGCCTGAAAGGGTGGACCTGTTCCAATCCTGAACTGCCCGTCATGTTCGTTTCCGGGGACAAGGACCCTTGTCTGGTGGATACAGACCGCTTTGATGAAGCTGTCGGAAAGATGCACAAAGCCGGATACAGACATGTATTGCAGATACTTTATCCCGGTATGCGGCACGAGATACTGAATGAAACCGGGAAGGAAAAGGTCTGGGCTGATGTCCTGGAATTCGTGGCGGAATGCTGCGACGGGAAATAGCTGCCCCGTATCGCATCCGGATGAAACAGTCCGTTTGAAATACCAATAAATTGGGATTGATTCCATGACAGGGATGCCCGTATCTTTGCACCTCACTTAAAGTAAGGTATGCAAATGGGGATTTACACACCACTGTCAAGTTCATTTTTAAAATATTGTCTTTTATTTGCTTTATTGTTTCTTTTCATCCCGGCAGGGGTTCTTGCAAATGACAAGGTAAGGATTTCAGGAAAGGTAGTCAGCAAGGAAGAAAATGAAACAATTGATTTCGCCGCAGTATATTTTAAGGATACCCAGTTCGGAAATCAGACAGATGCTCAAGGCTGCTGGTCGATTGAAGCTCCGGCAGGAGAGTATACATTGGTCGTATCCGCTGTGGGGTACAGGACTCTCGAGAGAAAAGTGATCCTGAACCGGCATACAGCGGAAAAGGTGAGTACTTTCCATATAGACGGGAGGCCCCGCAAAGAGGGAAGTGATGCCGTTCTGGCACTTTCCGGAGGCGATTTCATGAATATATGTATCGGCCTGGACAAAGAAGCTATTGAAGAGGCTGTCGTTTCTGCTGCCGGAGGGGTAGGAAGAGTCAAGCGTTCGGCTTTCAATGCCGTTGCAATGGATACGAAGACTCTCCGCAACACTACACAGAATCTTAGTGACGCGCTTACCAGAATGCCTGGAATGAAGCTCAGGGAGTCCGGAGGAGTCGGTTCCGACATGCAGCTTATGCTGGACGGTTTCAGCGGAAAGCATATAAAGGTATTCATAGACGGAGTACCACAGGAGGGTGTGGGCAACTCATTCAGTCTCAATAATATCCCTGTAAATTTCGCAGAAAGGATAGAGGTATACAAAGGCGTCGTGCCTGTCGGCTTCGGGACGGATGCTTTGGGTGGAGTCATTAATATCGTAACCAACAGGGACAGACGCAGATGGTTTGTTGATGCGTCATATTCGTACGGCTCTTTCAATACCCATAAGTCTTATGTGAATTTCGGTCAGACCTTTGACAGCGGAATAATGTATGAGGTCAACGCGTTCCAGAACTATTCCGACAACAATTACTGGGTCGACACGCCGGTGGAGCATTTCAACGAAGACGGTACTACGACTACGGACAAATCCGTAGTAGAGCACGTCCGACGTTTCAATGATACATATCACAATGAAGCCGTAATAGGAAAGATAGGGCTGGTAGGTAAACCGTTTGCAGACCGTATGGTGTTGAGTTTCACTTATTCGCGTTTTTATAAGGATATTCAGACCGGAGTACGTCAGGAGGTAGTCTTCGGGCAGAAGCACAGGAAAGGATGGTCAATCATGCCATCGTTCGAGTACAGCAAGAGGAATCTTCTGACAAAAGGGCTTGATATATCGCTTACAGCCACTTATAACGACAATATCACACATAACGTGGACACTTCCACATTCCGTTACAACTGGTTCGGCGAGAAGAAATATCTCGGCGGGTCTGTCGGAGAGCAGTCATATCAGAATTCCGCATTCAAAAACAACAACTGGAACGCAACGGCCAATGTCGAGTACCGTATAAAAGATATCCATACATTTACGCTGAATCATGTCATGAATGCCTTTGTCCGGAAAAGCAAGTCGGATCTTACATCAGTCATCACGGATTACACCATACCGAAGAATACGGTCAAGAACATAACAGGGATTTCCTACAGGCTTTCCGTTTCTCCAAAATGGAACCTTTCCGTTTTCGGAAAGTATTACAACCAGTTCTGCGAGGGACCTGTATCGACTTCGTCTGATGGAGTCGGAGATTATGTCAACTCTGTGAGCAGGGTGAGTTCATTTGGTTACGGTGCAGCAGGCACCTGGTTCGTAATCCACGGATTACAGGCTAAGTTCTCTTATGAGAAAGCGTATCGGCTTCCTACAATTGACGAGCTTTTCGGTGACGAGGATCTGGAAATGGGTTCTATTGGCCTTCGTCCGGAAAATAGTGACAATTACAACCTGAATATAAGCTACAGCAAGCGTTTCGGAAAACATGGAGTATATGCTGAAGCCAGTCTTATCTATAGAGACACAAAGGATTACATCATGCGGCGCACTGATACGCAGAATGGAGGAAAGACGTACGCATCATACGAGAATCACGGACGGGTAGGCACAAAAGGCTTCAATATATCTTTACGATACAGCTGGTCACACTGGATCAGTATCGGCGGGACATTTACTGATATGGATGTACGTAACAATGAAAAGTATGTCGCCGGCGGCACCCAGCAGGAAAGCCTGACTTACAGGGCGCGCATACCGAACCAGCCGTATCTTTTCGCAAGTTCTGATGCGGCTTTCACATGGAAGGATTTTATCTGGAAAGGGAATGACCTGTCTGTCGTGTATGACAACTTCTACATGCACAGTTTCCCTCTATATTGGGAAAGTGTAGGCAGTGCTTCCACCAAACGTCATGTCCCTACTCAGTTCTCGCACAATATCAGTCTGTCCTACAGCCTTAAAGGAGGAAAATACAACATTTCCTTCGAGTGCAGGAATCTTACAGACGAGAAGCTTTTTGACAACTTCAGCCTTCAGAAGGCAGGCCGGGCCTTTTATGGAAAACTCAGAATATATCTTGAAGGCAGACCTGACAGGCCGGTATCCGGCCGTCATCACGGCAAAGCGGGGAAATAATATCATAAACTACAATAACAATGAAAAGCACATTTAAATTTCTGGCAGTATCTGCAATAGGTGCCGGTCTGCTCTTCACATCCTGTGAGGATACGCATGGTCCTGATGTAACACCTGAAAGCAAAGGGAATTATATCGTAACGGCAACAGTCGACGATGTAAACACCGTCCTTCAGTCCGTCACAATCTCCGAAGGCGAGATTTCAGCCCGGAACTCAGGCGTGGAAGCGGACGGAGGTACGCAGTGGGTATTTTACAAGGACAAGTATCTTTATAATCTCCAGTATAATGACGGAAATGCAGGAGGCACTTCGTCATTCGTGATGAACACCGACGGAACAGTTGTCCTCCGCCCGAAAACATACAATATCACAAGGTTTACCACTTATGGTATTGTCGGAGACAATATAGTTACTGTATCGGCTGTGGACACGGATACGAAAGATTCATCCGGGAATCAGGCCAAAGGTTTGGGGTTCAATTATCTGAATGTCGAGGCTGAAAACAACAGGACAGCAGTCATTCCTGGAGAGAATTATCTGGGGAACGGGGAATTCGTTACATTCGCCGGTTTCGCAGAGGCAGGAGGTAAGATATATACTTCCGTCATATCCATGGGAATGAGTAAATTCGGTGTGAATGCCGACGGAGGTTCGAGGGTTACATATCCTGAGCTTATATCCACTTATGCAGGAGGTCAGGGAAGCGGGTCTTTCGATATAGGCGTCATTCCTACTACGCAGTTTCCTGACTCTGCCTGGGTGGCAATATTCGATGACAGCTCTTTTGAAAATCCGAAAATTCTCCGTACTGACAGAATCGGTTTTGCAAGCGGAAGGATGAAATCCCAGTATTATCAGACCATCTGGCCTGATGACCGTGGAAATGTGTATGTCTTCTCTCCCGGATACGGACGCAACCATACCGGGGATTTCAAGAAGACAGGCACGCTTCCTTCCGGAGTGGTTCGCATCAATGCCGGTGCAGAAGAGTTCGACCCGGCATATTACTGCAATATTGAGGAGCTTTCAGGCGGTTTTGCCCTTTACAAATGCTGGCATATAACGGATGACTATTTCCTTCTTCAGATGTATACGGGAGGTACCGATGCCCAAAATGCGATCGGAGGTATCGGAGGCGGTACGAATGCAATAGCCGTTTTCAAGGGTTCCACCATGGAATTCAGATATGTGACGGAAGGCCTGCCAGCTCAGGACAGCATTACTTCATTCGGCAATGCTCCGTATGCTGAAGACGGCTTCATCTATGTCCCTGTCGTTACCAATGACGGAGCCCAGCCGGCTGTTTACAGGATAGATCCTGTCTCTGCTACAGCTGCCAAAGGTCTTGTTGTCACATCTGATTCCATCAGTTCGGTGGGCAGACTCACGCCGGTACAGTAATCTGACAGGAAATGAGAAAACTTTTCAGAAAAGTTCATCTCTGGCTGTCTGTCCCATTCGGATTGATAATTTCCATAGTCTGTTTTTCCGGGGCGATGCTTGTCTTCGAAAAGGAGATTATGGAAATTATAGACAGGGAGATGTATTTTACGGATGGGTATTCCGGCAGCCAGGCTGCCGGATTTGCCGTATCTGTGGATCAGGCAGCGCGGATTGTGAGTGAGAGCCTTCCTGACGAGGTCAGGGTGACAGGTGTGACTGTCTTTTCCGATCCCCAAAGGGCATGGCAGGTAAATCTGTCCAAACCCAAAAGAGCTGCCGTATACGTGGATCAGTATACGGGGGAAATCAAAGGTCGGTATGAGCGCTCAGGATTCTTTTCGGTGATGTTCAGAATGCACAGGTGGCTTCTTGACAGCATGAAACCTGGAGAGACTGTCTTTTGGGGGAAGATCATGGTCGGGGCGAGTACGCTGATGTTCGTATTTGTCCTTGTATCAGGTATTGTCATCTGGTGGCCCCGTACGTTTAAAGCCTTGAAGATGCGGCTGAAAATAAGTGTGGGAAAGGGCTGGAAACGTTTCTGGTACGATCTCCATGTCGCAGGCGGCATGTATGTCGTTGTATTTTTGCTTGCTATGGCCCTTACCGGACTTACATGGTCGTTCAAATGGTACAGGACAGGTTTCTACAGGGTGTTTGGGGTGGAGATGACGCAGAATCCCGGACATGGGGGAAAATCCGGCCATCCGGGAGATACAGGCGACGGTTCAGGAAGGTCCGGCGCAGAGACTCGTTCTGTTCAGGATATCTGGCATGATGTATACGGACAACTTGCCGAATCCAACCCTGATTTCAGCATGATTACCGTTTCAGACGGTTCGGCGTCAGTCAGTTTCGACAGGGCAGGTAACAGCAGGGCTGCAGACAGATATTCTTTTGACAGGTCTGACGGACAGATAACCGGAGTCTCGCTGTACAGGGATTCGGAAAAGTCCGCAAAGATAAGAGGCTGGATATATTCGGTCCATGTCGGAAACTGGGGCGGACTTCTGACACGAATCTTATCCTTTGTTGCTGCAATGGTCGGCGCGACCCTCCCTCTTACCGGCTATTGGCTATGGCTGAAGCGTATTCTGAAATAGCTGTGACCATAAGAGTCTATAAAAAAAAGATGGTGAAACTCACCATCTTTTTTTCGTTATGCTCCGAAGTTGTCATAGAGCAGGTTTTCTTTAGGAACTCCCAGGCTGTCAAGCAGGTTCTCTACAGAAGCTGACATCATAGGAGGACCGCACATGAGGTAGAGACAGTCTTCCGGTGCTTCATGGTTCTTCAGATAAGTCTCGTAAAGAACGTTGTGAACGAAGCCTGCTGTATAAGCTACATGTTTTGCATCTGCCTCAGGATCCGGTCTGTCAAGAGCCAGATGGAACTTGAAGTTAGGGAATTCCTTCTCGATTTCGTGGTAGTCTTCGAGGTAGAATGCCTCTTTCAGGCTACGCGCTCCGTAGAAGAAGTTCACTTTCCTTGTAGTCTTCTCTGTCTTGAACAGATGCATGATGTGGCTTCTCATAGGAGCCATACCTGCACCTCCGCCGACGAAGATAAGCTCCTGGTCTTCCGGAAGGTTGTCCGGCAGGAAGAACTCTCCGTAAGGACCTGAAATCGTCACCTTGTCTCCCGGTTTCAGAGAGTAGATGTAAGAAGAGCAGATACCCGGGTTTACAGGAAGGAACTTCCTTGTAGCCCTGTCAATAGGCGGAGTGGCGATACGTACGTTAAGTTTGATGATATCTCCCTCTGCTGGGTAGCAGGCCATCGAGTAAGCGCGGATGGTAGGGGTAGGGTTGACCATTTTCAGGTCGAATACGCCCATCTTCTCCCAGTCTTCCCTGTACTCAGGATCCACATCGATATTCCTGTAGTCCACTGTGCATGCCGGCACGTCTACCTGAATGTATCCGCCTGACCTGAAGTGGAGATGCTCGCCTTCAGGAAGCTTTACTACGAATTCCTTGATGAATGTAGCCACGTTGTGGTTGGAGACCACTTCGCATTCCCACTTCTTGACGCTGAGGGCAGAGTCTGCAATCTTGATTTTCAGGTTTTCCTTTACCTTTACCTGGCATCCGAGTCTCCAGTGGTCGTTGATCTGCTTCCTGTTGAAGAAGCCTACTTCTGTAGGAAGGATTGTTCCGCCACCCTCAAGTACCTGGCATTTGCACTGTCCGCAACTGCCTTTTCCGCCGCAGGCAGAAGAAAGGAAGATCTTCTGGTCTGCAAGTGTAGCGAGAAGTGATGAGCCTGGAGTGACTTCGATTTCCTTCTTGCCGTCATTGATGCTGATCTTGACTTTGCCTGCCGGTGTCAACTTGATCTTGACGAACAGAAGCACAGCCACCAGTAAGAGCGTGACAACGGTAATCGCTATCACAGCTGCAATTATTGTAGTCATTAAATTCATATTCTGTTGCCTCCAGGATTAAAGTTGAATACCCATGAACGTCATGAACGCAATGGCCATAAGACCTACGGTAATGAATGTGATGCCGAGTCCTTTGAGTGCGTCCGGCACGTGGGAGTATGCCATCTTTTCTCTGATAGCCGCCAGGGTCACGATAGCCAGGAACCAGCCTATACCTGATCCGAGTGCGTATACTGTTGCCTCACCGACGTTGACAAAATCCCTTTCCTGCATGAAAAGCGAGCCTCCGAGGATTGCGCAGTTCACTGCGATAAGGGGAAGGAAGATTCCCAGCTGCGAGTACAGTGTCGGGGAGAATTTCTCCACTACCATCTCAACAATCTGGGTTATGGCTGCAACTACTGCAATGAATACGATGAAACTCAGAAAGCTGAGGTCAAGGTCAGGGAATCCTGCCCATGCGAGTGCGCCTGCCTTCAGTACATGCTCGTTGAGCAGGTAGTTGATAGGAAGGGTAATCAAAAGCACGAATATCACAGCTATACCCAAACCAGTCGCAGTCTTAACACTTTTTGATACCGCCAGATACGAGCACATGCCCAGAAAGTAGGCGAATATCATGTTGTCAATAAAGATTGACTTTACGAATAAACTTATATATTCCATGTCCGATTCGAGTTAGATGTTATTTTTCCTGCAGATCCTTCTGGAAACTCCTCTGGATCCATACAATGCATCCGAGCAGGATAAGTGCCATCGGAGGGAGGATCACAAGACCGTTGTCCATATATCCGGCATCATAGAATGACTGAGGGATTATCCTTATCCCGAACAGTGTCCCTGAACCGAGAAGTTCACGGAAGAATGCCACTACTACCAGAATCATGGCATATCCGGCTCCGTTTGCGAGTCCGTCAAGGAGAGACGGAATCGGCTTGTTGCCGAGAGCGTATGCTTCGATACGTCCCATCACGATACAGTTCGTGATGATCAGTCCGACATATACCGACAGCGCCTTGCTTGTACTGTACATGTATGCTTTCAGGATCTGGTCGACCAGAATTACCATAAGTGCCACCACCACGAGCTGCACTATGATTCTGATACGGTTCGGAATTGAGTTTCTCATGAGAGAAACCACGAAACTAGACAGACCTGTCACGATGATCACGGAAAGTCCCATCACGAGAGCTCCTTCCAGCTGGACAGTAACTGCCAGTGACGAACAGATACCGAGGACGAGCACCGTTACTGGGTTGCCCTTGAATATCGGTTTGAGCAATACTTCTTTATAATCGATTTTTGCCATAGATTAATCCTCCATATTATTTGGTGGCAGCCATTGTTTTGAGATATGGCTCATAGTACTTCGCCCACAGGTTGATGCTGCGTCCGAGAGCCTGGGAAGTGATGGTAGCACCGCTGATGGCGTCTACTGCATGAGGATTGGCTGAGTTGTCCCCTTTGAGGACTGCGAACATGTCGCTGCCAGTGTTGAAGGATTTGCCTTTGAACTCGTTGCAGAACGGTTCGTCTGCAATCTTCGCTCCCAGACCAGGAGTTTCTCCCTTGTGGTCAAACACTGCTCCGTCAATGGTCTTTCCGTCCTCTGCCAAAGCGACATAGCCCCAGATAGGGCCCCAAAGTCCTGCTCCGTAGCAAGGGATGACTGTAACAGTTTTTCCGTTGATATCGAAGACATAGACAGGAAGCTTGAGCTGTCCGAGCAGGTCAGTATCGCCTTCTTCCAGTTTCTTCATCAGGTCGTTCTGCTTTTTGAGGTCGGAAGTGGTAGATGCCTGTATATCATTCAGGTTTTCCTTTCCGGTGTTCATCTCACCGACTTTCTTGCCGTTTCCGTCAACGAAGAATGCTTCTTTGACTTTCTCCGCGTACATTGCCATGACATCAGTCTCGTCGGTGATAGTTACACTCTCGTCAGCCTTTGAGGCTGCACTGAGAAGTTTTGTTATAGTCTCTTTCTTTACGTTCTCGTTCTGCATTGGCTGGAGAATCATGGCTACAAAAGCAAGAATCGCTGCAACCAGAATGACGAGAACGGCCGAATAGATGACTGTATATGTATTACCGTTTGTATTCATACCTTATATTATTTAAGCGACTTTAACTTTTTTAGCCCTTCTGCCCAGCGAAGCCTCTATTACATAGTGGTCAATGAGCGGAGCGAACGTATTCATGAGCAGGATTGCGAGCATCATTCCCTCGACATAACCAGGGTTGAAGAGCCTTACAGTCACTGTAAGGGCTCCTACCAGGAATCCGTAAATCCATTTCCCGGTTTCGGTCTGGGCTGAGGTAACAGGGTCTGTTGCCATGAACACTGTACCGAAAGCGAATCCTCCGAGAACCAGATGATAGTATGCAGGCATCTCCATGGCAGGTGTGCCTCCGATTGCGTTGCACAGCCCTCCGATTGCCAGAGCTCCGATTACGGAAGAGAGCATGATCTTCCAGCTTGCCACTCCGGACCAGATAAGGATGACTGCTCCGATGAGGATGGCGATTACTGATGTCTCACCGACCGCTCCAGGAATTGTTCCTATGAAAAGGTCCATGAAGGAAGTTCCTGCATCTGCAAGTCCCTGTACTCCACCGGCACCTGCATGGACGAGAGGAGTGGCTCCCGAGAATGCATCTGCAAGTCCGTTCCCGCTCTGGAAAGCCGTACCGTCTGCAAGATACCTTGTCACACCTCCTGTCCAGATGGTATCGCCTGACATCATGCTAGGATAGGAGAAGAACAGGAATGCACGGCAAAGAAGAGCCGGGTTCCATATATTCATACCGGTACCGCCGAATACCTCTTTGCCTATAATCACTGCAAACGCAACGGCAATTGCAAGCATCCATAGAGGAACGTCTACCGGAACGATAAGAGGAATGAGCATGCCTGAAACGAGGAAGCCCTCGTTGACTTCATGTCCTCTGATCTGTGCCGAAACAAATTCGATGGCAAGACCGACGACATAGGCAACGACATACAGAGGAAGGACTCTGAGGAATCCGTACCATACCATCTGCCAGAAGCCCCAGTTGAGGTCGAATGCAATGTTGTGCTGGTAGCCGACGTTCCATATTCCGAAAAGCGCGCAAGGCACGAGAGCTACTACTACGGTTATCATTATTCTCTTCAGATCGACACTGTCCCTGACATGTGATCCTTTGAGAGTCACAGTGTTCGGAACATATAGGAATGACTCGAAAGCATCGAAAGTCGAATGAAGGAATCCGAATTTTCCGCCTTTTTCGAACGACGGTTTGATTTTATCGATAAATTTTCTCATAACTTTCACTCTTTAAGCCATTTCTTTCATCATGAGGTCTATGCCGTCTGAAAGGATAGACTGGATTTCAATCTTGGACGGACATACATACTCACACAGAGCGAGATCCTCTTCCAGGACTTCGTATATGCCGAATTTTTCCATTTTATCGATATCGCCTGCAAGACATGCCTTGATCAGGTAGACCGGATAAATGTCCATAGGAAGCACTTTTCCATAGACATCGGACATTACGAAAGCACGCGGACCGCCGTGGAGGTTCGTGTCCATTTCATATTTCCTGTTCGGCGTGAGCCATGAAAAATATGTATGGGAGAAACTGAACAGACTGCTTCTGAAAGGTTTTGCCCATCCCAGCATTTCATAGTGGTTTCCTTCCTTGATGAGGGTTACCTGATTGTCATGGAAACCGAGGAAACCATGCTCTCCGACGTTCGTTCCGGTAAGGACGTCTCCGCTGATGAAACGGACTTCCGACTTGCTTCCTTTGCAGAAATCGGCAATAGTGTCCATCTGCATTCCGGAAATTCCCCGGACATAGCAAGGATCCTGGGCGTCAGGACCGGTGACTGCTACCATCCTTGACATGTCATAGTGGCCGGTGGTGAAAAGCTTCCCTATAGCTGCAAGCATGAGAGGGGACACTGTCCATACCGTCTCTCCTTTCTGTATAGGTGAAATGTGGTGGATCTGAACACCGACATTACCTGCAGGATGCTTGCCGGAGAATACATGAAGAGTGACATTCTCGAGCTTGTGGAAAGGAGTGCCTGAATAGTTGGTGCTGTTAAGTGATACATGAACACCGCCGTCAGTCAGCTTGGAGACAGCATTGATGCCTGTCTGGATGTTTTCAATTTCATCCTTGAAGGCATAGTCAGTGCTTGCTGCAAGAGGTGCGGTTGAGAAAGCTGAAACGAAAATTGCTTTCGGCCGGATTCCGGGATTTGCGACAATCCCGTAAGGCCTCTGGGTGAAAGCCGGCCACAGACCGCTCTTCAGAAGAGCTTCCTTGACTTCGTCGGAACTGAGCCCTGATACTTTTTTCGGGCCGAAATCGACGTATTCCTGCGATTCGTCTGCCTTGATACGGACTTCAAGCAACTTTCTTTTTTCTCCCCTGACGATTTCCGTGACAGTTCCGCTTACAGGGGAAGTGAACAGAATTTCAGGGGATTTCTTGTCAGCCAAGACAGGGGACCCCGCCAGTACCTTGTCGCCTTCCCTGACCAGAAGTCTCGGCATGAGACCCCTGAAATCAGTAGGTTTTACGGCTACAACGTCAGGCTTAATCACCTTCTTGGTCTTCTGGACTGCAATACCCGAAATCGGAATATCGAGTCCACGTTTCAAATCAATGTTGTTTGACATTATAAAAACCGTTTTGAGTATTTTCAGAAAACCGCCGCGAATATAATCATTTTTTTCGTATTTTCGCGCCCATTATGGAAAACAATGCGAATACTATATTAGAGGGACTGAACAGCGAGCAGAGACGCGCTGTCAGCTGTGTGGACGGGCCGGTGCTTATAGTAGCAGGGGCGGGTTCCGGGAAAACGAGAGTATTGACAAGCAGGATAGCGTATATTCTTGAAAACGGGTGTTCTCCTGAGCGGATACTTGCCCTGACATTCACGAAAAAGGCTGCCTCTGAAATGAAGGAAAGAATAGCCGTTATGGTCGGGGAGCGGAAGGCGAGAAGGCTTTTTATGGGGACTTTCCATTCTGTTTTCATAAGGTTTCTCAGGGAGTTTGCCGAAAGTCTCGGCTATCCGGCGTCTTTCACGATCTATGATACAAGTGATTCTGTGAGCGCCATAAAAAGCTGTATAAAAGAGCTCCAGCTTGACGAGAAAGTGTACAAGCCCAAAGATGTGCTTTCCAGAATATCCATGGCAAAGAACAATCTGGTCACAGCCGAAGCATACGGGAGAAATGCTCTTGCCCAGCAGAATGACGCTGCCTCCAGGAAACCGAGAATCTGCGATATATACCGGCTGTATACACAGAAGTGCCGCCAGTCGGGGGTTATGGATTTCGATGATATCCTGCTGAATATGAATATTCTGCTGAGGGACAATCCAGCCGCACTTGAATCTGTTTCATCGCGGTTCCTTTATATCATGGTGGACGAGTATCAGGACACCAATTATTCGCAGTATCTGATTCTCAAGAAACTGAGCTCCGTGCATCGGAATATCTGCGTAGTGGGAGACGATTCGCAGTCCATTTATGCATTCAGAGGTGCAAAAATCGAGAACATTCTCAATTTCAGGAAAGACTATCCCGACAACAGGACATTCCGGCTTGAACAGAACTACCGCTCTACCAGAACAATAGTGGATGCAGCCAATTCCCTGATTGCCAAGAACAGCGCGCGTATTCCCAAGAAGTGCTATTCCGAAGGGGAGGAAGGGGAGAAAATCAAGCTGATAAATGCCTATACAGAACAGGAGGAGGCTTTGCTGATTGCATCATCAATAATGTCCAGAATCAGATCAGATTCTGCGCAGTACCATGATTTCGCTATTCTATACCGGACGAATTCCCAGTCAAGGGCGTTGGAGGAGGCGCTGCGCAAAAGAAATCTCCCTTATGTGATTTATTCCGGCAATTCCTTTTACGAGAGGGCGGAAGTCAAGGATATGATGGCTTATCTGAAACTTGCGGTTAACCTCAATGATGACGAGTCGTTCAAGCGGATAGTCAACAAGCCTGCAAGGGGAATAGGGGATACTTCTCTGGCCGCATTGAATGCCGCAGCCATAGATAACGGATGTCCTCTTCTTCAGGCTGTATATCTTGATCATCTTGACACATACGGATTAAAGTCCGCTGCTGTCCAGAAAATGAGGGTATTCTGTGATATGATGCGCAGGTTTGCGGCAAAGTCGGTTTCGGATGATGCAGGATCTCTGGCCATGTCCCTCGCCCTTGAGTCCGGTCTGCTGATGCTGTACAAGGGAGACAACAGTATTGAAGGCCAGTCAAGAGCGTCGAACGTGGAGGAGCTGCTGGACAGTGTCAGGACCTTTGTCGAAGAGCGGCAGAACGAGTATTTCGAACAAATGCAGGCAGACGGAACCGTGGGGGACGGTGCCGTACTTTCATCCGCTGATCTGCCGACAGTCACTCTGAGCGAATATCTGGAAAACGTGTCTCTGCTCAGCGCTGTGGATATGGAAGATGACGGAGATGAAAGCAACAGGATAACCCTTATGACTGTACATTCATCCAAAGGACTGGAATTCCCGTATGTCTATGTGGCCGGCATGGAAGAGAACATTTTCCCCTCAGGAGGTTCCATGGCGTCGGAAAACGATATCGAGGAAGAGAGACGGCTGTTTTATGTCGCGATGACAAGGGCGGAGAAATCGGTCCAGCTGTCGTTTGCCACTACAAGGATGAGAAACGGAAAGCATGAGGCCAATGCTCCGAGCCGCTTCCTCCGCGAAATAGACAGCAAGTACATTTCCAATCCTCTGGAAAAGAATGACGATGACTTTGATGCAGCTCATGAGCATGTGTCTCCGTGGAAGAAATCCGGCAGACAGAACGGAAACGGCAGCTATGTATATGCCGGCTCAGGTCCTGCGCGTTCAGTCCCGGCGGTAGGACATCGTCCGGAATCGGGTGCAGTGAAAGTGAATGCTCCCCGTACCGTGACTGCATTCAGGAAACCTTCTTCCGCTGTCCCTCCTAGATCGGGTGCCGATTTCGAACCTACGCCGATTCTTCAGCTCAAAGCCGGCCAGCGTGTAGAACACAACAGATTCGGATATGGCCGGATAGTGGAAATGACTGGCGGGCCGTCAGACTTGAAGGCCAGAATTGACTTCGATGATTACGGAGAGAAGATACTTCTTCTGAAATACGCGAAAATACGTTCGGTTTAAATCCCTTTCATTGCCTCATTCACCCCCCCGAAAAATGTCCGGAAAATAAAAAAGAAAATATCTTCACGGCATCGTGCAATAAAAAACGTAAAAAATTCAAAGAAACAGAAAAACATCGGTCCCATGTATTCATGGGGCCGTTTCCTTATTATACTTTTGGCCCGCGAAACCAAAAAACGATTCAATATGAGAAAGTCTTTTTTCTGTTATCTGTGTCTGGCTGCTGTCCAGATTTCAGCTTTATTTTTTGCTTCATCGTGCCGCAAGTCGTCTCCGGAGGGAGTGGGAAATATGAGAATATGTTTCCCGGACGATATGTATGAAGCAGCGCTGTCGTATGCGGATCTTCCGGATACCAATGATTTTATTCTTGATATCAGAGACTCGGAAGGGGCCCCTGTATATTCCGGCGCTTACGGAGACTCTCCCGAAGTGCTGTCACTCTCTGCCGGAAGCTATACTGTAAGTGTAATGTCCGGGGAGTTTTCCAGACCCGCGTTCTCTGCTCCACAGTACGGGGACCGGCAGTGTGTTGTGGTTCCGACGGACGGGACAGTGAATGTAAAATTGAACTGTGTGCAGATCAATGCCGGAATAAGGCTGCGGATATCCCCTGAATTTCTTACGGCGTTTCCTGACGGCGTGCTGTTCGTTTCTTCCAGTGACGGCAGGCTGATGTACGGGTATTCGGAAAAGCGCATAGCCTATTTCAACCCAGGACCGGTGAGTGTAGTACTTAATGACGGAGCCGACTCCAGAACGTTGTTTACCAGAACGCTGGACAGCAAGGAGATACTTACGGTCGATATCAAGGTCTCCGACAGTATGTCAGGACAGCAGGACGGCGGCATTTCAGTATCGGTAGATACGACAAGGATATGGACTGATGAAGATTATGTCATAGGCGGCGAAACCGGAAATAAAGGAGATGAAATGTCCGATGCTATGTCCGTAAGTCAGGCAAGGGCAAATATAGGAGAAGAAGATGTGTGGGTATGCGGATATATTGTAGGCGGGGATCTTACCAGAAGTTCAATGTCTTTTTCCCCTCCTTTTTCCTCGGCTACCAATCTGGCAATTGCAGCCCGCTCTTCAGTATCTTCCAGAGAATCCTGCATAGCAGTATCGCTGCCGGGAGGGGAACTTAGAGAAAAAATCAGTCTGGCGGACCATCCTGAAAATCTCGGCCGCCGTGTATATTTCAAGGGAGATATAGTCGAATCCTATTTCAGCCTTGTGGGAATCAAGAATGTGACTGAATGTGTCTTGAAATGAAATAAAAATTTCTATATTTGACGGAAGTTAAATGTAGCTGACTATGAAAAAGTTGAAATTTATTCTTGCAGCAGCTGTCTTTTCTATGGCAGCATTGGCGGCATCTGCCAAGGGCGGAATTGAAGCAGGTTATATGAATATGGGTTATTCCGTATCCGGGAAAGGAATTTCAGGCAGCAATCCTTCTCTGAACGGATTTTATGTCGGGGTAAGCGACGATATGGATCTTGTTGCCGGCCTCGGAATCCGTCTCGGTCTTAACTATTCATTTACAACGGACAAGTCTGCGAAGTCCCTGGTCCAGAACATAAGCATGAAAGGTGGCAATGAGAAAGACCATTACCTCAATGTCCCGCTGAGGCTCAGATACAATTTCAACATTATTCCGAAAGTGCTGAAAATCCAGGCATATGCAGGACCTGTCTTTTCACTGGGACTCAGCCATACTTACAGTTACGATTTTGCTCTTGAACTGGGAGGGCAGAGGCTTGAAGGAGCTGTGAAATACAATTATTATACAGGTAAATTCAAGTCGGATGTATTTGATCAGGATGAAGCCCAGGAGGCCGGTCTTCCTGCTTACAAGAGATTTGACATGGCCCTCGGCGGAGGCCTTGGCATAGAACTCCTGAATTTCCTTGAAGTGAAAGTTGGTTATGACTGGGGGCTTGTCAACAGGACAAAAGCCGAGTCGGCTGCTGATATATCATGCACGAGGGATATGCTGTATCTTGCTGTTGGGTTCAGATTCTGACATGTTATGGTAAAGACTTCGGATAGAATAAACGGTATAGCCAGCTCTCCGATACGCAAACTTGCTCCTCTGGCCGATGCTGCAAAGGCCAGAGGAGTTACTGTGTATCATTTGAATATAGGACAGCCTGATATCAGGACCCCGCAGGTGGCCATAGATGTATTGAAGTATATTGACAGGACTGTACTCGAGTACAGTCCATCGCAAGGTTTTCTTTCGTTGAGAAAGAAGATGTCCGGCTATTATTCAGGTTATGGAATGGATTTTTCTCCTGACCAGATTGTCGTGACTACCGGTGGATCCGAGGCTGTGCTTTTTTCTTTTCTTACATGTCTTGATCCAGGTGACGAAATCATAACTACGGATCCTACCTATGCCAACTATATCGCTTTTGCTGCGGCAGCCGGTATAAAAGTGCGGACTGTGCTTACCGGAATTGAAGACAATTTCGCACTTCCGCCTGCAGAAGAATTCGAAAAAATCATTACTCCTGCTACCAGGGCCATTCTCATATGCAACCCCAATAATCCTTCTGGAAGCCTTTATTCGCCGGACGAGATGCACCGTCTTGCCGGTATCGTCAGCCGCCATGACCTTTTCCTGCTGTCTGATGAAGTCTACAGGGAGTTCATTTATGGAGGAGCCGGTTACATGTCGGCCGGCCATCTTGATGAAATTAGCCGTAATGTTGTGATTCTTGACTCTTTTTCAAAGAGATACTCGGAGTGCGGAATCAGGATCGGTGCCGTTGTCACCAGAAACGAATCCGTTCTGGAAGGAGTGATGAAACTTAGTCAGGCAAGACTCAGCCCTCCTCTTCTCGGACAGATAGTCGCAGAAGCGTCCTGCGGGGTCGGAAGAGAGTATCTTGACCCTGTCGTAAAAGAGTATGATTATCGCAGAAAAGTGTTGGTTGAGGGACTGAGGCGTATTCCGGGGGTTGTCGCTGCAGAGCCGTCAGGAGCATTTTATGTAATCTGCAGACTCCCGGTCGATGATGCTGACAGATTCTGCGCCTGGTGCCTTTCCGATTTCCAGTATGAAGGAGAGACGGTAATGATGGCTCCTGCATCAGGATTCTATTTTACTCCTGGAGCCGGACGCTCTGAAGTGAGAATAGCATATGTACTTGATGCAAAAAGCCTTGAAAGAGCAGTTTTCCTGCTTTCCAAGGCTCTTGATGAATATCTGTCCAGATAGCCGCTACATGATGATTTCGTAAATGTCGGCTGTCCCTTCAACGGTTATTTTGGCCGCACCTTCTGCGAGTCTGACCACATTATACGGTTCAGAACAGTTTACGGTATCCAGTTCAGTACCGTCCTGTGCCAGTTGTTTTACAGTATAGCGTGCACCCTTTCCGGTCAGGACAGTGATTTCTGAGGTTCCTTCAGGGATTCCGAATGCGAGTTTTCCGTCACATCTGTATGACGACTGCAGGCTCTTGTCAAATGCGTTGACGGCAGCACCGGCATCTTCGGCTTCAACCGCAAATCCGAGGTTGTCCGGTCTGACAGGATTCACTTCGAATGTGCGGACAGACGCCCAGTTCTGTTTCTTT
Organism: uncultured Bacteroidales bacterium; assembly: GCA_949294195.1. GTDB lineage: Bacteria > Bacteroidota > Bacteroidia > Bacteroidales > UBA932 > Cryptobacteroides. Next base: position 23,009 of record CASFGK010000028.1, on the reverse strand, counting down.
GAATCCAGTCTCTGCAGTCTGACATATCTTGCATCAACAGGTTCGCCTGCCCATTTGATGATATACTGTTTCTGCATGTCATCGATCAGAGTTGTCCAGGTCTTGCCGTCCGCAGAGCACTGAAGTGCTGCATGGTCAAAGTAATCCACATCATCGACAGAGTTCCTTCCCTGAAGGATGAAGATTTCACGGACCGGAGTTACCATTCCCAGATCAACTCCTATCCATGAGCCTGGAGTCTGGGCTGTACCTGAAGTATAATACGTGGTAGAGTCATTGTCGAACATGAGTTTCGTCTGTGTGGAAAACGAATTGTTGAACGAACCCATACCACGCATTACGGAAGATTTTTCTCCGGAAAGTTTTTCGTAGAACATGATGCCAAGGTCATCCATGGCATTTTCATAGAACGGCTGCAGCTTTAATGTTCCGCATTTGTGTGCATTATAGCTGTCAAGTTCCTCCTGTGTCATGATATTGCAGGTATATCCTGCCCAGAACGCTCCGTAGTTTCCGCCTTCAAGGGCTTTGATGAGCTCCAGTGCTTTTTGTCCACGCTGTCCGAGCTTGCCGAATTCTGCCAGCCATGGTTCAAGTTCGTTGAGCAGAAGCTTGTTGCTGCATCCTGCCTCCATTTGTGCCGGGACTTTTTCTATTTTCCTGAATTCTGCCAGAAGGGCATCGTACTGTGCCTGAGTGTAGTTGTCGACAAGGAAAGTTTCCGTTTCCCAGGATTCGCTTCTTCTGTATCCGGTTTCCGTATCGCAGGAATGGATGGCGAATGTCCTGTATGCATCGGTAGCTCCAGGGACAAGCTCGGCAAGTCCTCTTTCCCAGTTGTCCATCGGATTGTACCCGGATACGTTCCAGCAGTAGTCCGCTACACCGTAGAGTGCTATCTTGGATGCTTCTCCGTGTTCCATAGGATTGCTGACCATGCCGCGAAGGTCATCTGATGTCAGAGTGTTGTCTAGTCCGTATGCAGGACCTTGCATGATTATATGCCGTGCATAGTCGGTTACAGGGAAATTCCACCAGTACAGAGCCGGTCTTTTGATCCTTGAGTTGACCCAGTCCATTGTATCCTCTGTCAGGTCGCTGCATACATAGTCTCCTGTCCAGAATACGTCTATGCTGGGATCCAGAATATTTCCGTATATGGCGAGATTGCCGTTCGGACCAGGGTTGGCCCATAGTCTTGAATAGTCTGTAGGGCAGACAATAAGAGGACGGACGTCACCTTTAGTCTTTACAAACTCGTTGTTGAGTCTGTTCAGAAGTTCTGCCTGTTTGGTCGGATTTGTCCCTTCGCCTGAAATGTCATCGAAGAAAATGGCGAATGACCTTACTCCCAGGTCGTACATGAGATTGAATTTGTTCAGAAGGTTGCCGAAGTCTTCTTCGTTCCATTTGATATCCTGGCCCGGATGTATCGCCCATACGAAATCGACTCTGTTGCGCTTGCAGGCTTTTACAAGTTCGCTGATGTTTGCTGCTTCGTCTTCCGGATAAGGAAGCCGCCAGTTCGGGCAGCTGTGGTATGGGTCATCCTTAGGTCCGTAAAGGTAGGTGTTCATCTTGTTCTTCCCATAGAAATCGATGAGGGATATTCTCACTTCATGTGACCATGGCGTGCCGTAGAAGCCTTCTACCACACCGCGGTACTTGAGATCCGGCCAGTCGTTGATTTCCACGTATGGAAGAGCTCCGCAGTTTATGATCTGCTTGAGTGTCTGCAAGCCGTAGAAAGCGCCTCTTTCATTGTATCCGGTAATTTTAACTCCTTTTTCGGTAACGGACAGTCTGTATGCCCCGTCTACCGGCTTTACTTTGGCCTTTTCGGCAGCCTTGCCTCCGAAATCGATGGTGATGAGGATGCCGTCGCTGTTATGAGTCAGAAATCTGAGATCTTCCTGGAAAGCCCCTTGCCTGTCGTTTACCCTGAATCCTTCAGACAAGTCGCCGATACCTCCTCCAAGTAGTTTTAAATCATGTGGGACAGGATTGATGACCAGACCTTTATGGTCAATCTTGTGCCCTGGCACCTTGGCGACTGTCTGCGACTCCAGCCTTTGGGAAGACAGGTCGAAATCAGAATCCTGGGCTGACAGACACACTCCGCCAGCCAACAGTGCCGTAGCGGCAATTAAGAATTTTTTGTTCATCGGAAAATGTAGTTAGTGGTTGTTACTTATACTTACAAATTTAATGAATTTATTATATACTCAAACACTTATGTGTTTTATTTTTCTGTCAGACGATGATAACGGAATGTAATAAATCCTATATTTGATGCCATTGATTCCAAACATTCGATATTATGAAAAAGTATTTAGCTGAAATGATCGGGACAATGGTCCTGGTTCTCATGGGCTGCGGCAGTGCAGTATTTGCAGGCGGTGCAGCAGGCACAGTAGGCGCCGGAGTGGGTACGCTCGGAGTAGCGCTTGCTTTCGGACTTGCCGTAGTTGCAATGGCATATGCAATCGGAGGGATTTCAGGATGCCATATCAATCCGGCTGTTACATTGGGAGTGTATCTCAGCGGAAGAATGAGCGGAAAGGATGCCGGGATGTACATGCTGTTCCAGATTATCGGTGCTGTCATGGGTTCTGCCATTCTTTTTGCCCTGGTTTCTTCAGGTGCTCATGACGGACCTACTTCTACCGGTTCCAACAGTTTCAAGGATGGAATGGGACTTCAGGCTTTCGTAGCCGAGGCAGTATTTACTTTCATTTTCGTACTGGTTGTGCTTGGAACGACTGACCAAAAAAAGGGAGCGGGCAATTTTGCCGGACTGGCCATAGGCCTTTCCCTGGTCCTCATCCATATTGTCTGCATCCCGATAACCGGAACTTCAGTAAACCCTGCCAGAAGTATAGGGCCGGCTCTTTTTGATGGCGGAGTCGCACTCAGACAGCTTTGGCTTTTCATTGCAGCTCCTTTTGCAGGCGCGGCTTTGAGTGCCGGAGTGTGGAAACTCCTTTCATGCGGGGAAAAATGATGATTCCATTACAGCATTTTCTCCAGCCAGTGGAAAATCAGTATAATGCGTTTGCGCAGGACATCATAGTCGACAGTATCGGCCGTATCGTATGTCTTGTTGTTGTTTAAAGTGATGCCGGAGGTGAAAAGCACCGCCGGCACTTTGTTTTCTATAAATACCCTCTGGTCGGACAAAGAATAGAAGACACGTGTGAAATCATCGCTTCCGTAATAGGTATGGGAGATTTCCAGATCAGTTCCGTAGAACAGATTGCAGTGGGTTATCTTGTTCTGGTCTTCCTTTTTCAGGCTTCCGTTGCCCAGCATGATCATGTAGTCCTTTCTTCCTGAAGACAATGTGGACAACGAACATCCTATCTGGTCGATATTTACCATCAGGGATATCTTGTCAGGTGTTATGGCCTTGCCGCTTACCGGATCGGCAAGCTCGCCGTTCCGTATCATGTTCCACAGAGAATACGAACCTGACAGGTTCATGCCTTGTCCGTCGAAGGCAGCGAAAATAATATTGCCGGCATAGGTTTTCCCGAGTGTCTTCATTACAGAGAACATCTCCGCAAGAGTTACGACTGCTACTGTCCCCGATGCGTTGCTGTCTGCTCCAGGGTAAAGCTTTCCGTCAAGTATTCCCAGATGGTCGTAATGTGCCCCTACGATAATGTACGAGTCGCATGGGTCCTTTTTCGAACCAGGAATCATGCCGATTATATTGTGCCCTATCAGGCCTCCGCCGGCATATATATGTTTGGCGTAACTGCCTCCGAAATCCATCAGGCCTGATTCCCTGAAATTCCGGATAATCCAGAAGGCCGCTTCGTTGCCTCCGGCCGTACCTGTAGCCCTGCCGGCACACAGGCTGTCAGACAGGAATCCGATCTGAGTGCAGAGCTTTTCGTTCCAGACAAGATTGTGGGCTGTAGTGTCATTGGATATCCACGGATTCTGTCCCACGGCTGCAGCCTCTCCGAATAAAAAAAATGACACTAAAACAGTTGCCGATATGATGATTTTTTTTTTCATTATGACTATCTTTGCGCCTCGACTTGGAAACGGCCGGCCAAAATTAGGAAAAATACATTAAAGAGAAATGGGTATTGTGAGAAAATATATCTTGGCTGTTGTCATGCTGTGTGCGGCGGCAGGCAGTCTCCATGCCCAGTATGACAAGGATGTCTTCTTTTTTCGCGGCCGTCAGGCCCTTGCAGAAGGAAAATATGCAAGAGCCATCGAAAATTTCAACATACTTGCCAGACTTGATACCACGGATTACTGGACATTTTTTTTCAGAGGAATCGCCAAGTACAATCTCGGGGATATCCGTGGAGCCAAAAGCGATTTCGACACATCGGTAAGACTGAATCCGGTTTTCACTTCAGGTTATCATTACCGTGCCATTGCGCTTAGCCGTGAAGGAAAGTACAATGAAGCTCTTGCAGACCTTCAGCAGGCCATCAGCCTCAGACCGGGATATATAGGCCTGTATTTCAGCCGCGGTGTGACATATTTTCTTTCCCGGCAGTTTGACAAGGCAGTTTCTGATTTTGACCGTTACATAAAGAAAGAGCCGAAAGATCCGTCGGCATATCTTAACAGAGGGGCCAGTTATCTTTTCCTTAAGGATACACTGAAGGCTGTAGACGATTACAACAGGGCCATAAAACTTGACAGGTTCGATCCCGAAGGGTATATCAGGAGAGGGCGCCTGTATGCCGACAAGGGGGATTACCAGAAGGCAGTCAGCGATCTTGACAAAGCCATAGAGCTGGATACATCCAATACGTTCGCATATTTCAACCGGGCCATAATGCTTTATGAGCAGAAAGATTACATCGGTGCCATGCGGGACTTGAACAGAGTCCTGCAAGACGAGCCGGGGAATGCCCTTACATTGTACAACAGAGGTCTCATTAACGCTCAGGTCGGAGCTTATGAAGATGCATTGTCTGATATGGACAGGGTTTTGAATATCAACCCGGAAAATGTGCTGGCATATTTCAACAGGGCATCTATTTTCATAGAAATGGGCCGTTATCAGGATGCTTTGGAGGATTATGACAGAGCTATCGGACTGTACCCTGATTTCGCCAAGGCCTATATGAACCGTTCCTATGTGAAAAATCTGCTGGGAGATTATAAATCATCGAGAGAAGATTACCGGATAGCACAGGAAAAGGTCAGGGAATACAGGGAAGCAAGTTCCAAAAACGCGGAATCCTTTGCAGATACTACCAGAAAGTACAGTTCGCTTATAGCACTGGATGCTGACTTTGCCAAGAAGGATTTCAATGACGAGTTGCTCCAGCATCGCGATATTGATATAAGGCTCAGACCTTTATACCGTTTTGCCCTGTCAGACAGCAGGGAATCTACAAGATATGCCCTGGTGCGCAGGTATGAAAATCCTCTTATAGACAAATTCGTGGCAGAGGCGGCCGTGCCGGTTGTCATTACAAATGCCGATACCTCTTATACCGGCCGGATTTCAGACAGCAGAACGGAAAATGCGCTTTACGGCGCTCCGGATGAGGGAACAGCAAGGAACAGTTTCCTGAAAGCCTTATACGAGACTGAAAACAAACAGTATAATTCCGCCCTTTCCTATTATGATTCGGCAGTGGAAACTGAAGAAGACGATGACATATCCGCCCTTTATAAAGCGTTCTATTACATGAACAGGGGAGTGCTCAGGGCAGAGATGATAGATTTCATTTCGTCCATAGAAAGCAATGTCCAGGTCCTCACTATGGATGACTCGGGCACTACACGGGCCAGGGTTAAAGATCAGGTAAGTCATGTATATGACTATTCTACAGCAATTTCCGATATGAAGAAAGCTGCAGGGACAGTTGATGACATACCTTATATACATTTCAATCTGGGTAATCTCTACTGTCTTGCCGCAGAGCATATATCTTCGATTGACAGCTATACCAGGGCCATAAGTATCTACCCATATATGGGAGATGCTTATTACAACAGGGGTCTTGTCCTTATCTATTTGAAAGATAAAGAGAAAGGATGTATAGATCTTTCCCGTGCCGGTGAATTGGGTGTAGCGGAGGCGTATGGAGTGATCAAAAAGTATTGCGAGGAAGAGGAGTAACAGGGATGTTGAAGTTCATGAGTTTTTCCAGCGGAAGCTGTGGCAACTGTTATTTTTTCGGAGATGAAGAAAACGGTATATTAATAGATGCGGGTGTCAGCCTGCGGCGTTTGAAGAAAGCTCTTTCGGAAAACGGACTTTCATTTGATTCGTTCGGTGCCGTACTTGTAACTCATGACCATCTTGACCATATAAGGCATCTTGGTTCATTCTGCAAGAAGTTAAGCAAGCCTGTCTATGCTACCGGTGTCTTGCACCGGTCTTTGGCAAGACATACCTTTACAGCGGCACATATAGCTTCCTGCAGACGTGTTCTTCCGGAAGAGGGTCCGGAAACGGTATGCGGAATGCAGGTCCGTCATTTTGTCGTTCCTCATGACGCTACACAGACAGTCGGGTATGCCATAACCTACAAAGACCGCAGATTCGTGATAATGACCGATCTCGGCAGAATTACCGATGAGGCTTTGGCATATGCTTCCGAAGCCGATTCGATAGTTCTGGAATCCAACTATGATATTGGAATGCTTATGGGAGGTCCTTATACTTATGATCTGAAGATGAGGATAGTGCAGGGGAACGGACATTTAAGCAACGATGAATGTGCGGATGCCATACGACGTTGCTGGCATCCCGGACTCAGGAATATTTTCCTGTGCCACCTGAGCGAGAACAACAACACTCCCGCGCTGGCTTATGACTGTTCAATGGCGGCACTCATCGATGCCGGAGCAGAAAAAGGCATTGTCTCCCTGCGTTGTCTCCCGCGTACTTATCCGTCACAGCTTTTTACATTATAAAAAAAACAGACTGGCCTTGAATAAGGACAGTCTGTAAATGTCTCTTTGTCGGAGATGAATTACTGCTCGTCTGTCAGCTGCATATGCTGTACATAGATGGCTTTTTTGATTTCCTCTCTTCTTTTTACTGACGGTTTTACGAAAGCTTTTCTTGCGCGGAGCTCACGGATAGCGCCGGTTTTCTCAAATTTCCTCTTGAATTTCTTGAGAGCCTTCTCTATGTTCTCGCCTTCTTTTACTGGTACTATAATCATCGCTAAATCACCTCCTTTTATTTGCGGGTGCAAAGGTAGTCAAATTATTTTACATTCAAAATATTTTTGAATGTTGCCATACCTTTTGTCGCCACGTCCTTGATGTGGATGATTCTGGAATCCTTTACCGGTACATCTTTCGGATCTATAATATATATAGGTATGTCCGGGCCGGCAAACCTGTAAAGCCCGGCTGCCGGATAAACCTGCAGTGATGTTCCGACTATCAGCATGATGTCTGCTTTTTCCACTGCATCTATCGCCTTTTCGATTTTCGGAACTGCTTCTCCGAACCATACTATATGGGGTCTCAGCTGTGCTCCTCCGGGAGCTTTGTCACCAAGATGTATTTCATCATATCTTATGTCGATGACATCTTTTTCGGAAAAGCCGTCCCTTTCATTGCAGGTGTTTTCAGGACGGACTTTGGTCAGCTCTCCGTGCAGATGGATGATACGCGTGCTGCCTGCCCTTTCATGAAGGTTGTCGACATTCTGCGTAATGACAGTGACATCATAGCTGTCCTCGAGAGATGCAATCAGACGGTGTGCCTCATTCGGTTTCACTGTCGCAAGCTGGGCCCTGCGTGCGTTGTAGAAGTCCAGCATGAGCCCGGGATTTCTGTACCATCCGTCTATGGATGCCACATCCTCCACATTGTAGTTTTCCCACAGCCCGTTACTGTCCCTGAAAGTGCTGATTCCGCTTTCGGCGCTTACACCTGCTCCGGTGAGCACTGCTATCTTTTTCTTTCCCATTGCTGCAATTTATTGTAATCCTGGAATTTCAAAATAATATTTCCCCAGCCAGTATTCGAAAAGCGGGTCCAAGATGACAGGCTCGTCCCGTTCGGTAAAAGTTATGATCTCCTTTTTCCTGAGCGCATCCTTGACTCTCCTTACATTTGCTGACGAGTTGAGTGAATATTTGTCTATGACATCCGAGGCGCTGAATTTTACCACGCCGTCCATTATTGCTTTGAGAAGACTTGTCTGATGTCCTGTCAGGCTGTCCATTATCCTCATGAATCTGGCTTCGTGTACGGAAAGCATCATGCGAAGGGCTTCTATCAGGATACCTTCATTGATGTATCCCTTTGTGATGGAGTCGCAGATGTCCATGTATTGGTTGATGTACCACATGTTTCCTCTGAACAGCCTGCATGACTGGGAAATCATATCCTGCCCGATTACTTTCCCGCTGCTTTGGAATCCCCGCAATACATGCTCTGCAATCTCTCTCTCGTCGATGGGATGAAGCGGGATGTGTACTGCGAGCCTGTGGAAATACTTGTATTCTTCAAAGATGTATTTCATGGCATTGACTCTGGACCCGCTGAAAACAAAGCAGCATCCAGGACCCTCCGCTCCGGTATTCTCTTCCAGAGCGTCTTTCAATATTCCGAAAACTGTTTCATAGGAAGGGTCTTCCATAAGGTTCTGGAACTCGCTGATAATGACTATCATTTTTGTTCCCAACTCTTTTGACAGCAAACATGGGAGCCGCAGCATTCTTTCCATGTCGTTCCCGTCGGGCTCTTCTTCCATGCAGACTATTTCGTCATATCCTGAAAAGCGTTCCCTGTCAAATATGAAATGTGTCCCGTCCAGGAATTTCCTTATTGCATCCTCGTATTCGGACGGAGTCGAGTAACATGACCGTATTGCGGCAGTACCGAGTCCTGTAAGGAACGATCGGATATTCCGCTTGTTGAAAAGACTTGTCTGGCAGACTGCGAACTGTTCCCCTGTAATGTGCATGTTGAAAAGGGTCTGCTGTACAAGAGACTGCTTTCCGGATTTCGGCGGTTCATATATTACGACGTTTTCATTGTTTCTGAGCAGGTTGCCCAAAGAATTGCATTCCGCTTTCCTCCCGATGAAATTACGTCCCGTGACATATGTGCTGTAAATGAATTTGGTATCCATTCTGGCAAACTAAGTAAGTTAGAGAACATGCAAAAATACTAAAAAGAAAAATTCATTATCACGCCATGATGCAAATTCAGAACTGTTTTTCATGATGAACCGGGAAAATTATTTTGCGGATAACGGGAAAAATGCTATCTTTGCACCTCGTGAATATGTATAGGGCTGTCAAGCTATTGATAAAGAGTCACTTAAGTGTCCGCTTGCAGTCGAAACTTATAAAAGTTTTTTTATTTTTATGTACGCAATTGTAGATATTGCAGGACACCAGTTCAAAGTAGAGGCTGGTATGGAAATCTTTGTCAACCGTCTTCCGGCTGAGAAAGGTGCTGCTGTTGAGTTTGACAAAGTGCTTCTGGTAGATGCAGACGGCACTGTAAAGGTTGGCGCTCCGTATGTTGAGGGAGCTGTTGTCAAGGCTACTGTACTCGATGACACTTGCAGGGGAAAGAAAGTTCTGGTCTTCAAGAAGAAACGTCGTAAAGGATACCAGAAACTGACTGGACACCGTCAGGATTTGACAAAACTTCAGATCAACGAGATCGCTTAATTAAGTTTAGAGGAGGAAATAGATTATGGCACATAAAAAAGGCGTCGGTAGTTCCAAGAACGGTCGTGAATCACATAGCAAACGTCTTGGTCTCAAGAAGTTCGGCGGTCAGATAGTTAAAGCCGGTAATATCCTTGTGCGTCAGAGAGGTACTGTCCACAATCCGGGTGCAAATGTAGGAATGGGAAGGGATCATACTCTGTATGCACTTGTAGACGGCACAGTTACATTCTGCAAGAAAGCTGAAAACAAATCCTTTGTCTCGGTTGTTCCGTTTGAGAACTAGGACTCGGGGATTTATGAAATCAAGAAGAGGACTGCAGCTCCGGGTGAGTTCAGCCCTCTTCGTTTTTTAATCTGGAAATAGAAAAACATCATATATCATGCTTACACTCAAATTGCTGCGCGAAGATCCGGAATATGTGATCAGAAAACTGGCAGTCAAGCATTTCGATGCTCGTGAAATAGTTGGAAAGATTGTTGCTCTCGACAAGAACCGCAGAGAGCTGCAGAAAGAGCTTGATTCATGTCTTGCCGAGCAGAAACAGAAGGCCGCCCTGATAGGTTCCCTCATGAAAGAAGGCAATAAGGAAGAGGCTGACAAGGCAAAAAGTGAAGTCGCATCCTTGAAAGAACATTCCAGGGAACTCGAGACCGCTTCAGACAAGAACCACGAGGAACTTATGTCCCTTATAGTGCTTCTTCCGAATATCCCTTGCGACCTTGTGCCGGAAGGAAAGGATTCAAACGACAACCTTGTCGTGAAAATGGGCGGAGAGATTCCTCAGCTTGGATCTGAAGCGCTTCCTCATTGGGAGCTTGCCAGAAAACTCGACATCATAGATTTCGATCTGGGAGTGAAACTGACCGGAGCGGGATTCCCTGTATATAAAGGAAAAGGAGCGCGGCTTCAGAGGGCTCTCATAAATATGTTTCTGGATATCAATACCAGAGCAGGCTATCTTGAAATAGAACCTCCTGTCATGGTCAACGAAGCTTCCGGATTCGGCACCGGCCAGCTTCCTGACAAGGAAGGGCAGATGTATCATGCAAATCTGGACAATTTCTATCTGGTTCCTACAGCAGAAGTCCCTGTTACGAATATTTACAGGGATGTCATTCTGAGTGAAAATGATTTTCCGGTAAAGATGACTGCTTATACGCCGTGCTTCCGCAGGGAGGCCGGATCATATGGAAAAGATGTCCGCGGACTTAACAGACTCCATCAGTTTGACAAAGTCGAGATTGTGAGAATAGAGAAACCGGAGAATTCCTATGCTGCACTTGACGACATGGTGGCGCATGTAGAAGGGATTGTGAACAAACTCGGACTTCCGTACAGGATTCTCAGGCTTTGCGGAGGAGACCTCAGCTTCACTTCGGCAATTACCTATGATTTTGAAGTATATTCTGCAGCCCAGGGCAGATGGCTTGAAATAAGTTCAGTGTCAAACTTCGAGTCATATCAGGCCAACAGGTTGAAACTTAGATATAAAGATTCTGACGGCAAGACTCAGTTGGCTCACACTTTGAACGGCAGTTCGCTTGCTCTTCCGCGTGTAGTCGCAGCTTTGCTTGAGGATTGTCAGAAAGACGGGCATATCATCATCCCTGAGGCGTTGCGTCCTTATACAGGATTTGATATAATCTGATGAACCGGTATTTCGGCAAAACGATTATGGGCATAGACCCCGGAACCAATATTCTTGGTTACGGGGTTATTGCTGTAGGAAACAAAGGTCCTGAATACAGGATCATGGGAACGCTTGACTTGAGGAAAGAAAAAGATCCGTTCATAAAGCTGGATATGATATTTACAGGCATAGGCCGCATAATGGATCAGTATCGTCCTGACTACGTGTCTGTCGAGTCTCCTTTTTACGGGAAAAATCCTCAGGTTATGCTGAAACTCGGCAGAGCGCAGGGAGCGGCCATAACGGCCGCACTGCATCGGGGTATACCGGTTCATGAATACGCGCCGAGAAAAGCAAAAGTCGCTATCACAGGAACAGGCTCGGCTTCAAAGGAGCAGGTATGCAATATGATATGCCGTCTTTTGAATATAGATTTTACTCCTGAACATCTGGATGCATCAGATGCGGTAGCGATAGCGCTGTGTCATTATTATCAGCTTATTAGTCCCCTGGCTGAGATTAAGACATCCCTCGGTTGGAAGAAATTCATCGAAGAGAATCCGGAAAGAATAAAAAAATAGCAGGTATGATTAAACTTGTTCCTGTTACACGTGTCTAAAATTTCGGTTTTTTTGTTGCTTGAAAAAATAAAACGGATTGACAAATGGAAAAATCAGTGAGAATCATTCTCCACAAATGTACGTTATCTATTGTTTTTTTATTGATGTTCATTTCTGCATCAGCCCAGTCCGGGTTCACTCTTAAAGTGAAGCTTTCTGATGCAAAGACCGGAGAGCCGGTCTCTTTCGCTACCGTTTCCCTTACGGCAAAAGGCGGAAGCAAGCCCCTGAAATATGTTCTGAGTGACGAGTCCGGTACAGCCGTTCTGACTCCGCTTCCGAAAGGAAACTATACGTTGCGGGCAGATCTGCTCGGCTACAAATCCTTTTCCCGGGAGCTTTCAATAGACAAGACCGTCGATCTGGGTACGGTAAAGATGGATCAGGATAATGAAGTGCTGGAAGCCGCTACAGTAGAAGCTGTCGGTAATCCTATTATCGTCAAGAAGGATACCATTGAATACAGTGCGTCCTCATTCAAGACTACGGATAACGACATGCTGGAGGAGCTGCTGAAAAAGCTTCCGGGAGTGGAGGTGGATTCCGACGGTACTATAACAGCTAACGGAGAAACCATCACAAAGATCATGATTGACGGCAAGGAATTTTTCCTGGATGATCCGCAGATGGCGACAAAAAACATTCCGGCCAAGATAATAAACAAGATCAAGGTGGTGGAGAAGAAATCCGAGCAGGCGGAGTTCACCGGGATAGACGACGGTGATGAAGAGCATGTCATCGACCTCTCCATCAAGCCTGGAATGATGGACGGCTGGTTCGGGAACCTGATGGCAGGAGGCGGACATGATATGCCGGATAAGGGCTATTATACTGACGGACTTAATCCTGGCGAAGACGGGTGGAGATATCAGGGAGCAGGAATGATAGGCCGCTTTACGAAGAAAAGCCAGATAAGTATAATCCTCAACGCCAACAATACCAACAACCGAGGCTTCAACGACATGTCATCAAGTATGATGCAGACTATGAGAGGTGCCAGGGGAATGGGACGTGGAATAGGAGGATGGGGCCGCAACGGAATTACGACATCATGGATGGGAGGAGCCAACGGCGCATTTGACCTGTTCGACGACAAGATGGAGCTCAATGCCAACTATATGTACGGCGGTTCCAGACGGTATGTCGAAGAACAGAGCTCCAGGACAACATATATGGATGACGGAAGTTCGCTGATATACGACAACAACGGATATAACATATCCAACAGCCAGGGACACCGTTTCGGTGTCAGGATCGACCATAAGTTTTCTGAAAATACATCCATTCTTTTCGAGCCGAGATTCAATTTCGGAACAGGAGACTTTACTGAATATTCGGATTTCCTGACTCTGAGTCAGAGAGGGGAGGACACCGACACTACCAATCTGGGTTTTAACAGCAATTCGGGTTTCAACAAAAACTGGACAGCAAGCGGATTCCTTCTTTTCAGGCAGAGACTCGGGAAGCCCGGACGAACTTTGTCAGCGATGCTCAACTACAATTTCAGCAACAATGTACTTGAGGGACTCAACCAGTCGCTTACTACTACATTTGACGAGTTCGACTCTCCTCAGGATTCAATAATAAACCAGAGATACGACCAGAACTCCAGAAGTTCCTCATTTTCTGCTAGGTTTGTTTATACAGAGCCTCTCGGTCATGACTTCTTTCTGGAAGCCAACTACTCATTCAGTTATAACATAAGCAAGTCACTCAAGGATACTTACAACAGCGGAGAAGGCTATGCTTTGGACAGGGTGAACGGCAGTATGACCTATAACAGGACAGGAGAAGTCTATGATGACACCTATTCCAACAATATCCTCAACAGATACATAAACCAGAGCGCCGGTCTGAATTTCATGTACCAGAAGAACAAACTCAGGGCACAGCTTGGAGCTTCAGTCCGTCCGACAAACACATATAATGAGACCAACGGAGAAGAATATGACAGCAAGGTCCTCAACTGGTCTCCTGAAGCCATGTTCAGCTATGATATCAATGACAACACCATGGTCCGGCTGTTCTATTTCGGCCGTTCATCCCAGCCGTCTACATCACAGCTGATGCCTGTTCCCGACAATTCCGACCCTTTGAATGTATCTCTCGGAAATCCTTATCTGATACCGTATTTCAACCATAACATAAGAGGTATGTTCGGCTATACCAACAAGGACACATTCACATCTGTCCATGGACGCTTCGGAGGCAGCATAGTGCAGGACGGAATCGTGAATGCGCAGTGGTACGACGAGAACGGTGCCCAGTATTCCATTCCGGTGAACGGTCCGGGATCGGGCTCTGTCGATGCCAGAGTGATGGTTAACAGTCCGTTCGGAAGGAATTCCAAGTTTTCGGTATTTTCCATGACTTATGCCCGTTACAATGAGTCATCTTCATTTATCGGCAAGACAGGCGCATTCGATACCGGGGACTACTATGATCCGGAAACGGCTGAATTCGACTATGACAGATTCCATGTGGATTTTGAAGATATGGGTTCCGAGATGTTCACAAGGAACAGGACCCAGACTGTGAATTTTACCCAGCGTCTCAGGTTCACGTTCAGAAGCGATCTTGTAGAATTGAATATAGGAGGAAGAACAAGATATTCAAAATCTTGGTATACAATTACTTCGTCAAACCAGAAAGCCACATGGAACAACCAGGTGGATTTTTCCATGAACTGGACTTTGCCTAAAGGATTCGGCCTGGATACAGACCTTGACTACAACTGGTATAACGGATATACCACTCCGCAGGAGGATGAATTCGTGCTCAATGCCGAGATTTCAAAACTGCTGTTCAAGGACAAGTTCACGCTTGCCCTCAAGGCATACGATATCCTGAACCAGTCCAAGAATCTTTCTGTGTCAGATGCTTCCAACTATCACCTTGAAACCAGGAACAATACGCTTGGAAGATATATCATCCTGTCACTGACATACAGGTTCGGTACATTCGGCGGACCAGGCGGAGGACCTGGACGTGGCCCTATGGGACCTCCACGCAGATAGTTCCGAATCCGGATAATGGCACCGCCGGCAAATCTGCCGCACCGGTGCTATTTTCTTTTTGTATATTGTGAAAGCACCACTCCGATCGCGGATATGACTATACCTGTGAACTGACGCAGGTTCAGTATCTCATGGCCGAGAATCCACGACACCAGTGCCGCTACTACTGGAATAAGGGCGGAGAATATGCTTGATTTTGCCACTCCGAGACTCTTGATTGTACTTACCCAAAGGGAAAAGGCAAGGCTGGAGCAGAGAACAGACAGGCAGATAATCGGATACCAGACATCCGCAGACATATATCTTGCTGAAAATCCGTCAAGTCCTTTGAAAATAAAAAGCGGCAGAAGATATACGGACCCTATCAGGAACTGATACATGACTATTATCTGGCTGGAATAGTTGCCTGAGAGGCTTTTGGTGACAGACGCATGTCCTACTTCACTGAGGACAGCTATAAGAAGAAGGATTATACCGAATATGAAATGTTTCCCGAGTTCTCCCTTGCTCATGACTACCAGCACGATGCCAAGCAGGCACATCAGGATACCGGAGATGTTTACGGCATTGATCTTTTCTTTGAAGAAAATGACACCGGCGCCTACAGAGAAGATGGGAATGGTGGCTATAATCATTGCACTCAGGGTAGGGGAGCCTGTCTCTTTGACTCCGTATGACTCGCAGATAAAGTATATGAACGGCTCGAAGAAGGCAAGAAGAAGGAATTTCGGAATGTCCCTGCGCTTTATTTTCGCTATCCTTCCGCTTGCCGCGTTCAGCAAAAACAGAACGAGGCCGGCAAACAGTATCCTCACGAACACGAAATAGGTGACAGGTATATCAAGCGCTATCAGCTGGTTTGTCCATATGTATGATATACCCCATAGAATGATAGCGAACAGGGAGACGGTGTATATCAGGAATTTTGAATTTTTGCCAAGTTCTTTTCCAATAGAGCTGTATTTCATGTGTTATTTCTTGAAATCAAGTTTTTGCCCGGACGGGGCATCATTCTTCAATATGCCGTCGCTTATGACTTTCGATCCACTCAGAAACACGGTTTCCACATATCCTTTAAGTCTGGCGCCTTCATATGGAGTCCATCCGCATTTATATTTGAGGTCATCCGGCTTTACCGTGAATTCCTTTTCAGGGTCGACAATGACTATATCGGCATAATAACCTTTTTTTATGAATCCTCTGTCCCTGATTCCGAGCATCTGCGCGATTCTTTCAGAAAAGACAGATGCAATCCTGTTCATTGGAATACCTTCCTGTGATGCAACTGTTATCAGGACAGGCAGACTCTGCTGGACTGACGGGATACCTGACGGCGCAGTCATATAAGGCCGCTGCTTCTCGCTAGGAAGATGCGGAGCATGGTCGGAACCTATGGTATCTATAATTCCGTTCGCCAGAGCGGCTCTGAGTGCATCTCTGTCATTTGCAGTCTTTATTGAAGGGTTGCACTTTATCCTGCTTCCCAGAGTTTCGTAGTCGCTGTCGCAGAACCACAGGTAGTTGGCCGAAGTTTCTGCGGTGATTTCCGGATTAATCTGCTTGGCGGCTCTCACCATCTCCACTTCTTCTGCCGTGCTGATATGGAGGATGTGAAGTTTCGTACCGTATTTCATCGCCATTTCAAGGGCTTTCACGGACGATTTTATACAGGCTTTTCTGCTCCTGATATTTTCATGATCCCTGAACGGAATCCCGTCACCGTATTTTTCCTGAGCCGCCAGAAGATTCTCTCTTATGGTTTTCTCGTCCTCACAGTGTACGAAGATTCTTTTCCCTTCCATACGGAAGATGCTGCCGAGTGCTGAGTCATCATCTACCAGCATGTTGCCTGTCGATGAACCCATGAAAACTTTTACTGCCCCGAAATTTTCAGGGTCTGCGTTCTGTATTTCAGTCAGATTGTTGTTGGTCGCTCCCAAATGGAAGCCGTAGTTGGCATAAGATCTTCCGGAAGCCATGTCCAGCTTCTCCTTGATCCGTTCTCCGGTTATGGTCGGAGGATTGGTATTCGGCATATCTATAAAAGAGGTAACCCCTCCCATAATGGCGGCAAGTGATTCGGTACTCATGTCAGCCTTTGATGTCATTCCGGGTTCACGGAAATGGACATGGGCATCAATCCCTCCCGCCAGCAGCATTTTCCCTGTAAGGTCTGAAACTTCAGCTCCTGGATAAGTCCCTGCAAACTCGGACGGCAGCCTGCTGAAAGGGATTTCCCTTCCCTCAAACACTACCATGCCGTCTTCATCGGGATACCACACTCCGCTGATACGTTCACCGGAAACAGCCACGGTCCCCGTCCTGACAGATTTTCCTGTTACGACGGTAGCATTGTGCAGAAGAAGACAAATTTCGGGAATCATATATTTCTCGGTTTGATTTTTCTCATCCTCATTTTAAGGACACCCCAGAACGCTTCACCGAATATTCCGCTGCTCATCTTCGATGTCCCTTCTTTCCTGTCCACGAAAATTATCGGTACTTCCACTATCTTGAATCCAAGACGGTAAGTGGTATATTTCATTTCAATCTGGAATCCGTACCCTTTCATATGCACATTGTCCAGATCTATCGTTTCAAGGACTTTCCTTTTATAGCACTTGAAGCCTGCTGTTGTGTCATAGACATTCATGCCCAATACTTTACGAACATATACGGACGCATAGTATGACATTATTACCCTTCCGATCGGCCAGTTGATGACACTTATGCCGTTGCAGTATCTGGACCCTATGGCCAGATCCGCACCGTCTCTGCATGTACTGTAAAGTTTCGGGAGGTCTTCAGGATTGTGGGAGAAGTCGGCATCCATTTCGAATATATAGTCATAGCCATGGCTGATGGCCCACTTGAAACCGGTTATATAAGCTGTTCCAAGCCCCAGCTTGCCTGAGCGTTCTATCATGAATAGCCTCTCGCGGAATTCTGTTTGAAGACTTTTGACAATACTTCCTGTCCCGTCAGGGGACCCGTCCTCTATTACCAGTATATGGTAGTCTCCGTCAAGGGAAAACACAGCCCGTATGATTTTTTCTATGTTTTCCTTTTCGTTGTAAGTCGGTATAATTACAACCTTGCTGTCCATAAAAAATTGAATTTGGACAAATATACGCAAAGCCGAGAGAAAAGGAAATGAACTTGTCCAATTTTCTTTTCCGAGGCGCAACAGTATATATGGCCGAAGGTCAAATCTAGTGAAAAAAGAGGCTGGAAACAGTCCTGTCAAGTCCTGAGTGACAACAGTACGTTTCCAGCCATATATTCTTAATGCGGAAAAGCCGCTATTCAGCTCCTATTTCTTTCAGCATTTCCTTTACTGCAGCTTCGAGCTGTCTGTCTTCACCGTTCAGAACGGAAGCCGGATCATTGTAGACCAGAATATCAGGCTCTATCTGCATATTCTCAAGGTAACGTCCTTCCTTGAGACCGACTGCACCAACCTGAGGAATACCGAAGATGATGGTCGGGTCAATCTGCTGTTCCCACCATACGGCAGTCATTGTGCCCGGAACAGGAGCCCCGATCAGTTTGCCGATACCGAGAGTCTTGTACACATATGGGAAGCCGCATGCATCTGAGTAATTGTTCTCTCCGATAAGCACGCAGGACGGTTTGGTCCATTTGCTGTATGGCTCTGTTCCGATGTACTGTCCTCTTGGCTCGAATTTTATATAAGCCTTTCCTGAGAGCAGAGTGGCAAGATCATCATGCAGCCATCCTCCTCCGTTGTTTCTTGTATCTACAATTACGGCATCAGCGGTCCTGTACTTGCCCAGAAGTTTCGAGTATACCTCACGGAAGCTGTCAGAGTCCATTCCTGCTACATGGACATAGCCCACACGGCCTCCGGAAAGCTTCTTGACCATTTCTTCACGCTGCTTTACCCATCTGCGGTACAGCTGGCCTGCATCACTGTATCCGGCCTCGACGTAAATCTCTTCGCTTTTCTTTCCTTTGCTTACAGTCACCAATACTTTGTCCCCTGCTTTCATCGTGAGAAGCGGGAACCAGTTCATTCCGGCTGTTATCTTCTGTCCGTCAATGGCTTCAATAATGTCTCCAGCCTTGATTTCAGGGTCGACGACGGAGAGAGGTCCGCCTTTGAGCACCTCGGCTATCTTAAGACCGTCCCCATCGTAACTGTAGTCCGGTATGAACCCGAGTCTGCCAATATTCCTTGAACCTGCACCATAGTACCTTGCCCCGGTATGTGAACCGTTGAGCTCGCCCAGCAGTTCGGACAACATTTCCTGAAAATCGAAATTGTTGTTGATATACGGGAGGAAACGGCTGTATGCATCTCTGTACATGGCCCAGTCAATACCGTGTATTTCCTTGTCATAGAATTTTTCGTTCACCTGTTTCCAGACATGGTTGAAGATGTATTCTCTCTCTTCTGCCGGTCTGTAGTTGAACTCTCCTGAGAATGAGATGTTTTCCTGCGATCCTGAAGCCATGTCCACTTTTGTGATGCCCCTGCCGCTGAGAACATAGAATGATTTGTCGTCTTTAGTCGGGTATATTGACCCGTAGAGGCCCTTTGCAAGAACCTTCACGCTACCTTCCTTTATATCCATGACACAGAGGTCGTAGCTTTTCTCCAGGCGTGTCATGTAGTAGAGCTTGCTTCCGTCTGCATTCAGATAATGGTCTCCGAGTCTTCCTGAGAACCTTGTCAGGCGGACAATCCTGTCCTCTCTGTTATCGAGGTCCAGAACAAGCTTTTCCTCACCTTTCTCTACTTTTGCCGAATCCTTAGCCTCTTTCTTTTCCTCTTTCTTCATTTCCTTCTCATCTGCCAGAAGGGTCTCCATTTCATCGCTTTCCTTGTCACGGGTGAATTTGTAGAACTCTTTGCCGTCAAAGAACATGGCGTAGATGTCATACTCTGAGCCCCAGCTTCCATGACTGCGGTATCCTGCCCTGTCTGACATCCAGGTCATGGCTTTGCCTTTGAGAGCCCATCTGAAATTGCCGTCAGTATATCCGCTTTCAGTCAGGTCTGAGATCTTACCGGTCTCAATGTCTACCAGAGCGATGTCCTCATTGTTCCATCCGCCGTTTGCCTGCCAGTTGCAAAGGATGTATTTGCTGTCAGGACTCCATGCAAAACTCTGGTCTCCGTCAGAATAGGAATAATTCACATTTTTGTGGAGAGATTTTTCTTTTCCGCTCTTTATTTCCTTGATAACCAGTTCTGTCCTGTCTCTGAGGAATGCAAGCCACTTCCCGTCTGGAGAAACTGCCGGCTGGAAGCAGGTCTGCTCGGGGGAGGTAATCATTTTCTCTTCCATTTTCACACTGTATGTGAAATACTTGTCATCCTTGTCCGTAAGTGATGTCGCGTAGATGCCCCAGTGGCCGTTGCGCTCTGAAGAATAGTACAAGGTCTTTCCATCCTCTGAAAAACTCAGATTCCTTTCCTGCTCCGGGGTATCAGTGATACGTTTGGTAGTACCGTAGTCTACGGAAGTGACGAATACATCTCCTCTGAGAATGATGGCCACCTCTTTCCCGTTTGGAGAAACAGCCAGATCATTCGAACCGCTGGAAATATACCTTATAATGTTGTCACGTTCAAGTTTGTCTGAAACGATGCTGATATTTACCTTTTGAGGTTCCTGTCCCTCCCTGACAGTGTAGAGCTCTCCATTGAATGAAAATGAAATGGTCCCGTTGTCAGATACGGATATATACCTTACGGGATGAGTTGTATTGTGCGTTATCCGGACAGATTCCGAAGGATCGGAAAGAGAACTCCTGTAGATATTGAAGCTGCCGTCTTTTTCACTCAGATAATAGAAAGTATCTCCGTCAGCGGCAAATACCGGATTCCTGTCCTCTCCTTTGAAAGCGGACAGTTTACTGAACTCGCCCTGGCCGTTGATAACAAAGCCTTCCTGACCTGCAGCCGGTCTGTATACCCATACATCACGGGTAACAGATGATGTATGATGTTTTCTGAACGGGTCTTCGTATCCTTTCCAGTCTTCATAAAGGACAACATCGTCTTTATTTACACTCAGACTTGAAACAGGCAGTGATGTCACGAATTCCGGCCTGCCTCCGTCCTGCCCGACGGTGTACAGCTGTGCCGCATTGCCCGGGAAGCCGTCATACAGGGCATCCTGCTGCAAAGCAGCCGCAAAAACTATCCTTCCGTCCGGCAGTACGGCCATAGGGACTTCGCTGCCGGGATAATCAGTTATCCTTTTAGGCGTACCTCCCTCTGCGGATGTGATATAGATATCCTTGTCCGCATCACGGTATGAACTGAAAACAATGCTTTTCCCGTCCGGAGTCCATATCGGGTCGGAGTCATAGGCCGGGTTGCTGGTCACCTGCAAAGCCTTTCCACCGTCAGAACTTACAACATAAATGTCACCCTTATAGCAGAACGCAATCTTGCTCCCGTCCGGAGAGATGCTGTTTTTCCTGAGCCATAGCGGGGAGTCTTCAGCCGCTGATGCACTCCATACAAGGAAAAGGGCTGAAATGGTCAAAAGAATTTGTTTCATTACGGATTTAAATTAAAAAAATTAGCTTTTGTAACACAAAACGCACAAATATAACTCAAATAACCTCTCATTGAGCATGATTTGATACTTTTTGATGTAAAAATGATATTGCGGATTATAAGGAAGTTCATATTTTTGCAACCCCAAAAAATAAAACGAGTATTCACATGTTGTCAAAATACGCAAACAAACATACTGGATGCCCGGATTTTGCAGAAAAAGGTGACTTGAATTTCACCATTTACGGATTGCAGGAAGATACGGATATTTCAGATCTTAACCATCGCGGAAGCATACTGCTTTATATTCAGGAAGGCAGTATGGAAGTGACAGCGTCCGCAGCATCCTCATACGTGCTGGAAACCGGATCCATGTCCTTTGTTCCGTCCGGTGTGCCATTTAAAGGCCATTGCCTTTCGGATTGTAAGGCGGTTACATGTCTTTTCTCCATAGGTTTGTTCTTGTGCGAGAAAGCTTCCGATACTCTCAAAGATGGTCCGGTACTTTACGGGGAGCCGGGAACGTCCAGAGCCCTTAAAGCCAAACCGATGATTGCCAGTTTTTTCCGTATGCTTGAAGACGGTCTTTGTGCCGGACTTGGCAGTGCATGTTTCCATGATATAAAAAGAAAGGAACTGCTGCTGATGATGTGGAATATGTACACGAGGGACGAGCTGTTCATGCTGCTGCAGCCAGCCATAGAGCAGCGTAGCAGTTTCAAGGATTTCGTATACCGTAACTATCGTAATATACTTGATGTCAAGACATTTGCAGTGAAAGCCAATATGTCTGTCTCTACTTTCCAGCGATGGTTCAAGCTGGAATTCGGCCAGCTTCCGGGCGAGTGGCTGAAGGAAAGGAGAGCCGAGATTGTCCTGAGAGAGATAATAACCACCGACAAACCGTTTTCGGTCATAGCAGAGGAGTTCGGCTTTTCATCAGGTTCTCATCTTGGAACATTCTGCAAGCAGCATTTCGGTCAGTTGCCGTCACGGCTGCGTCCGAAGAATACCAGAGTGTAAAAAGAGAAGCTATATGCCGTATAACCGCCATTCTGCGGTTCTAACTGGCTCCGCAGGTGAGCATCTATGATCAAAACTATATATTGTTTGTTACACAAGTGCTATACGCAGATGGCGGATGTGCGGTATTCTGGGAACTATACCTTAATATATAGCAGGCGGCATGATGTAAAGAACACTTCATAAGATTAAAAAATTAGATCCGGACCTGGAACGAGAAGCATATCTGTTCCGGTCCGGATTTTTTTGTGATATGAGGCAGGATTCCGGGAGTTTTCCGTTTTCCGGGTTTTGTGATCGTGACGTTTTTTTGGGGGGGGAAAAGGAGAAGAAAATCCGGGATATGGAACGGTCTGAGGCACAGTGATTTTGCGGTGTCGGCAATAAAGATTTGCAAAAAAAGTTCAAAAAAAAGTGCGAAAAAATTTGGAGGGAAAGAAAAAAGCAGTACCTTTGCAATCCCGTTCGGGAAATGAGGGGAATGAAACGAGGGAGACCGGTACAGGACGGGGCAGAAAAGATCATTGACAAGACTG
>CASFGK010000027.1 GCA_949294195.1 uncultured Bacteroidales bacterium | reverse complement strand
GATGAAGACACCTCCATATATGAGGCCAAGGCTCAGGAGTGCATATCTCAGCATAAAAAGGAACATGAAACGCCTATGGACATTCTACGATTACAAGGACAGGGTCATACCGAATACGAACAACGGACTGGAGGCGGTGTTTGCTGACATCAAGTCAAAAGTAAGGGTCCACAGCGGACTTACAAGGAAGCATAGGATGAAACTTATTGACGAATACATATCACGTCATTATTGACATAAGTATCATGAATTTTGTCGACTAGGGAATATTTACTCATGATTCATCATGAATTTTGTCGACTAGACCATCAAGTCTGCATTCAGGCTTATCGGCGCATTCGTTCTGACTGCGTTTGTTTTGAATGCTTTTGCTTCCCAGGCTTTTGCTCAGGGGGCAGGAACTCTAAAAGGTATAATATCTGATACCAGCGGGCCGATAGTCGGTGCGGCTGTATTCGTGAAAGGCACACAGAATGGTGTATCTTCCGATTTTGACGGAAGTTATGCCCTCAGTGGACTCAACGAAGGGGATATTATAGTATTCTCTCTGCTGGGTTACGATACTCAGGAAATCACATGGACGGGCCAGGCTGTCCAGAATGTCCTTCTGCGTACCTCTATGGACTATCTTGATGAGGTCGTTGTCGTAGGTTACGGCGTGCAGAAGAAAATCAACCTTACAGGCTCCGTATCTACTGTAGAGGCAGAAGAACTTGACATGCGTCCGGTAGCCAACATCACACAGAGTCTCCAGGGACTTGTACCGGGTCTTACTGTCACTAACAGCAATTCAGGCCGCCCGGGAGCCAAAGGAACTCTTCAGATCCGCGGTCAGGGTAACCTTTCCGGAACATCCACCCCATACGTTCTGGTAGACGGTGTAGAGATGGACCTTGCTGATGTAAACCCTAACGATGTTGCCAGCATTTCAGTCCTGAAGGATGCGTCTGCGAGTGCAATCTACGGTGCGCGTGCGGCTTACGGTGTCATCCTGGTGACTACCAAGAGCGGCGAGGAAGGCAAGATGAGGGTAAGCTATCATGGTAATGCAGGCTGGACCCAGCCTACAGTACTTCCTGATATGGCCAATTCCGTAGAATTTGCCAATTTCTGGAACGATGCCGCCCGCAATGCAAACAGTTCCCGTCTCTATTCTGACGAGAAAATCGCACAGCTCCAGCAGTTCATCAACAATCCGTCAAGTGTTGACCCGTGGGCGGATCTCGGTCCTAACCAGACTCTTAACGCAGCATTTGAAAACACCGAGAACGGTCTTGGAAATACTGACTATTTCGACCTTCACTACAAGGATTTCGCTTTCAAGCAGGACCACAACCTCAGTCTGAGCGGCGGTACCGAGAAAGTCCGTTATTATGTTTCCGGAGGAGCCTATACCGAGGACGGTATCCTCAGATATGCGGATATTGACTACAAGAGGTTCAATATCAATGCAAGCATCAATGCGGAACTTACAAAGTGGCTGAGAATGAAATTCAACACCAAGTACAGCCATCAGGAATCCAATTCTCCGTTCGGGAACGGAGGCCTTTCCGAAGGTTTCTACCATTCTCTGGCGCGCTTCCGTCCTACGGTCCATTATCTTGACCCTAACGGCAACTTCACCGAACTCTCCCTTGTACCGTATCTTCAGAGCGGCACCTACACAAACAGCCTTGACGATGATTTCCTTATTACAGGCGGTCTGGAAATAGAGCCGGTCAAGAACTGGAAGATTTTCGCCGACTATACCTACAAGCAGAACAACTGGAACTACAAGGCCATGAATCAGGCTCCTACACTGTATGAGCAGGATGGCGTCACTACATTTAAAGGAACCAGAGGTGAAATGGGAGTGCTTGCAGACGGTGCATTCCGCAGGGATATGGATATCATCCGCTACCAGTCAGTGAACATTTATTCTACATACAATCTGTCTGTAAAGAACAACAACTTCACTTTCATGCTCGGTTTCCAGGAAGAGGACTACAACTATAACTATTTGTACGGAAGGGTTACCGACCTGGCTACATATACCAATACGGGACTTAACCTCGGAATGGGCGAGGACAAGTCTTTGTCAGAGACACGTAACGGATGGGCCACAAGAGGTTTCTTCGGCCGTTTCAACTATGACTACGATGGAAGGTATCTTCTTGAGGTGAGTGCCCGTTATGATGGCTCTTCACGCTTCGCAAAGGCCAACAGATGGGGCTTCTTCCCGTCGGTATCAGTCGGTTGGAATATTGCACGAGAGCCGTTCTTCGAGCCTGCAAGCCATATTTTCGACGAACTCAAGATCAGGGCGTCATGGGGACAGCTCGGTAATCAGGCCGGTGCCGCACTGTATACTTTTGCATCTACCATGGCTACCACAGTGCAGGGAAGCTGGTATTTCCAGAACGGACGCGACATGTACTTCAATGCTCCTGGTGTCATCGATCCTAACACTACTTGGGAAAAAGTGGACAGCAAGAATATAGCCCTTGACTGGAATATGCTTAAAGGCCGCCTGACAGGTAGTCTGGAATTTTTCCAGAGAGATACGAGGGATATGCTCGGCCCTGCAGAGGAATTGCCGGACATGTTCGGAGCCACTGCTCCCCAGACAAACAACGCCCGCATGCGCAACCGCGGATGGGAGTTCTCTGTACTCTACAGAGGCCAGATAGCAAATGAGGTCGATTTCTCTATCGGAGGATCCGTATATGACGCTACCGCAGTCGTTACGGAATATTCGAACCCTACCGGAACCAATCCTGCCGGCAACTGGTATACAGGCCGCGAGGTCGGGGAAATCTGGGGCTACCGCTCAAGCGGAATTATCCAGACCCAGGAAGAGGCTGATGAGTATAACAAGTTGAATCTCAGCTATCTCAGTTCTCAGCCATGGATGCCTGGAGACGTGAAGTACCTGGATCTGAACGGTGATAACAAGATAGACAACGGAACCAATGTCCTGGGCGACATGGGAGACCGCGAAATCATCGGTAGCACCACTCCTAGGTACAACTATACTATCCAGGGTTCACTCGCATGGAAAGGCATTTCACTCAGCGTGATGTTCCAGGGTGTCGGAAAACGTGACTGGGCTCCGAGCGGAGTGTATTTCTGGGGAAGCAGCTCTTATGCACAGGTGACTGTGTTCAAGGAGCATCTTGACTACTGGACTCCGGAGAATACTGACGCATATTTCCCTAGACCGTATACTCAGGCTGCTGGAGCTGTCGGACAGTATACTGCCAAGACTCAGCAGACTTGTGACTATTATCTTCAGAATGCAGCATATTGCAGGCTCAAGAACCTGACGCTCAGCTATGACTTCCCTCAGAAGATGATAAAGAAGATCGGACTGACCAAGCTTCAGGTCTACTTCTCGGGAGATAACCTCGTTACATTCACCAAACTGGCGAAGATGTTCGACCCTGAGGCCGTATTTACAGGCAACAGCTACAACGGCGAAGCAGGAAAGAACTATCCTATGAACAGGATATATTCAGTAGGTCTTATCATTAATCTGTAAAAAACAAGAAAATGAAAAAAATATCAACAATTCTTGCTGGTCTGGCTATGCTCTCTCTTGCTACCGGATGTTTCAGCCTGGACAAGGAGCCTGAATCGGTCCTGTCCTCCGCCACTGCATTCAGGACTACAGGAGAAATAGAAAAATATGTCAACCAGTTCTATCAGAGCGCTTTTTCCGGACACTCATCCGGAATGGACGGCGGCATATCATATGGAGACCTGCTGAGCGACAATATGGCTTCAGCCGCTCCTAACACCCGCCTTAACGGCAACCTCACGCTTGCAAGCGGAGCCCAGCTTTCAAGCTACAACTATATCAGGAATATCAACTTCCTCCTCAACAACCTCGGAAACTATACAGGGTCAACTACTGACGCGAATTACAGACAGTATGTCGGTGAGGCCTACTATTTCCGCGCATGGTATTATTTCGGCCTTCTCCAGGATTACGGCGGAGTGACATGGGTTGAGACCGTCCTTGAACCGAATCTGGAAGACCTTCAGCTTCCTCGCGACAGCAGGACATTCATCGCGGACAAGATCCTTGCGGATCTGGATATGGCCATAGAGTATCTCCAGCCTCAGTCAAACAGTGCCACGATGCGTGTACACAAGGATGTGGCCCGCATATTCAAGAGCGAGGTCGCTCTGTTTGAAGGTACCTGGGAGAAATACCACAAGGCAAAGGGCGATCCGTTCTTCGATCCTGAAATCACTGACGAGAAGATCGATGACTACCTTCAGCAGGCTGTCGATGCGGTGGCTCCTATCATCGAGGGCGAAGATGCCGGCAGATGGAGGATATACAGTACCGGCGATCCCCTCAATGATTACAGGAATCTTTTCATCACGCTTGACCTTTCATCCAACCCTGAGGTCCTTTGGTGGAAAAAATATGATATAGCGGACAATATCGGACATTCCGTGACAAGATACCTGAATCAGGGCGGAGGACAGAAGGGACCTACCGCTTCTCTCGTGGATGACTATCTTACCCGTGACGGAAAACCTTTTGTAGGTGAGGAAAAGCTTGCCGCGAAGAGAGGAAAGTACGGGACAGAGCTTCTTCCTGAGACCAGAGACCCTCGTCTTGCGCAGACCGTCTGCACTCCTGGACAGGAACTCCGTCCTGACGGAGCCTATGTATTCCAGTATCCTCCTTTCAACGGCGGTTCCTATAACCAGAATGTGACAGGTTATGCCATTCTCAAATATGTCGAGACGGATCCGGCGGATCCTGCTACTGTAGACGGAGAAGGCAAGAGCCAGGCTCCTGCCATCCAGTACCGCTACGCTGACGCTCTCCTGAATTTTGCCGAGGCTCTTGCAGAGCTTGACGGAGCTGCAAACGCTGACCGTATCAAGGCGGCTCTGAAGCCTCTGCGCGACCGCGCCGGAATGCCGGAGGTTGATTTCGACAGGGAATACAATACTTCACCGGACTATCCGTTCAAGGATCTGGACAAATATATCCAGGCAGTCCGCAGAGAAAGAAGAGTCGAGACTGCTTTTGAGGCCAAGCGTCCGGCTGACATTTTCCGTTGGGCTGCTGCAGATGTGCTGTTAAGGGACAAACTCCCTGTCGGTGCATTGTTCAGCGAAGATATCCGTACTGCCGATTTCTATAACGGACAGCTTGTTTATGACCAGGCGGAAGGCAACAATCTGTTCCTCACCGAGCCGGATGAGAACGGAGACCGTTATGTCGTGCCTTTCAACTGGAAAGCAACATGCCCTGACGGATACCAGTTCAATCTTGAAAGAGACTATCTGCTTCCGATAAGGACCGGTATGATTTCCCTTACGGGCGGACTTTGGGAGCAGAATCCTGGTTGGTAAAGATCCGGTAAATCCGAGAAAATCGGATAGGTTTTGAATTTCCGGCTGTCACGGATTTCGTCCGGATAGCCGGAAATTTTTTAATTTTATTATCTTAGCGGCAAAATTTTCTTTTATGACAAAGGTAGATATTCTAAAGATTTTATCAGGGACAGCTGCTGTGCTTGCTGTAACATCCTGCGGGGGAGACAAGAAAGCTGACACGAGATATAATATCGTGTATATCATGACTGACGACCATACGGCTCAGATGATGAGCTGCTATGACGATTCGAATGTAAGCACTCCAAATCTGGACCGTATTGCGGCGGACGGAGTGAAGTTTGTCAACAGCTTTGTCGCGAACTCTCTGAGCGGCCCGAGCCGTGCATGCATGCTTACCGGAAAGCACAGTCACGCAAACGGTTTTACTGACAACTCCACATGTATCTTCGACGGTTCGCAGCAGACTATGCCGAAGCTCCTGCAGCAGGCAGGCTATCAGACCGCACTCGTCGGAAAGTGGCATCTGATTTCACTTCCGACAGGATTTGATTACTGGAAGATCGTTCCTGGACAGGGAGACTACTACAACCCTGACTTCATCACCATGGACAACGATACTGTCCGTATGGAGGGTTATGTCACCAATATCATCACGGATCTCGGAATAGACTGGATGGAGAACCAGCGTGACAAGAGCAAGCCGTTCTGTCTGTTCATACACCACAAGGCCTGTCATCGGGCATGGCTTCCAGAGCTGAAGTATCTGAACGAGTACGAGGACAGGACATTCGATATGCCGGAGACATTCTACGATGACTACGAGGGCCGTCAGGCTGCCGCAGCCCAGGAAATGAGCATATGGAAAGACATGGATATCGTATATGATACCAAAATGGATACTGGCATCAATACTCCGCTCGCTTCCACATACCGTTATATGGTAGGACGGCTTTCTCCTGAAGACAGGAAAATCTATAATGACGCATATGCTCCGATCATCGAGGAATTCAAGGAAAAGAATCCTCAGGGAAAAGATCTTGCGGAATGGAAGTTCCAAAGATACATGCGTGATTACGCAAAGGTCGTGAAGTCGCTTGATGACAATATCGGACGCGTACTTGACTATCTTGAAGAAAAAGGGCTTCTTGACAATACCCTTGTGGTATATACCTCCGACCAGGGCTTCTATATGGGTGAGCACGGATGGTTTGACAAGAGGTTCATGTATGAGGAGTCTATGCGCACTCCTTTGGTGATGCGTCTTCCTAAGGGTCTTGACGCAAGGGGGGACATAGAGCAGATGGTCCAGAATATCGACTATGCGCCTACTTTCCTCGAGCTTGCAGGTGCTCCTGTGCCCGATGACATTCAGGGAGTTTCATTGCTTCCTCTCCTGAAAG
Organism: uncultured Bacteroidales bacterium; assembly: GCA_949294195.1. Taxonomy (GTDB): domain Bacteria; phylum Bacteroidota; class Bacteroidia; order Bacteroidales; family UBA932; genus Cryptobacteroides. The sequence goes on along the minus strand of CASFGK010000027.1, from coordinate 68,860 downwards.
GCGAGAATCCGTCAGACTGGAGACAGTCCCTGTATTATCATTTCTACGAATATCCGGCAGAACACATGGTGAAACGTCACTATGGCGTGAGGACAGACAGGTGGAAACTCATACACTTCTACAATGATATAGACAGCTGGGAACTGTATGACCTGCAGTCCGACCCTCACGAATTGGACAACCTTTATGGCAAGGCCGGCTATGAGGAAGTGACAGCACAGCTTAAAGAAGAGCTCAAACGTCTTCAGGACCAATATCAGGATCCGATAGAAGACAGACTCGCAGCAGCCAAAGCCCGTAAATAGGGCCTGTAGGGATATCAAAAAAGAATAGGATGGCAAACAGCTATCCTATTCTTTTGACATTCAGAACCACAATCTGATTACATATCTAATACAGGTATAATTGCCAAAAATAGTTGGTAAAACACGTATAATTAATTAATAAATAATTAGATACAATAACTTTGATGAAAAGGTTTTCATCAAAGTTATTTTTTATGTCAAAAACTCGTTATGAAAGATGTCCGCACTGTGGCTCTCTAATAAAATGGGGTAGGCAGAGAGGTCACCAACGTTATAAATGCAAGCAATGCGGCGGTATGTTTACCTTTCGCAGAAATGATGTCAGCAAGACAGGCTCTATAGGATAACTGACTTTTCTGCCTGGATTCATATGCTCTTCCTCGCTTTTCTGGTATAATTGACATTTTTGGTTGGTGACAATGACAAAAGTGGTTGGCAGCGTACAGTTGTCCGCACGTGTTCCGCCCTCCATGGTACACCTGCAGTTAGACAATATATGTAACTTTCTGTAAATAAACACATTCAGAAGACAGTCTATTTGCGGGTGTCGCACTTTTATGCACACCTGCGGTAACGGATGTGCCCTACAGGTGGGTGTAGCAGGTTTTCACTACTGCAGGTGTGCCGGGAAATGTCACACCTGGAATTGTCGTTTTTGCGGAATTTCTTACATATCAACGGTTTATATCCATGAACCATTTCCAGGTGTGCGGAAACAGTCAGCCGTATTTCTGGTCCTTGCTCCACACCCAAATCAACGTGGATTTTCCATTGATGCCTTTTCTTGCCCCATTGCCACTTTTGCATCATTACCTCATATAAAAGAAAAGTCCTTGAATATCATTTGATTTCAAGGACTTTGGAGGGTACCCAGTCGGATTCGAACCGACGACATTCAGAACCACAATCTGACGCTCTAACCAACTGAACTATGGGTACCATGTAAATTTATGGGACTGCAAAGGTAGTAAAAAATTCCTATACTGCAATATCTTTAACCGATTTTTATTCAAAACTGAATCTGATTCCGAATTCAAGATTGAAATTCAACGGCTTTTCCCTGTAAATGGTACTTATCCTGCTTCCGTTGTCAAAATGCCAGCTGATGCCCGGTTCCAGATAGATTCCGATATGGTCTGTGATATTTCCCTGAATTCCGGCTTCTGCACTTACAGACCATTGCAGCGGCTTGATTGTCAGCTTGTCTTCAGATCTGCTGATTTCATGCCCGTTCAGCGAATACTTTGTCAGAGCCTCTCCTGAAATGCATTTTTCCAGCATTCCTCCGGCACTGGCATATACGGTAAGGAATTTCCTGTCAAGAATATTGAAGCTGGCTTTAAGCGGTATTCCTATATAGTGAAGTGTCTGGTCCGTATTGCTGGCATACTCCGCTGCGTTTCCTGTCTCCATTTCGGATGCAAGATAGGAATATACCACTCCGGACTCCAGTGCCCAGCTGTCGGTCAGGAAGTATCTGAATGAAACGCCGGCCCTGACAGGCTGCCTGTGCCGTATTTTCGTGTCGGACTGACTGTCTCTGTCAAGTATCATGGAGGCTTCATCGGAACTTGCCATGAAAGCGTTTGCTGCAGGTATGCCCTTGAACGCAGACGTGGCGGACTGCATTGCACGGTATCCGTTCATACTCTGTCTTGACCCTGTGAGATTGGATACGGAAAGGCTTGTGCTGAATCTTCCCGTTTTGCGGGCCCGTTTTTTCCGTGATTTTCCGTCGAATATTTCTTCCGGTAGCATATTGTCCGGCAATTCCGTGACAGACTGGGGCCTTCTGCTGTTATACCCTTTATCTTCATGACGTACTTCAGGTGAAGGCGTGGCCGGGACGACAGTATCCTGTGCCGCACCGTCAGAGTCTCCGGTAATCCCGGCAGGCTGTCCTGCATGGTCTGCCGCGTCTGCTGTCAGCTCGCGCGGATACAGATACAGCGGGGCCGGTGCGCCCGGCTTTCCGGCTATATCTATGCCGGCCGCTTCAGTCAGGGCCGCCGCATTCATTCCGGACAGGACAGGAGGAGTCCTGCCGTCGTGAAGAAAAACGAAAGCAGCAATGGCGGCGGCCGCCGCTGCAGAAGACAGTATCGTGACTGTTTTCCGCTGTTTCCTTCTCTTCCGGGTTGTGTTCAACAGTACGGCCGATTCCATCTGGCGCATGATGTCCTCCCAGAGTCCTTCGGGTTCCGGTTGAGAATACCGGGACATCCTGTCCCTAAGTTTATGTTCCCATCGGTTGTCCATTTCCTATCGGTTTAGACTGTTTCTGTATTCCATTATTCTTTTTGCAAGCATCTTCTTCGCTCTATGGAACTGTGATGCTGAAGTGTTTTCCGATATGCCCAGCATACCTGCTATTTCCTTATGGCTTTTCTCCTCCAGGACATAAAGGTTGAAGACACTCCTGTAGCCATCAGGGAGTCCTCGTATCATCTTCTGGAGAATTTCAGCAGGAATATCCTCGATATCAGGCTCTTCGTCTTCAGTTTCATCAGACTCCCTCATGAGATTCTCCTTGAAGATGCCTGTTTTCCTGTTTGCGGCAAGGAAGCTGATGGATTCGTTTACTGTTATTCTGCTCATCCAGGCTTTGAGAGAGCCGGGGCCTCTGTACCGGAACCTGCCGATAGATGTGAAAATCTTTACAAAACAGGTCTGGAGGATATCGTTGACATCGTTGTCATCAGTAACGTACCTGGAGCATAAGGCCCGGAGATAACCCACATAATGCGTGTACAGGTCTGCCATGGCAGACCTGTCACCATCCATTATCTTGGATATGAGTCTCGAATCCCTGTCCTGTCCCATCGGTACAGCAGCTGTCCTGCCTTACTTTTCTGATGCCCTTGTGCAGTACTTGAATACCATGGTCTTTTCTCCGTCATAGGACTTGTACCTCAGGGTAAGGTCGACGGTCTGTCCTTCGGTATCGGGAAGACCGACTCCGTCTTCCTGGCCGTCAAGTCTGAAAGCCACGATTTCAGAAGCCATGTAGCTGCTGTTGTCTCCGTGGGCATTGTGCCTGAACTCTACGACATATGGATTTTCCGGCGTTCCCGCGTTCAGCAGGTTTACTTCATGTGAGATGCCTGTATTTCCGAACAGGGACATGAACTGAAGCGTCAGATAGCCGTCTTCTGCGATGTTCACCCATGAAGCCGCTATCTCTATGGCGTCATTGCCGTAGGTCTTGTCGTTTTCCTCACCCATGTCTCTGACGATATCTTTCGTGAGTACGTCATCTATCCAGTTGATGTTGACCTTCATGTCGTGCTCTGTGCTCGGTTCGTCTACAGGAGTGTAGTTGACGAGCGCCCTTACTTCCCTGTCCTTGAATGGGGATTCCGTCATATTTGCAGGTTCGAGTGTAGTCTTGTCGTCCAGCTGGAGATAGAATGACGGTGTCCCTTCAGCCGGCTTGACGGTAACTATTGCATTAGGGTAGAGCAACGACATGTCATAACCGTTGTCTTTAAGGCAGGACTGGGTCAGAAGTCCTGTAATTGTGACAGCTGCACAGACTGACAGCCATTTTCCGAATGTTCTCATTATTTTCAAATTTTTAGCGTTGTTTACATGATTGTTTGCCCGGTACTGTCCGGAGGAGCGGCCGCATGCGGCCTGCAGTCCATTTCAAACTGTTCCAATAAGATAAACAGTGCAAACCGTAAACCTTGCACTGCAAATATAAAAAACGTACATAAAAATAAAAATCATTATATTTGCAAATTGTGTCTGAAAAATAAATTGGATATGGAACAAATACAGTGTCTTATAATCGGTGGCGGCCCGGCAGGGTATACAGCTGCCATTTATGCCTCCCGTGCAGGCCTGACGCCTGTATTGTATGAGGGAATGCAGCCTGGCGGACAGCTCACGACAACAACGGATATCGAGAACTTTCCGGGATTCGAGAAAGGCGTCGACGGTCAGGGTCTTATGGAAGCCATGAGAGCACAGGCTCTCCGTCTCGGGGCCGATATAAGGACAGGGGCGGTCACGGAAGCTGACCTTTCCGTGCGTCCGTTCCGGTTTGTCATAGACGGGGAAAAGGAGGTGGAAGCGGAAGCCGTGATTATAGCGACTGGAGCTACAGCCAGGTACCTCGGACTTCCTTCAGAGGAAAAATTCAAAGGCATGGGTGTTTCCGCATGTGCCACCTGTGACGGATTTTTCTACAGGAAAAAGACCGTGGCCGTAGTAGGGGGCGGAGATACCGCGTGCGAGGAGGCTACATACCTTGCTTCCCTTTGCGAGAAAGTATATATGATAGTAAGGCGTGATGTCCTCAGGGCATCGGAGGCGATGCAGGAGAAAGTGCGCAGGACAGCCAACATCGAAATACTGTGGAACTGCAATACCAGGGAAATCCTTGGAGACATGACCGGTGTCACCGGAGCGAGACTGCTCAGGAAAGACGGGACGGAGTTTGACATAAAGATCGACGGATTCTTCCTGGCCATAGGACATCATCCCAATTCCGAGCTTTTCAGCAAATGGGTTGCAGTTGATGAAAACGGCTATATCATTACCGACGGGAAGACTTCCAGAACTAGCGTCGAGGGAGTCTTTGCAGCAGGGGATGTCCAGGATCCGCTTTACAGGCAGGCCGTAACTGCCGCTGCTTCCGGCTGCAGGGCGGCGATGGATATGGAAAAGTATCTGTCTCTCAAATGAAATCATTAATTTTCAATACATTCAGGGCCAATATGAAGCAAATCAGTTTTTTCCTTGTTGCCATGACTGCTGCATTGCTGGCGGTTTCATGCAAATCCCAGTATGAAATGCTGCTGAACAGCAATGATGCCGATACCAAATATCAGGCTGCATTCAAGTATTTTGATGACGAGAAGTATCAGAAAGCCGCGGCACTGTTCGAGTCGCTGTCGGTTCTTACCAACGGTACGGACAGGGATGATACGGTGAGGTACTATTGGGGCCTGAGCAATTACAGGGCATCTGACTTCTACACGGCAGAAACGAATTTCACTGATTTTGTGGAAAGTTTTCCGAGGAGTCCTTTTGCCCCGCAGGCAAGGTTTCTGAGAATAGACTGCCTTTACCGCTCCACTTTGAGATATGAACTGGACCAGACTCCTACCAACATTGCCATCAATGCCATTAACGAGTATATAGCGGAATATCCTGACAACGAGAACGTGGAAGTATGCGGCGAGATGCTTGACGACCTGAATAAAAGGCTGGATACCAAGGCTTATGAAGCAGCAAGGCTCTACTATAAGATGGAGGATTACATCGCTTCCAGAGTAGCGTTGCGCAATGTCTTGAAAGACAACTCCGAAAATATCTACAGAGAAGACATACTGTATTATATCGCCATGTCGTCCTACAAATATGCCCAGTTGAGTGTCAGGGCCAAGCAAAAGGAGAGGTACATGATATTTGTAGACGATTATCTGAATTTCATCGGAGAGATTCCTGATTCACCGTACAGAAGGGAACTTGATGTACTGTACCGACGGGCACAGAAAGCCTTGGGCAAGCCGGTGGATACGTCACTTTTTGAAGATGTGGACGAAAGGGATTTTGCCAAGGAGCGCAAGATGCTCGAACGTACGGCACGGAAGGAAGACAGGAAGAACAGAAAACTGCTGGAAGAGTCGGAGAAAGATGTTGTCATGCAGGCTGTATCAGATGAAGAGGAAATAAAAGATGCCGAAGGGAACGGAAAAAATTGAAACCTGTCAGACATCTTCATGTATAATTATATAGGACAATAATATTTTATCGATATGACGACCAAGAAGATTCCTACAAACACAATCACCCGCGACCTGTGCAATCTCGCAGCTCCTACAGGAAATATCTATGAGACAGTGGTAATCCTGTCCAAAAGGGCAAACCAGATCGCACTGGCGGAGAAAAAGGAGCTTATGAAGAAGCTCGAAGACTTCAAGAATGACAGGGACACGATGGAAGAAGTCTTTGAAAACAGGGAGCAGATAGAGATATCAAAATACTATGAGAAGCAGCCTAAGCCGGGACTTACGGCAATATCGGAGTTTGAAGCAGGGGAGATTTATTACAGAATGGCTCAGAATCAGGATTCCAATGACTGAATTCCCTGATGCTTAAAAAACTACATGTAAAGAACTATGTACTCATAGATTCTCTGGACATTGATTTTCCGGAGGGTCTTGTCATTATTACCGGCCAGACAGGAGCCGGTAAATCCATCCTTATAGGAGCACTGGCCATGGTGTCCGGTGCCAAGGCCGATACTTCTGTAATAGGGGACAGTGCGGACAGCTGCGTGGTAGAAGCGGAGTTCGATACGGACAGCGGTGATACTTCTCTCAGACAGCTTGCCGATGCCTCTGATGTGGAATGGGATGGCGGAGTCATGCTTGTCAGGAGGGTAGTCAGCCGCTCCGGCAGGTCAAGGGCTTTTATCAATGACTGTCCGGTATCTGTGCAGACACTTGCTGCCGTATCATCCCGTCTTCTTGACATCCATTCACAGCATCAGACGCTCCGCCTGTCGGACAGAAAGTTCAGGCTTTCCATTCTTGACAGTTTTGCTGGCAATACGGAACTGCATGAGAGATTTCTCTCTGAGTGGAGCAGATTCAACGGCTTGGATGCGGAACTAAGGGAAATATCCGCGCAGATAGAGCGTTCTCTTGCGGAGATGGAATACAATGAAGCCAGATTCCGCCAGTTGGATGAAGCAAGGCTCAGGGACGGAGAACTGGAGGACCTGGAAGCCGAGCAGAAACGCCTTGCAAATGCTGAAGAAATTAAATCAGGACTTTGCAGTATTGAATCCTGTTTTTCTGATGACAGTCCGGATGGGGTACACCATTCCGTTTCATCTTCTTTGAAGACTGTCCAGAAAAATCTGGAGAAGCTATCCTCCTTTATGCCTGAAGTGACGGCTCTTTCTGCAAGGGTGGAGTCATGCAGACTTGAGCTTGACGACATATATTCGGAGATTGCCGCAGCCAATTCTTCCGTTGATGTCTCTCCGGACCGCCTGGAGACCGTAGAATCCAGAATTTCATTGATTTACGGTCTTATGCAGAGGTTTTCGTGCAAAAGTGTCGGAGAGCTTATTTCTCTCAGGGATTCTCTGTCCGAATCCGTTGCTGGAGTTGCTTCTCTGCAGGAACGCAGGGAAAGCGTCGAGTCGGAACTGAAGGAAGCGGAGTCCGCACTTGACACGGCAGCAGATGCCCTGCATAAATCAAGACTTGCTGCCGCTCCTTTGCTTGCAGCGGACATTCAGGAAAAACTCCGTTTTCTGGAACTCCCGTATTCCATATTTAAGATTGACGTCATTCCTGCCGAAATGTCTTCATCCGGACGGGATGCTGTGCTTTTCAGCTTTTCCGCTACCGGTAAGGAGCCAGTCGATGTCGCGAAATGTGCCTCAGGTGGCGAGTTGTCCCGTATCATGCTGTCTCTGAAAGCTGTAATGTCCCGTTATCAGAAAATGCCGACGATGATTTTCGATGAGATAGATACCGGGGTTTCTGGAAGCGTTGCTGACAGGATGGGCACTCTGATATGCGGGATGGGGCGTTTCATGCAGGTCTTTGCCATAACGCACCTTCCTCAGGTGGCGGCTAAAGGCGATGTCCATTATCTGGTATCAAAGACCGTTGATTCCGGTACTTCCAGAGCTGAAACGACAATAAAAAAACTCTCTGGCGAGCAGAGAGTCCTTGAAATTGCGAGAATGCTAAGCGGTTCCACTCTGACGGAATCCGCAATAGCCAACGCTAAAGATCTTCTGAAAGGGTGACGGAATAGTCCGGCCCGTAAACTATTCTCCTGACAGCCTGGTTTACATATCCGATTTCAGACTCTCCTACGTGCATTCTGGTGAACTTGAATCCGGACTGAAGCATATCTTCTTCTTCAACAGGCAGCACGGCAGTCCATGCCTTCCCGTATTTCGAGCGGACACCGATGAAATATTTTGCGATATCATATCCCTGGAAAGCAAACGGAGTAGGCTCCGTATTGAAGAGAGCCCTGTATTTCATTATGAAGTCCTGGACATCCTTCCTGTCATAGTCTATGTAGTAGGAAGCTGCAATGTGCAGGTTTGCGTTGTGCAGATTTTCTACTTCGATAGTTTCGAATCCTCTGATCTTTGAAGAAGCATACAGTGAAACGTCGTATTTTTCATGGATCATCAGGTTTATGTTCCTGATTACATCATTGACAAATGCCTCGCTCTCGGAAGCTATCAGAAGATGGTTTTTTGCCGTCAGGGTCATTTTCCTCCTGAGCGGATCAAGGATATTCCTCCCTTCAAGAATGCTGTATGAAAAGACGGAGAATTCTATCCCGTTGGCCTGAAGCTCCTGCGTAAGGGTATTTACGCCGTTTCGGTCACGCAACCCTTTTTCATATATTACCATGACGGAGTCATGAGGGGTCTTCTCTTCCTTAATCCACCTTGCAAGGTCGGCATACTGGACCGAGTACGAGGTGGGAACCTGGATGAAATTCCTGTAGGATGCAGCCAGCGGTTCGGCTTTGTGGTCAAGCGGAGAGATTACATATATGCTGTTGTCTATGTCGGACATGAGCCGCCCCAGGTCTCCATAGGATACCGGGCCTATTACAAGGTCGCTTTTCCTGACCTGTTCACCGGATACGGTGCGCCCTCCTGAAATATCGAATACATCGAGTCCTATATTGATTCCTGAGTCACCGAGCTCCTTTGCGGCAAGAAGGACTCCGCTGTAGAAGTCCATATTGCTTCTGCTGCCAGCCGTACTGTCCTGTGCATTCAGAGGAAGCATCAGTGTCACATCTATGGTATTGTCACGGATTATCGGCATGATTGCAGTCCTTTCTCCGGCTGTACGGCTTTCCTCCGAGACATTCCCTTCGTGTCCGGAAGTGCCGTCGGTCTCTCCTGTCTTCACCGCTGTTTCATTGCTGTCAGGAAAAGACTGTGCGACAGCGGACTCTTCCTCCACCGGGATTCTGAGCTTTTGCCTGTTCTTGAGTTTCCGGCCTTTAAGGTTGTTGGCCTTCTTGATAAGGTCGACGGTCGTCCCGTATTTTTCCGCTATTACATCCAGATCTTCGTACCACCTTACGGTATGTATGATATACTTGCTGTCATCCTCCTCCTTGTTTTCCTTCTTTTTCCTGCGGTCTTCATCAGGCTCTTCTGAAGATTTGTCCGGTATGAGAATTACAGCATTCATTTTGAGTCCTGTTTCTTCAAGTCCCGGATTTGCTTCGAATATCTCCTTGAGATCTACGCCATAAGCCTTGCTGATGGAGTACAATGTCTGTTTTTCAAGAACGATATGTGAAAAATACTGCTTGCCGCCCATTTTGACTTTTTCTTTTGAAATCGAAACGGACGGAGCGGAATAATCCTGTGCGCTGACACTGGGGGCAGCAGCCGTGAGAAGGACGCAAACCAGTGCCGTCATTAATCTGTCAATCATCTTTTCGTATTTTTGAACAGGAAAGAAAAGTCAATGAGTTTTTTGCAGAAGGTCTCCCATGACAGAAGTTCCTTTTCTTTCCTGATTGCTGTTTTATACTTTTCCGATATTTCCCGGTCGCTGAAATATTTCTTTATGGCGTCCCTGACGGCTTCCGGCGTACATTCGTTTGCTATCATGCCTGTTCCCCTGTCTCCGATGGTTTCTTTCATGCCTCCGACATCGGTCACGATCATCGGGACTTCAAAATGATAGGAAATGGAACTGATGCCGCTCTGTGTGGCGCTTCTGTACGGAAGCACTGACACATCGGCCGCAGAGAAGAAGTCCTTCACCTCCGAGTCCTTTACATAATGCAGGAACGTGTGGATTCTGTCCTGGCATCCGGACTCGTCTATAAGTTTCCTGTACTGGCTGAAGGAACCATAAGGCTCGCCTGCTATTATAAGCTGGTATCCCGGTCCGAGACCCTTGAACGCTTTTATCAGAATGTCCAGGCCCTTGTATTCTCTGATAAGTCCGAAAAACAGTATGTTCTTCATCCCGCTTTCCAGTCCCAGTTTTCTTTCTGCCTCATCCCTCCCGAGTCTTTTCCCGAAGTGGGAATAAAGTGGATGCTGTATGACTGTGTATTGCGCATCGGGGGCAAGCTCAAGCAGGTCTTCCGCTACAGCATTGCACAGTGTCACATAAGCATGGCTGCCTTTGAGGAAATACTTTGTAAATGGCTTGTCAAAGAAACGCTGCTCGTGCGGGACGACATTGTCCAGAATGGAAATTACCGTACAGCGTTTTTTCATATGCCTGGCAATGAACCCGAGAGACGGCGCAAAATATGACATCCAGTACCTGATGACAAGCAGGTCCGGCTCCCACTCGCGGATGGCCTTGAGAGTGGTGACGTATGTAAAAGGATTAGCCGTATCCAATAGGGATACACTCTCTATCGGTACGGCTTCATCGTCTGCTGTCACATACTGTGTCTTCCCGGGGAAAAGGAATTCCGGATACTGTCTTTTGAAATTGAATGCTTTGACAATATGGTTTTTGCTCAGTTCACCGTACAGACAGGCGTTAAACTGAGATATTCCTCCCCTATAAGGATAAAAACATGACAGTATGGCTATCTTCAAGATACTTGTCAGTCTTTCTTGTTTTTGTTCTTGATGTACTCTTCATTGAGCTTTGCAAGCACATCGTCCGTGATATCGAGAGCAGCATCGCCGGTGATGACCGGAGCCCCACCCTGGTTGGTGAGAATCATTGCATACTTCTTTTCTTCATTGTACTTGTCCAGGAATGTCTTGATCGCGTCAGCAAGCTGGTTCATCATTACTGTCTGCTCTTCAAGAATCTCATTCTGTTTTTGGTTTGCGTAGTTGTTGAAATCGGCTTCCTGCTGTCTGAGCTTTTCGCTCTGGACTTCTGCTACCGAACGTGTCATGAGGCCTTTGTTGAGCTTCTCCTGGAAGTCGTTGACATCGCTCTCGAGTTTCTTTCCTCTTCTGTCTACCTCAGCCTGGATATTCTGGACTTTGGTCTCCACTACTGACCTGAGGTCGTTTGCCATGTCATATTCCTGCAGTATGCGGTCGAGCTGGATGTAGACTATGTCGCCTTTTGAGGCTGTGTTTTCCGTGGATGTCCCTTCCTGTGCGTCAGCAGTCTTGCCGTTGTCTGATGTCAGAAAGATTATTCCGAATGCAGCTGCTGCCAGGATGGCAACAATGCTGAGGATCAAAGATACGTTTTTCATTATAATAAGGTGTTTTCGTTGTTATTGCAGATATGTACCCGCTGAAAAAACGGCGGACATCGGGCAAAGGTAATCAAAAAATCTTAATCTTGGAGAGATATGCCTGTATTGTTTTTTCCAGTCCCATATACAGGGAATCGCATATGATGGCATGTCCTATGGACACCTCGTCTGTCCAGGGTATGGTCCTGATATAGTATTCAAGGTTCTCAAGGTTGAGGTCGTGTCCTGCATTGAGTCCCAGTCCGCAATCCCTGGCGGCTTTTGCCGTAGCGAGGTAGGGCCTTATGGCTTCTTCCCTGCCGGAACCGTAGCCTGAAGCGTATCCTTCCGTATACAGTTCCACCCGGTCGCATCCGCATTCCGCAGCGCCTTCAGCCATGCGAGGGTCGGGGCCGATGAATATGGATGTCCGTATGCCTTTGGACTTGAATTCCCTGCAGACTTCGGAAAGAAAAGACCTGTTCCTGACGGTGTCCCATCCTGCATTGGATGTAAGTGCGTCTTCCGCATCAGGGACAAGGGTCACCTGTGCCGGCATCACCTCATTTACAAGGTCAATGAACTTCGGTATAGGGTTGCCCTCAATATTGAGTTCCGTTGAAATCAGCGGTTTTATAGCTCTTACATCGGAGTACCTTATATGTCTTTGGTCAGGTCTGGGATGTACTGTTATGCCTTCGGCTCCGAATCTTTCACAGTCGGCGGCTGCTTTTTCCACATCGGGCATGTTCCCGCCTCTGGAGTTCCTCAGAGTGGCTATCTTGTTTATGTTGACGCTCAGTTTTGTCATGCTTTGAAATATTTAGGCCGCAAAAATATATATTATTGTTTAAAGTTTTACAAAATAGTGTTAATTTTGAAATTCTGTAAAAAAACGCTGATGCTACCGGAAAAGAAACTGGCCGTATTTGTCAGGGACCCGAGATTCCTGTCGGAGCCACGCTATGGCAGGCTTGAAGACGGACTCCGCAGTCTCGGATATGCGCTATATCCTGTTATCAGCTCTTCGGATATTGTGGCGGGAACGGAAATGATACTCAGTGTCGGCGGAGACGGCACTTTCCTTTCTGCGGCTACAGTTGCGGGAGAGAGCGGTATTCCTGTGCTTGGAGTCAACTTCGGACGTCTTGGATTCTTGTCGGAAAACAGACCTGAAGATGTATGCAATGCTATGGAAACCAGCGACTTCACTGTTGAGAGAAGAGCTCTCCTCCATGCTGTTTTATCTCAGGGGACCGACAGTTCGTGCATCGATTCCTGGCCGTATGCCCTGAATGAGTTTACCGTACACAGGTCAGGAGCCGCCACATTGGGCGTGACGGTAAGCATAGACGGAAACAGCCTGCCTGTGTATTGGTCAGACGGACTGCTGGTAGCGACAAGTTCCGGCTCCACGGCATATTCCCTGAGCGTAGGAGGTCCTATCGTACTTCCCGAATCCAGAGTCCTCATCATTTCCCCGATTGCTCCGCACAACCTGAACGTAAGGCCGCTGATCGTCCCGGACAGCGCTGTAATAGAGATCAGCTTCGTTTCCAGAGACCGGAAAGTTCTTTTCACGGCCGACAACAGGAATGCCGAAATAAGCGCCGGCTCGAAGATTACGGTGTCTATGGCCCGATTTTCGTTGAACCGGATAAAGTTGAACAGTTCCAATTTCATAAACGCCCTCACCGGCAAGCTTTTCTGGGGAGAGGATATCAGAAATGGAAACAATCAGTAATCACAATATATGGAAGACAGCAGCAAGATACCTGTCCATGTGTCTATAATTATGGATGGTAACGGCCGTTGGGCCAAGGAGCGGGGTAAAGAACGGTTCTATGGCCACATAGAGGGCGTGGAAAGTGTACGCGCCTGTACTGAAGAAGCCGCCAGAAAGGGGGTCCGTTATCTGTCCCTTTTCGCATTTTCGGAAGAAAACTGGAATCGTCCGGATGAGGAAGTCCGGTCATTGATGGAGCTGATGGTCAAGGCTATGACGAACGAGCTTCCGACATTTCTCAAAAACGGCATCAGATTCATCGTCCTGGGCAACAGGGAACGTTTGGGCGATGCCCTCAATGCCCGTATAGACGACTGCATGCGCAGGACTGAAAACCAGACGGGACTTACCCTGATAGTTTTCATGAGCTACAGCGGACGCTGGGATATCCTGCAGGCGGCAAAACGTCTTGCACTCGAAGCTTCTGCCGATCCTTCCAGAGCCTCTGAAATCGGGAATATGACTCTGACGGACTTTTCCCTGTATATGGTTACTTCCGGAATTCCGGATCCTGACCTCATAATCAGGACATCCGGAGAGCTGCGCCTGAGCAATTATTTGCTATGGCAGGGAGCGTATTCGGAACTGTATTTTACCGATGTCCTGTGGCCTGATTTCAGAAAAGAGGAGTTTGATCTCGCGCTTGCCGAATATGCAAAACGGGACAGACGCTATGGAAAAGTCAAATAAATCACTATATTTGCACGTTTGTTACGTTAAAATAGTATAATCGACGATGAAAATCAGTCATATAATCTTCCCGTTTCTGCTGGCCGTCATTTCAATTCCGGTATCGGCGCAGGTTGAGGGAGAAGGCATAGTGGTAGACTATAATAATCCAAAGACATATAAAGTGGGTGGTGTTTCCGTCGAAGGAAACCATTACTTCAGCGACAAGCAGATTATCCAGCTTACAGGTTTGCAGAAAGGCCTTGAAGTGACTGTGCCGGGAGATGACATGTCGTCGATTGTCAACAGGTTGTGGCTTCAGAGATATTTCGAGGACGTGGCGATGGTAATCGATTCCATTGTCCCTGCTACGGATACGGCTTTCTTTAAGATATCCATCATCGAGCGTCCGAGGGTTTCCAGATGGACGTTCTCGGGAGTAAAGACCGGAGAAGAGAAGGAATTGCGTGAAAGGCTTAACCTTAAAAGGGGAGGCGAGTTTTCGGATTATGTAGCCAAGACCGCTTCCGATATTATTATAAGGTATTACAAGGAAAAGGGATTCCTCCTTACGGAAGTCGATGTGCAGACGAAAAAGGATACTGTGGTCAAAAGCGCCATCAGGGTCAATTTCGCGGTGAACCGCGGTCAGAAAGTCAAGATCAAGAAGATCACCTTTACCGGCAATGACCATGTCAAGGAAGCCAAGCTGGCCAGATCCATGAAGAAGACCAAGGACATGCGTATTCTCAACTTCTTCAATTCCAAGAAATTCAACGAAAAGGAATACGATAACGACAAGCGAAACCTCATCAGCGCCTTCAATGAGGCCGGCTACCGGGATGCCAGGATCCTGAAAGACACGATGTACTATATCGAGCCCGGAAGGCTGCAGATAGATTTCGACATAGATGAAGGCCGCCAGTATTATTTCAGAAACATCACATGGACCGGAAACTCTGTCTATTCGTCGGATGACCTCAACCAGATCCTGATGATCAAGAAGGGCGATGTCTATGATGTGGTGACTATGGAGAAGCGTCTTTTCGGAGGCGGAAAACAGAATGAATATGACGTATCGAAGTTATACAGGGACAACGGATATCTTTTCTTCAATATCCAGCCTGTCGAGCTTAATGTCGAAGGCGACTCCGTCGATGTGGAAATGAGAATTGTGGAAGGCAAGCCTGCCACATTGAACAATATCATAATCAACGGCAACGACCTTACCAACGAAAGGGTGGTCCGCCGCCAGATATTCACAAGACCGGGCTATCTGTTCAGCCAGACGGATTTCGAGCGCTCCATAAGGGAGATTGCGTCAATGGGCCAGTTCGACCCTGAAGCCATTGCCGATCCGGCAAAGGGATATTCCATCATTCCGAACCAGGCGGACAATACAGTAGACCTTGTGTACAACGTGACCGAGAAACCTTCGAGCCAGCTTGAACTCTCCGGAGGATGGGGAGGCAACACGTTTGTCGCAACGGTCGGAGTTAGTTTCAACAACTTCTCCACAAGACGTCTGTTCGACAAGTCTGCATGGCGTCCTGTACCGCTCGGAGACGCCCAGAATCTGGCCATAAGGTTCCAGACCAACGGTACATATTACACGAGTCTTTCAGCAAGCTTCATGGAACCGTGGCTTTTCGGCAAGAAGCCTACTTCCCTGAGCGTTTCCCTCTATTACACGAGACAGACGAACTCCTACATCGCACTCAATATCCTGAACAGCGATGAATTCATGGAAGTATATGGCGTTGCCGCCGGTATCGGAACCAGACTGAAGTGGCCGGACAACTATTTCGTACTTTACAACCAGCTCAGCTGGCAGACCTACAGGCTTCAGAACTGGGAAGCGTACAACTTCCTCTTCGGTACAGGTATATCGCACAACCTGAGCTATACGCTGAACCTGTCCAGAACTTCTACGGACCAGCAGATTTATCCGCGTCAGGGATCCGAGTTCAGTTTCTCGCTGCAGCTGACTCCTCCGTATTCGCTGCTTCGCAAGAAGAACAGAGGAGTGCTGGATGCCAACGGCAATCCTACAATTGCCGACAGCTGGAGGGATATCGACTACAATCTCCAGACCTCTGAAGACAGGTACAAATGGATCGAATACCACAAGTGGACATTCAAGGGGGCAATATACACGAAGCTTATCGGAGATCTTGTCCTGATGGCCAGGGCCCAGTTCGGATATCTTGGATATTACAACAGGAATTGGGGATACTCGCCGTTTGAAGGATTCCGTGTCGGCGGTGACGGTATGTCAGGATATGATACTTACGGATCCGAGATCATTTCTCTGAGAGGATATGAAAACTACTCGCTGACGCCTCGCGTCTATGCCCCGTATGCCAACGGGTATGCATATGCGGGTAATGTCTATGACAAGTTTACTGTCGAGCTCCGCTATCCTGTAGTGCTCCAGCCTCAGTCTACGATATTTGCTCTGGTCTTCCTGGAGGGAGGTAATGCATGGTCGGACATCAGGGATTTCAACCCGTTCCAGATCAAGAGGTCGGCCGGCGTCGGCGTGAGGGTGTTCCTGCCTATGATCGGTCTGCTTGGAGTCGACTGGGGATACGGATTCGATGACAGCCAGTATGGAGGAAGCCAGTTCCACTTCGTGATCGGACAACAGTTCTAGAAAATATAATGAAAATCTTTTTGATATGAAAAAATTGATCCTTATCGCTGCCGCATCTTTGTTTGTATGTGCTGCAGCTTCAGCACAGGGCCTGAAATTCGCCCATGTGAATTTTAATGAGCTTGTCCAGCTTATGCCGGAAATGGATTCTGCAAGAGTGCAGCTTGAAGCTTCCCAGAAAGAGATTCAGGACACTTATCAGAGCATGATTGCCGAGTATAATTCCAAGTATGCCGAGTATGGTGAGAAGCAGGCTACATGGACTCAGTCCGTCAGGGAGAGCAAGGAGCGTGAGATAATGAGCATCCAGACAAGAATCCAGGAGTTCGAGCAGTCAAGCCAGCAGGATCTGGCGCAGATGCAGAACACTCTCATGGCTCCTATTTATCAGAAGGCGCAGGATGTGGTTACTGATCTCGCAAAGGCTCAGGGGTTCGTATATGTCTTTGACTCTTCACAGCTCCTGTATATAGATGAAGCTCAGAGTACCAACCTTACTCAGAGTGCCAGAGAGGCATTGAATATTCCTGCCGACAGGACAATGGAATCTCTTCAGGCTGAACTTCAGGCGAGGGCACAGGCTGCACAGCAGTAAAGAATATCCGGATTATAAAGAAGGTGGATGGTCCGTTATCCGGACTGTCCGCCTTCTTTTTATCTCCCATCAGGTGAAACTCGTTTCATCTGATTTCTATATATTACAGAATTTTAACAAGTTATAGAGATTTTACCAACTACTTTTTGCATCATTACCACATTACCCCTTTTGTCAATTATACCAAAAAGAAAAAGGAGTTGCGAGAATCTCGTAACTCCTTGAGTTTTAGTGGCTCCTGAAGCAGGACTTGAACCTGCGACCCTCTGATTAACAGTCAGATGCTCTAACCAACTGAGCTATTCAGGAATTTTGTTTATCCGGTTATTTTCCGAATGGGATTGCAAAGGTACGTATTTTTTTTGAACCTGCAAATTTTTCGTCAGATTTTTTCTAATTTTTTTTGGCCGGTCCGGTTGAATGGATTTTGTATAATATATGTTAACTTTGCCGGAGTTTAATTTTACAGGTTTCGCATTTTGCTTTTTTCAGACATACGGTTATGGATATTGATTTGTTGTCAAAGATGATTAAGGAACTGATTCTGGAGCATGACAGGGTCTGTCTTCCAGGGCTGGGTACATTTGTGGCTGAAACGGTTCCGGCATCGTTTTCTGATAAGGGGTATACGATAAATCCGCCTTACAGGAAGCTGTCTTTTCGTCCTGTTCAGGAGAATGACGGGCTTCTGGCAGGACTGTATATGTCTGAAAATTCCGTGAGCCGGGAAGTCGCTATGGTGGCGATAGATGAATTCGTGTCAGGGATGAAAGAGGTGCTGGAGAAAAAGAAGAATGTGGTTTTCCCGGGGCTTGGACGGTTGAGGGCGACCAGGGAAAACAATTTCTTTTTTGTTTCGGATGAGGATTTGGATATTTATCCTGAAGGCTTCGGCCTGGGGCCTGTTTCTCTCAAATCCCATGTGGAGACAAAGGAAGAGCTGTCTGCCGCTCTGGGCAGCCTCAAGGAGATTATCGTACAGACCCAGGAAAACGACGGGTCCGGGCATGAGTCTGTTGCTTCCGGAGATTCAGTACCGGAAGAGTCTGCAGCGGCGGCTGAAACTCCAAGTGAGGCTGGCGGTTCCGGTTCTCCGGCTCCTGCAGAGCCTGTAGCTGAGGATGCTTCAATGGAATCTCCTGAGGAAGATACTATGGAAGATGCCGTTTCAGGAGAATCGCAGACAGCGGTGGCGGAGTCTGCCGGATGTGATGAAAAGGATTCTGCGGCCGGGTGCGAGAACCCGGTTCAGAGAGGAAAGCGGGGAAGGGTTATCCGTTATATCCTGATATCTGCAGCGGTTTTGGTGCTGCTTCTGGCGGTTTATATGATAGTGGCCAGAATATTCCCGGACATGATGGATACCCTGCTTTATGACAAGGAGGAGTATGAGATTCTCCATAATATTTCTCTATTCCAAAATTAAATGCTACTTTTGCACGCCGCTTTGTTTATCGGACTGAACTGCAAAATCAATGGAAAACAAATTTAGACAGCATATACTGATCCCGTGTTATGACACTGACGTAGCGCAGCTGCTCAAACCGGCCTCTTTTATGGATCTGGCCCAGGAGGCCGCCAACCTTCACGCCAATATCCTTGGATTCGGATATGAAAACCTTATGGCTACCAGGACAGCCTGGGTGCTGTCGAGAATGCACATCCGCTTTGTCCGTCACCCTCGCTGGCGCGAGGAGGCAGATCTGGCCACATGGCACAAAGGCCCCGAAAGACTTTTCTATCTGAGGGATTTCCTGATGACGGATACTCAGGGAAATACGCTGGTCGAAGCAACGACATCATGGCTGGTGCTGAATATCGATACCAGACGTATCGTGAGGGATGCCGGGATATGTGAGGACGGGATATGCCGTGAAAACGCCATAGCCGAGCCGTGCGGCAAGGTACAGATGCCGGAAGATGCAGCCAGGGAGCAGGTGTGCGTACACAACGTGGCATATTCCGATGTCGATGTGAACGGACATACGAACAATGCAATGTACCTTGTCTGGTCGATGGACGCAGCCGGATATGACATCACTTCCACCCGCCCGCTCAAGGAAGTCAAAATCAATTTCAACCACGAGACCATGCCTGGAGAGGAAGTGGTCATTTACAAGTCAGTGCAGGAAACGGGGACAGGTCTTGTCTGCCATATTGAAGGTGTGGCTGCCGGACGCTCCGCATTCTGCGCTGAAATGCTGTTTTGATAAGGAACAAAACTAAAGCTTAAAAGATATGAGAGATTTGTTTTTCGGTCAGGGGACAGGGCACTCGATCATGCTGCTCGCCTTTGTCATTGCAGCCGGAATCTACCTCGGGAAATTCAAGGTCAAGGGAGTGTCTCTCGGGACTACATGGATTCTTTTCGTTGGTATTGTCCTGAGCCATTTCGGTTTCCGTGCAGACGAGAATCTGCTTCACTTCCTTAAGGAGTTCGGTCTGATTCTGTTCGTATTCTCAATCGGTCTTCAGGTCGGTCCGGGATTCTTCCATTCGTTCAAGAAAGGAGGACTAACCCTTAACATGCTGGCTATATGTCTGGTGCTGCTGGGTGTGATCACCACTTATGTGCTGCACCTCATTACGGGAGAAAGCCTTGTAACACTCACAGGCGTGATGTCCGGTGCAGTTACCAATACTCCTGGTCTTGGTGCCGCACAGCAGACATTCTATGATGTGACAAGCTCAGGCTCTTTCCTTTCTGAAGTCGGCTCATCCGACATATCCGCATCCCTGGCATCAGGATACGCTGTCGCATATCCTCTCGGCGTACTCGGGGTGATTGCGGTGCTTATGATTGTCAAAGCCGTGTTCAAGGTCGACCTCAAGAAAGAAGAAGCTCTGCTTGACGGGGAGGAAGCCGGCATAGAGAGTGCTGTACGTGTGGCTTTCCAGGTGGAAAACCCTGCCATCTTCGGAAAGACCCTTGTGGAAATCGACAAGGAAATCACCAACAAGTTTGTCGTATCGAGAATCCTGCGTGACGGCGCGGTGCATGTGCCTCTCGCTTCCACTGTCATCGACAAGGACGACAAGGTCCTTGTGGTCACATCACAGAGTTCGGTGGATGTAGTGACAATGCTTTTCGGCAAAGTCATAGACATGCCTAAGGAAGTGTGGGACAAGCTCGATACTTCAATGGCAGTAAGGAAACTCGTGATAACCAAGTCTTCCCTTACCGGAAAGAAGCTCAAGGAACTGAAAATACGTTCTACATACGGAGTAAGTATCACCAGAGTGACCCGTGCCGGCGTAGACCTGGTCGCTAATCCGAACCTTACACTCCAGCTTGGTGACGTTATCCTCGTAGTCGGTCCCGACAATGCGATAGACAAGGTGGCAAAGGCCGTGGGCAATTCGGAAGCCAGCCTGAGCCATCCTCACCTGATTCCGATTTTCTTCGGTATCGCCCTTGGTGTCCTTCTCGGTTCTATCCCGATGAAGTTCCCGGGAATACCGCAGGCAATCAAGTTCGGACTTGCCGGAGGCCCGCTTATCATTGCCATCCTGATCGGATATTTCGGCCCTAAGCTCAAGATAACCACCTACACTACGACGAGTGCCAACATGATGCTCCGCGAGCTCGGAATTTCCATTTTCCTTGCCGCTGTAGGTCTCGGTGCAGGAGAGAACTTCGTAAGTTCCATCGTGAACGGAGGTTACTGGTGGATACTTTACGGTGCGCTGATTACTATCATACCTACTTTCCTGATAGCTGTTATCGGACGTCTGGTGTTCAAGCTCAATTTCTACCAGATATGCGGACTCCTTTCAGGCAGCTGCACCAACCCTCCGGTGCTTGCATTTGCACAGAATGCATACGGAACTGACTATACTTCAGTAAGCTACGCTACAGTTTACCCGCTTGCCATGTTTATGAGAGTACTTGTAGCACAGCTTCTGATACTTATAGCCGTCGCTTGAATATGACGCAGGAATACATAAACGACATAGCGGATTTCATGTCCGGATATGTCGCTCACATGCTCGGCGCGGGGGTTCATACTTCCCGCGTCGTGCGTAACAGCAAGCGCATAGGCGAAGCTCTCGGGGCCGATGTCAGGCTTCATACTTCGCAGAAGACAGCCACGCTCACCGTGAGCGACAAGGAAGGCCGGGTCATGAATACCAGAGTCCTGGATATCCCTGCTTTCCCTATAAGCTTTGAATGGAATGCGGATCTGAGCGCCCTAAGCTGGGCTGCCTATGACAATGACATGTCTCTTGATGCCATCCGGCACAAGTTTGACGAGATAGTTTCAAAGCCGAAGATGAATCCATGGTTCGTCCTGTTCATGGTCGGACTTGCCAACGCTTCTTTCTGCCGTCTTTTCGGAGGGGACATATGGGCGATGCTCGTGGTGTTCACATCGACTCTCGTGGGCTTTTTCACCAGACAGCATCTGACCAGAAGGGGAGTGAACCACTATATCGTTTTCATAGTTTCCGCATTTGTAGCCTCTCTGTGCGCCTCGTCCGCGCTTTCTCTCGGACTTGAAACGGCGGAAATAGCTCTTGCGACAAGCGTCCTGTACCTTGTTCCCGGCGTGCCTCTGATAAACGGGGTGATAGACATTACGGACGGCCATATACAGATAGGAATCAGCCGCCTGGTAAATGCTCTTATGCTCATCATATGTATTGCCATAGGCATGTCCGGTACTCTTATGTTGGTTAAAGACAGTCTCTTATGATAGCTGCAGATATTATTTCCGACGGACTTTTCGCAGCTGTTGCGGCAATGGGATTCGGAGCCATTTCCGACCCTCCGCTCAGGGCTTTCAAGTTCATTGCCCTTCTGGCTGCAGCGGGACATGCGGCCAGATACTGCCTTATGACTTTTCTTGGAGTCGACATAGCGTCGGCTTCGCTTGTGGCAGCCCTTCTGATCGGTACGGGAAGCGTATGGTGCGGCAAAAGGGTATTCTGTCCCATGACAGTGCTTTATATCCCCGCCCTGCTTCCGATGATTCCCGGAACTTATGCCTACAAGGCCGTATTTTCCCTGATTATGTTCCTCCAGAACATATCTTCCCCTACTCAAGGATTCGAGTATCTACAGGCGATGATTTTCAACGGCTCTGTCGCTGGAAGCGTGCTCTTCATGCTTGCTGTCGGCGCGACCATTCCTGTCTTCCTGCTGCGCAGCAAGGCCTTTTCAATGACCAGGGACTCTAAATATCTGTAGCATGGAAATATTCTGGAACTCAATCGCTGAATACAATGCCCAGACGTGGCCCTTCCAGCTGGCTTTCATTGCCCTGGCGGCGGTCTTCACGCTTCTTCTGTGGTTCCGTCCGATGACTTGGGTGAAAATCGCGACGAAAGTCCTGATGGTACTTGAGTCTCTCTGGATAGCATTCGTGTATTACATGAAGTTCGGAGCCGGACGGGAGTACTCGAGCGTAATGACGATATTCTGGTGTCTGGTAGCTGCCGCATGGATATATGACCTGGCCACGCATTTTTCCTCATTCCAGAAATCAGGAAAATACAGGCCATGGGGGATAGTCATGATTATGCTTCCTCTCGTATATCCGGTCATATCCCTGCTGAGGGGAATGACCTTCCCGGAGATGACCACTCCGATGCTTCCGAGCGCTGTCGCCCTGTACATGCTGGGCATGCTGATGGCATTCAACAGGAAGATCAATTTCTTTGCATTCATTTTCATAGTACACTGGGCAGTAATCGCCATATCCAAGATCGTGTTCTTCAACATCCCGGAAGACACTCTGCTTGCTGCAGCATGTCTGCCGGCAATGTTCATTTTCTTCAAGGAGGCGGTAGACAGCAGCACTGAAGAAGGGACGGGCAAGCCGTCCAAATTAGCTGTCAAGACGCTGATACTTGCGGTCACTGTCCTCATAGGCTTCTGTATGGTGATAGAGTATGTTTGATCTTGTTTATCCGCCGTCGCTTCCCCCTGAGTTGCCCGGTCCCAGAGCGGATTCCCTTCCCGATGCGGACTCCGCGGAAAAGAAGGAAATGTTTCCCGTGACAGAGCCGACAGGACTTGTGACGGGCATGGCTTCGAGGAAGTATTGCCACAGCGGGGCGAAAGTGCTTCATCCTGTGGTACACCTGCATATCATAGACAGATACGGACGGCTATATCTCCAGAAAAGGTCGGCTGACAAGGACATCCAGCCCGGAAAATGGGACACGGCAGTCGGAGGTCATGTCGACTATGGGGAACAGTTGCTGGAAGCGCTTTTCCGGGAGACTTCGGAAGAGCTCGGCCTCAGGGAATTCAACCCGATATACCTTGGTTCCTATGTTTTCGAGTCTGAAATCGAAAAGGAACTTGTCAACGTATTTGCAGCGGTGGGCACATTCAGGCTGTCACCTGACAAGGACGAGGTGGAAGACGGACGTTACTGGGAAATGAAGGACATAGAAGAAAATTTGGGCAAGTCGGTATTGACTCCTAACTTTGAACAGGAATTTGTCAGGATAAAGGACAACCTGCTTGCCCTGCTCTGACCGTCTGAAAAAAAGTATAGCTATGCCGGGAATCGAATGTTTTATTTTGCCGATGCCAGAGGGACAGGACATGGCCTGTACTCTGGAATCCCTTTCAAGAAGCGATGCCTTTGACGGAGTCACAGTCATGCCTCAGCACTCCTTCGGAGCCACGGAGACTCTGCGCTCGGTAGCAGGGGCCGTGAAGTCGGAATACCTGCTTCTCTACACCAAATCCCAGCCCCTTGAGATGGGCTATCTGGCCCTTGACAGGCTGGTCATGGTCGCGGAAGACACCGGAGCGGACATGCTCTATGCGGACCATTACGACCAGGGCGGGAAACATCCTCTGACAGACTGCCAGGAAGGCGCACTGAGAGACGACTTCGACTTCGGACCGGTGCTGGTCTTCCGGGCGAAATCTTTCAGACGTGCTGTCGGGCAGATGGATACGGACAGGAAGTGGGGGGCTCTGTATGAGCTCAGGCTTCTGATGAAGAAGATAGTCCATGTGAACGAATATCTTTATACCGAAGTGGAGACGGACTGCCGCAGATCGGGAGAGAAGATTTTTGACTATGTCGACCCGAAAAACAGGGAAGTCCAGATCGAGATGGAACAGATCTGCACCTGCCATCTCAAACGTATAGGTGCATATCTGGAGCCTGTTTTCAAGAGCGTATCCGATATCGGCGAGGTGCAGAACACTGAATTTCCGGTCACGGCAAGCGTCATCATCCCTGTGCTGGACCGGGTGCGAACGGTCAGAGATGCAGTGACAAGCGCCCTTTCACAGGAGTGTCCTTTCCGGTTCAATGTCATAGCAGTGGACAACCATTCTACGGACGGGACATCCGGACTCCTCGAAGAGCTCGCTTCACAGTATCCTGACCGGCTGGTGCATCTGGTCCCGGAGCGAAATGACCTGGGGATAGGAGGATGCTGGAATGTCGCAGTCAACAACCCTTTCTGCGGGAAATACGCAGTACAGCTTGACAGCGACGACCTGTACAGCGGGAAGGACACTCTCTCCAGAATAGTCGCCAAGTTCCGGGAAGAAGACTGCGCCATGGTCATCGGTTCATACCGGATGACGGACTTCAATCTGCAGCCTATACCTCCGGGAGTGATAGACCATAAGGAGTGGACTCCTGAAAACGGAAGGAACAACGCTCTGAGAATCAACGGACTCGGTGCTCCGAGGGCATTCTATGTGCCTCTTCTCAGACAGATAGGCGGTTTCCCGAACACAAGCTACGGCGAAGACTATGCCGTCGGACTGCGTATCAGCCGGGAATACAGGATAGGCAGGATCTATGATGTGATTTACAGCTGCCGCAGATGGGAGGGCAACTCGGATGCGTCGCTGAGCCTTGAAAAGACGAATGCCAACAATTTCTATAAAGACTGGATACGGACTTGCGAGCTCGAAGCCCGGCGCAGAGGCAGGGAGGCCTGAGACAGACTATGAAGAAAAGGCGTCCCATAGAGAAATTCATAAATGACCAGCTGTCGCGGTGGCCGCTTGCATGTGACAATTTCAGGGCACTTAAAGACGTGCAGACACGACAGATGACCATAGGCGGGCTGGAGGTGAAAGTCCAGTTCAATCCTTCAAGAGTCATCTCCACTGCCGCAGATGTCAGCGATGCGGCTGTAAGGACACGCAAATGTTTCCTCTGCAAGGACAACCGTCCTGAAGAACAGATCCATCTGAAATTCGAAGGCCGGAAAGCCAAAAGGTACGAAGTCCTGGTCAACCCTTATCCGATATTCACCGGACATCTGGTAATAGCTTCAGACAGGCATTCGGACCAGTGCATATGGAAAAGATATGTGGACATGCTCGACATGACCAGGGCATTCGGCGGATATACGGTATTCTACAACGGACCGCATTGCGGAGCCTCGGCTCCGGACCATTTCCATTTCCAGGCCGCACAGCGCGGCCGGATGCCTCTGGAGTGCGACGCAGACAGGATGCTGGATGCAGTCAGGGACACCCAGGGTCAGGACATCCGGCCTGGCGGAGAATGCGCTCTGGAATACCTGACTTCAGTACAGGACGCCGAGCTGTTCCATTACAGGAAATTCGCACGCGGCATATTCGTGCTCAGAGCCTCTACAGTGAAGTCCGCAGCGAAACTCTTTTACAGGCTTCTTGACTGCGCACCTGTGTCTGAAGCAGGCCGGGAACCGATGTTCAACCTTCTTTCCTGGTATGCCGCAGGGGAATTCCGCTCTGTGGTCATTTTCCGCGGCGCCCACCGTCCGCACCACTATTTTTCATCCGGAGAAGACCACCTGATGATAAGTCCGGGCTGTGCGGACATGGCGGGAGTGGTCATCACCCCTGTCCGGGAGGATTTCATGAAAATCACTCCCGCACTGCTGAGTGCCGTCTATGATGAAGTGTGCATGTCTGAGCAGGCACAGCATACACTTCTGTGGCGGCTTACAAGGAAGCAGCCGGTCCTTTCGGTAGGGATCATGTCTGCCGTACAGATAGAGTTCGAAATCCTTTCAGATGGTGCAGGTCCCCGCTTTGCGACATACACTGACGGCAAGATAGAGTATGACGGAGCCTTGTATGACGAGCTTTACTTCGATGCCCAGACCCCGTCGCACATGTTTGCAGAGCCGGCATTTGTCCTGTACGGTGTGACGATAGGCGTGGATTTCCACTGGGAAAGAAAGGAGAACCAGAAATTTGCCGGCGCTCTCAAGATAACGGTCGGGAACGGCTGCCTTACAGCCGTCAATATCATAGGAGTCGAGGATTACCTGCTGAGCGTGATTTCGTCCGAAATGAAATCCACTGCTTCGGAAGAGTTCCTGAAGGCGCATGCCGTGATATCCAGGTCGTGGGTCATGGCCAGGACAGGAAAAGAAGGCCGGTCCGGCAGCAGTGTGCATGTTTCGGAGACACCGTCTCCGGAGCCGGGAGTCCTGACCCATGTCAGATGGTACGGGCGCGACGACCATGACGGCTTTGACGTCTGCGCGGACGACCATTGCCAGCGCTATCAGGGCCTTACCCGGGCGGTAGGGGACAAGGTACGCAGAGTCGTCGACGAGACATGGGGGCAGGTGCTCTCCTATGACGGGAAAGTCTGTGATGCCAGATTCTCGAAGTGCTGCGGAGGAGTGACCGAAAGGTTTTCCGCCTGCTGGGAAGACACGGACTATCCGTATCTCAGGAGCGTGGCTGATACTCCTTCCTCATGTGCCGGAGCCGGTCTGTTTCCGGAGCACGGAGAAGATGCCGGAGACGCCGGGCACGCATTCTGTGATACCGCGGACGAAGCCGTCCTTTCCCAGGTTCTTAACGACTACGACCTGGAGACCAGGGATTTCTATGAATGGACTGCAGAGTATGACAGGGAGGACCTGTCAGGCCTGATCTCGAGGAAGCTCGGGTCTGACATAGGGACCCTGCTGGCACTGGTCCCTGTAAAGCGGGGAGACTCAGGCAGGATATACCTTATGGACATCATCGGCACCGAATGTACTGTACGGACAGGCAAAGAACTGGAAATCAGGAAGCTTCTCTCGGAAACACATCTCAAAAGCTCAGCGTTTGAAGTCGTATATTATGACAGGGACGGCAGCGAAGTGCCCGCGGAAACTGTCATAAAGGCTGCTGTCGGGAACAGCAAAGAAGGACCGGCAGCCGGCATGTCATTCGACCGTGTTGTCCTGAAAGGCAGGGGATGGGGCCACGGAGTGGGTCTGTGCCAGATAGGGGCGGCCGTGATGGCGGAAAAAGGATACGGATACAGGGAAATCCTGAAACACTATTATCCGGGTGCGGAAATTACTGACATGCCTGAGAGGGAAAAAGGAATTTGATTGCAAGAAAATCTTTATCATATGGGAGAAAGGAACAATGCGGCCGGAACGAGCCCCTGGACATGGGTGCCGACGCTGTATTTTGCGGAAGGGATTCCATACTTCATCGTGAACGTCATATCCGTGATAATGTTCAAGAACATGGGCATGTCCAACGGAGATATAGCCATGTACACCGGCCTTCTCTATCTTCCGTGGACGGTCAAGCCGCTCTGGAGCCCTTTCGTCGACATCATCAGGACCAAGAGATGGTGGATAGTGACCATGCAGGCAGTCATCGCCGTCTCATTTGCCCTGGCTGCCTTTTCCCTGCCTCACCCTTCTCCGGAATCCATTGCGGAAGGACATACTCCCGTGTCGCTTTTCGTGGTGACTCTGGTGATATTCTGGATAACGGCGTTTGCTTCCGCGACACACGACATAGCGGCAGACGGGTATTACATGATAGCGCTGGACCAGAGCCGGCAGTCCTTTTTCGTCGGTATCAGAAGCACGTTCTACAGATGTGCGTCGATTTTCGGGCAGGGAGTGCTGGTAGTTATAGCCGGACTTCTGGAGACCCGTTACGGTGATGTCCCCAAGGCCTGGACAGTGACTCTGATACTGTGTGCCGTCCTTTTCGGGGCAGTGGCCCTGTACCACGTCTTCCTGCTGCCTAGAGCCGAATCCGGGACCTGTGTCTCCGTGCAGGGCGGACAGTCCGGTCTGCATCATGCACGCACCGCCTCCGAAATCATCCGTGAGTTCGGACGCACTTTCGTTACGTTTTTCAGCAAGAAACATGTCTGGACAGCTATCCTGTTCATGCTGCTGTACCGTCTTCCGGAAGCCTTTCTGGTGAAGATGATGAACCCGTTCCTGCTGGATCCCTCTGAAGCAGGCGGCCTTGGACTGTCTACGGAAAATGTCGGAATAGTGTACGGCACAGTCGGTGTGGCCGCTCTCACAGCCGGAGGCATTGTCGGCGGTATCGCCGCATCCCGCTGGGGCCTCAGAAAGTCCCTGTGGCCGATGGCGGCTTGCATGACACTTCCTTGCCTTACTTTCGTGTATCTGAGTATGGCCAGGCCGGAGAGCTTTTTCCTGATCAATCTGGCCGTATTCATCGAGCAGTTCGGATACGGGTTCGGCTTTACAGCCTACATGCTCTATCTCATCTGGTTTTCGCAGGGCGAGTTCAAGACCGCCTATTATTCACTGTGCACCGCATTCATGGCTCTCAGCATGATGCTTCCCGGAATGGTTGCCGGCTATCTGCAGGAGTGGCTCGGCTATATCGGCTTCTTCTGGATGGTCATTGTCTGCTGTATCGCCACGGTTGCAGTCACTTCAGTCATCAAGGGACATGTGGACTCCTCCTTCGGAAAGAAATGAAGATAGGACGGAAAAAATAAAAACTTCTGCAAATGCAGACCTACTTTGCCGAAAAATAGCTAACTTAGCACCCGATAGGAAACTTGTGTGACAAAACATGATAAGTAGTGTAGAGAGACATATCCTTGTCCCTGCACTTGCAGTGGCTTTTTTCTTTTGCCGGGCACTTGAGTGTCTGGCTGCGGGAGTCATGCCAAGCGGCAGATCTGCCGCCGAGGGGGGGGTATTATTCCAGACTAAAGGCATCCGGATTTTCCGGAGTTCCATGCGCTTTCCCGGCAGCCCGGTCTTTGTCGGTTTCCTTTTTCCCTTATCTGGCCTATTTGAATACTCCGGAGCGGTCAGCCGTGGAGTATACGCGATACATTCCTTTCAGGACAGGATATTTGCTTTCCGGTAATGCGGATTCCCGCATTACCGGTTTTGTGTTGTCATGTCCCGGAAGTCCGGACAGGTTACAGACAGCCGGCAGTTTATAGTCGCCAGTTGTCCTGAAGTTTATATAATTAGTTGGATATCACTGTTTTATGTGGTATCTGACACTCTGGGTAGTACATCATTCCCAAAAATTACAGCAGAAATCCGCAGTACGGATATCGATAAGAGGAAATAACGGCAGATGCCCTCATCGTTAAAAGACAAGACAGTCAAAGGAGTATTCTGGAGTGCTGTAGACAGGTTTTCCACACAAGGGATTTCATTTGTTTTCAGCATATTGATAGCCAGGATACTGCTCCCTTCCGACTACGGAGTGGTAGCGATGCTCAACATATTCATGGCTGTTTCCAGAGCATTTA
This sequence comes from uncultured Bacteroidales bacterium, assembly GCA_949294195.1. Classification (GTDB taxonomy): domain Bacteria; phylum Bacteroidota; class Bacteroidia; order Bacteroidales; family UBA932; genus Cryptobacteroides. The sequence continues at coordinate 39,162 of CASFGK010000027.1, read as the reverse complement.
TAGACAGCGGTTTCAGCACGGCACTGATCCGCAAGCCGGACAGGACAGAAGAAGATTACTGTACCGTATTTTATTTCAACATAGTTGTTGCGATAGTCTTTTACCTTCTTTTGTGGGCGGCCTCTCCGTACATTGCCAGATTCTATGAGGTCCCCATGCTGGAAGATGTCACCAAGGTAGTCGCCTTGTCGCTGGTATTTTCATCATTGTCGGGAGTACATGGCGCAAAGCTCTCCATAGACATAAACTTCAAGACAAGGGCGAAAATATCCGTGGCGGTGACAGTCGTGACAGGAGTGCTCGGTCTCTGGATGGCATACAAAGGCTATGGAGTATGGGCACTCGTGATACAGTCAGTGCTTTCTTCCTTGCTTTCAAGCATCCTTCTGTGGATATATGTGAGATGGATACCCGGACCGGTCTTCTCATGGAAGTCTTTCAGGGAGATGTTTTCGTTCGGGTCGAAACTGCTGGCTTCCGGGCTGCTCGACACGATATACAACAACGTCTATACTCTGGTCATAGGAAAGATCTTCTCACCTTCGGCTCTGGGGTATTACTCGAAAGCATCGGCGTTTGCCCAGTTCCCGTCATCAAATATCACTAGTGTTCTGCAGGGAGTGACCTTTCCGGTGATGAGTTCCATCCAGACCGATGAAGAGAGGCTGGGAAGTGCATACAAACGTTTCCTCCGTCTGTCGGCTTTCGTGATATTCCCCCTGATGACCGGCCTGGCGGCAGTGGCAGACCCTCTTATCCGCATAGTACTGACGGACAAATGGGAAGACTCCATATACCTGCTGCAGATCATCTGCTTCTCCATGATGTGGTATCCTATACATGCCATCAACCTCAGCCTTCTTCAGGTGAAAGGCCGCTCTGACTTTTTCCTGAAGCTGGAGATAATCAAGAAGATACAGGGAGTGATTGTCCTGTGTATAACTGTCCCGCTGGGACTGGTCGCCATGTGTTACGGAATGATAGTATCTTCTGTCCTGTGTCTGGTTTACAATACATACTATACCCGGAGACTCATAGACTACGGATTCGGGAAGCAGATGAAAGACCTGATGCATATCCTGGTCCATTCTCTCGTCATGAGTGCGATAGCATGGGGTATGGTGCATCTGGTCCAGCCGCTCTGGCTGCAGCTGACTGCCGGAGTGCTCGCCGGGGTAGTGTATTATCTGGCCGGAGCATATCTGATGAAATTTGAAGAACTCGACATGGTGCTTTCGCTGCTGCGCAAAAAGGCATAAATGCTATGGAAGAAAAGAAAATCACCGTCACCTCTCCTCTGATGCCTTCACTGGATGAACTTAATGTCTGTCTGAAGGACATCTGGAACAGGAAGTGGCTTACAAACAACGGCATATACCACCAGAAACTTGAAAATGCCCTGTGCGGGTACCTCGGCGTACCGTATATCAGCCTTTTTACCAACGGAACGCTTCCTCTGATAACAGCCCTTCAGGCAATGCACATCACAGGGGAGGTGATTACCACTCCGTTCAGTTTTGTCGCTACGACCCATTCTCTGTGGTGGAACGGTATCAAGCCCGTATTTGCGGACATCGATCCTGTCACGTGCAACCTGGACCCGGACAGGATAGAGGCCGCGATCACTCCGCGCACTACGGCCATCATGCCTGTCCATGTGTACGGGCAGCCTTGCGATACAGTAAGGATACAGGAGATAGCAGACAAATACGGTCTGAAAGTCATATATGATGCCGCCCATGCTTTCGGTGTCAAGGTAAACGGAGAGAGTGTTCTCAATGCAGGGGACATGTCCACACTGAGCTTCCATGCCACCAAAGTATACAATACTGTGGAGGGAGGGGCTTTGATCGTGCATGACGAACAGACCAAGAAAAGGATAGATTACCTGAAGAACTTCGGATTTGCGGGGGAGACCACGGTAGTGGCTCCCGGCATCAACAGCAAGATGGACGAGATCCGGGCGGCATACGGCCTGGTCAATCTGAAACAGGTGGACAAGGCTGTCGAGGCACGTCACCATGTGGCAGACAGATACAGGGAGGCGCTGAGGGATGTTCCCGGCATAAGGTTCATGGAGGACACACCGGGAGTCAGCCACAACTACTCGTACTTTCCGGTATTCATCGACGAGGAGAAGTACGGCATGTCCCGGGACGAACTTTACGAAAAGATGAAGGCGCACAATGTCTACGGCAGGCGTTATTTCTACCCTTTGATAAGTACATTCAGCACATACCGGAGTCTGGAATCAGCCTCACCGGACAACCTTCCTGTCGCCACCCGCATCGCAGGGCAGGTCATCTGCCTGCCGATGTATTACGGGTTGACGGATGAGGATGTGGACAGGATAGTTAAATTGATAGCATAAAGGTCCTGCTTGATAAAATCAAAGTCAGTAATATGAAACATTTGGCTTTTTCTCCGACTCTAATTCATAAACTTGATTTCTATTGCAGGAAATGGGGTATGGATGTATGGTGTAAAAGAGATGATCTGTTCGTAAAGGCCGGGGGGGCAGCAAGGCCAGGATACTTCAGTACATATTGAGTCCATTTGTGGAGGATGGAATTGATGTATTTATTACAGCAGGAGGACCTTGCAGCAATTTTAACCGTGCAGCTGCATTAATGTGTGCAGAGCTTGGAATCAAGTTGAAACTTGTCTCATATACAGATGATATTTCAGAATATAACATATCGCTAAACCATTTTATTACTGGCCTGACGGATGAGGATATGGATAAGATAATGCAGTTAATTCTTTGAAGAGAACGTTTATGAAACGAATTTTAGTATTTCCCTGTGGTTCAGAAATAGCTTTAGAAATATATCGATCATTAAAATATTCTATTCATTTTGAATTAATTGGTGCAAGCAGTGCAGATGATCATGGAAAATTTGTTTATGAAGAATACATAGGTGGATTGCCTTATGTGACATCTCCATCCTTTATTGATGCTATATCAGAGATTGTTAAGGAAAAAAATGTTGATGCAATTTTCCCGGCAATGGATTTGGTCTTGGAGATTCTAAAGAAAAATGAACAAAATATAGGATGCAAGGTAATAGGATCATGTTACGAAACCGTGAATATCTGTACATCCAAGTTGAAAATGTACAAACATTTAAGGCCGTTTATAAAGACTCCCCATATTTTTTCTGACGATGACGTGCTTCCTTATCCAGTATTTATGAAGCCTGATGTTGGATATGGAGCACGTGGAACCAAATTAATTACGAGTTATGAAATGCTTCAGGAATACAAAAAGGAGTATCCCGACAGCATCTGTTGTGAATATCTATGTGGCGATGAATATACCTTGGATTGTTTCACAAATAGAAAAGGAAATATGCTTTTTTCTGCTCCAAGGCAGAGAAGGAGAATAATGAATGGCATAAGTGTAAATACTATTCCTATTGAAGATGAAAAAAATGAGTTTTATAATATAGCCAAGACGATAAATGACAGATTACATTTCAGAGGAGCATGGTTCATACAGTTGAAAAGAGATAAAAACGGCATCTTAACATTATTAGAGATAGCTGCAAGATTAGGAGGTTCGTCTTCATTATACAGAAATAAAGGGGTCAATTTTGCCTTGTTAACATTATTTGATGCATTCGACTATGATGTAGAGATTTTTTATAATGACTATAAAATAGAATTGGATCGAGCATTGGATGATGTATATAAGATAAACATATCATATGATGAGGTATTTGTTGATTTTGATGATTGTGTCTTACTTAGAAGCAAATATATTAATACTGAACTTGTAGCATTCTTATATCAATGTATAAATGAGCATAAGAAAATTACATTATTAACTCGTCATAGCGCAGATATACACCTGACATTAAAGATATGTCGGCTAAGTGAAGTTTTTGATAGGATTATTCATATAACAGATGGAACAAAAAAATCTCAATATATAGACAATCTTTCATCAATTTTTATAGATGACTCTTATTCAGAGCGTTTAGATGTGATGAAACACCTGAAAATACCCGTATTCAGTTTAGATATGATAAAAAGTCTGATAAAATGAGAATATTACATTCCTATTGTTTAAATTATAATATAGGGGATTACGCTTTGGGAATAGGAGTCAAAAATCTACTAAGAAATTTTCTATCTGTAGATTTTATAGGAGAAACAAATCTTCAGGGGCGTTATTTCAATGAGTATTATATCAATGAAGTTGTCAATAAAAAGTATGATTTGTTAGTTATAGGCGGAGGGGGAATTATTCATGGTAGTCATTGGCCAAATGGTTGGTTTTGGCTGATAGATAAAAATTTGATTAAATCCATTAAAATCCCATTCATTATATATGGAGTAGGAGATAATTATTTTGAAGATGAGCATATTCCAGAACGAGCAATAGAACATTTGAAAGAAACATATAAGTATGCTTTGTCTTTTTCTGTGCGAAATGATGGAAGCTTGGAACGAGTGATTAATGGTATCGGTATAAAACCCAAAGAGGTTCCGGATCCTGGATTTTTTGCTGGACTAAATACGTCATATCCTCAATTGATTAAAGATAAATATGTTATAATTCAGATTGCAAATGATAAAATGGAACATCGTTTCGGAACACAATCCAAACGAAAACGATTTGTCCTTTCGATGAAAAAAGTTACACGATATTTGGCAAATTCATATAAAATCTTGTTTGCTCCTCATGTATATGAAGATGTTGCTCTATCTCAGGAAATCATGGAAGGTATCAATAATTGTTCTATGTGGAGATTTGGAGACTTGGCTTTTGACCATTCAGATATGGCTGTCGGTTATTATAGATATGCCGATTTTGTCTTAGCAATGAGAGGACATGGACAAATTTTGCCTATTGGTTTTAATGTGCCAACGATAGCTTTATGTAATCACCCTAAACATAAAGGTTTAATGGATAAATTATCGTTGACCGAGTGGGCTTTATCTGTTGATTCTCCTCATTTTGATGAATTATTAATTGAAAAAATAGAATTACTGAAGAATAATACGGAATCTCTTAAAGATAAATTGCGGTTGCTTAATGCAAAAATGCTTACAGATACCACATGTTTTTTTTATGATTTAAATTCAAATTTGCAGCATAATGGATAATGTTATTCCGTCAGTAAGTGTTTGTTGCCTGACGTATAACCATTCTCAATATATTCGCCAATGTCTGGATGGTTTTGTCATGCAGAAGACAACTTTTCCGGTTGAGGTCCTGATTCATGACGATGCTTCGACGGATGGTACACAGGATATTATCAGAGAATATGAATGTAAATATCCGGATTTGATCAAGCCGATATACCAGACAGAGAATCAGTATTCAAAAGGGGTAAAAGTAAGTTTGGTATATAATTATCCCCGGGTTCGAGGTAAATACGTAGCACTTTGTGAAGGAGATGACTACTGGACTGATCCGTACAAGCTTCAGAAACAGGTCGATTTTCTGGAAAGCCATCCGGACTATGTGATGTGTTCGCATAGATTTGACCGATATTTTGAAGATGAGCATCGGATGGAGAAGAAGCAGGATGAGACTTTTCATGGTATGGATTATGACTTGAGTACTTTGGTCGTTGGATGTTATTACTCTCAAACATTATCTGTTATATTTAGGTGGAGTGCGTTGGATTTAACAATATATAGAAAATTTAAAATTCAACAGGATGTTGTATTATTTTACCACCTTCTTAAAAAAGGTAAAGGCTATTGTTTCCCGGATGTAATGGGTGTTTATAGGGTACATTCTAAGGGTATATGGTCTAGTGCGACATTTAATGAACAACGATTAATTGAATTTAAACAGAGACTAGATATTTATAGAGTTGAGCAATCTGATGATGCGGCCTTATTCATCCTGTCTCAGTTCGCTAAAGCAATGAGCCGCTCGTGGATGCTTGAACAGTGGCGTATGATGATAAAGGTCTTTCGGATATTGAGAAAACACTATAAGCGCGAATTTGTCAATTCTTTGCTGTTTCATAAGGTGATTTTAGGGAAAGGTTTGCAATGGGATGATTTGTTATATGCAGATAGATATCTTATTTCCAAATAGAAGAGAAATCAGATGAAAGAACGTATTTTCGGATTGGATTTAGTCCGTGATATTGCGATATTCTTTGTCATAGCCGGACATTTCTTTACGCTGTACACTGATTTTTATAACTCTCCATTTTGCGGATTCTCTATGTTTATTCAGACCTTTTTCCTACCTCTGTTTTATACCGGAGTTCCGTTGTTTCTTCTGTTGACAGGATATTTGAATAAAGACAAGACGGTATCATGGCATTACTGTCTTTATATCAGACCAAAACATCGTCTGGTTTGGTAAAGGCAGTGTCTTCGAAGATTTCCATATTATCGCTTGACATGTTTCTTTTCAGTTACATAATAGATTCTGTAGTGTATCCGTATTTTAAGGATTTGTTCTTTATAGACCAGGCGCAGTTCGGCAAGTTCTTTTTTGTTATAGTCCCGATTGTTTTTGTACTTTCTTTTGGGGGGGGCTTGGGTAAAAAGTCTTTTATTCAAGTTGCCGGACGTGATTCTTGGCCGGAATTAATTGGACAATATGGAAAAACGTGAATTGAAAGACGGTCTGTCGGGTTTTCTGAGAGTAAAGAATGAAGCTCGTTTTGTCGGCTCATGCATTGAGTCCTGTATCGGGGCTCTGGATGAACTTGTGGTGGTGTACAACGACTGCACGGACAGCACTCCCGAGATTCTGAAGAAGCTGGAGGCGAAATATCCGGATAAGATAAGAATCTACCCGTATGAACACAATGTGCAAGCTTTTAATTTGACTGAGGAGCAGTATAATGCGGTAAAGGATCTGCCGGATGGTTCTCCCCAACTGTTCAGTACATATTCCAATTATCCTCTTGCAAAAGTCAGATATAAGTATATAATCAAACTTGATTCTGACCAGCTTTACTTTTCTGACGAAATTTCCAGATGGAGGGACTTATGTAGGGCGGATGACTCCATGTGGAGAGTAAAATATGCGGCAGGCTGGGTATTTATGACATATTTTTCATTGTATAGACGGGTATCTGCAAGAATCGGCCGTCCGTGTCTATGGATGATTCCTGATTGGCTTGTAAGATTATTTTCCGGAGTTTACAGGGACTATGCCGGATGGCGGATGGTGAGAGGACGAGGCTGTATCGCTCTGTCGGGTTTCAATGTTTTTAAAGATAAGGAATGGTATATCCCTTTTGATGGAGTGAACATTCATCCTCCATATAACGGGGAAGGAGACACGGTAATATGCAAACTGTCGGATGATACCAAATTTTACAAACGTCTTCCAGAGCGCATTGTCGGCCGGGATTCTTATTTTGTAGCAGAAACATTCCATTGTCCTCAGAAAATGTTTTTTTCATCTCCCGTCTGGTTTCATCTTCATGCGTTGCGTGATTACTGCAGGAATAAGGTACAGGACTATAAAAACGGACATCCGGAGCAGTTTGTCCCGATAGAAGATTTTCCGGCAATGACGTATCAGGACGTACTTGACAAGATGGACCCGAAATCGCATACATTATACCAGAGGATTCTGTTTGCGTTTGTCCATAAGGCAGGTGTACAGAGTATTGAATCCCATTTGTACCTACTGAAGGATATCTGATGGCCCGGATCAAGGTAAGCGTCATAATACCTGTATATAACGTCGCCCGTTATATTGAGAAATGTGCAAGGTCTCTCTTTGAACAGACTCTTGACAGTATGGAATTTATATTTGTCGATGACTGTTCTACAGACAGCAGTGTATCTGTACTTGAGAATGTTATCAAGGATTATCCGGAAAGGGCAGGATGTGTTCATATACGGAAATGCAATATGAACCATGGACCGTCGCACGCCAGGAATATCGGGCTGGAAGTAGCGTCAGGGGAGTACATTGCATACTGTGACGGAGACGATTGGGTGGATACTGATATGTATAATATCATGTATGATGAAGTTACCGTCCAAAAAGCCGATATCTGCTGTTGTGACTATAACATTGTATATGAAAATGCCACAGTCAGGCAGCAGGCTGCCGGCTGCAGCGGTCTTGATAAGGAGCAATTCATGAAGCGGTATATTTCAAATGGATTGACTGTTTTATGGAACATGATAGTGAAGAGATCGGTGTATGTTGACCACGATTTGAAATTTCCTGAATATATCACATATTGCGAAGACTTCTGGCTGTCGGTAAGGATGATGTATTTTGCCGGGAAAGTGTCAAAAGTCAATGAAGCACTATATTACTATAACAGGCAGAATGCATCGTCATTGCTTAATTCTCCTACGGGAAAGGCACAAGCCGACATGCTCCGCTGCTATCTTGAGACTGCCGGTTTTTTCAGAGTCTATGGGGATCTCTGCCGTTATGAGCGCGAACTTTCATGGAGGATTTTAGGTGCGAAGCAGGAGATGGTGTTGAACCCCGAAGATTATGACAAATTCTTGAAGATATTCCCGGAGTCTCATGCTTATATCACTTCATGTCCGGATAAATTCTGCAACAAGAAGATAAAATTGATGATGTGGCTGCTGGTGCATAAATTCGGATTCATTGTTACCGGAATAAACTCTTTGCGCAAGCTGGCAGGAAGATAAAACTGAATTCTGATGAAACAATATGACTGCCTCATAGTCGGTTCCGGCCTGTTCGGAGCCACATTTGCCCACATGGCCCGCAAGTCGGGGAAGAAATGTCTGGTGATAGACAAAAGACCGCATCTCGGCGGGAATGTCTACTGCGGTAAAGTGGCGGGAATAAATGTACACCGCTACGGAGCGCATATCTTCCATACCTCTGACAGGAAAGTCTGGGATTTCGTGAATTCTTTCGCGGAGTTCAACAGATACACCAATTCTCCTGTCGCGAATTACAAGGGAAGCCTCTATAACCTCCCGTTCAACATGAACACTTTCTACCAGATGTGGGGTGTCAGGACTCCTCGGGAGGCGATGGAGAGGATAGAGGTCCAGAGGCAGGAAGTCATGGCGGCAATGGCGTCCCGCGGCATATCAGAGCCGGGAAACCTGGAGGAACAGGCACTTATGCTTGTGGGTAATGATATCTATGAGAAGCTGGTCAAAGGATATACGGAAAAACAGTGGGGGAGGAGCTGCACGGAACTGCCCGCATTCATCATCAAAAGGCTTCCTGTACGTTTTGTCTATGACAACAATTATTTCAACGACAGGTATCAGGGTATCCCTGTCGGAGGCTATAACAAACTGGTTGAAGGACTTTTGGCTGGCATCGAAACGAAGACCGGAGCCGATTTCTTTGAAAACCGGGAATATTGGGAAAGCGTGGCGGACAGGATCGTCTTTACCGGAAAGATAGACGAGTACTATGGCTACCGTTTCGGGAAGCTGGAATACAGGACTGTCCGCTTTGAGGAAGAAAGGCTTGATGTCCCCAACTATCAGGGAAATGCAGTGGTGAATTATACGGACAGGGATATCCCTTACACGAGGATAATCGAGCACAAGCATTTCGAGATGTTCGGAGAGGATGTATATGCAGAGCCTGTGACTGTCATTTCCAGAGAATATTCTGTGGAATGGAAAGAAGGCATGGAACCGTACTATCCTGTGAACGACAGGAGAAACAGCGGGGTATATGCCCGGTACAAGGCACTGGCCGACAGAGAAGAAAATGTGATTTTCGGAGGCCGTCTGGCCGAATACAAGTACTATGACATGGCGCCGGTGATAGCGGCCGCCATGAAGTATTTCCCCGAGTTCTAAAAGGTTATGTATCAAAACTATAAGATAATAGTAAATACTGCCGCCGGCCGTCGCCGGTATATGCAGTACCTGATTCCGTATATCGTGTCATCTCCGGTGGTGGACAGATATGATATATGGGTCAATACACACAACGGTGCCGATATCGAGTTCTTCCGGCGTATCGCCGATGCGTTCCCGAAAGTGAATCTGGTCTGGCAGCCAGACGGAGTGGTGAACGGGAATACTACCATCAACGCTTTCTATAAGGACTGTACCGATCCGGATGCGATATATTTCAAGCTGGACGACGACATAGTATGGATGGAGCCCGGCCTGATAGAGAAGATGGTCGGATTCCGGGTGGACAATCCGCAGTATTTCCTGGTCTCTCCGCTGATAGTCAACAACGCACTCTCCACGTATCTTCTGCAGATAGAAGGGAAGCTGCATCTGGACAGCTACTATCAGTCATACGCAAGCGATCCGGTGCTGTGGAAAAGCGGAAACTTCGCTGCCGAACTGCATAAATGGTTTATAGACAACTATCTGCAGACGGGAAGATGGAAAGAGCTTCATCTCGGGAAAAAGGAAATGGGGATGTGCAGGTTTTCCATAAACGCTGTCCTGTGGTTCGGAAGGGAGATGGCCAGGTTCGGCGGCCTGGTCCCCGGAGACGATGAGGAGTTCATGTCATGTATCTACCCTTCAAGGCATGGGATGTCCAATGCATGGAACGGCGATGCGATAGCCGCACATTTTGCGTTCTTTACCCAGCGGGAGAAACTTGACAGGAACGGCATCCTCGGGCAGTATGGCAGGATCAATGACCTGCAGTGGCATCATGAGACCGCAGATTCCGAGATATATGACGCTGTTCAGAATATAAGGAAACGGATTGATGCTTCAGAGCCGGAACTTTTGTCCAGGGAATCCCCGTATATGAGAGTCATTCCCGCCAGGACGCTGAGGAGCAGAGTGAAAAAACATATCCCCCGAGTCATTCTTGATCTAAAGGCTTTCTTTGAAAACCGCAAGGAGCGCTCGGGGTTCATTATTGAATAGGACAGACCGTTGACATGGAGAAGATACTTTCGCTGATCGTCCCGTCATACAATATGGCGGCCTACCTTCCGTACTGCCTGGATTCCCTTCTGGTGGGAATGCCTGTCCTGGACTCTCTGGAAGTCCTTGTAGTCAATGACGGAAGCCGTGACCGGACGTCGGAGATAGCGCACAGCTATGAAGCGCGGTATCCTCAGGTGTTCAGAGTAATAGACAAGGAGAACGGGAACTACGGATCCTGTGTGAACCGCGGGCTGAAGGGGGCAAGGGGAAAATATGTCAAGGTCCTCGATGCCGATGACAGTTTCGATACAGGAAATTTCAGGGAGTTCCTGAAGTTCCTGCAGGAAACGGATGCGGATCTGGTCGTTTCCGATTTTGCAGTCGTGGATCAGGAAAGGACTGTCAGGAAAATCATCAGGTACAGACTCGGGAACGGCACTCGCTTCGATATGGATACTGTATGCACAAGCCATGAGTTCAGGAACATGCAGATGCACGCTGTCACTTATCGCCTGGAGAATCTTAAATCGATGGACTATCGGCAGACAGAAGGAATATCATATACTGACCAGCAATGGATTTTCATCCCGATGATATCGGTAAAAACGGTGGCAGGATTTGACAGGCCCGTGTATGAGTACCTTGTCGGCAGAGCAGGCCAGACGGTCGACCCTGCGGTCAAGCTGAAAAGTACAGGACAGTCCGTAAAATGTGCTCTGGATATGGCCCGGACGTATGAAATGCATGGAACGGAAGTCGCCGGAAAACCTGTCCGGGAATATCTGCTTGCCCGCATAACGCCGTTGCTTAAGGAGGTCTATGTGTTTGCACTGACGCACTATGACCGTCGGATGCGGAATTTGTTGTGTGACTATGACCGGACATTGAAAAAGACAAGTAAGGAACTGTATGACCATATAGGGAGCCCGGCAATAAGCTCTTTCATGGGCTTTGAGTATATAAACTACTGGAGGAGGCATAAGGATGTCCGGACTTTCCCGGTAAGAATGATGAGCGTGGCGTATCTGTGTGCCCTGAGGCTGAAGAAATCCGGTTCCGGTGAGGATCCGATGTATATCCCCGTGTCGTTTGAATGACTATGTATCCGAAGGTATCAGTAATAGTCCCGGTATATAACGTGGAGAAGTTCATTTCCAGATGTACTGAATCCCTGATGGTGCAGACACTGGAAGATGTCGAATTTATCTTCGTGGATGACGCATCTCCGGACAAGAGCATGGACCTTGTCCGGGAATGCGTTCAAAGGCATCCGGAAAGAATACCGCAGGTAAGGATTCTCCGCCATGAAAAGAATCAGGGCCTTCCCTCCGCCAGGAATACCGGTCTGGCTGAGGCTTCAGGCTGCTATGTCTTTCACTGCGACAGTGACGATTTTGTGGAGCCTGACATGCTTGAAAACCTTTATGGCGCGGCTGTGGGGAATGATGCTGATATAGTCTGGTGCGACTGGTATCTTTCGTTCGAGCACAGGGAGAGGTATATGCGCCAGCCGGACTATGGCTCTCCGATGGAAGCACTGAAAGGCATGCTGGGCGGCGCCATGAAGTTCAATGTATGGAACAAGCTGGTCCGGAGAAGTCTTTATACGGAAAACGGTATAGAGTTTCCTGCCGGATACGGGATGGGTGAAGATATGACGATGATGATGCTGTTTTCCTGTGCCGGTAAAGTGAAGTATGTCCCGAAGGCGTATTACCATTACGTAAAGACAAACGACACTGCATTCAGCAGGACATATTCGGACAGGCATCTTCAGGAACTGAGATATAATGTGGACAGGATTGTCCGTTTTATCAAGGGCAAGTACGGAGACGGGCTTGACATGGAGCTTGCTTTCCTGAAACTTGACGCAAAGTTTCCATTCCTTCTTTCCGGCGATCCCTCCAAACTCAGACTTTGGAAAGAATGGTATCCCGAATCGGACAGGTATATAATGCGGAACAGGAACATTTCACTCAGGAGCAGACTTCTGCAGTGGCTGGCATGGAAAGGCCAGTTCCTGGCTGTAAGAATGTACGGGTATATGTTCAACAAGATAGTTTACGGATTAATTTACAGATAGAAACATGCAGGCAAAGTATTTTCTGATACCTATAGTGGTGATACTTACGAGTTTCTTCTACTTTCCGTTTGTTTTTACTTTTTTTCCTGCGGCCAACACGAAGATGATGTTGGCGGCCTGCGGTCTGGTGATGCTTTTTTTCAACCTCGGAAAGACACGGACCGGGTTTATTGATAAAGATTTCTTCCTCATATCATTGCTCGCACTTGGAGTGTCTGCGGCAAGTTTCACGACGATGGTGTTGAACAATACTACGGACAACTCGTATTTGTCATACATTGTTTCCATGTGGGTATGGGTCGGTGCAGCCTATTTTCTGGTGAATGTCATAAAAGCCGTCCACGGGAAAGTTACAGTGGAGCTTGTGTGCTTTTACATGATAGCGGTGGGCGCTCTGCAGTGCCTTCTCGCGTTTTCTATGGTACTGTATGCTCCATTGAAGGATTTTGTCGACAGTTTCCTGGCGGGAGAAGGTTTTATGGGCAAATTCGAAGGGCGTTTGTATGGCATAGGCTGTGCGCTTGATGTGGCTGGAGGCCGTATGGCGGTATTGCTGGTCATGATAGCATTTCTGCTGCCGCAAATGGCCGGAAAGGGCAAACCGCTAAGATATATTGTCCCTTTGGTTGTTGCGTATTGTATCATTGCAGTCATAGGCAATATGATCGGAAGGACGACTACGGTCGGAATGCTTTTGTCCCTGGCTTATCTTGCATTCGTGTTGTTTTCGGATAAAGTTATCGGGGAAAAGGACAGAAAGACCATAACCGGCTGGCTTGCCGGTTTTGTCGCAGGAGCTGTTATTGTCCTGACTGTCCTCTATAATGTAAGCGACCCCTGGCACAAATATCTCCGTTTCGGTTTTGAAGGGTTTTTCTCCTTAGCGGAAAAAGGACGCTGGGAGGTGACATCGAATACAATGCTCATGCAGGGCCTCATTTTCCCTGATAACCTGAAAACATGGATTATAGGAGACGGATATATGAGCGGAATGGCCAATGACCTGTATTACCAGGGCCCGTTGTGGTATGGATTCTATATGGGTACGGACGCCGGGTATTCCCGTTTCCTGTTCTATTTCGGGATTGTCGGACTGGGGATATTCATGGCGTTTATGGCAAAAGTGTGCAGTGTGTGCATGAAGCGTTTCGTCAAGTACAAGTATATGTTTCTGACGATTCTTCTTCTGAACTGTGCAATATGGGTGAAAGTCTCTACGGATATTTTCCTCGCATTCGCTCCGTTCCTGTGTTTCGGAATGGCAGACAGTTGCAGGGATGACGATATGCAGGAAACATCAGAAGTGTAAATATGCCGGTAATCGTAAATATGGCTTGCGGGCTTGCCAACCGTATGTTCCAGTACAGTTACTACCTGTATCTGAAGAAACTCGGGTATGATGCGTATGTGGATTTCTATACTTCGGCAAAGCTCAGGCACGAAAAAGTGTCATGGAGTTCCATATTCCCTGATGCCCCTATACGTCAGGCCCCTGCTATGGATGTGCTGAAAACGGGAGGCGGGTCATCCCTGATTTCCCGGATCCGCAGACGGTATTTGTGGAAGACTTGCCGGGTCAGATACATGTCATCGGCCTTTGATGCATCGCTGCCGGATGAAAATTCCCGGTTGCTTTATATTTCAGGCGTATTCCAGAATGCGGAGATGGTAAGTGCCGTTGAAAGCGAAGTCTTGTCCGCTTTTTCTTTCAGGCCGTTTGCAGATGCATATAACCGGGCCGTATCGGAAGAAATATTGTCCTGCGAGTCAGTGGCGGTACATGTCCGCAAAGGAAAGGACTATGCTGAAAGACATTGGTATACAGGGACTTGTCCGGCGGAGTACTATTCCAGGGCAGTGGATTTGCTGAAAGGCAGGGTGGAGAATCCCCGGTTTTACGTCTTTACCGACAATCCGGAGTGGGTAAAAGAAAATTTTACAGGTTTTGAATATACCCTTGTCCGGGGCAATCCGGTATCCGGTCCCGGAAGCCACTGTGATATGCAGCTTATGAGTCTGTGCCGGCACAATATCATATCCAACAGTACATATAGCTGGTGGGCGGCTTTTCTGAACAGTCATAAGGACAAGACGGTTGTCATTCCTGAAAAATGGTTTAATCCTGAAGCTGCGGCAGAGTACAGATCAGACAAGCTCTGCTGCCATGGTTGGATATCAATATAGAAATCAATCCGTATGCGTGTCTTGTGGTTTACAAACACTCCATCCTGTTATTCGCAGAACCCGAACGGGTATAATGGCGGAGGATGGATATCCTCGCTGGAAAAGGAGTTGGGGAAAATCCCGGAAATCGAATTGGGCGTCTGTTTCTATTCCCGGTCTGTTACTGAAGCGAAAAAGGAAGAGTCGGGCGGAACAGTATACTACTTGCTGCCCCGGCCTCACAAGTCGGTGAAATACACCATTGAAACGATATTCGGCCGTCCCGGGACATCAACTTTCAGACATGAAAGACTGGCCATGCCCGCTCTGGTGAATGTCGCGGAAGATTTCAAGCCTGACATTATCCAGGTCTTCGGGTCGGAGAACATATACGGTCTGATAGCAAATCATGTTTCGGTTCCCGTGGTTTTACATATCCAGGGGATTCTTTCGGCCTGCCTGAATGCTTTCCTTCCTCCTTTTGTATCATGGAAAATGTATTTGTGGCAGGACAAGTCTTTCGGAAATATATTAAGAAGGCTTAGCGATAAAATAGCATGGCAACGTAATAGCGTAACAGAACAAAGGATGTTTCGCAGTCTCAGATATTACATGGGACATTCAGTATGGGACGAAAGGATTGTGAAATTGATAAGTCCGGATTCATGTTATTTTCATTGTAATGAAATGTTAAGGGAGGTTTTTTATGACAAATCCGCAAAACGGACTCTTCCGGATAAACCTGTATTTGTCACAACGATATCATCTCCATTGTATAAAGGTTTTGATTTGGTACTGAAAACGGCAGCCATACTGAAAAAGGTATTGCCTGATTTTGAATGGAAAGTATTTGGAGATGTCAATCCGAAATTTGTTGAAACTGTTTTCAGGATAAAACATCATGATGTGGGTATAAAACTGATGGGAGTAGGTACCGCTGAACAAATAAGAAGTGCATTGATATCTGCAACGGCTTATGTTCACCCTTCTTACATTGAAAATGCTTCTAACAGTTTGTGTGAAGCGTCGATTTCCGGTGTTACCGGAATATCAGTGAATGTCGGTGGAATACCGGCTGTAATAGACGATGGCCGTACCGGTTTTCTGGTTCCGGCAAATGACCCGTTCCAGATGGCATATCTGATGAAATACATATATGAAAATCCTGAAATTAACATAGCTGCAGGCAATGCCGCAAGAAAGGAGGCGCTGGTGCGTCATGACAGGCAGACTATCGTGTGCAGAGTCCTGGAAATATATAATGAAATCCTTGAAAACGACAGTAAATGAGTATCCTTTTCCGTAAAAGCATCCGTTTTGTCAAACGGGTAAGAAACAGGTTGAGCGCGTACTGGAATCTTGTCCGTTTCAGGCTTTATGGAATAGGCTACGGCAGGAACTGTACCGTTCACGGCAAGTTGTATATCAACCTTTTCCCTTCCGCGGAGGTGAAGATAGGAGACAACCTGTATTTTTCGTCAGGATGGAATATCAATGCCTTGTGTTCCAACAGACAAGGGGCTGTTTATGCTACGGGGGGGGCAAAAATAACGATAGGCGACAATGTCGGAATGAGCAGTACGGTCCTCTGGGCTCATGAAAGTATAACTGTCGGGAATAATGTCAAGATCGGAGGCAACTGTATCCTGATAGATACGGATGCGCACAATAAGGATTATATCATCCGAAGAGGACAGCATACCGACTGGGGAGTTTCCAGTCCTATAGTCATAGAGGATGACGTATTTATAGGCGTGAACTGCATTGTCCTCAAAGGAGTGACCATAGGTGCAAGGAGTATTGTGGCTGCAGGATCGGTTGTCTCCACAAATATCCCTCCCGACTGCATCGCAGGAGGGAATCCTGCAAAAGTTATAAGATTTTTATGAAACTCATCTACTGCACGCATTCGATATGCAATCCGGGAGGGATGGAAAGGGTGCTTTGCAACAAGGTGTCCTGGCTCGCGAGCCATACCGGATGGGAAGTGCTGATAGTCACGACGGACCAGAAGGGGAGGCCGCCGTTCTATCCGTTTCCGGAGTCTGTGCGCAGGATCGATATGGGCATCAACTATTCCGATGACAATCTCAGGACCCCTCCGGGCAAGATAGCCGGATACCTGGCGAAGAGAAGGAAGCACAGGAAAGCCCTGACAGAGATCCTGATGAGGGAAAAGGCCGATATCGTGGTGTCGCTCTATCCGTCCGAGTCATCGTTCATACCGGATATCAGGGACGGCAGCAGAAAGGTGCTGGAGCTGCATTACTGCAGGTATTTCAGGCTCCAGTACGGCAGGAAGGGGATTCTGGGACTGGCGGACAGGTTCAGGACATGGCAGGACGGGCGGATAGTGCGTAAGTTCGACCGCTTCGTGGTACTGACACAGGAGGACAGGGGATACTGGGGGGATCTTCCCAATATCGAGGTGATACCGAACGCGGCGCTGCTCCCGCCGAAGGAGGGCAGGTATGTCTCGGATGTCTCCGCCCACAGGGTGATAGCAGTGGGCAGACTCGACTATCAGAAAGGATTCGACAGGCTGATAGATGCCTGGAGGATAGTGAAGAGTGATCCCGCGTCCGGAGACTGGACTCTGGACATTTTCGGCCAGGGCGAATGGAAAGGGATGCTGCAGGAAATGACAGACAGATACGGCCTGGGCGGCAGCGTTTCCATCCATGCGCCGGTCAAGGATATCTGGCAGGAATATGCCGGCAGCGCCTTTCTGGTGATGAGCTCTCACTATGAAGGATTCCCTATGGTGATGATAGAGGCGATGTCGTGCGGACTTCCGGTAGCGACATTCGGGTACAAGTGCGGACCTGAAGACATCATCGGAGGGAAAGGCAGCGGCATCATAGTCCGGGAGGGGGACACGGAAGCTCTTGCCGGGGCCATGAAAAGGCTCATGTCGGACGTTTCACTGCGCCGGAGCATGTCCCGGGAAGCCCTTAAAGTGACGGAAACATATTCCGAAGCCGCGGTGATGGAAAAATGGATGCGGCTGTTCCGCTCTATTGCGGCACAGCCGGCCGGACTCATGAAGGCTGATGGTACTGACAAGACAGAATAACCGGAAGACAATATGAAAAGACTCCTGCAGATAAATCCCGTACTGAGGAAATCCACCTCCACAGGCCGTATAATGCAGGAAATAGGCGAACTGGCCATCTCCGGAGGATGGGAAAGCTATGTGGCCTACAGCCGGGGAAGGGACGGGGAACCGGAGTGCGCCTCGGAACTGGTCCCTGTGGGGGACAGGCTGAGTGTCGCATGGCACGGTGCAGTGACCAGACTGGCGGACAGGCACGGACTTGCCTCGGACAGGGCCACCAGACAGTTTGTCAGGAGGATAGAGGAGATAAGACCGGATATCATCCATATCCACAACATCCACGGATATTTCCTGAACTACAGGATACTGTTCGATTTCCTTTCTTCAAGCGGGATACCTGTAGTATGGACTGTCCATGACTGCTGGCTGTATACGGGGCACTGCTACTATTATACGGCTGCAGGATGCGGCAGATGGCGTACAGGCTGCGGACATTGCCCGCAGAAAAGGGAGTTCCCGAAAAGCCTCTGGGCAGACCGTTCCCGCAGGAACTGGGAAGACAAGAAACGCTCGTTCACCTCTATGCCCCGGGACAGGTTCGTCATAGTCCCGGTATCCGGATGGATCCGTTCCGAAATGGAAGACTCTTTCCTGAAGGACTACAGTATGCAGGTGATACACAACGGGATAGATACCGACATCTTTTCCCCTTCCGCACCGTCTGACGCTGTCGGGAAATACGGACTGGAAGGGAAGCATATAATCCTCGGGGTGGCCAGTATCTGGAGCAGGGAGAAAGGGTTGGCGGATTTCATGGAGATGGCGCGCAGACTCCGCGATGATGAGGCTCTGGTGCTTGTGGGACTGACCGGGAAGCAGATAGCGGCGCTGCCGGAGCGTGTCACGGGCATATCCAGGACAGCGGATGTCAGGGAGCTTGCAGGACTGTATGCTGCAGCCGATGTCTTCGTGAATCCTACATGGCAGGACAACTACCCGACAGTCAACCTTGAAGCTGTTTCCTGCGGGACGCCGGTAGTCACATACAGGACCGGGGGCAGTCCGGAATCCGTGACTCCTGAAACGGGTTTCATAGTAGAGCCCGGTGATCTGGACGGGGTAATGAAAGCTGTCAGGACGATAGAAATGTCCGACAGGCAACAGTATAGAGACAAGTGCAGGGCCTGCGCACTTGAATATTTCAGGAAATCCGACAGATACGGCGACTATATAAGGCTGTATGAAAGGCTCTGCGGCAGATGAAATACAGACTGGTTCTATGAAAATACTACAGTTAGGAAAGTTCTATCCCATACTGGGAGGTGTGGAGAAAGTGATGTATGACCTGATGACAGGGCTGGCGTCAAGAGGGGTGGACTGTGACATGATGTGCGCTTCGGCCGAAGGGCCGCGGCGGCGGGAGAAAATAAACGGCCGTGCAACGCTGTACGTCTGCAGGACCATAGGGAAGTTCGCTTCCACCATGATTTCTCCCGAGATGGTTTCCCTCCTGAAAAAGGAATGCGGCAGGTATGACATCATACATATCCACGCTCCGGATCCGATGGCGTGCCTCGCGCTGTATTTTTCAGGGTACAGAGGAAAAGTGGTGCTCCACTGGCACAGCGACATATTGAAGAACAGGGTGCTGCTTGCCTTGTACGGACCTTTCCAGAAATGGCTGATCCGGCGAGCCGACATGATTGTCGGGACTACTCCGGTGTATGTGGAGAAATCCCCGTACCTGCAGAAGGTGCAGCACAAGGTCGGCTGGATACCGATAGGGATACCTCCCATGCAGCCTGACCCTGAAAAGGTAAGGCGCATCAGGGATGCATACCCGGGGAAAAGGATCATCTTTTCGCTCGGACGCCTGATTCCGTACAAGGGATACAGGTATCTTGTGGAGGCTGCTTCCCTGCTGGATGACAGTTATATGGTGCTGATAGGAGGCTCGGGGCCGCTGAAGGATGCGCTTCAGAGCCAGATAGACTCTCTCGGACTGGGCGCCAGGGTGAGGCTGCTCGGCCATGTGGCGGATGAAGACCTTCCTTCATGGTTCGGCGCATGCGACCTGTTCTGTATGAGCTCGATATACAAGACAGAGGCCTGCGGCATAGTCCAGCTGGAAGCCATGTCGTGTGCCAAGCCTGTGGTGGCGACCCTTATCCCCGACTCGGGAGTCCCTTGGGTAAACCGTCACGGCGTGTCCGGACTGAATGCGGAGCCGGGAAATCCGGCCGCCCTGGCAGATGCTGTCAAGTCGGTATTCCTCAACGGACAGGAATACCGGAGATATTCGCAGAATGCGCTGGAACGCTACCGGACTGTGTTTACGAAAGACAACATGCTGGATGAATGTATGAAACTATATGAAAGACTATATGGTAAAGAATGTTAAAGATGACCGTTACACTGTTTCTCCGGTGATGTCGGCTGTGAAAAGGGGCCTGGATATGATCGGGGCGCTGGTGTGTCTTGTCATAAGCTCTCCGGTATTCCTGATAGTGTATATCATGATCCGGACCGAGACTCCGGGACCGGTGATTTTCCGGCAGGAACGTATCGGCTATAAAGGCAGGCCGTTCATCATCTATAAGTTCCGTTCCATGATAGACGGAGCGGAAAAGGATGACAAGCCGCGGCTCTGCAGCGAGGCGGATGACCGTCTCACCAGAGTGGGCAGGATGCTCAGAGACCATCACCTGGATGAACTCCCGCAGCTGTGGAATGTCCTGAAGGGAGACATGTCGTTCGTGGGGCCCCGCCCTGAGCGCAAATGCTTTATAGACGACATAGTGAAGATCAATCCTGACTATGAACTGCTCTACCGCCTGAGGCCGGGACTGTTCTCGGAGGCCACTCTGTACAACGGCTATACCGACACCATGGAAAAGATGCTCACACGTCTGGACATGGATCTGGAATACCTTGAGAGCCATACGTTGTGGACGGACTTCAAGATTATCACCAAGACCGCATTTTATCTTTTCACTGGAAAGAAATTCTGAAAACTATCGTCATGAAACTTAATACGGATTTGAAACTGCGTACTATCGGCAGTCATTACATGATAGTGAAGGCCGGAGACAATGCCGACCTGACAGACGTCTTCACGTTCAACAGCACCGCAGCCTGGCTGTGGGAAAAGATAGGGAATGCGGACTTTACGGAAGACATGCTGGTAAAGTGGCTCTGTCGGGAATATGAAGTGGAAGAGTGGAAAGCGGCCGAGGATGTCAGGGCTCTGCTCAAGGACTGGAGACGGTATGGATTCATCGCTCAGACAGACTGACAGCTTTCCCGCAGGGGCTTTTTTCTCTCTTCTGGGGGCAGGGTTGCGGGGGCTTCCTCTTCCGGATGCCGCTCTGTCGGATTTTCCTCTCGGAGCAGGGCAGTGGGAGCGCATATATGAGACCGCACTCAGGCAGACAGTCGCAGGGATACTCTATAGCGGCCTGCAGTCCCTTCCCGAAGAGTGCCTTCCTCCGGCACCGTTGCTGATACGGTGGACAGCTGCTGCCGACAGCATAGAGCGGCGGGGCCGCATGATGAACCGCGCTCTGGCCGGGCTTTACGGGCTGTTCAGAAGCAGCGGGCTGGATCCGATACTGCAGAAGGGGCAGGGAATAGCCGCCATGTATCCGCACCCTCTGCTGCGTGAGTGCGGAGATATCGACTTCTGTTTCAGGTCAGAAGAAGAGAAAAACAGAGCGGCGTCCGTAGTCGCCGGAGCAGGGTGTCGTGTGAGCCGGATGCCGGACGGAAGCCATTTCTACAGGTGGAAAGGTGTCGATGTGGAGCATCATGGCAGGCTCTTTGACATCTGCAGCCCGTTCCGGAAAAGCTGTCTTTCCCGCCTGGAAACCGGTATGGAAACGGAACATGTCTTCATCGAAGGCCCGGACGGCAGGATAAGGCTTACCGTACCGTCCCCGGTCCCCAATCTTCTGATGCTCAATGCCCATGTCCTGAAGCATGCCATAGGCAGGGGAGTGGGGCTGCGTCAGGTCTGCGATGTGGCCGTGGCGATGGAGCATCTGACCCTCCCTGATGACAGGGAAAAGCTCCGTCAGATGGAAAGGAAAGCCGGACTGTCGGCATGGAGCGCAGTGCTTTATACATTTGTCGGAGAGTATCTCGGTACGGACTGCTCCGGCTCCGGATACAGGCAGGACCGCAAAAGGGCCGCAAGGCTGTATGAAATCATCATGAAAGGCGGTAATTTCGGACATTATTACCCTGGCGCCTTGTCTGCGGAGATGCCGGGATGGAAACGCAAGGCCGGTACCGCATGGTCTTTCATCCGCAACAGCGGCTTCTCGATGTCCGTGGCCCCTGCCGAGACATTCTGGACATTCATGCGGCTGCTTGCCGGACAGTCTTCGGCCGGAAAAAACTGCTGACAATGGGAACATCTTTCAAATCATACCGCTACCGCGTGGCCGGACTGCCTTTCAGTGTCTCTCTTCCCGGGACTCTTGATGCAGCCTCTCTCCTGTCTTCCTTCAGCCCTTTCGCCGTGAAAGAGCCTTCCGGAGGCGGACGCGACATCTTCTGTCTGGATGTACTCCCCGGACCGGGTTCCCGCAGGGAAGGAGCTGTCCTGCTCGAGAGGACGGACAACGATATGGGGCATCTCAGCCTCTACCGTCAGCCTGGAGGCTATTGCGTGGAGATCAGGCAGAAGGATTCCGGTCCTGTCCATGTCCTGTCGGCATCCGGTGATTTCTCGTCCGCGGAAGCCTGTGTCGACTGGACCGACCCTTCGGGAGGGACTGTCCTGAACTCGATGCTCCGCATCATGTTTTCCCAGTCGGCCCTGCTGCACCATGCCGTCTCCATCCATGCTTCGGCAGTATGTCTGGACGGCAGAGCATACCTTTTCACTGGCCCCAGCGGCACGGGGAAAAGTACCCATTCGGCTCTGTGGATAAAGTGTTTTCCGGGATGCATGCTGCTCAATGACGACAACCCTGTGCTGAAAGTCAGCGGGGATACGGTGACGGCCTGCGGCTCTCCCTGGAGCGGGAAGACTCCGTGCTACCGGGACATGGAAGTCCCTGTCGGAGGAATCGTACGCCTGTATCAGGCCGGAAAGAACAGGTTCATCCCGAAAAACGATGTGGAAGCCTTTTCCTGCCTTCTTCCCGGATGCTCTGTCATCCGACATGACAGCCGCCTGCTGGATGCCCTGTGCGACACTCTTTCGGCGGTAGCTTCGGGAGTCGGGACCGGAATCCTTGAGTGCAGGCCGGACATGGAGGCTGCCATACTGTGCAGAGAATCCGTTTGTGTCTGAATTTTAGAGAATTAAATACTGATATTAAGAATATATTACTAACTTTGCAAGTTGATTGAGATGATATGAAAAACTATCTGGCTATAATCCTTATTCTGACAACAGTCCTGCTTTCATCCTGCGGAGGTCCCAAGAGTTTCATTTACCTCCAGGACATGGAGCCGGGCCGGAAATACCCGGTGACCCTCAAGCATGAAGCTGTCATCAACAGGGATGACCGGCTGAAGATAACGGTAAGCAGCAAGAGTCCCGAGCTCGCCCTTCCGTTCAATATCCACGGGGGAAGTTTCAGCGTGAACTCCGACGGGTCCATAAGTTCCTACGCGGACCGTTCGTCTGCTGAAGAGGGTTACAGGGTGGATGTGGACGGAAACATAGACTTCCCGATACTCGGCACCCTTCACGTGGAAGGACTGACTGTATCGCAGGCCATAGACCTGATAAAGTCCGGGATAGAAGAAGGAAACTATATCAAGAACCCGATTGTCACCATCGAGTTCCTGAATTTCAGATATACCGTCATGGGAGCTGTGGGCTCTACCGGCACTTACAGCGTGAGCGGTGACAGGGTCACCATATTCGAGGCTCTTGCCAGGGCAGGAGGTCCTACCGCACAGGCGAGTCTGGACAAGATAGCGGTGATCCGCGACCTCGGGGATGACAGGGAAATGTATGTGCTGGATCTCCGGACCAAGGATGTTTTCGACTCCCCGTGCTACTACCTCCAGCAGAACGACATGGTGTATGTCGAGCCGAAGTACAGGAAGAAGGATGCCGAGGACCGCGGCTGGCAGATCGGGACCACCCTGCTGTCTGTCATAACGGCCATCTGCTCGGTAATCTGGGCCGTAAGTGCTATCAATTAATCGATTGGAATCCGATGCCAGTACAAAAAAGCAACATAAATGACAGAAACGACGGCATAAACGTCGTAGACCTTTTCTTCTACCTCCTGTCGAAGTGGAAGTGGTTCCTGCTTTCCCTGGCCGTATGCGTGGGAGCAGCATGGATCATATATGCCAGAGAGCCGTTCGTGTATTTCTCATCCGCGACGGTCATCATCAAGGACCCTTCGAACAAGGCATACTCCGCCGGACTTGACCGGTACGACAACTTCATCAACAAGGTCAACGTCGCCAACGAGATCCTCCAGTTCCGCTCCAAGAAGCTGTTCCGCGAAGTCGTGTCCAGAGTGGGGGCAGACGTGAGCTACAAGATCGATGACCGGCTGCGCCAGAGAGAGCTGTATTCGAAGTCTCCGGTAAAGGTGACATTCCCGGACGCCCTTCCTTCACAGGCTGTCTCCCTGACTCTCGTCCTGCAGAAGGACGGCTCCGTGAAGCTGACCGTCCCTGTGGACCGTGACACGGACACCGCTGTCGTCGCGGCATTGGGCGACACTGTCGGGATAGGATTCGGCAGGAAGGTCATAGTGACACCGACCAACTACTGCGGCCCGTCATGGAACGGACGTGAGATATATGTCACCAAGACCCCTCTCGAGACCATGGTGGCATATTACAGGGCCAACTTCGGCATCCGTCAGGAAGAGGACGAGTCCTCCATCCTCAACCTTTCCATCAAGGACTCCTCTCCGGAGCGGGCAGTGGACATCCTGAACACGCTTATAACCGTGTACAACGAGGACGCCATCAACGACAAGAACCAGATAGCCATCAACACCGCCGACTTCATCAACGACCGTCTGATAATCATCGAGAACGAACTGGGCTCTGTGGAGACCGACCTGGAGACATTCAAGAAGGACAACCAGGTGCTGGACATATCCACCACTGCAGGCATCTACATGCAGGAGTCCCAGAAATACAGCTCTTCCGTAATAGAGCTGCAGACCCAGCTCGAGCTGGCGGGATACATCAAGGACTATCTGACCGACCCGTCGAAGGACATCGACCTTATCCCGGCCAACACCGGCATCAGCGACATGGACATAGAGGGCCAGATCGACAGGTACAACTCTGTCAAGCTCCGCCGCGACAAGCTCGTGGATGACAGCAGCGAGATGAACCCTGTAGTGCTGGAACTGAACAACTCCCTCACTGCCATGAAGCAGACCATCATCCGTGCGGTGGACAACATGATAGTCAGCCTCAACGTCCGTCTGGACGATGCCCGCAGCAGGGAGCAGCGCGCACGCCAGAGGATGACCACCATACCTACCAAGGAGAGGGAGATGATATCCATCGAGCGCCAGCAGAAGATAAAGGAGAGCCTCTATATCTTCCTTCTCAACAAGCGTGAGGAAAACGCCCTTTCCCAGGCTATGGCGGACAACAACGCCAGAGTCATCGACGAGGCATACGGAAGCGGGGCCCCTGTCGCACCGAACCGCAACAAAATCATCATCCTGGGTATCCTGATCGGACTTGCTGTCCCGGGCTGCATATTCCTGATGATGCTTTTCCTTGATACCAGGGTGCACGGGAGAAAGGATGTGGCGGACTCTGCGGATGTCCCGTACCTGGGCGAGATCCCTGTCAGCCGGGAGCTCCGGAAGCTCGAAAAGCGCGGGCATCCGCCTATAGCTGAAGTGAAGGCCGGAAGCACCGTCACCGAAGCCTTCAGGATACTCCGTACCAACATGGCATTCATGATGCGTGATGCCGGAAGAAACCAGGTCATCACCCTCACCTCCCTCAATGAAGGGGCGGGAAAGACATTCATCGCCATGAACCTCGCACTGAGTCTGGCATACTCCAGAAAGAGGGTCCTCCTGGTGGACCTCGACATAAGGAAGAAGTCCATGACGAAATACCTCCACAGGAGCGAATATGTCAGCTTCTCGCGCAAGGCCCATGTCGGGATGACCAACTATCTGGCCGACAAGAACATCAGTCCGGACGACATCATCAATGTCAGTGAGAATCCTGACATCCCGGACGCAATCATGGCGGGCACATCCGCCCCGAACCCGACCGAGCTCCTGATGGACAGCAGGCTCGATACCCTGTTTGCCGTGATGAGATCCAGATACGACTACATCATCATCGACGGAGTCCCTATGGGGGTCATTGCCGATGCCACTGTCATCAACAGGGTATCGGACCTCACGATGTTCGTCATCCGAGCCGGCCGCATTGACCGCAGGGCGCTCCCTGACATCGAAAAGATGTACAAAGAAAAGAAACTCACCAACATGGCCCTTGTCCTCAACGGCGTGGATCCTCACCGTCAGGGTTACGGCTACGGCTATGGATACGGTTACGGCTACGGGTATGGATACGGCTATGGCTACGGTTACGGGCACCACAGGAAAAAACCGCTCTGGAAGCGTCTTGTCCGCCGCCACAGGCACAGCCGCCGTCCGTCGGCAGAATAGATGGAAAGAATAAATTGAAAACAATTAAAAGCTACAATATCATGGAAAAGAAACAATATTGCCCCCCCCCGACTGGAACTCACATCAGTAAAGGCCGAGACCGGGTTTATGGGAGGTTCTACAGTTTTTGATGAAGGAAGAGATGATGGAGGTGTTATTATTGAGAAACATGAAATAGGTTCTTCTCAGGATTTTTTTGATAATGGGAACGGAACTTGGGATACTAACCAATTCAATAATATTTGAAATTATGAAAAGAGATATAATATTCCTTTTTTTGGCTCCATTGTTGGCACTTTTATCTGCGTGTACAGAAAAAGAAATGGCAGTAACCCCTGTAAAAATAGAAGTTGGTGATATCATACAGTTTGGTTCCAGTTTGCCTAATGAGCAGACTCCAGTGACCAAGACTATCTATGGTTCACCAGTATATAGAGATGACGGATCTGGCTACTATCCCGTATATTGGGAGACGGATGGTGAGGATCAGGTAATGGTTTTTTGTGCCCAGTCTGCTTCCCCGAATGAGCAGTATGCAACTTATCGTGTATTCAGGGATGATACCGATGAGGAGACATGGCACACGTCTGATAGGCTAGAGTGGTCTTCTACAGAACAGGAGACCGCTTTGCAGTGGGGCTCTGCTGATGAGCATCGTTTTTTCGGACTGTATCCGGCAGAAAAGGTTGATCTTACCCATACAAGTGTGCACTCTGGAAAAATCTACGGGGAAATAGAAGATCTTCAGAACCCAGTTTCTTGGAGAAAAGAAGACAGTGATAATGGAGGTACCCGTTATGTCGGAGAACCGAATACGGATTTTGCCTATATGTATGCTTTCAATAAGGTTTCCAAAAATACATTGATGGCTTCAGGTAATGCGGCCGTGCCTCTTACCTTCCGTCCGCTTGTGACATTGCTCGATATAGTTGTCAATGGCCCTACTGAAGGTAGTCCTGTGAAGGTTTCTAGTGTGAATATCCGTGGCGTTGAGGGAACTAATACGATCTTGACGGGAAGTTTTTATTGTGATTTAAATCCGGAAAGCGGAGATGACGACGATATCGGAAAATGTTATATTGGGGGTGATACTCAGGGAACCGTCCGTAATACTATTACAATCAGTTGCTGGAATCAGGCCCTGAATGACGGAGACGGAGACTTTATATCATTAGGCCCTGGAGATCAGCTTGTGGTGAGGGCTTTTCTGTTGCCTTATGAATTGGAAGACAATGAGACAAGGACTATTCAGGTCAGGGTTTCCCCTGTTAATTCATCTGTGAAGACAAAGACGCTGGATCCAAATTCCACTATACCATACAAGGCAAATCAGGTAGCTTTGCCTCAGTTGACATCAGGCGGAAACAACTATTGGATGAGTTCCCTTGATGAGAATATCTATCTATCCGAACTTTCCTTGCCTGGTACCAAGTTCTCGATGTTAACTCAAGAAAATGGTGCATCGACAGTATATCAGAATGCATCGATAGCCGAACAATACAACGCTGGAATCAGGGCGTTTATTATCCAGACTGGAGCCGAATGTAATACCTATAATAGAAGCTGGAACCCAATTAATAATAATGATAGATTTTTTGTAGACGGTGAACTTTATGTCTCCGTTAATGACATTAGATTGATCCAGAACAACTCTGCTGTTGAAACGGAAACAATTCTTAAGCAACTTGGGGAGTGCATTAAGAATACAGGCGAAGAATTAAGCGGAAAACCTAATAATGAGTTTGTTTTTGTTCAATTGACATACTCTGCCGGCGCTACGGAAATAAACAATAACGGCAGCATATATGATTATTGGGGAAAAGAAGAGGCATGGATAAAAACTGTAGAATACAAGATTAAGCAATATGCTCAGAATAATTCGGATTATGTGATTTTTGCAGATGAAATTACTCCGGATACCAGAATTGCTGATGTAAAAGGGAAAATAGTACTGAAATTGAATTACAATACATCGGATATGGGTAATTATATTGATTCAAATTCCCAAATTCCTGCTTTGTTCTCATTGTGGGAACATCCTTATGTTGAAAATGGTGTCGATTTGAGATGGGGGTCACCGAATGTAGAAAATCAACCTAAATTGAACTGGTATTATCAGGAGGTTACGCTGGTTGGCAAAGGCGATGAAGTGGGTGGTGCGGAAGCTAGTTATAACCAGAAAATAAACTATGCACAAACCATTTTTGAAAACAGTGTTGATAAGTATGTAGCTGCTGAAGGTCATAATGTATGGTTCATGAATGATTTGGGTGGGACCTATTATCCTGCTAATACAGATAATGTTAAAGCATTGACAAATGATATGGTTCCGTGGGCTCAAAGACAGTTGCAAGGAAGGACTGAAAATGCATCTCTCGGTCTGATTTATATGAATTATGGAGACAATCTTCAGGCGTCCGGTCAGGCATATGGAACTGCAAATTTAATTCAGACCATCATTGACAACAACTTCAAGTTCGCTCTGCGGAAGTCAGGAACAACTGCTGCATCAGCTGTTTCTACCCGTACTTCATCCTCCGACGGGTGGGACGAATAAGGCACTCAGACCCTGCGGTCCGGACAGAATGCGCAAGATAATAGAATAACATAAACAATTGATCATAAATCAATTAAAAGACATAACATCATGAAAAAGAAACAATACTATTACCCCCCCCGACTGGAACTCACATCAGTAAAGGCCGAGACCGGGTTTATGTCTTCTGCGTCAATCTTCGATGAAGAGAATCAGCACGATGAAGGTCTTTCCACTGAAGAACATGGATTTGCCTCCCCTGATCAAGATTGGGAAGGGAATTATGGGGACAGTCATTGGGATTAAGTTTCACCGTTAGTTTTTTTTGCCATGAAACCGTACATTTATTTATTTGCGACCATAGTATTGTCTGTTTTATTATTCGGGTGTACAAAAGAAACACTGGAAGATACTATAGTTGAGAATCCGGTGCAAAGCGGTGATGAGATCATTTTTGGTTCATCCATTTTCTCAAGCGGCGCGGACACTAAAACTGAATACGGACCGCGTACGGAAACTGGTGTGCCTGTATACTGGGATCAAGAAGGTGACGAAGTTGCTATTTTCTGCTTGCAGACTTCCCAGCCTTCTAACCATTTGGTGAATTACGTTGTGAAACCACAGGTGGATAACCGTACACACTCGGCATCGGTAGCTAAGGTAAATCCGGAAGCAGCCGGATTGCAGTGGGGCGAAGGAGAAGGGGAAAAAGGAGAGCATCGTTTCTATGCTTTCTATCCGGCATCGGCAGTGAAAGGAACGGAGGAAGAAAACGAGACTGGTATGATTACAGCCAATATCCCTGTTAACCAGCAACCAGAATCCTGGACGGAAGGTAAAATGACAATTAATGGTGAACAAGTAAACGTGAAATTCGGTTTGCCAAATATGGACTATGCTTATATGTATGCCCATAATGCAGTCAACAGAGATGAAATAAGTGTCGGTGACCCCATCAGCCTTAAATTTAAGAATCTTGTCACGGTGCTTGATATCACCGTACAGGGACCTGAATCCGGTAGTATTACTGTTACCAATATCAATGTAAGAGCAGTTTCCGGTAAGAACGTGATTTTGACAGGTGAATTCACTTGTAACATCCGTGGGGCGCAGGACAATTCAGAAAAAGTGACGGCTGAATGTACGCCTGCCGGAGATTTGGATGCAGTGCGTAACACCATCTCCATCCCTTGCTATGACGGAGAGAAAGGCGAATTTATACAGTTGAATACTGGTGAGTGTCTGAATGTGAAGGCGTATCTGATTCCGGATACAGATGAGAACCATATCATTGAACCTCGTCAGCTTCAGATAGCCGTGTCTACACTGAATGGTGCAGCCAAGCGGAAAAACCTTACGACAGAGAAAGTAATTCCGCATAAGGTAAACCGTGTGCTGCTTCCGCATTTGGAGGCCGGTGGCTCCAACTATTGGATGAGTTCCCTTGATGAGAATATCTATTTGTCGGAACTATCGATCCCTGGCAGCTACAACTCCCGGAATATAGGGACCAACAATAACAATTATCAAACTGATGATATAAGCGATCAGTTTGACGCCGGTGTGCGTGCTTTTATGGTTGGAACATTTGGGAATAAAGAAGGAGGATGGTTTCCTTGGGATAAAGAAGAATATTATCTGACTTTGGATGACAATAACACTCCTTTCACGGACTTTTTGCTCACATTAAATAACAAATTGGCAGGCTTGCCTGAGGGAAGTAACGAATTCATTTTTCTGCAAATATCATCTTCGGCAGGTGCTAATGAAACTTGGTCGCAAGCGGTGATAGAAGAATTGGAACAAATACAAAATGCAGGCTCAAGTAATCAATATGGCGTGTATACCGGGAAAATTACACCTGACACGAGAATAGCCGATGTCAAGGGTAAGATTATCTTGAAATTCAACACCAATAAAAATGATAATGGTGATGAATATAACGATAACTATTTTAACGTTAATGATACTTATCCTGCATTGTTTACTCTATGGGAAGGCAGTGAACCATCAACGACGCCGATGCGTTGGGGAACTCCTAATACTGGAAAATCAGCAGAGCTTACTTGGTACTTCCAGGAAGTGGATAATGTGACAGATAGAGATCAAAAAGTTGCATGGATCAAGGAATTGTTTGAAAAGAGTATATCGATATATGAGAAAGGAGACGCTCATGACACTTGGTTCTATAACTGTATAAGCGGTAAAGAGTCCGGTGATGCACTTAGCTGGACTCAATACATCTCGCCTGAGATGACAGACTATTTGCAGAAACGTGATGCGAATGCTTCGCTTGGATTGGTATATATGAACCATGTCAACAGCGACGATACGCAAAATATTCTCCAGACCATTATCGACAACAATTTCAAGTTCGCTCTGCGGAAGTCAGGAACATCTGCTGCATCGGCTGTTTCTACCCGTACCTCATCCGACGGGTGGGACGAATAGAGGCTTTCAGACCTTGCAAGTCAGGACAGAAAAGAGAATTCATTTGAATCGTAGAAAAATTTAAAGTATTTGCAAAATGATACGTAAGACGATATTCGCAGCCATTGCGCTGCTGCTTGCAGTCCCGGTGTTTGCCGGGACGGGTTCGGAGCAGGATTCGCAGCCTGCCGTCAGGGAAAGGTACAAGTCCGGCCCGGCAGAGAACAACTGGTTCGTCAGCGTCGGCGGCGGTGCCCAGATGTATTTCGGCGACCATGACACCCGCCTGACATTCAAGGAGTGGGTCTCTCCGGCAGTCGATGTCGCTGCAGGGAAGTGGTTCCTCCCGTGGCTCGGGGCTCGTGTCATGTACAGCGGCTTCGCCATACGCGGAGCAGCCCAGAATGGAGTGCATTCGCAGGGTACCCCTATCTCGGGCAAGCCTTGGGACGGATACTGGCTCGAAAACTCCAGATTCGGCTATTTCCACCTTCACGGAGATGTGATGTTCAACTTCTGCAACATCATCTGGGGCTACAAGCAGGACCGTGTCTACAGCTGTTCTCCGTATGTCGGTGTCGGCCTGATGTACGTCTATGAAGACCCCAAGGTCACCACTCCGGCCCTTACCGGCGGTATTTTCAACAGCTTCAGGATATCTCCGTCCATAGACATCAACCTGGACCTTAGGGCCAACCTCGTCAGCGACCGGTTTGACGGCGAGACCGGAGGCCGCTCCGGCGAAGGTCTCGTGGTAGTCTCTGCCGGTATCACATACAAGTTCAGGGAGCGGGGCTGGTAGCCGTCCCTCTTCTTTCTATTGCATCCTGATGATGTCGGTATACCGGTCGGTGATGTCGATTCGGTGAGTCACGATGATGACGGTCTTTCCCTTGGCACGTTCCAGCAGCCTTGACATGAGAGTTTGCCCGGTACGGGCATCGAGGGCGGAAGCGGGCTCGTCGAGAATCAGGATGCTCCCCTGATGCAGCAGGCCTCTGGCGATGGCTATCCTCTGGGCCTGGCCCTCACTCAGGCCGGCCCCGGTCTCCCCGCACAGGAAATCCAGACCCCCGGGCAGGTCGAAGACAAAGTCCGCCACGGCGGTATGGACCGCTTCATCCAGCTGCTCTTCGGCAGCGTCGGGATTCCCCAGAAGGAGATTCTCCCGGATGGTCCC
Organism: uncultured Bacteroidales bacterium; assembly: GCA_949294195.1. Lineage (GTDB taxonomy): Bacteria > Bacteroidota > Bacteroidia > Bacteroidales > UBA932 > Cryptobacteroides. The sequence continues at coordinate 6,258 of CASFGK010000027.1, read as the reverse complement.
GCTTATGAGGGTGTTGCCCTGCGGGACATAGGTGACATTGCATCTGGTGAGGGGACTGGCCGAAGCGCTGCAGTTTTTCCCGTAAAAGACGATGCTTCCTTTCCCCGGGGACAGCAGTCCCAGCAGAAGCCGGACGAGGGTGCTTTTCCCGGAGCCTGTTTCTCCCGTGACCGCAGTGAAGCTCCCGGGCTTGAAGTCGTGGCTGAATCCGTCCAGTATTTTCCTTTCTCCGTCAGGATAGGAGAATGTGACGGCGTCGAGCCTGATGCCGGCAGTCCCCTGTATCCTTACCGGACTGCCTTTTTCCTCCACAGGAAGGCCTGCAATCTCGGCCAGCCTGTCTATCGAGGCAGTCGCATGTATGAAAGCGGGCGCCTGTCTGCCCAGCTCCACTACCGGTCTCTGTATCTGGGATACAAGCTGAAGGAACGCGGTCATCAGTCCGAAAGTGACAGTCCCTCTCTCCAGTCCGAAAATACACCATGCAAACACTGTCAGGTAACCGGCGGCAAATCCCGCCTGGACCATTGTCCTCGAGAAGATGGAATAGTCTGTCCTGTTTCTGACCTGTTTCCGCAGGTCGGACTGCATGCCTGAGAGTGCGTCTATCGAGTCTGAAGTCCTCTCCAGAGTGGAAATGACAGTCCTGTGCCGGATGTTTTCCTGGATATGGGACTGGATACGGCTGTCTGTCCGGCGTATCTCGGCGGTCAGGGCCCTCAGCTTTTTCATGTAGCTTTTGCTGATGGCCAGTGCTGCCGGCATGATGGCCGCCACTATCCACATCAGCCTGAAATCCATCGCCGCCAGCATGACCATTGCCGCGACCATCTGCACCGAAGTGGAGACCGTCGCCGGGATGTTTCTGCATACGACTCCGGAAATCACCCGGACATCCTCTTCGATTCTGTTGGTGATGTCCCCGGTGTGCATGGATTCCCTGCCGCTCCACCTGCTTTCCATCACCCTTCCGAAAAGACAGCCGCGAAGTCTGTTCCTGAATCTTATGTCGGTATCGGCGGATATTCTGCCTCCGGCAGCGGACAGCGCTATCTGGAGAGCCGTGCACAGTGCCATCAGGATGATGCAGGTCCATATCGAACCGTCGGCGTGCCCTGTGGCCATATCGACCAGATGCTTGCTCATCCAGATGACAGCCAGCGAAATGACTACGCGCAGGATACTCACCGTACTGCTGGCCAGTATCCTGAGTCTGGACCGGGCTGTAGCATCCCAGATCCACCTGATATAGTATCTTGTCTGCATATCGGAACTTCCATCCAATTTCCAAAAGGCTGCTCATCTGCCCCGGCTTTTCCGGCAGCCGTGCCTTCCGCTCGTGCCGCCTTTATATTGTAAGGTATGCCTTATGAACCACAGCAGCGGCCTTCTCACCGGCAGGAGCAGCATCCACAGTATCCCTTTCACTCTCTCGGCGCCACCGGAACAGCCGACAGTCTTTCCGTTCCTTCCTATGGCGGACACGGTCCCGAGAATATCCGTCAGACGGCAGTGCTCTTTCTGTCTGACGTTTCCGTCCCCCATCAGCGTCAGTCTGCCCTCTGAGATACGTATGACCCTGTGCAGCAGGTATTTTCCTTCTGCGCGTGCCAGGACTATATCCCCTTTCCTGACATCCTGCCGTTTTTTCAGTGTCACCGTGTCCCGGCCTCCCGTGATGAACGGGAACATGCTCCTGCCCTGAGCCGGAACGGTCACGCTCTTCCCCTCGTCGAGCATCCTGCCGACTTCTTCGAAAAATATGTCATTCGGTATGGCTCTGCTTCTCGGGTGTGTGTTCATTTTCGGTCAGGAAAAGACTCAATCCCACAAAGTTAAATCATTTTATCGTTATTTGGAACTGTCGTTCCGACCTTTGCCGTGCATTTATGTATATAAAAACAGTTGAAGTTTTTGAGGCTGATTGCTGTCTTTTTGTTAAGAATCTGCCTCTGCTGTAACCATTCTGTAACCAGGTTTAACAATTTTATAAAAAAGCGTTAAAACCATTTTCATTACTCCGCGGTACTTTTGCAGCCGGAAAACATAGTGAATGAAGATTTATATGGTTATCAGACGTTTTTTGATTGTTATTGCCGCAGTGGCGGCGTTGTTGTTGCCGGGAGGCATATTGAAGGCGGAGACGGCTCCTATAGGGAAGGAAGGTCTCAAAGGCGTTGTCACCGATCTGGTGACAGGAGAGCCGCTCATCGGAGCGGGAATCCTTATTGAGGGTACCACATCCGGAACTGTTACGGACATCGACGGTTCCTATGTGCTTGTTCTTGACGAAGGGACATACAGGCTTTCGGTATCATATATAGGATATATTCCCGTGGTGCTGGATGTGACGGTCGGCAGCGACGGCAACGGTACTGTCAGGACTTCGGACGATACTTCGATAGCAGTGGAGGGAGACAGGCTGATGATTTACATGGCGCCTGACAGCCAGGCCCTTGCAGATGCAGTCGTTACGGCCAGGAAAAACCTCGAGTCGCTCCAGGCTCTCCAGAACGAGCGTATCCAGTCTGGATTTGCCATTGAGAACATGGGCGCCAGGGAGATGAGCATCAAGGGTATATCCAATGCACAGGAAAGCGTGGCCAAGCTCTCGGGCATCTCCATAGCAAGCGCGGGCCAGCTGATAGTCCGGGGACTGGGAGATCGTTACAGCACCACCACTCTCAACGGACTTCCCATCGCATCCCCTAACCCGGACAACAAGCTCATCCCTCTGGACATATTCCCCGCATCGACGATCCAGAACATCACGGTGAGCAAGGTCTACGAAGCAAGCTCGTTCGCGGACTATTCCGGGGCGCATGTGGATATCAGCACGAAAGAAGGCCAGAGCGAGGATTTCTTCAACCTGTCGTTCTCGACGGGAGGGTATTTCCACACACTCGGAAGCGATTTCTACAGGATGGACGGGCGCAGTCTGTTCCTGACCCCGAGGCTGGACCGCAAGGCTGAGACTCTTCCTTACTCGGAGTTCGGCGACTATGTGAAGACCAGGGATATATTCGGAACAAGTTTCAGAACCTATGAAAAGACCCCTCTTCCGGACCTGAACGGCGGCTTCGGTCTCGGGAAGAACTTCGATGTCGGCAGCCAGACTCTCAGTATCCTTGCTTCCGGAAGCATCAAGACCGGCGATGAGACCATGACGGATGCCTACTACAGGACATACGAGGCAAGTTCTGTCGGAAGCATGCAGAGTGATTACAACTACAACAGCTATTCTCAGAAAATCGACATCGCGGCCCTGGTGGACATAGATTATACCCTCAGGGACAATGACAACATCGGTCTGACCGCGTTCTTCGCCAGGAATGCCAAGGACACCCATCTGGACAGGAAAGGCTATGACTATCAGGAGTCGTATGACCTGATAGGAAGCAACCAGGTGACCCACATCTACACCCTGCAGAACTACCAGCTTTCAGGACACCATGAGGTGGAGGACTGGGAAATAGACTGGGGAGCGTCATATACGATGACTTCCAGCGACGAGCCTGACAGAAGGCAGGTGATGTTCCGCAGAGGCGAGGACGGAGTGCTCAGGTTCTTCGACCTGAACCAGCAGGAGACCCAGAGATACTTCGGCAGGCTTGACGAAAACGAGCTTGTCGCGGACATCAGGGCAAGCTACAGCTTCAGCGATGATGACAGGCTCCGTTTCGGGGTCACTGCAAAGGACAAGGTGCGCAAGTTCAGGTCTACCCGTTTCTACTACAATGTCCGCAACTTCAATGACGCGATAACGGATGTGCACAATCCGGACGAATACCTCAACTTCGACAATATCCGGAACGGGCTGCTGACCGTAAGCAGAAACCAGTACAAGAGAGACCAGTACGATGCTTCCAACCTTATAGGCGCCGCATTTGTCGAGACAGACCTCAGTTTCGGGGAGAAATGGTTCCTGAATGCAGGTCTCCGCTTTGAGGCAAGCCGCCAGAGCGTCGACTACAACGATGATGTCGAGGACCTTACGCGAAATCTTGATGCGTTTGACCTGTTCCCGGCCGTCAACCTCAAGTACGACCTGACTTCAAGGAGCATGCTCAGACTCTCGCTTTCACGCACTGTCACCAGACCGTCATTCATCGAGATGGCTCCGTTCCTCTATCAGGAAAGCTTCGGAGGCGCCCAGATAAGAGGTAACGAGAACCTTGAGAACGGGTACAACTACAATGTAGACCTCAAATACGAGTTCTTCTCCGACAAATCCACCGACATGTTTGCAGTCACAGGATATTTCAAGTTCCTTCAGGACCCTATAGAAAGGACGCAGCGCCTTTCGGGAGGAGCTACCGAACACTCTTTCCAGAACGCTGACAACGGAGTGGCTGCAGGAGTAGAGGCGGAGTTCCGTAAAGAACTTGTCAAAGACTTGACACTCAATGCGAACGCTTCGTACATGTACACAAACGTGATCCTGCCGGAAGGGGGTTCCTACACCAACAGGCAGAGGTCGCTCCAGGGTGCGTCCCCATATCTTGCCAACGCGGATATCAGCTATACTCCCGAGTTCAGGGACGGCTCCGGCCTCAGTCTCGCGGTACTCTACAACCTTCAGGGCCCGAGAATCCACGCAGTGGGTATAATGGGACTCGGCGATGTGAAGCAGCTGCCTGTCCACACTCTTGATTTCGCGGGATCTTACAGTTTCAACGGGCATTTCTCCATAAAGCTCGCTTTCAAGAACCTGCTTGATTCGACCATCAGGTTCAGACAGGATATCCCGAACGCAGGCAGGACAGTTAATGTGGAACAGTGGAAGCTCGGCTTGGGCTTCGAAATCGGAATCAGCTACTCGCTATAGCTTTTCCGGGCGGGACATCCCGAAAAGCACAGTAAATGAAACAACAATTAAAACAATACACATTTTACAGTTATGAAAACAGTTAGATTCTACATGTCAGCATTCATTGCTGCAAGCATGATCGCAAGCCTTGCTTCATGCGAAAAGGAAAACGGAAAGGAAACAGAGATCGACACTGAGCTTGGCGGACGTGTTACAGAGAACATGACCCTCGTGTCAGGTACTACTTATGAGCTGGTAAGCAGCCTTCAGGTGGTGGCTCCTGCTACCCTTACTATCGAGCCGGGTGTGACTGTCGTGTCACAGGATAACGGAGAGATCAACTACATCCTTATCGAGCAGGGTGCAAAGATCATTGCCGAAGGTACAGAGGACAGCCCTATTGTCATGACAGCAGAGAAAAAGTCTGCAGGAGCATGGGGCGGTCTCCATATCTGCGGCAATGCGCACACCAATGCCGGTGAAGGTACGATGTCTGAAATCGGAGGCGCTCCGTACGGCGGAAGCAACGACGCTGACAACTCGGGAAGCCTGAAATATCTCCGTATCGAGTATTCAGGACTTGCTCTCGACTCCGAGCATGAGGCAAACGGTATCTCGCTCTATGGCGTAGGTAACGGTACGGAGATTTCATATATCCATGTAGTCGACGGATCAGATGACGGAATCGAGTTCTTCGGAGGTTCGGTGAATATCGACCACTGCATAGTGGAGAACTGCACTGACGACTCTTTCGACTGGACAGAAGGATGGAACGGTACCGCAGAGTACATCATCGCCTACCAGAGCGTCGCAGAGTGCGACTGCCTGATGGAGTGCGACAACAACGGCGACAACAACGATGCTGCACCGGTCGCTCACCCTACAATCCGCTATGCTACATTCATCGGCAACAACAGCACTGACAACAAGAGAGGTCTCCGTTTCCGTGAGGGAACTTTTGTAAACCTCGAGTATGCGCTCGTATGCGGAAAACCTTCCCCTGTCACTCTGGAGACTCCTCAGACTGTGGCTTCATTCGATAACGGCGAGTCTTCAATCAGGAACACTGTCATTGCAGGCGAGCTCGTCAATGAAGAGGGAACAGGATTTGACAATGCGGCTTTCCTTGCAGGTGAGGGCAACAGCGCTGATGCAGACCTCGCTTCAAAATTCTCGAACAAGTTCGTAGGAAAAGTCGGACAGAGCGGTGCAGCGGATTCATCTGATGACTGGACTGCCTGGACAAGATAAGGAAAGATATCCGTTCCTCTCCGGGAACGGAACTTTCACTATTTTCCATGATCAGCGAAGCCGACCCAAAAGTAATTTTGAGGTCGGCTTCTTTTTGTTTTATTGTAGCTAATGGATTCTTCATGGACCTTTGACAGGACTCAGGTATTTTAGAAGTTCGGAAGCATTTTTTAAGGATAATTTTGCGAGTGTAGGGT
>CASFGK010000026.1 GCA_949294195.1 uncultured Bacteroidales bacterium | reverse complement strand
CGCTTGCGCAACTCATAATGCACTTCCTTGCAGAATATCTTTCCGATGTCGGCATCGATCATCCGGGAATGGAGGTACGACAGCAGCGCATGGTGTCGTAGCGGCACCACCCTTATATCCTTCATTTCCGCTTCCACCGGCCGGAGCATCACCGCCGGAAGCCGAACCCTCGGCAGTTCATTGGTTCCGGCGTGCCGTTCGATGCAGGCCAGCACCTCGCTTACACTGTCCGTTCCGTACAGGTGCTTTCCCAGTTCCACGAGGTCGCCCCCGGTAGCCGCCCCGAAGTCATACCATTCATTGAGCCGGTCGTTCACCTTGAACGACGGCGTCTTTTCTTCCCTGAAAGGGGAAAGATACCAGTATTGTCCCCCGCGCGCATTCTTCGGCTCATGGCCGAGAAGTCGCAGGTAGTCCACAATCCGTATTTGTTTCGCTTCCGATATGTTCATGTGCATCCTGTGTTTAGTATGGTTTCTTTATATATACCCGCAAACTAAACCGATACGGCTCAGATGCTGAAATTCTCGTTGTAACGGTATTCCCGGCCATTCTTTTGTATCGCGTTATGTTGAATCAGGAACTTACACAGATTGACCAGGGTATTTCTTCCTCTGGTGTAACCGATGCTGTCATATCCCTTTTTTAGTGCGTCAAGCAATGCCTGATAGCCAAATGAGGTGTTGTCGGAAAAGGCGACTTCCAAAGCAGAACGGTGTAGCTGTTCTGTCATGTCAAGGTATGAAGACAGCCTGTCTTTCTTGTTCATCTTAAATTGATAGTCTTTTACCAAATGGGGAAGCGAGTCTTCTCCGATTTCAAAGGCAAATGGTACAAACTCTTTATCCCTGATATGCATAGCTCTTACTTCACTGATTCTTCCGTTTTCTATATTTTTGGAGATTTGCAAGATGGTTTCAGCTTTATTATTCAATTCGGTACCGATATGCCCCCTGGTATTGTCATCTCCTTTATTCAGGTGGAGTACCGTATGGATGTGAAGCTCGTAATAGCTTGACCATCTCATCAGCTCATTAATAATATCAAGTGACTCGCTTGGACTGTTGATGTCATGGATTAAGTCGCGTATTCCATCTATGATAACCAGCCCGATATTTTTTTCTTCATGGAGGGCCCATTTGATGATGTCCCTGCGTTGGTCGGGAGTGTATTCGCGGAGAACAAAAAACTCAATGCGGTCATTCTCCTGGTCTATGGGCATACCTGCCAGTTTCAGTATTCTTTGAAGTACCTTATGACAGTGGCATTTGCTCTGTTCCGTATCAATATAAAGGATACGGTTCTTGCACGGAGGCAAGTCAGCTTTGTATTTCAATACCTCTCTTCCGGAAAGCGCCGATGCGACTATGGCGCTTACATTGAAGGTCTTTTTGCTTTTAGGTTTCCCCGTGGATGCACTGAAATTGCCTAATGTGGCTATGGTCACACCGTCAATCTGGACAATCTCTTGAGGGAAATCGTATTGTTCTGTGACATTGAGCCGGATATATTTCAGCAGCGACTTGTATTTCGCCTCGTCTATTCTGTGCGTATCCGGAAACATAAAATTAGATCTTTCCGTTTCCATCTCTTCTTGTTCTGCGTTTACGTTTGTTGTTGTTTTCAAGGCGATACGACATAACATTGGCCTGTTTGTCGATTTCTTCGTAGGAGAAACATGGATTACGTCTTATCCAGTCGTTCAGGTCGTCCCGGAGTACGAATATGTTCTTGCCGTTGGGCTTGTAAACGGTAAGTTCCTTGGTGGATGTCAGCTTATAGACAAAGCTCTTGGATACTTGCAGATACGCTGCAACTTCGTCTATGTTCAGAAAATCCTTTGCCGCATATGCTATCTTTTCCACGTTTTTCAGATGAGCCAGCAGTTCGTCCAGCTTGGCGAAACGTTGCAGGTAGTTCTCTACTCTTAATATTTCCCTCTGAAAGCCCTCCAATGTATTTCCCTCAATGAAGACACTTAGCCTTTCAATGCGGGATAGTATGATGTCCATGTCATTCTTTTTCATAATACGTTGTTTTTAATTGCCATTTCCTGATGGGGTTTCACTTGATTTCTCAAAGCCCAGTCGCACAACTCTTTCCTGTTGAAATAGACGAGTTTGCCGTTGGGCTTGTAATGGGGGATTTGTTTGGAGGCGGTCAGCTTGTAGATGTAGCTCTCTGACAGCCCCAGATAGGCGGATGCCTCGGAAATGGTCAGCACTTCTTTGGTAATCCACATGCGCTCCTTTATCTGACGGACAAAATTCTCTATATTGGGAATTTTATCGACTTCGCCGATTCGCTGCTCCAAGGATTGGATACGTTCGATGGGTTTCTCGGATGTCATTTTGGAAACCATGTTTTCCATCTGTCTGATATATCGGAAAACTGGACTGCTTCCACTGTTTGTTCTTCGTTGTTTCATTTATTGCTAAAATTAAATTTGACAATAGAAGGTTTGCCCTCCGCAGTTATTGATTACGGAGGGCAAAGTTATGGACAGCTTCCTGATGAGCATGTTGATAGTGTTGAGTGTCAACGTTTCTATCAACACGACTCTCAACAAATTTGCTTTCTTTTAGTCTATTTCTTTGTCTTTGATTAGCTTTATGTACCGGTCTATTGTCGCGAAGAATTTCTTTTCAGAGATACTCGGTTGTATGTCCTTTATCCTGTTAAGGGTAGAGGATAGGTCATGCTGATTGAGAAATTTCTTACCGGAAGAACTTCTGACAAGCTGCTTTTTGGCAATGACCGATTGCCAGTCATACGGTATGATGTCGTGCATGGCGAGTTTGTCAAGTAGCAACACCAACCGTGTGTTGTTTTTCGATGTGACCGGATTTAACATGGCTTTCTCATATCGGGTGATGACATCGTTCACATCCAGTTGTTCTATAAACAGGCCGACCTCATTGACAAGCTGTACAATGAGGCCGATTGTGTCTTTGTCAATCAATGGCTCATAGGAATCTGGCAAAGGGGGCTGTTCTGATTGACGGCTGTTTTGGAAACTTTGTATCCGGGATTTTGTTTGGAGATGTTCGGATGTATTGAATGTATCGAGCAATTTTTTAATTTGGGTTTCGTCTAAGGTGGACTGACTGAAGTATTGGCATACCAGCTTTTCATGGTTTTCCAATAGCTCTGAAACAATGCAATAATTCTTCTGATGTTCATTCTTGCTCCAAGCGTCAGTAGCATCGTGGTATTGCGTCGAATGAATAAAGTCAAGCATGAAGCGCCTGTAACATTTTCTGTGAGTTAGGACTTCAGCTTTATAAACTTCATGGGCTTGATAGACCAACCGGAATAACCCTTGTTCACCGGTTTGCGCAGGAGTCTTTCCGGCTCCGCGCATCGCTCTTTTCAAAAAGAGAGAGGAGCAAAGTTAAATTCTTTGTCATTGCTTGATTGAATTTGATGTTAGGTAATATATGCTTTAGCCTTTCTATCGGAGGCTGTTGCTTCCTTTTTTATTGTACAACTATTATACTCATCAGCAATTCTTTTCAATTCTATGTCATAGGTATCCAGTTTCCCTTTACTTATGATCGACCGGAAATTGCATCTTAGGCTTTCCCGGTTTATGGGCTTGCCTTCTCGAATTTGAAAGCAGTTGGCGCATTTTGTCCAAAAGTCAAAAGGATTATCTGCTCTGAATGACAAATAAACGAAGTACATGAGTGATACCTGACTTTTTATCCATAATACAGGCCGGGTAAATACCGTTTCATCAAAAATTCCCATGAATATATCAATTGAAGTGGTTGGCGAAATATATCCGCCATTGATGAGCCCTGAAAATACCGCTTGTTTCTTTTCTTCGCTTTTGTCTGAATAGAACACCTCTTTGCCAATGTGGATAATCCGCCCTTTATTTTCCACTTTTTCTTTTGCGGTTTCTTCAATATGGTTAAATTCTTCACAGATGGCTTTTAGTCTGGTGTCAAATCTATCCATCCACCCTAAGCGTTTAATCGAGCTGTAACCTGACTTAAAACATGCTATATGGGGAGCTTTTCCGTTGATTAGAAAACATTTTCCGCCTTTTACCCATAAATTCTTCTTGTTCCATTTGCCAAAAGCCAAATATAAAAAATATGCCAGCAAGCGTTGCTCCTTAATCCATTCGACAGGTTTTACAAACTTCGCTTTGTCAAAAATCCCATTAAAGACATCGAGCGTTGTATCAGGAGCAATATACTTGTATTTTATCAGCTCGTTGTACATCTTGGTTATATCTTCTGGACTTTGTGGGGTATAGAAGGTCTCAATCCCACACGATGACTCTAAGGGCGAAAAGTCCACTTCTGGATAAAGGGATTTCGCGTATTCGTAGAATTTGGTCCTGTATTTAGGGATACTGCATGTGCTGATTCTATACGAGGTAGTATGGCTCCATTGTTTCTCGAAATCTACATAAATTCGTGGAAATTTGCATATAGAAGATACTGCAAATGCAATGACTCTCAGTTGTAGTGTTTTTGTATCTGGAGTTGGCTGGAAATGATTGTCCAACAGTCCGGCATCAACGGCTCTTTGCAAAAGGGTTGCTACTTGCTCATTGGCCAGCGTCTCTACCAAATCCTTGTATTGGCCTTTTTCTTCACGCTGATACTGCCTGCATATTTCAAATAATGACTGTAACCTTTTAATAGAATCAATAAGTAGTGTCACGCAAGCAGTAGGAGTTATGTCTTCCTTGTGTTTTGCCAGATACTTTTTTATTTCGTCTGTATATCCTATGCTTGTAATTTGCCGTGCAAGGGAAGGGGATGGCTCTTGGCTTATATATTGCTGTATGTCTGCCGTCCATTCCGCTAACATTAATAACTGAGGTGTAAGAAAAGAAAAATCCAGAATAGTGTCTATGTCTATCCCATATTTTAATTCTCCCAGAATCTTGTTTATCTTGGCTACTTTTATAACGAAATCTTGTCTTGTCATAAATCAAATGCTGTTAACCGATTTCCGGAATAAGTGATACTGCGTTCTGCTTGTTCTTATCAAGAACCTTGGCATATATTTGTGTCGTGGAAAGTTCTTTGTGCCCGAGCAGTTTTGATACGGTATAGATGTCCGTGCCCAAGTCGAGCATCAGGACTGCGAAGGTATGGCGCCCGCAATGGAATGTTAAATTTTTCTTTATTCCTGCAGTCATGCTCCATCGTTGCAACTCTACGGATGTCCAGGAGCCGTATGTGAATCCGGTAAAAACAGGATCTTCTGGATTTCCTCTTTCTCCAAGATATTTTTCCGCTTGAGGTGAAATATCCAAATATTCCTGGCCGCCGGTCTTTTTCTGTTTGAAGATAATTCTTGTGAACTCACCAAATTTTTGCACGTCTCCCCACAAGAGTTTTTGGATGTCGGATTTACGCAATCCAGTCAGGCAGGAAAAGAGGAACGCACGTTTAAGTACGGGATAGCGGCACGGCGTTTCCGCTAATTTTCTGACTTCCTCTAATGTCAGATAATCACGCTTGACCTCTGCATCTTTGAACCCTTCAATTCCGCGTAATGGATTGACGGCAATAATCCTTTCATCATAAGCATGGTTGATACAGGCGCTAAGTTTTCTGAAATAGGACGCTTTCGAATTTTGAGACAGACCTTGAAACACATCACGTTCTCTGCGCGGCCCCCTGCGTTTGTGTGTGTCCTTTTCAACACTTTCTAAGAAATCTTTGAACCCCAAAATAAATTCTGGTGTAACATCTCTGAAAGTTGTTTTCTCATCGCAGTACAGCTCCAGATAACGCAAGCAACTTTGCCAGTTGCCATAGTTGCCTCTTGTATCTGGAGTATTCCGTTCTTTAACCATGTTACGGTAATATTCCAGGAATGGAGTATCCTCCTTGAATTGATGAGTGAATGTATATTCCCCGTTTTGAATCTCAATTAAACGCTTTGATTTAATTGCTTGAGCCGTTGCTAAAGTCTGTCGGTTCTGTTCCCGCTCGATAGGTGTTTTTGCTTCTATCAAGTATAATTTCAGGTATTCTTTGTGACGCTTCCCGTTTCTATATATGTCAAGATACAGGCTGATGTTTCCATTGCTCAGCTTCTTCTCACGGAGCTTGACCGGTTCCTTTTGTGCGATAGTTTTCTTTGCCATGACTGTTTCCTGCTTTATTGGTTATTAAATTTTCCCTTTGTCGGGGGACAGTTTTTTGTCCCTCATTAATGGTCTGGGGGACAAACTGGGGACAAAAATAAGGAAAAAATATGTAATAACGCAGAAAACATGAAGAAAAAGAGAAAATACATATATCTTGAAAAGTGCCTGATAATACGCATTTTACAGATATATATTTTCTCTTTTTATGATTTTCTTTTCTTTATATCACTTTCCGATGCAAAACCGGCTGAAAATGACTCCAAGTACTTCATTGTCAGAAATTTCTCCTGTTATTGAGCCTATGTAGTAGATGGCTTCGCGGATGTCTTGTGCAACCAGATCGGTAGGAATGCATGAGGCAAGTCCTGATTTGACTCTGGTGAGGGCTTCATGGGTCCTGGTCAGGGCCTCGATGTGGCGGAGGTTGGTGACCAGTGTGGTGTCGGAGTCGGCAAGTTTGTCTTTTCTGCTGGCTGACAGCTGTTCTTTCAGTTCCCGGATACCGGTCTTGATTTTGGCTGAGATGGGCAGAATATGTACCTGGGCATGACCGGATGAGTCGAGAAGGCTGCTGATCATTGTCTGCTTTTCTTGCAGGGTCTCTGCCGTCAGGATGTCGCATTTGTTCAGGAGCAGGAAAAGTTCCTGCCTGCTGAAATCTATTTTCGGGAGCAGTTCGTCAAGTTCTTCCCTTATCTGTTCCGTGGTTCGCGTGATGTCTGTCATCCCGAGTACGATGTCGGCTTCAGAGATTTTCTTCCAGGTACGTTCGATGCCGATTCTTTCGACTGTCTCGGTGGTTTCGCGGATTCCGGCAGTATCGATGAACCGGAACATGATGCCGTCAATGTTCAGTGTCTCTTCGACAGTGTCTCTGGTTGTACCGTGAATGTCAGAGACGATGGCCCGGTCTTCTCCGAGAAGGGCGTTCAGCAGTGTGCTTTTACCCGTGTTGGTGGCACCGGCTATAGCTACAGGAACACCGTTTTTAATAGCGTTCCCCAGACGGAAAGAGTTTACAAGTGAGGTTATATGCTCCATCACTTTATCAAGCAAAGTGTTGAGCTGGGACCTGTCGGCGAACTCGACTTCTTCTTCGCTGAAATCCAGCTCAAGTTCCATTAATGCGACTATTTCCAGCAGTTTGGTCCGCATGTCCTTCAGCTCTGAAGAAAAGCCTCCCTTCATCTGGCTGAATGCGATCCTGTGCGCCCCGGCGCTTTGGGCGGCAATAAGGTCAGCGACCGCTTCCGCCTGCGCAAGGTCCATTTTCCCGTTCAGGAAAGCCCTGCGGGTGAATTCACCCGGTTCGGCTGCACGGGCACCTGCTTTCAGCAGAAGAAGCATTATCTGCTGTACTATGTATTTGGAAGCATGGCATGAAATCTCGACCGAATCTTCTCCGGTATACGAGTGGGGGGCACGGAAGACGCTCACCAGAACTTCGTCCACTGGAGAACCGTCGGTACCGGAAACGGTCCCGAATCTTATCGTATAGCCTTTGGCCGATGTGATGGCATCAGGCTGTCTGCATGTCACGACCCTGCCGGCTATTTCCAGGGCCTTGTCTCCGCTGACCCTTATTACTGAAATCGCTCCGGCACCTGAAGTAGTTGCCGGGGCACAGATGGTGTCGCTGTTTTCCAAATACATATAATTCAAACTTATAATGTCCGCTCAAACTTTCCGGACGCAAAATTACTTGTATTTTTCAAAACAGCTTCCACTATATTGACAAATTATGACAATCTTTGCATCAGGAACGACACATGCCCCGAATCCGATGAAGATAATACATACCAGTGACTGGCATCTGGGCCAGATTTTCAATGAATATGACAGAGTACCGGAACATATGGCCTTTTTCCGGGAACTAAGGGCTGCAGTAGAAAGGGAAAAGCCGGATGCACTGCTTGTCTGCGGCGACGTATATCACACTTCCACACCGTCTTCAGCCATCCAGCGGCTCTATACGGATACGATTCTTCAGATGAAGAAAGCATGTCCGGGCATGACTGTAGTCGTGACTGCAGGCAACCATGACAGCCCTTCAAGACTGGAAATAGACCGTAATTTATGGGACTGCCTGAATGTAAAGGTAATAGGATCCGTCTGCAAGCATGACGGAGTCCCGGACATTGACAGGCATATCATCAGAATCCCTTCTGATGACGGTCCGGCAGCAGGTTATGTGGTGGCTTTGCCTCATATTTACAGACAGAACTATCCGACAGGGGTCCCTGAAGACAAAAGAGCCGCAGATGCAGCGGGAAATGACGTACAGGACAATGAATACTCAAGACAGAAGGCTTTTTACAAATCTTTGCTGGACAGGATCCTGCAGTTGAATACAAACAGACTGCCGGTGGTAGTGACAGCGCATCTGGCTGTGACCGGATGCGACATTTCAGGGCATGAAGAACCGATAGGAGGAATGGAGTACACCTCTCTTGACACATTCCCTGAAGGCTATGACTATCTGGCACTTGGTCATATCCATCATCCGCAGACTCTGCGCAGGTCCGGAGCCAGGTCTGCAAATCCGGAAGAAGAGGAAGTATACGTTTCACCTGTAGCCAGATACAGCGGCTCTCCGATTCCCGTGAATTTCGATGAAAACTACAGGCACAGCATATCCGTGGTGGAAATCGTCGGGCCTGAAGGCAACAGCGGAAGGAAAACAGTGAAAATAAGACAGGTGGAAATACCGCAGACAATACCGGTGGTGACTATTCCGGATAGACCGGTACCGTTCGCGGAAGCATTGGAAGAATTGGAGAATTTTCCTGATGACCGCGAGGCATACATAAGGCTTAATGTGCTGATTAAGGATTATCTTCCCCAGAACGCTACAGCGCAGGCAATATATGCGTCTGAATCCAAAGCCTGCCGGTACTGCAGTATGAAAGTCACCAAAGCCTTTGACAGCTGTAAGGATTCGGATCAGCCTCTCACCATAGAGGAAATAAGAACCGGCAACCCCGTGGATATAGCCTGTCTTTATTACAGGAGGAAATTCGGAACCGGAATTGACCGCGAACTGAAGTCCATGCTTGAAGAAGTAGTACGTGAAGAAACGGGAAAGAAGGAGTAGTAATGGAACTTAAATTATTGAAAATCAAAAATATTGCATCTATAGAACAAGCTGAGATAGATTTCTGTAAAGAACTTTTGGGAAAGGAATCCATATTTCTGATATGCGGTGAGACCGGGGCGGGGAAGAGTACGATTCTGGATGCGATATGTCTCGCCCTTTACAACAAGGCTCCGCGCCTTAATGTCCAGAGTCAGGAAAGGATAGGAGATGATGCGGTGCCGGCTGACAAGCGCGAGCATGATGGAGATATGGGTGTCGGAGACACGAGACAGTTTCTTCGCAAGGGCACCGCAGAAGCCTCCGCGACTCTTGTGTTTACAGGGCTTGACGGAATCGACTACACTGCAATATGGAGTGTAAGAAGGGCGCGAAAGAAAATTGACGGAAAAATCCAAAGCCCTGACTGGATCCTCAGTTGGGGAGAAAACGGATACATCGACAGACAGCATGATGTCAGGACCAAGGTCGAGAAGGTGACCGGAATGACGTTTGACCAGTATTGCCGGACATCCATGCTGGCTCAGGGAGAATTTTCCAAATTTCTCAAAAGCAATGAAAACGACAAAGCTGCAATTCTGGAAAAGCTTACTCGTACTGATATATATGCCAGAATCGGAGCAAGGATAGCCCAAAAGGCCAAAGAGCACAAGGATGCATACCTGCTCCAGGTTGAGAAAATATCCGGTATCATCCTTCTGGATGCCGGGGAGCGGAAAACCTTGCAGGAAGAACTGTCTGCAAAGGAGGCTTTATTGGGAAAAACGGCATTGGAGAAGGAATCCTCAGCAACCAAACTCATATGGCTCCGTACAAAGTCGGACCTGGAAGCGAAAGCGGATCAAAGCAGACTTGATCTTGAAAATGAAAAATCGGCAGTGACCTCAGAAAGTTTTCTCAGAGACGAGAAGCTGTGTAAGGACTGGGATGCCACATCAAACCAGAGAGCGGCGATGTCACGCAGAAACGAACTGCAAACTGCCATGGACCGTCTTGCTGAAGAATCGGACAGAGAAATGCGGAAGTTCATGTCGCTGTCTGCAGACCTGGCTGCCGGAGAAGGCATGTCCAAAGAAACGCTCGAAGAATGTACCGTATTGAAACAGAGGCTGGATGTTTTCCAGCCGTATGCTTCCATGTTTTCTTCCTTCAAGACAATAAAAGACCGGTTGCAGAGCGTAGTCTCGGACAGGAGGATTTCTGAAGATCTGAGAAGAAAACTGAAATGTGTGGAAGAGGCTTTGGAAAATGACAGGAAAGAACTGGAAGCCCGGAAAAAGACTCTTTCCGAAATGCAAAAGGACAGGGATTTGTCGCAGAAAATCCTGGATGAACGGAATGCCGTGATTGCGGCTTCCGGCATGGAAGCAAAGACCAGGGCAAAAAATGAACTTGAAGAAAAGATGTCCGCTGTAAAAGAAGCCGGGCTGTCCGTCAGGGAACTCCAGAAAGCCGGCGCAAGGAAATCAGACACACTTGCAAGGCTTGCTTCCTGCCGCAAGTCCCTTGAAGAAGCACAGACGGCAGCTCAAGCTGCCCGGACTGCATATGAACTTGCAGACAGGCTGTATGCCGAGTCTTCCGCCCTGGCAGACAGGATGAAGGATTCTGTAGACAGCTGGGCCAGAGTCGCCAGGACAAGACTCCACCCCGGCGACACATGTCCTCTATGCGGGCAGAAAATCATAAGGCTCACATCCGACGCAGAATTTGAAGCCATGCTCGCTCCCCTGAAAGCCGATCTGGAAAGAAAATCAGAAGAAAGGAAATCTGCGGAAGAAACCAGAAACGACACTTTGGCATCCCTTCAGGCCTGGAAGAATTCCGTCGGCATTGAGGCCGAAAAACTGGAACTTGCCGAAAAGGAATATTCCGACGCGGCAAGTGAAGCGGAAGCGGCATGTGCCTCCTTGCATATCTCTCCTGATGGAGAGGATATTCTGGAAAGGCTCCGGGATCTGTACAGGCGCATGGAATCCGAGCGGGAAGCACTGGGAAAATCCATTGATGAAATATCCGAATCGGAAAAAACCGCAAGGGAACTTCAGGAGGCAATCAACAGGAAGAACAAATCCATTGAAATCCGCATCGGAGAAATACAGGCGGCAACGGAAAATGTTTCAACTCTGGAAAGGGAAGCCGCATCTTTGCAAGCCGGGATAGAATCGGCTTTACGGAATGCCGGGATATCCATGTCCCTCGCCGGTAGAGACATTGTCATGAATGAATGGCAGGACAGCTTCAACGCTGACCCGGAAGGATTTATTTCACGACTTGAAGAAGATTCGGTACAGTACTCTGCGGACAAGGAAAAACTTTCCGTTATGACTGTCTCTCTGGAGAAATCCGAAGCCGTACTCAAAAATGCAAGGGCTGCGCGGCAGAGCATTCTGGAGGTTTTCCCGGAATGGGAGCATGTGCCGGGCGTACGCATGACATCCCGGGAGACTGATTTTGATACCGTCAGCCGTAAATGGGCTGAACTACATTCAAGGGTATGTTCTGTCAAAGACAGGGAGAAAACTGTCAAAGATGAACTTAAGCTTATTGAAGAGTCTCTGGATGAATTCTTTGCCGGAAATACTGTCTCTGAATCTCGCCTGAATGAACTGATGTCTGTCGGGGCAGCGGCCATAGGCCGTATCAAAGAAGCGGTAGCAGCCGGAAAGTCCTCGCTGAAAACAGCGGAATCTGTCCTGATGCAGAGGGAAAATGACTTGAAGAAGCACTCTGAAGCCGCACCAGAGATGAAAGAAGGGGATACGGCAGAGGCCCTTGCGTTGTCAGTTGCGCAGAAAGAACAGGAAATCAACGTACTGAATCAGGAAATAGGTTCTATGAGACAAAAGCTTCTGACAGATGAAGAAAACATCATGACGGCAGGAAAGGAAAAGGACGAGGCGGAGCGCCTGCTGGCAGTTTCAGAACAGTGGGAGAAACTATCCCGTATATTCGGTGACGCAGAAGGACGGAAATTCAAGAAAATCGCACAGGCATATGTAATGACAGAGCTTGTGAGGAATGCCAACGTATACCTCGGACGACTGTCAGACCGCTATATGCTTGACAGCCAGCCTGCATCCCTGACACTGACTGTACGTGACATGTATCAGGGCGGCGCGATGCGCTCCGTAAATACTCTGTCAGGAGGCGAAACATTCCTGGTCTCCCTGTCACTGGCTCTCGGGCTTTCTTCTCTTTCCGGAGGAAGTCTCAAAGTCAATATCCTGTTTATCGATGAAGGGTTCGGCACTTTAAGTTCGGACTATCTGGATGCGGTGATGGAAGCGTTGGAGAACCTGCATCAGATGGGAGGCCGCAAAGTCGGGATAATCAGCCATGTCGAATCACTGAGAGAACGGATACCGGTTCAAATTCAAGTGAAGAGACAAGGGAATTCCGCAAGTACAGTCAAAGTGGTATCGGCAAGGTAGGTTGCAATATGGTTACAGATTTTATACAATCGGGAAAAAATTATGTAAAAACGCCGCAAGAAGTTGTTTTATTATATTGGAATCTGTAACTTTAGGAAAATTTAACCAATTAACATTATCGTCATGTCTGATTTTAAAAACAAAAAAGGAACAGAAGCACATGGTTCGTCGGAAAATCAGAACTGTGTATTTGACTGGACCTCCGGTGAAACTTTGGCTGAAAATGCAGGGCGTGAAGCCGCTTTGAAAGCCGGATCGCCGGTAGTTCTGGAATCAGATATCATCTCTGATGCTAAGTAGGTACGGACTTAATTTACCGGAAGGCGGATTGACCGCCTTCTTTTTTTTATCTTCCGGCAGATGCTCCACGCCATGCAAGCACTTTTCCTGTCTGCGGATCCTGCACGGTTATCTTTGCCGGGGCATATGCAGACCGCTGTTGTCCACTCTCCAGGAAACCATGTCAAAACTTTCTTCTGTAATGATGAGCGTAACACTGTTTTCGGTGTTCCTGTATATGTTGAAGTCGGAAGTTTCGTCCTGACCCAGATAAAATCTGAATATGATCGGCCCGGTTGCTCTGGAAGGACTTTCAAGGACTGCATTAACTTCCATGTATGTACACAGTCCGGCCTTGTTTCCGGGAATATTCTCCGGCACTTTCTCCCATTGGTCGCTGTTGTCTGGAAGCAGCACTCCCTGACAGTTTTCCAACATATACAGACTGGCGTATCCTCCGTCATTGACAAGTGCAAGGTCGGCATCAGAAGTTATGTCTCCGGGTACGACAGCAGTTGCTCCGCTGCATGCAATGAAAGGCGTTATGTTTTTTGGGGTGTTTTTCAGCTGGACCGATGTGACTCGCAGTCCGGGTACCTTTCCGGTGTCTATTCTGAAATCTACTCTGGCTACAAGTCTTTCCAGCTCTACTGACATTTCACCACCGAGATCCTTTCCGGAGAAACTGCCGCTCTGTGCCATGGGAAATCCCGCCAGCATGAAGTTGAGAATACCCAGTTTGTTTTCATATCTGTATGACCTGATGTCTTTCTCCATATAAGGAGCCTCCAGTTCACCGGTGTTTGCCATGATGTAATAATTGTAGCTTTCCCTGTCCTCCAGTGCTATTCTGACAGTCTGTTTCCCTGAAATGTAAATATCTTCCATAAGGATTCCGTCACTGTACACGAAAATGTTTGCATCGTTGATCTTGTCGTCTTCAACCGTGATCAGGCTTCTTCCATCGGACTTCTCTGACGGGGAATGGATTCTGAAGACAATATATTTTGACTCTTTGCCCTGCTCTGTATCTACGGCAGGAATCTCCTCTTTCCGGCAACCTCCGGCAGCCAGAAGGATATCCAGTAGGACCAATATTTTCCAAAATGTCTTTCCCATTGCAAATGTTTGTTGTCAATTAAAAAACCGGCTGCAAAGTAGAAACTGTTTATCCGGATTCCGAAATATGAAAACGGATATGACCGGCAGACAGGTGTACAAGGCTGCCTGTGCAGGTCCTCTATGTCCGGCCGGGAAGAAATTTTGCGTCAAAAATCTCCGGCTTGCGGACATGATTCTCCCGAATATGGCGTCCGGATACGGCTGAAAATATCCATGAGGATGTGGATTTTCGGTTTTACTTCCGATGGGTCATTCAAATAATTTGCAAAAATGTAATGTTTTTTTCCTATCTTTGCACTTTGAAATGTTGAACACTTTATAATGCAGAAAATCCAGCAAATAATATAGTGGAAAGAGAGACGACCGTTCCTTCTCGGGATGGTCGTTTTTTTTATGTGTATAATTGATTATTAACGATATAAGGACAATGGACAACAGACTCGGTGCTACACTCAAACTTGAGAATGGAATGGAGTTCAGAGGATACTCTTTCGGGTACGGCAGGCCATGTGACGGCGAGGTGGTCTTCTCGACTGCGATGGTAGGCTATCCCGAAAGTCTTACAGACCCTTCCTATTCAGGACAGATTCTTTGTATAACCTACCCGCTTATAGGAAATTACGGTGTTCCTGCCGATGGCGTGGACGAGTGGGGGATTTCCAGGAACTTCGAATCGGACAAAATTCATGTCAGAGGGCTTGTGATATCCGACTATTCGTTTGAATACAGTCACTGGAAGGCCGTAAGAAGTCTTGACGAGTGGCTGAAATCCCAGCAGATTCCCGGTATTTACGGGATTGACACCAGAGAGCTGACCAAAGTCCTGAGAGAGCACGGTTCGATGCTCGGAATCATCATTCCTGACGGATATACCCGGGATTTTCCCATCGAGGATCCTAACACAGTGAACCAGGTGGCAATAGTCAGCTGCAAGGAAGTAATCCGTTACGGCAAAGGAGACAAGAAAGTGGTTCTGGTCGACTGCGGCGTAAAAAACAACATCATCCGATGCTTTATACGCAGAGGGGTTGAAGTCATCCGCGTCCCATGGGACTACGATTTCAATACGCTTGACTACGACGGGCTCTTCATTTCAAACGGGCCGGGCAATCCGGCCCTCTGCACAGAGACAGTCGCCCATATCAGGGAAGCGCTGAAGAAAGACAAGCCGGTTTTCGGCATCTGCATGGGCAACCAGCTGCTTTCTACTGCAGGAGGAGCATCCACATACAAACTCAAATACGGCCATCGCAGCCATAACCAGCCTGTACGCATGGTCGGGACAAACAGGTGCTTCGTCACCTCCCAGAATCACGGATTTGCCGTAGACAATACGACATTGGGGGCTGACTGGGAACCTCTTTTCATCAATATGAACGACGGAACGAATGAAGGCATCCGCCATAAGACCAAACCTTTCTTTTCTGCACAGTTCCATCCGGAAGCTACCAGCGGACCGACAGACACAGAGTTCCTTTTCGACGAATTCATATCCAAACTTTAAATCTGAAAGACAATGATTGACAACAATATAAAGAAAGTCGTAATCCTCGGGTCCGGTGCATTGAAAATCGGAGAGGCAGGTGAATTTGACTACTCGGGTTCACAGGCATTGAAAGCGTTGAAAGAAGAAGGCATAGAAACTGTACTCATCAACCCGAATATCGCAACGGTACAGACTTCCGAAGGCGTAGCTGACAAAATATACTTCCTGCCCGTGATACCGTTTTTTGTAGAGAAGGTGATCAAAAAGGAAGCTCCTCAGGGAATTCTGCTTGCATTCGGAGGGCAGACTGCCCTTAACTGCGGAGTGGAGCTATACAAGAGCGGAATACTCGACAAGTATGGTGTCAAGGTACTCGGAACACCGGTCCAGGCGATTATAGATACTGAAGACAGGGAACTCTTCGTCGGAAAACTTGACCAGATCAATGTCAAGACGATAAAGTCTCATGCAGCCGAGAACATGGAGCAGGCCCGTGCCGCAGCGGAAGAGCTCGGTTATCCCGTGATAATCCGTGCTGCATACGCGCTCGGCGGTCTCGGTTCGGGATTCTGCGACAACGAGCAGCAGCTTGAAGAGACATGCGGGAAAGCTTTTTCATTCTCGCCCCAGGTCCTGGTGGAGAAATCACTCAAAGGCTGGAAGGAAATAGAGTACGAGGTCGTACGTGACCGTTATGACAATTGTATAACTGTCTGCAACATGGAAAACTTCGACCCCCTCGGTATCCATACCGGAGAGAGTATCGTGGTCGCACCGTCGCAGACACTTACCAATGAAGAATACCATTACCTTCGGGAGCTTTCCATAAAGATCGTCCGCCATATAGGCATAGTAGGAGAGTGCAATGTCCAGTATGCATTCAATCCGGATGCAATGGATTACAGGGTCATTGAAGTGAATGCGCGTCTGAGCCGTTCGTCCGCCCTTGCATCAAAGGCGACGGGATATCCTCTGGCATTTGTTGCAGCGAAGCTGGGGCTCGGTTACGGTCTGTTCGATCTGAAGAACTCAGTCACCAAAGTCACTCCCGCTTTCTTCGAACCTGCACTTGACTATATCGTATGCAAGATTCCGCGCTGGGATCTTTCCAAATTCCACGGTGTCTCACGCAAGATAGGCTCCAGCATGAAGAGCGTCGGAGAAGTGATGGCCATAGGCCGCAGTTTCGAAGAGGCAATCCAGAAAGGACTCAGAATGATAGGACAGGGAGCTCACGGATTCGTCGGGAACAAGGAGTTGAAGGTCGCAGATGTGGACGAAGCCCTGAGGGAGCCTACGGACAGGAGGATCTTTGTCATATCCAAGGCAATGAGAGCCGGATATACCGTTGACCAGATTCATGATCTCACAAAGATAGACAAGTGGTTCCTTAACAAGCTTGCAGGTATAGTCCGTACTTATCATGAAATGCAGGCCTGCGACAATTGCGAGTCCATGCCTGTAGAACTTCTTCGTCTGGCCAAGCAGCAGGGTTTTTCGGATTTCCAGATTGCCAGGGCAGTATACAAGGACAGAATTGACAGCGAGGAGTCACAGAACATAATCCGTGCATTCAGAAAATCACACGGAATCGTACCTTGTGTCAAACAGATCGATACTCTTGCCGCAGAATTCCCTGCACAGACCAACTATCTGTATCTGACATACAACGGCAGTTTCAACGATGTGAAGTACCTTCATGATCACCGCTCTGTTATAGTACTCGGTTCGGGAGCATACAGAATCGGAAGTTCCGTAGAGTTTGACTGGTGTTCTGTCAATGCATTGAACACCATCAGGAAAGAAGGCTACAGGGGAGTGATGATCAACTACAACCCTGAAACTGTCTCTACAGACTATGACATGTGTGACAGGCTTTATTTCGATGAGCTCACATATGAAAGGGTTATGGATATCTACGAACTTGAGCAGCCGCACGGCATGGTGGTTTCAGTAGGAGGCCAGATTCCCAACAACCTGGCACTCAGGCTTGACCAGAGTGGGGTGAACATTCTTGGCACCAAAGCTTCAAGTATAGACAAGGCGGAGGACAGGCATAAGTTCTCTTCTATCGTGGATGCCCTCGGCATAGATCAGCCGAAATGGAAAGAGCTTACCACGCTGGACGATGTGAATGCATTCGTATCACAAGTCGGCTTTCCTGTACTTGTCAGGCCTTCTTATGTGCTTTCCGGAGCTGCAATGAATGTCTGCTACAATGAAGACGAGCTCAAGCGCTTTCTTTCCATGGCTGCGGAAGTATCCAAGAAACATCCTGTAGTCATCAGCCAGTTCATGCAGAGATGCAAGGAAATCGAGTTCGATGCCGTGGCTGACGCAGGGGAAGTGATAGCCTATGCGATATCAGAGCATATCGAATTTGCGGGCGTACACTCCGGGGATGCTACAATACAGTTCCCTCCGCAGAAGCTGTATATTGAGACTGTACGAAGAATCAAGAAGATAGCCAAGAAGATAGCTGCAGCTCTGGAGATATCCGGACCATTCAATATCCAGTTCCTTGCAAAGGAGAATGCAATCAAGGTCATAGAATGTAACCTGAGAGCTTCCCGAAGCTTTCCGTTCGTTTCCAAGGTCCTCAAAATCAATCTTATAGAACTTGCAACCAAAGTGATGCTCGGCAAAAAGCCGGTACCGCCTCACAAGAGTGCTTTTGATCTGGACTATGTAGGAATCAAGGCATCCCAGTTCTCGTTCTCACGTCTGCAGCAGGCTGACCCTGTACTGGGAGTGGATATGGCTTCTACAGGAGAGGTAGGATGTATCGGTGATGATTTCAACGAAGCGCTCCTTAAATCTGTACTTTCTGTCGGTTACAAGATACCGTCGGACAAAGTCCTGATTTCTTCCGGAGACGCTCTGCAGAAGGCTGACCTTCTCGGAGCCTGCAGGCTTCTGGCCGACCACGGGTACAAACTTTATGCTACCGGGGGATCATATAAATATCTTGTGGAAAATGATGTCCCTGCAACACGCGTACTTTGGCCGAGCGAGAGCGAAGACCCGACACTTGCCGCTGAGTTTGAATCTGCTCTGAAAATGCTGCAGGACAAGGAAATAGACCTTGTAGTCAATATCCCGAAGAATTATAGTACTCTTGAGATGGACAACGGATACAAAATCCGTCGTGCCGCGATTGACTTCAACATCCCCCTGATTACGAATGCACGTCTGGCGACCGCGTATATCAGGGCTTTCTGCGAAATGTCGGCGGATGATATCCAGATAAAGTCCTGGGATCAGTACTAACCGGTATCCGACGGAACAAGGGCTGAAGTTCAATTGCGTTAAAGAACTTCAGCCCTTGTTCCTGTTATATGGAGCAACGGTATTGCTATTCTGAAAATACCATTTCGTCGAGAAGATGACCGGCCCCGGCAACCTTGTCGATTATGAACAGCACATAACGTATATCCAGACAGATATTCCTGCAGTAATCAGGATCAAAGACAATATCACTCATGGTCCCTTCCCAGACACGGTCGAAATTGATACCCATCAGGTCTCCGTCTGCATTGATGACCGGACTTCCTGAATTGCCTCCGGATGTATGGTTGGTGGCGATAAAACATACGGGAACGGTAGTATTGCCTTTGCTGTCCGTAACTGCCCATCTTCCATAATCCTTTTTTGCATGGATTTCACGCAGACGCTGTGGGATATTATAATCGAAAATCTCAGGATTGTCTTTTTCCATTATGCCTTCAAGAGTAGAGGACGGTTCATAATATACACCGTCGGCAGGAGAGTATCCCTGGACTTTCCCGTAAGCGACGCGAAGGGTAAGGTTTGCATCCGGATAGAAAGCCTTGGCCGGCTCGAATTCCATCTGTCCCTGCATGTAGGTCCTGTAAAGCAGGGTGATTTCGCTGTTTGTCCTTTTGCAGACCGGAGCTATATCCTTTGAAAACCATCTGGAGAATGAATCTCCGAACACATATGCAGGGTCATTAAAGACAAGCGTACTGTCTGCCGGCACAAGAGAAAGGACACGGTCCCTGTCCGGGAAAATCGATCCGGAGAACAGCGAATCCGCCCAGTTTGCCATGCTGCCGTACTTTGCGATACCGTCTTTAAAATATTCAGGCTGGAAATCTTCCGGTACATCTTCGGCGAAAGAACTCATGACAGCTGTAAAAGATTCCTTGTCGACAGGAGCGTAATAATCCTTGTAGAAAGATTCTGCAGCTTTGGAAATGCCGGAGAAGAAAGCATTTTCAGCCGAATCTGATAATGCAGCGTCAGAAGTTTTACCTGAGCCGGAGAATCTGCCGTATTCCTTGAATTGCTTTCCGATATTCATGGCGAAACTGCTGAGTTCTACTGTCCTGGCCGATTCCATGTAGTATTCCTGAGCGAACATATACGGCTCAAGAGCTCTGTAAAGAGAATCCAGCCGTGGCAGGACGGTCTCATAACCGGTGCCTTCGGCCCATTCGGAAAACCTTTTTTCATACTCCTGTTTTGCAGCGACAGTCCCCAGCCGTCTGATTCCCCCGGCTTCTCCCTGCCATTTTTTCCAGGCATTGGCTACGCTTGCATTCTTGGACGAATACTGGATTCTTACCGCCTGGCTCTGGTCCATATATTTTTTCTGTATGTCAAGTCTTTGGGTACGCAGCGCGATTTTGGCCGGGTCGGAAACATCGGAAATATACCGGACACCTTCCGACATGATATATTCGCGTGTACTTCCGGGGAATCCGTAGATGAAAGTGAAATCACCTTCATGGACACCGTTCAGGGATATCCTGAAGAATTTTTTCGGAGTATAGGGAACATTGTCCGGAGAATAGGGGGCAGGGTTGTTGTCCTTGTCCGCATAGATACGGAAAATGGAGAAATCCCCTGTATGGCGGGGCCACATCCAATTGTCGGTATCTCCGCCGAATTTGCCTATAGAAGAAGGCGGTGCGCCTACCAGTCTGATATCGCTGTATTCCCTGTACAGGAAAAGGAAATACTGGTTTCCGTAATACAGGGCTTCTACAGTGGCTCTAAGGCCTTTCCCTTCGGCTGTCACTTCCTTGACAAGCGCATGCGAATTGGCCTTTACGACCGAATCCCTCTGCTGCTCGGTCATGCTTTCTGTATATCCGTCGAGAATCCTGTCCGTCACATCTTCCATCCTTTCCAGAAAACTGACCGTCAGCCCTTCATTCGGCAGTTCCTCGTCACGGGTCATCGCCCAGAATCCGTCCCGAAGGTAGTCATGTTCCACACTGCTGTGTTTCTGTATCTGTCCGTAGCCGCAGTGATGGTTTGTAAGCAGCAGCCCTTCTGGAGAAATCACCTCTCCGGTACAGCCGCGCCCGAAAAGCACCACGGCATCCTTCAGCGATGCCTGGTTGATGCTGTAGATATCCTCGGCATCGAGCCTGAACCCTTTGCGCTGCATATCCTCTATTCTCTGTGAAATCAGTGACGGCAGCCACATCCCTTCATCGGCGTGAGAAAGTACGGCGGTACCCGGCAATAAGGTCATGGCGGCGATTGCCGCCAGTAGAGTCTTTTTAAATTCCATATATCCAGTAATTTTGGTGTTTTCTGTCAGATTTCCCGGCTATGTCCGGAAATGCGTCATGTGATAAACATGCAAAGCCTAAATATAGCCTGTTTTTTTCATTCGGCAAACTCTTTCAGTCTGTTGTCCTTTCAGCAGGATACCGGCACAGGAGAAGGCCTGGAGTATTATGGATATTCGGAATACCATAAGCGCCAGGCCTGTATCATCAATATTCATGTTATGCCGGGAAACGGCTAATTTCCCTCCGACGTTTTCAGAAGCACTTCTGGACTGATTCCCAACAACTTGATTTTTTTCAGGATACCCGGAAGTTCATTCTGCATGAAATCTTCCCTCATCTTTTCCAGCACTTTCTCCCTGGCCCCTTCGCAGATGAAATATCCGATACCCCTCCTGTTGAAGATTATTCCGTCATTGGTAAGCCTTTCGTAACTGCGCATTACCGTGTTGGGATTTACTCCTATTTCTGCGCCCAGTTCCCTCACGGACAGGATCCTTGATCCTTCCCGGGACTCTCCGCTGAGAATACGCTCGCATATCGAGTCGTATATCTGGAGAAATATAGGTTTGTTTGAATCGAATTCCATGATCTTCTAGTATTGGATTTTCCTGATTCTGAAAAATATGCCTGCGCCTAACGCCACACACAAGATGCATGACCATACGGTGTTCCATAAGAAAAGGCTCTCCATGTCAAAATCAGCAAAGTTTACCCAGTCTATGCCAATGGCATTTATTACTGATGCCACACCGAAAGAAACCACGATGGAGATTCCCATCAGTACAAGTATTGTCTTTGCGATCTTGTGCCTTTTGAAAAAGACAGCACCCAACAGGAAAACCAGCATGTTGTTGACAGCGGAAAGCAGCATGTCAGGAAACGGCAGTTCCACAGGAGTCAACGGTTCCGTAAATAAATATACCACAATCGAATCCTTGACAGGAGTGCCCACAGCCAGGGTGATCAGCAGGTCCAGGGCAAAATATATTGCAAGGAACGACAAAGGTATGATGATCATGGTATTGACAATCATACTGAGGGCCTTTTCAAGACTTGATGCAGGTAAAAGCGTAAACATCGAGCCGGCCCGTTTTTCCGTGATATGACCGTAGCAGGCTGCGGGCATCCAGATGACGAATATAGCTCCGGTGATGGCAAAGAATGCACTTCTTGAAGAGGCAAACATGTACTGGTAGTCGTGCCCGAATGAAGAAAACAGGATGTCAAGCACGAAAACATACACAGGCATAAGGCCGAAGGCGAGTATGCTCAGGCCTTTGCCCGAGCAGATGGAGGCAAGGCTGCTGCTGCAATATCTGCCGAATCGTGAAAATGAGAATATGTCGTTTTTCATAATATCTAAAGTTCTATTGTCCCGGTACGTTTCCAATAATAGACTCCGAATCCTGCCGCCGTGACAGTCTGCACGGTGTACCAGAACCATGTGCAGTTGCGGACGACCATTTCAGCGATCTGCTCCGCACTCTTACTCATATACAGCGAGTCGATAATGCTTATCACTACCATAAAGAAAAGGATAAATGCGACGGCGCATGAGAAGAATGTCTTGGTTATCTTGTTCTTTTTGAACAGGGCGCCTCCGGCAAGTCCGGCAAACGATACCATCGGAGGCAGGAAGAATGCATAAGTGCTTGCAAGTGAAAAACCGAAATCTTCGTTGTATGAAACGAGTTTATATTCAAGGAAAGATCCTGCCAGGGATTTGCCGGATAAAGGGAACAGTGTGCTCAGTACGGCATCGCTCCCCAGATACAGTGTCAAAAAGACAACGGGGGCGATTATCACGGAAACCAGCACGGAACAGCAGAATTTTTCCGTATGGGACGCCGGTAAAAGGACCGGCATCACACCCTCCCTCCTGTCCGTAAGCTTTCCGTATCTTACTATCGGGAAGACCAGGAAGAACAGGACGAATGCCACTGTCGCTATCAGTATCTTGAAGAAACAGTATCCGCTCCAGAAATCTTCAAGATTCTCAGCGTCATACAGAGAGGAGAAAAGTACCGATATGATGAAGAACATCAGCGGAACCAGCCCGGACAGCAAGACGAACAGCCCTTGTGAACGGACCGTTTCTTTCAGTTCAAAGGAAAAGTATTTCCCGAACCTGTCTGAATCGAATGAATCTTTGCGTGCCATGGCGGTTTTATTTTCTGAACAGGCCTTTGATCAGTTCCTTATGAAGATGAACGGTGTTGAACAGGGCCTCGATGTTGACCTTGCTTTCCCCGTCTCCGGTATTCAGATATACCTGAACGCTGCCGCCAGGGGTCACTTCGCTGTAGAGGGCGTGAGGATTCTTTTCGTTGCTGTAGTCGAATGTGAGTTTGTCTGCAATTTCCGCGATTGAAGCGTTCAGCAGGACATCCTGACGGTCGAGGATTATTATCGGATCGATGATGTTTTCCAGGTCACGGACCTGATGGGTGGAAATGAGAAGGGTGGAATCCTCTGCGGTGTATTTCGTGACAGCTTTCCTGAACTGTGCCTTTGACGGGATATCCAGACCGTTTGTCGGCTCGTCCATGAAAAGGTATTTGCAGTTGCAGGCGAGGGCGAACGAAATATAGGTTTTCTTGAGCTGCCCGAACGACATCCTGTTCATTTTCTGGGAAGTGTCTGTCTCGAAGATGCCCATAAGTTCCGAAAATTTGCCCATGTCGAACTTTTCCCAGAATTTCCCGTAAGACAATGCGAATCTTTCTGCCGGAACCGGCATCGGTGCGACTTCATCGCTCAGGAAATATTCAAGAGAGAGGAATGAGGGCTCACGGTTGAAAGGGATGTGTCCGTCGATTTCTATGGAACCGGATCTGACTTTCTTGAGTCCGCAGAGAAGGGTGAGCAGGGTAGTCTTGCCGACTCCGTTTTCCCCGAGAAGACCGTAGATTTTGCCTTCTTCAAGATGCATCGTGATATTTTTCAGTACGACATTGTTTCCGTAGCTGAATGTGATGTTGTCAATGTTTATCATTGCAGTATGATTTTGTTTTGGATATTCGCTGTATTAGTTTATTAATACACTGCAAATATAGAAACAAAATAATACTTTGCAAATTTTTACAAAAAAGATTCCTGAAAGAAAACAGGACTATGCTTTCATCCTGCCAAAGACATGTCTGGACCTGCGGAGCTCCTTTTCCTTCTCAGCAAGCAGCGGGCGCTCTGAATCAGGGAGGGCGAAATCACAGAAACGCTCCCAGATATAGTTTACGGCCTGGTCTGAAGGATGTGTCATGTCTTCTGCATAGAACCTGTAGTCCCTCAGTTCGTCCATAATGATCTCGTATGCTGGGAAGTATTCGCATCTGCCGGGAAACATCCCGCAGAGTTCATCTTCCGCCAGAAGCAGGGCGGCCTTGCTGAGCTGGTTCCCATGCGCTCCGTCTTTCAGATGCCGGATAGGACTTACGGTCATTATAAAACTTTTCTCCGGAGCCTTACGTATTATCTGCTGCAGGATTCCGACTTCCGCAGATATGTCCAGCTTCAGTCTGACAAACTCTTTTGCATCACGTTTCAGACAGTTCGATACAATCCGGCCAGTGCCGATATGCCTGAAACACCAGCTGGTTCCGAGCGTGATTATCACTTTGTTGCAATTGCGGTAGAATTCCATGGCTTCTGCGAGCCGGGCATTTGCGTTTTCCAGGAATTCATCCGCCGTTTCTCTTGCGAAAGAAGTATGATGGCTGAAGGAGCATATCAGATCGGAGCCGCTTCCCATCCGGATGCAGTCGTCTTCTGAAAACTGTATGCCGCATTCCAGCCTTTGGACTGAGTTGCTGACAGACACGGGGTTATAAAGAGTGCCGAAAGGATTGACACAGACATTGAATCCCAGATCGGCCATTTTCCTGCCGACGTTGTCGGCAAAACAGCTTCCAAGAATCATGATTCTGTCTTTGTATGAAATACCGATACGGCTTTTCCCCGTATCTACCGGTGTCTGGAGTCTGATCATGCTACAATACTTTCATAATATAGATGATTCCAAGCGAAATCCTGTGTTCCGTCAGGCTGCTCATGCCGAGGCTCAGTCCCTTTCCGGTCGCGTGCCTGCCGTAATAGTTGTAATGGGCGAACAACCTGAAGTTGCTGTCTTTGGTGGGCATATACTGCAGACAGCACTGTGCGTTCCAGTTTGTTCTGTAGACTCCGCGGTCTATATCCATATAAGGTTCATATATTCCGGCACATTCCCACGCCCCTTTGGCAAATGCGGAAAAACTCGGGCTGAAAAAGAAATGCAGGTATCCGACAGCTGTCAGATATTCCGTATTCTGGAGAGTCCGCTGTCTGCCGTCGCTGAAAACGGCGCTGCTGCTCATTATACTGCTTACATCAAGCCCTTGCCTTGACCAGATCAGATCAAGGAACGCTCCCCATCTTTTCTGCCGGTATGAATGGCCGAGCTCGACTATCCACACTCCCTTATCTTGTGTCTGGTGTCCGTATGAGGCTGAATATCTCAGTTTCAGCGACTGGTCGTCCAGAAAGTCTCCGTTCCAGTTTACAGTGCCTATGAAAGGGAAATCGGTAGGCGTCGTATCTCCGGGAAGTTCTCCGTAATAGAATTCGTTGTCGGTCACTCCTCTGAAGTTGCTCAGCTGGAAGATGAGGTCATGGGAACCGTTCATGTGCCATTCGGCGCTTACACCCATCTGGTATGACGAAAGACTGCTGCCGAAGTCGCTGAACTGTATTACATATACCGGTACGGCATCGAATTCGTGCCCCCCGAGCGCCAGGACATTCTTTCCGAAAGTCAACGTGGCTTTCGGAGATGCATGCCATTTGACATAAGCATAATTTACCGAAGATACCAGGTTTTCCAGTGTCAAAGAAGTGAATCCTTTCGTAAGGGCTTGTCTGAAGCGATAGTATACCTTTTCCCCTGCCTGACCTTCAATATTCCATCTGAGATCATCCATTCTGAATCTGGCTGAAACATTGCCGTTCCGGGGGAATTCGGCCCTGAGCGAGCCCCTCATCTGAAATACCATGTCTACATTATCTACCGGAAACAAGGCTTTTTCCTGCCTGGCAGGCAAAGAATCTCCAGCCGGCATGATAGCGTCTGCGTGTTCTTCCGGACATCGGCCGGAAAGCACAAGACAATGAAAGACAGTGGCAAGCAATAAGGTTATAGTTGTATAGCGTTTCATGTACAGGTTGTTTTATAAGCAGATCCTTCGGCTGCAGGGCTTTTGAGCCGGGTTATCATTTCAGCCAGCGGTCCAGCCAGCGGAAATATTCCCTGTGCCAGTAGAGGGCGTTCTGCGGTTTCAGGATCCAGTGGTTTTCATCCGGAAAGACGATGAGTCTTGAAGGAACTCCCATCAGCTGCGCAGCGTTGTATGCCGCCATACCTTCGTCTACAGGGACGCGGAAGTCCATCCCTCCGTGTGTCACCAGGATAGGGGTGTGCCAGTTTGTCACAAGGTTGTGAGGCGACAGCCTGTAATGGCGTTCTGCCTTAGGCGCCGAACTCCATGGTGAGCCTCCCTGACGGATGCCTCCGAACGTTTCACCGTCACCTGCCGGGCCTACAGGGCAGTCTGCAGTTCCTACACGAGGGTCGGTCTCGCAGGTGTGAAGTCCGCCGTTGTCCCAGTTCGGGAACCACATTTCTTCCGTGGTCATATACATGTGCTCTTCATTGAAAATGCCCGCGTGGGCGACGAAAGCGTCAAATGTATCACCGTGAGTACCGCACAGATAATAGACCGAATAACCGCCGTAGCTCGCTCCGCATGCTGCCATTTTCCCTACATAAGGCTCTGCCTTGAGTGTTTTCGCTGCTGCCAGATAGTCCTGCATGTTCAGTCCCGGATAGTCGCCCGAAATCTGCTCGGTCCACTCCTGTCCGAAAGCCGTGGTACCGTGCCTGTTTGGCAGAACTGTAATATATCCTTGCGATGCCATCAGGCGATAGTTCCACCTATATGACCACCCTTGGCTGAGAGTGCCCTGTGGGCCTCCCAGACAGATAAGGATGGAAGGATATTCTTTCCCTGCATCGAAATGAGGAGGATAGACCACCCATGTAAGCATGTCTTCACCGTCAGCGGTCCTGATATGGCGTGCTTCGGTCTTTACCGGGTCAAGCTGCGAGAGAATGTCATCATTTACATGTGAAATCCTGCTGATATGTACAGGTTTCGGGGTGATTTCACATTCTGCTTCAAGAGGCGTGGAATGTGCGACTTCAAGAGAAGTCATCTTTACAGTCCCGCCGGGAGCTTCCGCCGGCTCGGTTTCCCCGATTCTTATGGAAACAAGCTCGGTAGGGAAGTCCATGCTGCTGTAGTCGGCGAGAAGAACTGCAGCACCGTCAGATTCTGCTATATGGAACGGTGAATTGAAGTCGAACCAAAGGTCGTCTCCCGTAATCCTTTCTATTTTCCAGTCCGGTGCTCCGGCAGCCTTGAAAATCCCCTGGATGCCTTCGGCAAGCGCGGAGAAGTATATATCTTCCGAATCCGGACTCCAGACAGGGGAGGAAGCATTGTACTTGAATGACGAGGTGACATCCTTAATATCTGAAAACAGCGGCAGCCGGGATGCACTTGATCCTGAACCTTTTACCGGTACCGCCCAGTCGATGTCCGCGACCATAAGCCTCTGCTTGTCGGCTTCGAATCCGTCACGTTCCATACTTATCCAGCACAGTCTGCTTCCGTCAGGAGACCATACCGGGTTTGTATCGTACCCTCCTCCCATCGTAAGCTGCGTACACTCACCGGATTCTACATCATATAAATAGATTTCCGTATTTGTTGAGAACGCGTATTTCTTCCCTGTAAGCTTGCGGCATGAATAGGCTATGGTTTTTCCGTCCGGACTCCATGCAAGCTGCTCGATTCCGCTGAAAGGCTCTGTCGGAAGCTCGTATATCTCATTCTCTGCAGCGAGTATGTCCCTGGATGTCTCAGGAGTGATGCTTCCCCTGCCGTCCTCGCCAAAAGTGAAATCCGCCACAAATGTGTGCGGCACTTCCTTTACCCAGTGATCCCAGTGCCTGTACATCAGGTCATCGGCAGATATGGCATCTGACTTGTCCAGGTCTCCGTACAGATCGGACGGTTTTTTGAGAGCGCTCTGTATAGTGCTTACATACATCACCTTGCTCTGGTCCGGAGAAAGTGCGAACTGACTGATGCCGGCCGGGATATCGGATATTTTCATTTTCTTCCCGAGACGATATGCCCCGTCCTTTCCTTTCAGCCGGGCTGTCCATATCTGACCGCCCTGAATAAAGGCAATACTCTTACCGTCTGCACTCCACCGTGCATTGGAGAAACTTTTGCCCTCTGCTGTGAGCATTTGTGCTGAAGAACCGTCTATGTTACAGATATAAAGGTTGTTGCATGACCTGTTCTGTTCTATGGATATATAGGATATCCCATAAAGTATCTTCTTGCCGTCAGGCGAGACCTGTGGATCTGACAAACGTCCCATTGCCAGCATGGCCTCCGGTGTAAAGACACCGTCCTTTATTTCAATCTCCGGCTTTCCGATGAAAGCCTCTTTGTTTTCCTTGTTTTCTTTCATTTTTTCCTTAATCCTTCCGACTCTTGTCAAATCCGCAAATGAATCGATAAAAAGCAATACCAAAACTATAAGCAGTCCCCATGCTGATATTGCGCACCAGAGCTTCGTCGTCTTTTCTTTCATTATAAAACAATTTACAATTTCTTTTCATGTAACATTCCTGGCATGGCGGAGCCGGAAGCATCATCAGCTGAAACTCCGTCTCCATACAGTCGTGCTGTCCTGACCGCCACTGCCGCCAATTCTTTCCTGATATGTGCCGGCTTAAGGACCTCGATTCTCGGCCCGAGTCTGAAAATCTCCATTATCAGGCTCTCGTTCGGGCACACAAAGATAGAAAATGTTACTGAATTTCCGTCTTTCGAGACAACCTTCTGGCTTTGGTGGAGGGGCAGGTCTTCAAGATATCTTGCTTCCTTTTCAGAAGCCCTGAATATGATTTCTTCCGGTTTGCTGTCTGGCAGATACACTCCGAAACTGTTGCGGAACAATGTGTCTGCATCGAAGTCATCCGGCATCAGGAAATGTTTCCCGGTGATTTCGAGTGACACTATACGGTCCATCCCGTATATTCTCAGGCTCTGCCTTTCGTTGCAATACGCCACGATATACCATCTTCTGGCGCTTTCCTTGACTGCATAGGGTCTCAGAGTGTATCCGGTGATTTCATTACCGGTATATTTCCTGTACTGTATCCTGATTTCCAGACTGTCCGTCATGGCTTCCATGACAGGTGCAAGATATGTGTGTCCTGAAGGTATTTCCTCTACGGAAACGCGGCCGGAAAGACGTTCCCTGCCAAGGGAAAGCAGGTTGTTGACCGTAAAAGTATTTATAAGCCAGGATGATGAGGCATCGGAATCTTTGACGTCATCGCTATATCTGATGAAATATCTGTTGGTCCTGCGGTCACACTCGATTTCTATCCCGAAAATCTGCGATACCGCATCCCTGTGATGGTTGAACGAGCTGCGGGAGTAGGCTGCGCCATAGCGTCTTTCCCACATTTCCTGCAGTTCCGGAAGCGAAATTCCGTGTTCGCGGGCTCTCAGGAATGTATTGACGAGCCAGATATATTTTTCCAGAAGTTCTGATACCATAGGATTCGCCTCAGCTGATTTTACTGTAGTCCTTTATGTTGTATTTGTCTTTCTTCAGTTCATGCATCAGAAGCCGATTCTTGTCGAGAGACAGGGTAGGGTCTTCTTCCAGAATGGCTTCCGCACAGCTGCGTGCCTCATTGAGGATCAGTCCGTCTTTTGCAAGCGAGGCGATATTGAGCGATATCGGCAGGCCGCTCTGCTGCGTGCCTTCCAGATCGCCCGGCCCACGCATCTTCATGTCTTCCTCTGCAAGTTCGAACCCGTTTTCTGTGCTGCACATCAGCTGGATACGGTGTCTGGACTCTTTGCTCAGCTTCTGGCCGGTCATCAGCACACAGTAGGACTTTTCAGATCCTCTGCCGACACGGCCGCGCAGCTGATGAAGCTGGCTGAGTCCGAACCTTTCCGCACTTTCTATCACCATCACGGAGGCGTTCGGCACGTCCACGCCGACTTCTATCACGGATGTAGCGACAAGTATATTCGCACGCCCCGCGGCGAAAGCGTCCATATTGAATTTCTTTTCGTCGTTCGACTGTTTTCCGTGAACTATCGCTGTCTTGTAAGGGGGGAACGGGAAAGCCTGGACTATCTGCTCGTAGCCGTTCTCAAGGTTCTTATAGTCCATCTTTTCGCTTTCGAAAATAAGCGGATACACTACGAAAATCTGTCTTCCAAGCGCGATCTGTTCACGCATGAATTTAAACAGGGCCGGCCGTCTGTTCTCTGATGCGTGGATAGTCCGCACTGGTTTCCTGCCCGGCGGAAGTTCGTCAATGACAGACACATCCAGATCGCCGTACAGGGTCATGGCAAGGGTCCGGGGAATGGGGGTAGCCGTCATGACCAGTATATGCGGCGGCATCCCGCAAGAAGATTTCCGCCACAGTTTCGCTCTCTGTTCCACTCCGAAGCGGTGCTGCTCGTCCACGATGGCCAGACCGAGATTCCTGAACAGGACATCATCCTCTATAAGGGCATGAGTCCCCACTATTATGCCTATACTCCCGTCTTCCAGACCGGCATGGATTTCCCGTCTCTCAGCAGTCCTGCTGCTTCCTGTGAGCAGGGCCACTCTGACCCCTGAAGGCTCCAGATACTTCGAAATGTTCTTGAAATGCTGACGGGCAAGTACTTCCGTAGGGGCCATGATGCATGTCTGATACCCGTTCCCGACAGCAATAAGTGCTGTAAGCACTGCAACCATAGTCTTTCCGCTTCCCACATCTCCCTGCAGCAGACGGTTCATCTGGTGTCCGCTTTTCATGTCATTGCGGATTTCGGTAATCACGCGTTTCTGTGCTCCGGTAAGAGGAAAAGGCAGGGCTTCATAGCATCTGTTGAACGCTTCACCGACCTTCGGCATCTGTATGCCGTGCTCGTCGCGGCTGTGTATGTATTTCTGTTTCAGGAGAGAAAGCTGCAGGAAAAACAGTTCTTCGAATTTAAGCCTGTATCTTGCCCGCTCCAGCGACTGCTGGTCTTTCGGGAAATGTATGTTCTTCAGAGCGAACGGAAGCGGGACCAGTCCCTGCTGCTTCAGGAACCATACGGGTAGCGTTTCCTCTATATCGGACAGACATGCGTTCAAGGCATGTTCCTGCAATCTGCACATAGTCTTGCCTGTGATGCCTCCGTTCTTCAGTCTTTCGGTACTCGGATAGACTCCTGTCATTGTCAGGGCTGCAGTCTGCCGTTTCGTGCTCCGGACTTCTCCGCCGGCCGTCGGATGTGCGTTTCCGGAATGCGTGCCTTGCATGTCGGGAGCGTTGTCCACCTCAGGATGCACCATGTTCACCAGACCGTTGAAAACTGTAGGCTTGCCGAAGAAAATGAACTCCTTTCCCGGCTCGAGCTTCCCGTACATCCATTTGATTCCTTTGAAAAAGACCAGTTCCAGCCTTCCTGTCGCATCTTCGACCACCACCCGCATTCTCCTGACAGTGTTGAATCTGATATCCGGTCTGGCGCCTGTTGCGGCCGGAGTGCGGTTGCCTGAAACGTCCTGGCTTTGGCCATAGATATTGTCGGCGGCGATGACCCCCGCGTTCCCGTACAGTTCTCTGGCTGTCACTCGGGCCTTTATCTGGATATAGGCCATGTCCGGCCTTATATCTTTTATCGGAACAATGCCGCTCCTGTCGATATATCTGAAAGGATATAGCCTGATCAGATCTTCGAAAGTATTGATGCCCAGTTCCTTCCGCAGAAGCTCGGCCCTTTTGGGCCCGACTCCCGGAAGAAACTGTATGTCGCTTTCCAATGCACTGTGTTCCATACGGCAAAAATAGTGATTTTCCTCATATCTTGTGGTCTATGCCGAGATACCCGCTGCGCACCTTCTCCGCCGCGACGTAGGTGTCGGTGGCAAACCTGCCACCGGATTTTTCAACCTCAATGCATCCAAAGTCCTGTGCGAGTGACGTTTTTACCTCGTTTTGCCGTCCTTTTTCGTACTGTTGCCACTCCTGCATTTTAGTAACAGGATGGGTACGCAACTCCATAAATCATTAACTTTCAATCATATTTCCATGATTTGCTCCGTATATCACTTTTTTGTATTATCTTTGGCACTGTTGAGGAATCAACATTACATACTGAAAGTGTTTTCGCTTAGTCCTAATTAGAAAATGTGGCAGTTTTCAAAGCGCAAGGACAGCGCACAGCACTCATTCTTGTTTAGATCATGTTGTCAGGGGGATATTTCGTTCTCCCGGTACTCCATATCTATTCGAGTGTGGGGTATCGGGTGTCGTTTGTTCGCGCTTGGGTTTGCCACAACCTTCTAATGGATAAACGGAATCAGCTCCACACTTTTTAATTATGGATTGCCGCATCGGAGCTGTGGGCAGAGAATATCTTTTACACTATGAAAAAAATCGTTTTCATCGCTTTGTCGATGCTCCTGACTCTTCCTATTGCATATTCGCAGGATATGGAGCAGGTACTGAAAGAAAGGAAAGAAATCTCGAAAATGACCAAATCTGAACTGGATGCCAAAGCTAGTAAATCGGCTCGCAAAGAAGCCAAAAAATACGAAAAAGATGGCTGGCAGGTGGCTCCTGGGCAACTTCCTCTGGAAAAGCAACTCGACCGTACTTATAGGATGCAGTACGAATTCGACGAGAACATGTACCCGAAATACATCATGAGCGAAGCCATGTCGATAGGCGAGACCTATGATGCAGCCAAGATTCAGGCGATGGAACTTGCGAAACTGAATATGGCCGGTCAGATGCAGAGCCAGGTCATAGCTTTGATAGACAATGAAGTAAGCAACGAACAGCTTGCTCAGGAAGAAGCTGTGTCAGTGACGCGTACAGTGCTGGCGAGCAAGAATATGATAGCGCAGAGGCTTGGCCGGGTGATGACGGTCATCGAGTGCTACAGAGTCAAAGCCGGCAAGAACAAGGAAGTGAGGGTCCAGATAGCATGCTCTGCCGATATGGCTATGCAAAGTGCCAAGACGGCCATAAGGGAGGAACTCGCGAAAGAGGGTGAACAGCTTTCTTCACAGCTCGATGCCATGCTCGGTCTGGAGTAAATTGTCAGTTGTCATGAGAACGGTCTTTAAACTGGCTCTATGTCTTTCGATTCTTTGTTCCCAGTTTACTCTCTATGCACAGAAAATAGTATTCGTGAATGGAGAATATACCTATGTGGTTCCAAGTGACGAGTCTCTGGACCAAGCGAAGGTTTCGGCTCTGGAAAGGGCAAAAATCAGTATTCTTGCAGATACTTTCGGGTCTGTCGTAGGTGCTACGTCCACCATAGCCGTGGCAACTGAGAACGGCAGTTCCGATATCAGCCAATTCACTCTTGGGGAAAGCTCCGTAAAGGGGGAATGGATCGAAACCATCGGAGAACCTGAATATCATATATTATATTCCGATATAGGGCTGATCATTAATGTGAAAGTCAAGGGAAAAGCCAGGGAAATCGTGTCTGCGGGAATAGATATCAATGTAAGAATACTCAGAAACGGCACTGAAGACAAATTCGAGTCCGCGTCTTTCAAAGACGGAGATGACCTGTATCTGTCGTTTTCCTCTCCTGTATCAGGATACCTTGGCGTATATCTTTTCGATGGGGAAGAGAATGTCTACTGTCTGTTGCCTTACAAAAATCAGAATGAGAGTATTTTCCGGACAGAGGCCGGGCGAAGATATCTGTTCTTTTCTTCCAATGATACGCATGGTGTGGTGAATCCTGATGTAGTGGACGAATATGTGATGACGTGCGCTGGCAAGACCGAACTGAACAGAATATATGTGATTTTCTCTCCACGGGAATTTTATAAGGCAGATGACAAGCATTCGTTGGATGCGGCGCTGCCACGGATTCTTTCATTTGACGATTTCAGCAGATGGCTGTCTTCGTGCCGCAGCCGTGATAACAGGATGTGTGTGGAGATAAGGGATATAACAGTAAGTAAAAGATAAATTCAACGTTTCATAATAAATAACCAAATCTGATTTTATGAAAAGATTAATTATTGTTCTGACGATGTTGTTTGCCGGGGTAGCAATATATGCGCAGGAGCCGCAGGTGCTTGTCCTGAAAGACGGTACAGTCATCAGGGGAGAAGTGGAAAAGCTTCCTAACGGAGGCGCGAGGGTGACGAACGAGTACGGTGACATCTTCGAATACTCTGCCGAAGAAGTCAGTTATGCCGGTGAAGAACTCTCCGAGAGGCAGATGAAAAAACAGCAGAAAACCGCGAATGTCAGGGATTATGCAGCCAGAGAAAAGGGATACAATTTATTTGTCGAGACCGGTGTGGGAGTCGGTTCTCAATATCAAGAAGAATGGTACAATCATCCAAATGGAGGCAGAGATATGAGAGGGGTGGAATATACTGCTCCGGCATTAACGCTCAATGTGATCAATGGCTACAGTTTTTCCCAGTACCTCTATGTTGGCGCAGGTATAGGATTCCACATGTCTGGACTGAAAGCGGCTTATATTCCCGTTTTCTTACATTTAAGATCTTCTTTTTTGAAAAAAAAGGTTTCCCCGTTTGTTTCCGCAAGCGGCGGATATGGAATTCAAGCTTATGGTGGAGGTTTTAATAATCCTTTTATCGACGGCGGTTTCGGAGTATGCATAAAGAAGAAGACCAAGGGAGAGGTATGGCTAAGCCTGAATGGTACGTTTGTCGTTGATTTTTATAATGGTGTAGCATTTAAAGTCGCTTATTCATTTTAATTTATAGAACTATAAAAATCATTGCTAACTGGACCGATAGAATCTTTAAAATATGTTGTTCTTTTTAAATCTTTCATGAATAAACGATAAATTTCTAAAACATGTAAAATTCATGGTGTTGGACTTATATTGATTTTAATAATGAAAAGATTTTTATTGATAATTCTATTATTTTTCGAAAGCCTTTCAGGTGCAGGATTACAAGCTTATACTCAAAACTATCGCCCGCAGCAAGATGATACCGGAAAATATGGCTTTAAGGCAGGAAGCGTCTGGGTGATAAAGCCGAGATTCGATGATGCTCCGTATGGGTTTTCGGAAAATCTGGCCCCGGTCAAGTTCATGGGAAAATGGGGCTATATCTCCACGGACGGAAGTACGGTCATACCGTTCCGGTTCGAGGCAGCCGGACCATTCAGCGAGGGACTGGCTTCAGTCCGGCTTAACGGGAAATACGGGTTCATCGATGCTGCCGGTAAGTCTGTCATTCCTTACAGGTTCGAAAAGCCAGGACTTTTTAACGAAGGATTATCCCCAGCCTTTATGAACGGGAAATGGGGCTATATTGACAGGACCGGTAAGTCTGCCATACCATACAAATACGACAAGGCACTTGGCTTCAATTACGGAATCGCGGAAGTCGTACTTGACGGAAAACCTGGCTATATCGACAAGACGGGCAGGTGGTATGAAAGTGCAGCGGAAGTATCGGGCAGTTTCTCTGGTTTTGCCAGGCTGTATGTGGAGCCGAAAGTGAATCTCTGGCAGGAAAAGGGCAAGTATGAGAAAACTGTCCATTGGCAAAATAGGGTAAATGAAAATACCCGGCAGAAGCTTATAGATTCTCTCGTGCTGGAAGCCAGGAAGGAGTATATAGCAGCCCAGTCAAAGGCAATCAGATCGGAACAGGTACTCGGAGACTATGATGCGGACGGAGAAATCTTCATGGTACACGATTCCAGGTTCGGCATTCTGCTCCTGCCAGTACCTATCTGCGAAGCTGAAGCTTTCGAAAAGAGTTTCAGTCAATGCCTTAGGACGCCAGAATATTTCATTCAAGATGACAGACTTGCACTAGCTGCTGAAACCTGGACAACGCCTTCCGGAAAAAGCTACAGTTATAGCAATGATCGGTCTCTCGAATTTGCATTGGCGGATATCAAGTACAATTTCGACCCTATTGATCTAGATTTTGAGGACGGTATATCGGCCTTTGGTGTTCAGCAGATCAGTCGCAGAAGCATATCTGTCGGAAAATCAGATGTGGATATTAACATCCCTCAAGGCAGAGTACGTAATGAGAAAACTTTCGTGGTTATCATTGCCAATGAGGATTATCAGCGCGAATCTCCAGTACAATTCGCATTGAATGATGGAAATACCTTCGCCGAGTATTGTCATAAAACATTGGGAATACCTCAGGGGAATATCCATCTTGTGAAAAACGCCACTCTAAATAATATCCTGGCTGAAGTGGACTGGATTACTAAAGTCGCAGATGCTTACAATGGAGAGGCCAGTCTGATTTTTTATTACGCAGGCCATGGTATTCCTGATGAGAAGACTGGCACATCCTATCTGCTGCCGATAGACGGATACGGCTCGAATACCGCTACTGGATACAGACTCAGTACGCTGTACGAACAGTTGGCATCCTGCAAGGCAGCTTCTTCCGTGGTTTTCTTAGATGCCTGCTTTAGCGGTGTGCAGAGAACGGGTGACATACTCGTAGCCGCCAGAGGAATAGCCATCAAGACGAAAAAAGAGGAGCCGGTAGGGAATATGGTGGTATTTTCTGCAGCGCAAGGAGATCAGACAGCGTATTCATACGATGAGAAGGGACATGGCATGTTTACATATTATCTTCTGAAAAAGCTTCAGGAAAGCGGCGGCGATGCGACATTGGGGGAAATAGCCAGCTTCGTTACAGAAAATGTGAGCAAAAGATCCATTGTGGAGAACTCGAAGTCACAGGTGCCAAGTGTTTCCGCATCTCCTTCGCTCTTATCTTCATGGAAGACACTTAAACTGGCTGAATAGATACGAAAATTGAAGCCGGATAAAAGGAGGAACTCTTTTCATCCGGCATATATCTACAGGACCGACCAGTCGTATGAAGTATCTGTCGGGTATGACTTCACAGGCTCCTGCGAACTGTCCAAGTCACTGACGCGCCAGATATACTGTAGCACCTCGGTAATAAAACGAATTTATTCATTTTCATTACTCTCGGTTTCTCGCTATATTTGCCACCAATTTACTGCTCGGCATTGGAATTTCAACGATGGTTTTCATAGACAAGATCAAATCATTATATCCCGTTTCCGGAAACACAGAAAATCTTCTCATGGAGAAAGTGACAAGAATGGATGTCTCCAAAAGGACACTGCTTGTCAAAGTAGGGGAGAAGTG
The DNA here is from genome assembly GCA_949294195.1 of uncultured Bacteroidales bacterium. GTDB lineage: Bacteria > Bacteroidota > Bacteroidia > Bacteroidales > UBA932 > Cryptobacteroides. The sequence goes on along the minus strand of CASFGK010000026.1, from coordinate 87,325 downwards.
CGGATACGCCTATTTCCTGGAGAAGGGGATGACACGGTCTTTCTGGATAGTAAACGGTGAAGAAATCACCACATCGTTTTCTTCTGAAGGAGACATCGTTTTCAGCATGGACGAACTGTATTATGGAAAGATAAGCGAAGAAAACGTCGAGACGCTGGAAGACGCTGTCGTATACAGAATACATCTGGCCGACCTTCAGGAACTGTTCCGCACCAATATTGAAATGGCAAACTGGGGACGTATCATACATCAGAACGAGTATCGCAGGCTCCACACTTCGCACAGGGACCGGCTGACGCTTCCTGCAGCAGAACGTTATGAAGCATTCCGGCGCCAGTTTCCCCAGATATGCCAGAGAGTCCAGCTGGGCTACATAGCCTCATATCTCGGCATTACACTGCCTACGCTGAGCAGGCTCAGGGCGAAGTGAATCAATGCGGTTTTTGTCCTGCGACAAATATACACGGCCGTAAGTTTCCTATATTTGCGCCCGGCATTCGCCGGATTACCCGGCGAATGTATTATGACAGACCCAAAATTCAAGAAAACCGCTTTGTTATGAAAGACATTCCATCTGCCGTATTTTCAGATTCAAAACCGCATTATGAGCTTCTGGACGGGCTCAGAGGCGTTGCTGCCCTGCTGGTGATATGCTACCACATCTTCGAAGGATTTGCGACAAGTCCTCTCGACCAGCATTTCAACCACGGATACATGGCAGTCGACTTCTTCTTTATCCTTTCAGGTTTCGTTATCGGCTATGCATACGATGACAGGTGGAATACTACCCTGACACTCAAAGGTTTCTTCAAGAGAAGGCTTGTCAGGCTGCATCCGATGGTTATAATGGGAGCGCTTCTCGGGGCAGTTTCGTACTGCATTCAGGGATGCGTGAAGTGGGACGGATCCCAGGTGCCGTTTACAATGGTGCTCATAGCCTTGCTCCTCAATATTTTCCTGCTGCCTGTCGTGCCCGGAACAGGAGCCGATGTCAGAGGGAACAATGAGATGTATCCGCTCAACGGTCCGAGCTGGTCGCTGTTTTTCGAATATATCGGCAATATCCTTTATGCCCTGTTCATAAGGAAATTCTCGACACGTGCCCTTACCGCACTCGTAGTTGTCGCCGGTGCCGGACTTGCCTCGTTCGGCATATTCAATCTTTCCGGATACGGACATCTCGGAGTCGGCTGGTCCATGATCGACTACAACCTTCTCGGAGGATTCCTCCGTCTGATGTTCTCCTTCTCTGTCGGACTGCTTATGTCCCGCATTTTCAGACCGGTGAAAATCAAAGGGGCATTCTGGATATGCAGTGCCGTACTGGCTGTCCTTTTTACCGTGCCTCATCTCGGAGGAGAAGGACATCTGTGGATAAACGGACTGTACGAATCGGTCTGCGCCATAGTGATATTCCCTATGCTGGTCTGGCTCGGGGCTTCGGGAAAGACCACGGACAAGATCACGTCAAATATATGCAAGTTCCTGGGAGACATCTCGTACCCTCTTTATGTTGTCCACTATCCGATCATGTATCTGTTCTACTGGTGGCTGTGGAGCGGAGAGGAGAAAATACCTTTCTCACAGGCATGGCCGACAGCCATAATTGTCGTGGCCGCAAGCATTCTGACGGCATACGTCTGCATGCGTTTCTATGACATTCCTCTGAGAAAATGGCTTGCATCAAAATTCCTTGCGAAAAAGTAGCAAGTTGAAAAAATCAAAACAGTTTTATAATTTTGTAGGTTGGTTCGGGCGTGACAGCCGGTACCGACCTATCTTATTTTTGAACAAAAGGACAAACTATGGCAAGAAAACTAACAATAGGTATCACCCAGGGAGACGGGAACGGAATAGGCTATGAAGTAATAATCAAGGCATTGGCAGACGAAAGGATGCTTGATATCTGCACACCGGTCATTTACGGCTCTTCTAAAATATTCGGTTTCTACAAGAAACAGATACACAATATCGAGCAGATAAACACCAATGTCATTTCTTCTGCCAGGGAAGCTCATCAGAAAAGGGTGAACATCATCAACTGTCTGCCTGACAACGTATTCGTTGAGCCCGGACAGGCTACGCCTGAATCAGCAAAAGCCGCAATGACATCTCTGGAATGGGCGGTGAAAGACCTTAAGGCAGGGAACATAGACGCACTCGTTACGGCTCCCATAAACAAAAGGGCGATGGCAAGCGAAGGATTCGGCTATACCGGCCACACTGAATATCTCCAGCAGGAATTCGGCGTAAATGACGTTCTGATGATTATGGTCTGTGATAAGCTGAAAGTCGGGGTTGTCACCGGACATATTCCATTGAAAGATGTCCCAGGGAGCCTTTCAGAAGATTTGATACTTAATAAATTGAGATTGATGAACGCTTCCCTTGAAAGGGATTTCGGCATATATTCGCCTAAAATCGCCGTTCTGGGACTCAACCCTCACTGCGGGGACGGCGGCCTGCTTGGTGACGAAGAGCAGTCAATTATCCTTCCTGCAGTCAAAGCTGCGAACGATGACGGCATACTCGCCTTCGGTCCATACTCTCCGGACGGCTTCTTTGGAACAGGCAACTACAGCAAGTTCGATGCTGTGCTTGCAATGTATCATGACCAGGGACTTATCCCATTCAAGGCACTGGCTTTCGAGCTCGGAGTGAACTATACTGCGGGACTCCCTGTTGTCCGCACATCTCCTGACCATGGAACTGCATACGAAATGGCGGGCAGGGACATAGCTGATCCCCATTCCATGATATCATCAATATATACGGCAATCGATATATGCAGCCACAGGGCAGACTATGACGACCTGCAGGCGGGCAAAATGAATGTCCAGTCCATTTCTTCAGAAGTCAAACCGAACAAGAACGGCAGCGTAGTAGAATAGTAAACACTGATGGAAAAACCTCCCATTTATCTATATACTGACGGCGCTGCCAGCGGGAATCCGGGCCCCGGAGGATATGGGGCCATATTGAAATGCGCCGGTCATGAACTGGAGCTTTCCGGCGGATTCGCACATACTACCAATAACAGAATGGAACTTCTGGCCGTCATAAAGGGTCTGGAAGCGGTCAGATGGAAAAATGCCGAGATACATGTGGTCAGCGATTCTTCATACGTAGTCAATGCTGTCAATAAAGGCTGGCTGTTCAACTGGGAAAGGAAAGGTTTTTCCAAAGCGAAGAATCCCGATCTCTGGCAGCGTTTCCTTCCGCTGTACCGTTCCCACAGGATATATTTCCACTGGATAAAAGGCCATGCCGGACATCCTGAAAACGAAAGATGCGATGCTCTTGCAGTAGCTGCCGGCGCCGGAAAAGCGGCAAAAGGAGAGTTCCTGCCTGACGATACCGGTTATCTGGAACAGAAAGAATCATGACAAGAAAGGAGACTCCGCAAATATCCGTAATAGTACCTGTCTACAATTCGGAAAAGACATTACGTCGGTGTGTCGGAAGTCTGCTGGACCAGTCCTATGCGGATTTCGAAATCATTCTGATCGATGATGGCAGTACAGACTCCTCAAAGGAAATCTGCGATGCATTCTCTGCCAAGGACAGCAGGGTTAAGGTGCTGCACAAGCCAAACGGGGGTGTCTCTTCGGCACGGAATGCCGGACTGGACTTTTCATCCGGGACATACGTTGCATTCTGTGACAGTGATGACTGTGTAGAAAAAGACTGGCTGTCAAGTATGGCGGAATACGCCGGAAACAGAGGACTGGTGGTCTGCGGATACCGTACGGACGGCAGCAGGCAGGAAACCAGGGCATTGGAAACCGGAACTGTCCGCACTTTCGAGGACCCTGCAGAAATACTCGGGAAGCTTCTCAACAGCAGCCTGCTTAATTTCATCTGGAACAAACTTTTTGTCAGGGCGGAAATCGAGAGCAGGGGACTGCGGTTCGACGAGACGTTCAAAGTATTTGAAGATGAATACTTCGTGCTCGGATACCTTGCAGGAAACTGTCATGTGACTTATGTGCCGTATATAGGCTACCGCTACAGCGTTCCGGACAGGTTCATCACCAAATATGAATTCAGCGCCGACTCGTATCTGGAAGTCGTGAAAGCCATTTACTTCCTGCTCGGATATGACAGTATGACCTGCAGCCGGAAGAGAGGCTGCAAGATGCCGGAGCTGCCCTCTGTCATATACTGGTACAAGACTGCGCTTGCATCCTATGTCCGTACACATTCGTTTGAAAAGAGCCGGGAAAGAATCGGGTATTTGCGGAAAATTGCCAGGGATTTCCATTCCGGAGCGCTTAATCACCTGTCCGTAAGGATCCTGCCGGATTTGGCGGTCTATATAATACTGAAGACAAGGTAATTACAGAAAAACAACCATGCCGCAGGAAAGTTCGACCAACAACAGAAGGGTAGCAAGGAATACGGTTTTCCTTTATATCAGAATGATTCTCATTCTGCTGGTGACACTGTACACTTCCAGGATTGTTCTCGATATTCTAGGCGTAGATGACTACGGAATATACAATATTGTCGGGGGAGTGATAACTATGTTCGCTTTCCTGAACAACAGTATGGCATCTTCTACACAGCGGTATCTGACATACGAGCTTGGCAGGGGGGATCCGGTGAGACTGCAGAAAGTTTTTTCCGCGGCAATGCACATACATCTGGTTCTCGGTATTATGATAGTCCTGCTTGCCGAAACAGTCGGACTGTGGCTGCTGAACAACAAACTTGTAATCGAACCTGAAAGGATGAACGCAGCCAGGTGGGTGTACCAGTTCTCCGTCCTGACATTTTTCGTGAATGTGATTCAGGTTCCGTTCAACGCCGTCATCATTGCCCACGAAAAAATGGACATATTCGCCTATGTGAGTATTGCGGAAGCCGTTGCAAAACTTGCTCTGGTTTTTGCCCTGACGGTCATACCGTATGACAAATTGGTAATTTACGGATTGCTGATGCTTCTGATCCAGATCGGTGTCAGGACATTTTATCAGGTCTGGTGCCGAAGGAAATACAGTGAATGCAGAATGTCCGAAGTAAATGACAGGACACTATACAGGGAAATGTCCGGTTTTGCCGGATGGAACGTCTTCGGAAGCCTTGCCTGGATAATGAAGGACCAGGGTATCAATATCGTGCTGAATCTCTTTTTCGGTACAGCGGTCAATGCCGCCCGTGGTATCGCCATGCAAGTGTCGAATTCGGTAAACGGATTAGTTTCCAATTTCCAGGTGGCATTCAACCCCCAGATAACAAAAAACTATGCACAGGGAGAAACGGGGGAAATGGAGAAACTGGCTCTCCGCGGGCTCAAATTCTCGTTCGTCCTTCTCTATTTTTTTGCTTTGCCTCTGCTGCTGAATGTGGATTACGTTCTGGATATATGGTTGAAGGAAGAGCCCGACCATGCGGCATCATTCATTGTACTGATCATGACGGATACACTGGTATGCGCGCTTTTCGGCAGCCCTCTGATGACATCTCTTGCCGCTACGGGCAATATACGCAATTATCAGATAACCGTAAGCCTTATTATTCTTATCGGTATTCCGGCCGCATATATGCTCCTGAAAACCGGACTGCCTCCGGAGTCCGTATATTATGCCACGATAGGCTTCTCGGTCATTGCGGGTTTCACCAGATTCCTGTTTGCCAGAGCTCAGATAGGATTTTCTTTCAGAAGATATGTCAGGAATGTGATAATCAGGATTTCCGCCTTGCTTGCCGCCTCTCTTCCGCTGCCTTTGTTTTTCCGCTTTCTGGTCTTTCGCGAGGACAGTCTCATGTCTTTTCTGCTGCTGTGCTGCATTTCAGTGATATGTACCGGAACAGCAGCCTGGTGCGTCGCTCTTGACAGGGCGGAGAGAAAAGCAATGGCTACAATGTTTAAGGACTGGAGCCTGAAACTGTTCCACAAAACAGGCAAGTAAACATCAGATACGGATTGCAGATGGACAGGATATGCGAATACAAGGACTGTACAGGCTGTGAACTTTGCACAGCAGTTTGCCCCAAGTCATGCATTTCAATGAAAGAAATGCAGCTGGGACACCTCTATCCGGTCATAGACGCCTCGTCGTGTGTGGACTGCGGCAGATGTGCTGAGATTTGCCCGGCCAATACCTGCAGAAAAGGCATGACAGAAGACCTGTTCAGAGAGCCTGTTTCCGCATGGGCAGCATGGGCAAAAGACCGGGCCGAATATATTTCAAGCGCATCAGGAGGTGCTGCGGCAGTCCTGTCCGGATATGTCATATCTGAAGGAGGCATTGTATACGGCAGTGCCGTGTGTCGGGGAGACAGTCAGTCCGGCAAATCCTTTACCGTAAATCACATAAGAGTAAGCACTACGGAAGGACTGCATGCATTAAAAGGGTCGAAATATGTCCAGAGTTCCATTTCGGAGATACTGCCTGCCGTCAGGAATGATGTGCGGGAGGGCCGCCTGACGCTTTTTACAGGAACTCCATGCCAAATCGCAGCAGTCAGGAATATGTTCGGAACTGTTCCGGACAATCTTCTACTCGTGGACATAATATGCCATGGAGTCCCTTCCATGAAACTGCTAAGGGATTATGTAGAAAGGAATCTTCATATTTCTCCGGAAAAGGTTTCGGGCATGACATTCAGGACAGGAGGGAATTTTGCAATGAAGATTGCCACGGAAAATTCGGAATACTCACATACGCCGCTTTCCGGCAGAAGGACCGAAGAACTTTACTACAACCTTTTTCTTGACGGATTCATATACAGGGACAGCTGCTACAGATGCCCGTTCGCACGCCGCCAGAGGATTTCCGATATGACTGTCGGGGACTTCTGGGGACTGGGGAAAGATGTTCCGGAGCATCCTTACGGTGTATCGCTGCTTCTCCCTGTTACGGAAAAAGGGGAAAGGATACTTGCTCGTCTCAGGGAAAAAATGAATTCTTACCAAAGGTCCGTGGATGAAGCTGCCGCAGGCAACAAACAGCTTCGCGCCCCATTCCACAAGAGTCTGAGAATAAAGCTTTTCAGGGCTATAGAACCGTTATTTGGGCTTAAAGTGTATTATCTTCTGGTCGCAGACTGGATTTTAAGGAAACATGTATGAAAATAGGGATTCTGACATTTCATGCCGCACTGAATTACGGCTCCGCACTGCAGGCATATGCTCTTCAGGAGTATCTGTCGGCACGCGGTCATGATGTACATGTCATCGATTTCAGAAGTCAGGCACAGCGCAGGCTTTATCCTTCTCCTGTCAGTCTTAACTCGGTATATAACGCCAAACAGACTGCGAGAAGGCTCCTTTCCGGATGGGGAGAAATAAGGTCAATGAACTGCAAGCGGCGCGCTTTCAGAAACTTTTCCGAAAAGAATCTGCATCTGACTGACAAATGCTTCATGTCGGAAAAATCGCTTCGGCTCTACGACTGGTCATCATTCGATATGATTGTCAGCGGAAGTGACCAGATATGGAATCCGGATGCCATGGATTTTTCCACGGCCTATTTCCTGGACTTTCTTGACCGCACTGCCGGCAGAGGACTGTCATCCGGACCCGGAAAAATAGCTTACGCCCCTTCTTCAGGAAAATGTTCCATGAGCGGAAATATTTCACGACAAAAGATATCCGGAATAAGGGATCTGATTGCCGGATATGACCGCATCTCTGTCAGGGAAAGCACTACACTGGATTTTTTGTCCGGAAGCGGGCTGCTCCAGGCATCGCGAAACCAGGCCTGCCCTGTCATGCCTGATCCGGTCCTCCTTCACGATATGGATTTTTACAGAAAAGTGGCGGAGCGCGAATCTTCGGCCCTGCCGGAGTCTGTCAATGCAGGCAAATATATCCTGTACTATTCTCCGGGCCGGCAGGACCGGAAGGCGGAGATGCTTGCAGATTCCATTTCCGCAGGATTGATGGGAAAGAATTCCGCCGGGGTGCTCCCGAAGGAAAGCAGACGGGAAATTGTCAGGATTTCGGACGGGGCGCAGTGCCGCAGAACCGGCCAGGAAACATTCACATCCGTGATTGATTGTCCGACAGGCCCTGCCGGGTTCATCCGGTTGCTGGACGGAGCAGGATGTACGGTAGGTACTTCATTCCACCTGATGGTGTTCTCAATGCTGGCCGGCAAGGAGTTCTGGTGTCCTGATGCCGCTTCCGACCCGCGCAAGTTCCAGCTTTTGGATACACTGGGACTTCCTTCATCGTCAACAGTATTCCGTTTCGGCGACCCCGGGATGCAACCCCTCATCAGACGTTTTCTGGACTCCTGCAGACGGTCGGCAGACAGTTTTTGGGAAGCGGCAGGCGCATGATACGGTGTCAGGTGGTTACCGCAAGATTGCAACCTGGTTGTAAGTCATGCCAGCTACATTTGCGGCTGGATTCAGAACAAACATATGGGAGCACACGCACATCATCACACTCATGAGATAACTTCTCTCAACGGAATATATATCACTGCTATCGTACTGAACGCCCTTTTCGTTGTCATTGAAGCTGCAGTAGGTTTCCGGTCCAACTCTCTCGGCCTTCTTTCCGATGCCGGGCACAACCTCAGCGATGTCTTCAGCCTTATGCTTTCCATGGCAGCTTTCAGACTGTCACTGTCACATGCGACAAAAAAATTCACCTACGGCTACCGGAAAAGTTCAGTGCTGATTTCTCTTCTGAACGCAATCATTCTTCTGGCGGCAGTCGGTGCGATAATCACCGAAAGCATCAGGAAGTTCAGCGAGCCTGCTCCTGTAGACGGGGCTGCGATCACATGGACTGCAGCAGCGGGTATACTTGTCAACGGAATCACCGCTGTCATGCTTATGAAACAGCAGAAACATGACATAAACACCAAGGGTGCATTCCTTCACATGGCCACAGACACACTGGTGTCTGCAGGTGTGGTCGTGTCCGGAATCATTATCTCGTTTACAGGATTCACCGTCATCGACCCTGTCATAGGTCTGGCCATAGCGGCCATTATACTCGTTTCGACATGGAAACTCCTGTCGGAAAGCCTGAGAATGTCCATAGACGCAGTCCCGGAAAACATAGATCCGGATGAAATAAAGTCCATGATTTCAGATACCCCAGGTGTCATTGATGTACATCACCTCCATATCTGGCCGATCAGTACGACTGAAACTGCACTCACCGCCCATGTGGTAATTGCAGATCTGGACCGTATGGAAAATATAAAGGAGAGCATCAAGCACAAACTATTTGACAGAGGCATTCATCATTCCACACTTGAAATGGAAACGCCTCTGTCAAACTGTAATGAGCACGAATGCGAATAGCACCGGTGTCTATATGGTCCGCCCCGGATAGTTCTCCAGTCCTTCGGCGAGGCATCTGATAGCCTTCTCGAGCTCAGGTATCTCAAGGACGTATGCGATCCTGGCATAGTTCATACCCTTGCCGGGTGTCTTGAAGAATGATGCCGCAGGTGTTACCATTGTAGTCTCCCCGTTATAGCGGAACTCTTCAAGCATCCAGCGTGCAAATTTCTCGGTATCATCTACAGGAAGCTCTGCAACCGTATAGAATGCGCCCATCGGCATCGGTGTATAAACGCCGGGGATTCTGTTCAGATTCTCAATCATGAAATTACGCCTCCTGATATATTCCGCGCGTACATCATGCAGATACTCGTCTGTGGTGTCAAGTGCACCGATTGCAGCAATCTGGCCAAGCACAGGAGGACAGAGCCTTGCCTGGGCATACTTCATTGCGGCCGCCATGACCTCCCTGTTGTGTGAGACTATACACCCCACGCGGACGCCGCAGAGATTGTACCGTTTTGATACCGAATCGATAAGGATGACATTCTGCTCTGCTCCGGGGATGTTCATCGCGGAAAAATGCGGTTCGTCAGTATAGCAGAACTCCCTGTACACTTCGTCTGAAATCAGGAACAGGTCATGCTTCTTCACGACTTCGCCCAAAGCAAGCATGCTTTCCTTTGTATAGAGGGTACCTGTAGGGTTGCCGGGGTTGCAGACAAGAATCGCCTTGGTCCTGTCGGTAATGGCCTTCTCGAACTCTTCAACGGGAGGCAGCTGGAAGCCGTTCCTGATATCGGTAGGGACAGCTTTCAGGGTGATGCCGTTCATGAACGCAAAGGTGTTGTAGTTGGTATAGAACGGCTCGACCACTATCACTTCATCACCTTCATTACAGGTTATTTCAAGTGACATGAGCACGGACTCGCTCCCGGCGACAGTCACCAGAAGCTCTGGAACTTCTATGTTTATACCTATTTTTCTATAGTATTTGCTGACGAGTCCTTCTCTCAGCTCTATAAGTCCTGCGGAATTGGAATATGGCACGTTGGTTCCTTTGAAGCCGCGGACAGCCTCAAGTGCGCACTCCGGAGAATTTATCTTCGAGTCCGGCTGACCCATGTTCAGGTGGTATACTTTTACTCCTTGCTTTTTCGCCGCGTCAGACAGAGGAATGAGTTTTCTGATGGCAGATGCAGGCATCAGCTGCGCTTTCCGGGAAATTTTAACCATGTCAAATTGTTTTATAAATTTCTTGAACGCCCGCAAAGTTAATATTTTTTACTTACCTTTGCGGTCGTTCTTTAAAATTAATTTCGTACGTTTTATGGCTGCATTTAGACAAAGAGCTTTGAATGAGGCTGCTTCGCACAAAACGGAGCGTTTCTATGTTGATCAGGGGCCGGTTTCGCATTATTTCGGCCGCAATGTCTTCGATCTTGACAAAATGAGAGGATACATGTCCCAGCAGGCATATGAAGCGGTCCTGTCCGCAGTGAAGTTCGGGGGCAAAATCGACAGGGAAATGGCGAATGAAATCGCTTCCGGGATGAAAGCCTGGGCGATGGAAAACGGAGCGACACACTATACCCATCTTTTCCAGCCGCTGACTGATGCCACTGCGGAAAAGCACGAAGCGTTCATCTCTGTAAAAGACGGGAAAGCGTTCGAGAAATTCAACGGAAGCGCCCTTGTCCAGCAGGAACCTGATGCATCCAGCTTCCCGAACGGAGGACTCAGGAACACATTTGAAGCCCGCGGATATTCCGCATGGGACCCTTCTTCTCCGGTGTTCCTTCTAGACGGGACTCTGTGCATACCTTCGGTTTTCGTATCATACACAGGCGAGGCTCTTGACACCAAAGTACCGAATCTGAAGTCGCTCCAGGCACTCAGTGATGCAGCCACCTCAGTGGCGAACCTTTTTGACGAGTCCGTAAAAAGCGTAGGAGTGAATCTCGGTCTTGAACAGGAATATTTCCTTGTAGACGAATCGCTTTACAATGCCAGACCCGATCTCGTTCTCTGCAACCGTACGGTCATTGGCCATACATCCGCAAAGGACCAGCAGCTTGAAGACCATTATTTCGGAGCAATCCCTTCCAGGGTAAGCGCATTCATGAAAGACTTCGAAACAGAGGCATACAAACTTGGCATCCTCCTGCAGACACGGCACAATGAAGTGGCCCCGAACCAGTTCGAGTGCGCTCCGGTTTTCTGTAGTGCCACCAAAGCCATTGACCAGAACATGATGCTGATGATCATCATGCAGAAAGTGGCTGAAAAGCATCATCTGAAGGTCATTTTCCACGAAAAGCCCTTTGATGGAGTCAACGGCTCCGGCAAGCACTGCAACTGGTCAATGGTGACAAATACAGGAGTAAACCTTCTTTCTCCGGGAAAGACGCCTAACAAGAACCTGCAGTTCCTTTCGTTCTATGCAGCTGTAGTCCGTGCCGTTTATGAACACCATTACCTGCTGATGACCAGTGTCGCAACGCTAAGCAACTCATATCGTCTGGGCGGACATGAAGCTCCTCCGGCAGTAATGTCAATCTTTTCAGGTTCGACACTTTACGGTATCTTCAAAGCCATTGAGAACATGGAAACCCTCCCGGAGTCAGAAGCAGGGCTGGAGTCAATCAAGATCGTGAATTCCATTCCTGAAATATTCCCTGACAACACCGACAGGAACAGGACATCTCCGTTTGCATTTACCGGCAACAGGTTTGAGTTCCGTGCCCTTGGCTCTTCCATGAACGTAGCTTCCGCAACATATGTCCTTAACTCGGCTGTAGCGCAGAGCCTCAGGAATTTCCGAGCAGAAGTAGACTCCCTGACTGCCAAAGGGGAGGACCTTTCGACCGCGGTCATGAATACAGTCCGGAAATTCATCCATGAATCAAAGGATATAATGTTCGAAGGCAACGGTTACAGCAAGGAGTGGCAAGAAGAATCTGCCAGACGCGGTCTCCGGGCCGTAAAAAACGTTCCCGAGGCATATGAAGTGTATCATGAAAAGAAGACACTGGATCTGTTCTCGGAGCTTGGTGTTCTTGCTCCAAACGAGGTCGAAGCCCGTTTTGAAGTGCTGAATGAAACATATGTAAAGAAGCTTCAGATTGAGGCCAGGGTGATCGGAGACATCTGTCTGAATCATGTCCTGCCTGCAGCCGTAAGGTATCAGAATATACTTATCGAGAACGTAAAGGGGGTAAAGGAGATTTTCGGAGACGAGTATAAAAGCCTGTGTTCTTCCGAATTTGCGACTCTCAAGAATATTTCCTGTCTGACAAATGCCATCTCACATGATGTTGAAGAGCTTGTCGAGGCCCGCAAGCGTGCCAACAGGATTGAAGACATTGCAGAGAGAGCAAAAGTCTACTCCCATGAAGTCAAAGACCTTATGGATAAAGTCAGATATAGTGCAGATCATCTCGAAATGGTAGTCGATGATGAAATGTGGCCTTTGCCCAAGTACCGTGAATTGTTGTTCTTTTAATTGAAAAATGTATTTTAAGGAAAGTATTTCCGCAGAAGAGCTGGACAAGCTGGATTTAGCCTGCTTTCCGGGAAAGATATTTGTCATTGACACCGTAGGCGCAGAGTTCAACAGAGCTGTCAACTATCTCAGAAGCCAGAAAATAATAGGCTTTGATACCGAGACCAGACCCTGTTTTTCTCCAGACCAGCCACGGTATGGAGTCGCTTTGCTCCAGCTGTCAGGCCCTGAAAAGGCCTATCTGTTCAGGATAAAAAGCACAGGCATGCACAGAAGACTGTGCAATCTTCTGTCCAATGAAAAGATAATCAAGGTAGGCGCGGCTGTAAATGACGATATCAGAGGGCTGCAGAGATACAGTTATTTTACTCCAAGGGCTTTTGTAGACCTCCAGAAAATGGTGCCTGAGTTCGGTATCAGGGACAAGAGCGTAAAGAAAATGACTGCCATCATTCTGGGATTCAAGATTTCCAAGTCGCAGCAGCTTTCAAATTGGGAGGCGGAAACGCTCTCGGAAGCCCAGGAAAAATATGCGGCGACCGATGCATGGGTCTGCCGTGAGATGTACCTGAAACTGCAGCAGTCAAGAGAAGAGTAATCGGTATGGTTAAAGTTATATTGAAAAAGGGGAGAGAAGAGTCTCTCAAGAGGTTTCATCCATGGGTGTTTTCCGGAGCAATAGCCCAGATTGCAGGCAGTCCGGCCGAAGGCGATCTGGTAGGTGTTTATGCTTCTGACGGAACATTCATGGCCTCAGGCCATTATCAGATAGGTTCAATCGCTGTCAGGATCCTGAGTTTTGATTCCGATGTCCAGAGTCCGGATTTTTGGGAAATAATGCTCAGGAGGGCCCTTGACGTGAGGATTGCGGCAGGACTCGCTTCAAAACCGTCTTCGTGCATGGAAAAAGAGATTCTGACCAACTGCTACAGGCTGGTACATGGAGAAGGGGACAACCTGCCTGGACTCATCGTCGACTATTATGACGGCGTCTGTGTCATGCAGGCCCATTCCGCAGGCATGTTCAGAAGCAGGAAGCAGATTTCCGACGCCTTGCAGAAGGTTTACGGAAATACATTGAAAGCAGTATATGACAAAAGTTCGGGAACAGCCCCATTCAAGGCGGGACTTGAACTTGTTGACGGATATCTGTACAGAAAGGAAGGATTTGTACAGGACGAATGCACGGTGCTTGAAAACGGACATAAATTTACCGTCAACTGGTCATCCGGGCAGAAAACAGGCTTTTTCCTTGACCAGCGTGAAAACAGGGCTATGGTAAAGAGATATGCTTCCGGCAGGAATGTCCTGAATCTTTTCTGCTATACCGGAGGCTTTTCGGTTTATGCACTTGCTGCCGGTGCCAGACACGTGGATTCAGTGGACAGTTCCGGAAAAGCAATGGAACTGGTAGAAAAAAACGTCCGTATCAATGGCTTTGACAATTCCCGGCATACAGGATACTGCTGCGATGCAATCGATTTTCTCAAAGATGCCCCAGAAGGGAAGTACGATCTGATGATAGTCGATCCTCCTGCCTTTGCAAAGCACCGCGGGGCGCTGAAAAATGCTCTCAGAGCCTATCAGAGACTTAATGCCTTTGCGATATCCAAAGTCGCATCCAAAGGCCTTGTATTCACATACAGCTGTTCCCAGGTTGTAGATAAGGAAGCATTTGCCCTTGCGGTATTTTCAGCTGCAGCCGGTACCGGCAGAAGTGTTCGGATACTTGACAGGCTGAATCAGCCGGCTGACCATTCCGTAAACATATATCATCCGGAAGGAGAATACCTGAAAGGACTGCTTCTGTATGTCGAATGATTTCCGATACGGAAATTGATGTTATTTTTACGGTTCAGGAAATGAAGCGCAGGTTTAGAAATAAATTTTGCATTTCCGGAAAAAGTTCATATATTTGCACTCCGTTTTGGAGAAGATATTTGAAATAAGGTGCTATGGCCGAGTGGTTAGGCAATGGTCTGCAAAACCATGTACAGCAGTTCGATTCTGCTTGGCACCTCGACTTATTGGTTATTAGTTTTAGTGTTATTAATTATGTGGTTAGTATGAGTGGTCCCCGCGTGAGCGGCGACGGCTCATTTTTTTATATATACATTACCGAAGAAGCCCCGTTTCCTCAAACATAAGTCTATAGATTTCAGCCTTTTTTACAACAGACATGGGATATGCTCTTGAAGATGACGGCATCCGATAAAAGCTTAGTTTCCGGGTTCCGCATGCAGTAATTCCGACACAGCATCCTGTTTTCGGTTTCCCGCACTTGAAAATGCTGCATACGGCATCCGTAGCCTTTTCTCCGGTTGTTACGATAGTACGGCAGTCCGGAATTTTTTCCAGAAGCCCCTCAATGTCGGCAGGAGATACTATTTCCAGATATTTGTCTGAAGCATTGTCCTTCTGACGTACAACTTCAGTCGCCGAATCATAAAGGGCGATACCTTTTTCTTGACAGAATCCAGAAATGAGATTACGGTCAAAATGCTTTCCGTCCGCAGTGACGAAATGTTCCCTGTCGGAAAAGAATACGATCCCGAATATCCTCCACATGTCATTTATGAAATTCGGATAGAAGAATTCCATGGACCATTTCTCCCTTTTAGGCGGGAAGCTGCCAAGCATCAATAACCTGGCAGCTTCCGGCAAAAAAGGTTCAAGCGGATGTTTTTCTATATTCATTACTTGAGCTTGTCTCCGTTCATTGTTATCAGGAACTCTTCATTCGAGACCGTCTTTTCCATCCGGTCTTTAAGGAATTCCATCGCTTCTACAGATGTCATGTCCGCAAGATAGTTCCGCAATATCCAAATCCTGTTGCTTTGCTCCTGGGTATAGAGCAGGTCATCACGGCGCGTACTGCTCAAGGTAACATCTACAGCAGGGAAAATACGCTTGTTGGCAAGCTTCCTGTCCAACTGTAACTCCATATTTCCTGTTCCCTTGAATTCCTCGAAAATGACGTCATCCATCTTCGAACCTGTATCAGTAAGCGCAGTTGCAAGAATTGTAAGCGAACCTCCGTTTTCGATATTCCTTGCTGCCCCGAAAAATCTTTTAGGCTTGTGAAGGGCATTTGCATCGACTCCTCCCGAAAGGACCTTGCCCGATGCAGGCTGGACTGTATTGTAGGCTCTTGCAAGCCTGGTAATAGAATCGAGGAAAATGACGACATCATGACCGCATTCGACCATTCTTTTTGCTTTTTCGAGCACCATGTTGGCTACTTTCACATGTCTTTCAGCCGGTTCGTCAAATGTCGAGGCTACAACTTCCGCCTTTACACTGCGGGCCATGTCTGTCACCTCTTCCGGGCGCTCGTCTATCAGAAGCACTATCAGATATGCCTCCGGATGGTTGTCCGCAATGGCATTCGCAATGGATTTCAACAGCATGGTCTTACCGGTCTTCGGCTGTGCCACGATAAGTCCCCTCTGACCTTTCCCGATAGGAGTAAACATGTCTACAACCCTGCATGACAAATCATTGTGGCCGTTTCCGAGCAAAGTGAATTTCTCATTTGGGAATAAAGGAGTGAGGAAATCAAACGGAATCCTGTCCCTGATAAACTCAGGTGTACGTCCGTTAATGTATTTTATACGCACCAGAGGGAAATATTTGTCTCCTTCCTTTGGCGGTCTGATTTCTCCTGTTACAGTATCTCCTGTCTTGAGTGCGTTGGATTTTATCTGTCCCTGGGAAACATAAATGTCATCCGGAGAATTAAGATAATTGTAGTCGGATGATCTGAGGAAGCCGTAGCCGTCCGGCATGATTTCAAGAACCCCGGTAGCTTCAATCACACCCTCGAACTCGATTTTAGGCTGTTGTACCCTCTGTGGCTGATACTGCTGTGCCGCTCTCTGCATGTACTGCATCCTCTCTTTACGGTCACGCGGAACAGGCATCTGCTGACGCTGTATCTGCTGATACGGACCGTTCTGTACACTCTGCTGGCTTTCCTGCTGCTGGATGACCTCTGATTCTGTTCCGCCCTGCTGGAGAGCGGTATCTTCTTTACGGGAAGTGTTCTCCGGTTTATCCGGTTCTGTCTTTGGCTGGTGATCTGCCGGCTGCTGAACGTCCTGTCTCTGGCTTCTGCTTTTTTGCTGCCGTTTGTTTTCCTTAGACTGGTCCTGTTCCTGCTGGGAATCCTGCGTTTTCTGCTCTTTGGCTTCTACTGTCTGCTGTGCAGGCGCTGATTTCGGCTTGCGCCCTCTTTTTTTAGGTCCTTTTTCATCGGTGGAAGCCTGTACGGACTGAACTGCCGGAGTCTCTTCCTGCTTACCTGACTGTGTGCCGGTCTGCTCCACGGCAACAGAAGCCGTTTTACGCGGCCGGCCTCGTTTTTTTGTTATCTTTTCAGGTGCTTTCTGTGAATCCAGAACAGCTTCCTTGTCCATAATTTCATAGACGAGAGAGTCCCTATCTTTCTTTTTCGCCCCTTTGATGCCGAGTTCCGCAGCTATGCTTTGGAGTTTTTCGTCATCCATCTCTTTCAGCTCAAAAATCTTGTGCATGTTTCTACTGTTATGTAAAGTTTCCGAAATTTATTTTCAAATGAAGAAGCAGGTCAGGAGAGACCTGAATATCGCGTACAATACGCTCAGACCGCGCAAAGATAACCAAAAATATCAGAATAACAATGTCCGCTAGAAATTATTGTCCCAGTAACTGCTGCTTTTCTTGAATCTGAGAAGGTCGGCAAGTGCGGCGGCATTGGCGGAAATGCGGAAACTCCATGATTCCCACTGTCCGTTAGGTACCCATGACACGTATATGTTGAAACAGTGCAGATTATACTGCGCACTCAACTGGGTTGTGGTCATTTTCATTGCCATAAGGTCAAAGCCTGTAGTAAGGTTGAGGGACATCGCCGGTGTCAGCTTCAACGTTCCCGTAAGTCCAAGAGTCTGGGTATGGCGGTGATTTGTAATAAGATGGTCATTGGTATACTGGTAACTCCTGCTATAGTTGTAGGAGTAATTGATATTGACCGACCACGGGGCATTCGGATTCATGTAATAAAGCCATCCGCCCGGAATGTATTCTCCCGTCACAGGATGATAATACACTCTGGTGTAACTGTCGGCAGCATTGGTTCCTCCGCTTCCGTCATTTCCGTTGATTTTCCCTTCCCCGGAAAACGAATAGGAAACGGACGCACTGGCATTCGTCAGACGCAGAGGCTTTGCCCAGCCTTGGGTCTGGACATTGAACTTATTGATTTTACGGCCCCTTTCATCGACAGCATACGGATCAAAATTGGCATTTGCACTGATACCTACCTTCCCGAATACGGAAGTAGACATAGTTATGCCTATATTACTGAGGTTGAGAGAGTCTGCCAGAAAATTATATCCTGTCGTAAGATTAAGCTGGTCTATAAGCTTGATTTTTTTCGTACCTGCTCCTGTGGTATCACGCAAATCCCTTACCTTGGCTTCAACGTTATTTCCTATTGAAATATTCATGCTGGCTGTTTTTCCTTTTCCCGGAGCCGAATATATCTGGCCCGCATAAATATTGTAGTCTTCACTATGCTCGACTCCATCCTTGTCCGTGTATTTCAGTGTCCTCCAACCATTGAAATATGTACCTTTTTCCGGACTGAAAGAGAAGGAAAGGCTTGGTGAAACAACATGTCTGATTGCCTGGATCTTCCTGTGTGCGCCGAAATTGAACATACCGTAAAGTCTGGTGTTCATTGATACGCTTCCGGAATAGTTGTGTGTGGTTCCGAATGTGCTGAACTGACCGCCTTCCCGTTCCTCTACCTGACCGGTCGCTTCATTATAGACCCTCTCTGTCTTGTTGAAGAACCAGTTCATACCGTATGACACGCTCGGAGTCACATTTATATACTTGAAGAGAGAAAAATTCGGAAGTCCTATCTGGAAATTGTGCGTCATTCCGTTCTGGAACTTGTCCAGAAATCCAGGCTGGTTGAACTCGGAAGCCTTGAAATTCACCTTATTCTGAAGCGTTGTGCTGTAACCGAGAGAAAACTGCTCATAGAACTTTTCCTTACCCACCCTGTTCTTTCTCTTGAACGGATAGAAACGGCTCACGGAAAAAGTAAGGTTAGGAAGAGTGAAGGAGTACGAACTGTCCCTGGAGTTCTGGCTGTGCAGTGCATTGATGGACAGATTCATCTTTCCGTTCCAGTTTTTCGAGTAGGATATGGAAGATGATATCTGGTTCTGCAAGGCTTCGGTCACGGAAGTAGAGTTGTACTTGTTGTTCGACGGGCTGGAGAAATTCACGGATGCACTGAAAGTGGTACCGGGACGGGCTTTCGAATCCTGAGAATGGCTCCACCGGACACCGAAGTTCCTGGTCTGGAAAAAGTCCGAACTTCCTCTTTCTCCGGTCTGGTCATTGGAATACGTAACGGCAAGGCTTCCGCTGAACTTATAGTTGACCTTATATCTTGAATTGAGATCCACGGCCCATGAACCCAACGTGTATATGTCACCGGTAAGAGAAAGGTCGAAATAGTCTCCAAGAACGAAATACATTCCCAGATCACGGAGATAGAAGCCTCGTGCGCTTTCTTCTCCGAATGTAGGCATCAGCAGTCCCGTAGCCCTGTCCGGACGTTTCGGGATGAACCCGAACGGAAGCACGACAGGAAACATCGGAACATCTTCCACGACAGGCCACGCAGGACCGAAAACCGTCTTCTGGGACGGCTTGGTCATCACTTTAGCCGCAGAAAGATGCAGATAGTAGTGGGGATGTTCGCAGTCGCAGACCGTGTATTTCCCGTCCGTAATGTTTATGGACTGGTCAGGCATCATCTTGATGTTCCTTCCATGAAGGATTCCTTCCTGTTCCTGGGTCACCATATTGCTGATGCGCGCCTTCCGGGTATCGAAATTGTATCTGACCTCCTCCATTTCATAGGTCTTTCCGTTCTCTTCCATCTTCGGCAGTCCGGTTATGGCTCCGGTACTGTCTTTCGTTCCTCTTGCGAAAACGGTCTGGGTCTGCAGGTCATATTCCATATAGTCCGCGGAAAGTTTCATGTTGCCATAGGTAACGCTGACATCACCATAGTAATATATCATCCGTTTCCCGTCGGAAAAATCTTCTATGATTGAATCCTTTGCAGCAGAAAATGCGGGTCTTTCCAGCGAACTTTTTCCAAGCAGCTCCAGCGAATCCGCCCTCGAAACGGAATCCGCACGGGCAATGGAATCCATGACCGCCGACATGGAATCGGATACCTGAGTGGTATCCTTTATGACCTGCTCGGCTACGGCATTTTCTCTCAATCGCTTGCGCCTGGAACGCCTGTCATCCTGGGATGAAACACTGAATGAGCTGATAATCAGGAAGAAAATGGCCCCGAATATCAGCTTCTCCATAGATATATGCTTATTCTGCAAATTTTTCATATTTTTGCAAGATGCAAAAGTAATACATATTTCAAAAAATACAAAACAGCGACATACCTATCATGAGTTCCGGATATATCCTTAAAATAATATGCACGCTTGCCGCAGCGCTGGTTTTCACCGGCAGTCCTACACAGGCACAAACCCCTGAAGGACAGAAGCCCAGACTGAATACGGTAGTGATTGATGCCGGTCACGGGGGAAAAGACGCAGGATGCGTAAGCAAAGACGGGAAGACATACGAGAAAAACCTCACCCTTGCCATAGCCAAGCAGCTCGGCCAGAAGATAAAGGAAGAGTATCCGTCTGTCAAGGTATATTATACGAGACTGACAGACAGATACCTGACTCTCAACGAGAGGGCAGATATAGCGAACCGCAACCATGCCGATCTTTTCATTTCCATACACATAAATGCCAACCAAAGCTCATCGCCGAGCGGCTTCTCCGCCCATATTTTCGGCCGCTCCAGCGGAAAGGACAGCGACCTGTTCCGTGGAAACATGGAACTCTGCCGCAGAGAAAACTCCGTAATCCTTCTGGAGGATGACTATTCGACCAAGTATCAGGGTTTCGACCCGAACAATCCCGAATCGTTCATTTTTTTCAATCTGATGCAGAACGCCTATTACGAGCAAAGCATGTTGTTTGCGGAAGATGTCATAAAATCCCTTGACGGAGGTCCGATCGTGAAAAACAGAGGCCTTTCGCAGGATTCGTTTTTCGTATTGTGGAAAACCGCCATGCCGGCTGTGCTGCTCGAGCTCGGTTTCATATCCAACAGCGCTGATCTGAAAGTGCTTAACTCGGAAAGAGGGCGATCACAGATATCGGCAAGACTTTTCAATGCTTTCAAGTCATTCAAGACAAAATATGACAACAGTCTGGACTATGCTTCATCTTCTGCGATGACCGCTCCGGCGGTTTCACGCAAGGAGCCGGAGCTTGCCGGAAGCGCAAACGGACAGGTACAGTACGGAATACAGGTCATGGCTGTCGGACGCAGGCTTCAGGATTCCGACAAATCATTCAAAGGGTACGTCCCTGTAGCTGTCAGGTCCGGCAAGATATACAAATACATTGTATGCGTATCCGACTCGGAAACATCTGTAAGGAAAGAATTCGGAACAGTCAGCAGAAAATTCCCCGGCGCCTTTCTTGTCAGGCTTGAAGACGGAACAGTATCAAGGCTGTAAAACCAGGTGTGGCAGCTGGATATTTGCAGATTATCAATATCTTGGAATACGATTGGAAAATTATTAGTATGAAACCGGGTAGAGAATTCAAAATAGGGGCGTTCGTACTGGTTGTGCTCCTCATATCTTTTTTCGTAATAAACTTCCTCAGGGGAAAAGACATTTTCAACAGGGAAATGATTGTCACTTCCACTTATGACAACATCGAGGGGCTCGTCCCGTCAGATCCAGTATATATAAAAGGCTATAAAGCCGGAAGTGTGGCTTCAGTGGACTATGATCCGGAAACAGGAAATTTCGATGTCTCCTGCTCGGTTCTCAAGAAGTTCCGCATTCCCGATGATTCCAAGATGACAATTTACAGCCGGGACATTATGGGAGGAAAGGCGATAAAGATAGATCCCGGTACATCCGGAAGATTTGCCGAAGACGGTTCCTTTCTGGAGCCGTCCGTCCAGCCTGATATGGTAGCTTCCCTTGCCGGACAGCTTGTTCCGCTGCTTGCAAAAGCCACAGCTACTGTAGAAAACCTTGATTCTGTCACAACATCACTGAATTTGCTGCTCGGCAGCGACAACAGGTCCGGCATAAGAAACATCATAGTAAAACTCGACAGGACCATGACTGAAGCCGCAAGGATTTCTGCTGCTGTAGGTGACAGGTCCGAAGAACTCGGCTCATTCATAGACAACATTTCATCATTCAGTTCCAGACTTGATTCTCTGGCAGACAGTGCCGACAGCACATTGTCAGATATCAACTCCGTGACATCGGCTTTAGGCAAGTCCGACATAGAAGGACTGGTCATATCCTTCCGGAATCTGATAGAAAGCATACAGGATCCTGATGGCACTCTCGGAAAATTCATGTCAGAAGGAAGCATTTATGACTCCCTGGAAAATCTTGTATCAGATGCAGACAGTCTACTGAAAAAAATAGAAGAAAATCCCAAAAAATACATTCGGATATCGGTATTCTGAGCCATTGCAAAGCATGGTGTGTGACATTGTGACAATTTTTAATAATTCAAAATTGCTACAAGTGTGATTATATGCGATTTGCATTATTTAGTCTTTTATAACTTATTGTCAATCAATGAAATATAAAAGAACACGGATAACAATCAGCCCAAAATGGCAAAGTAAAAAAAAGATAATAAACAATAGAAAAAGAAATTTTTTATAATATTTTTTTCCCCAACTTTGTAACCGTTTTGAGAATATATCGTAACAATTAACCTGATTCAATCCGAATGCAAGCAGAGAAACACATAATGGTATGGAACCGCTGTCTCCAGATTATCGGGCAGATAGTCGAGCCGCAGCAGTTTTCCGTATGGTTCAAGCCTATCAGGCCTGTTTCTCTGAAAGATTCCACACTTACAGTAGAGGTCCCCACGGAATTTTTCCGTGAGTATCTGGAAGAATGCTTCCTGGATGTACTGAAAAAGACACTGAAAAGGGAGCTCGGTGCAGGTGCAAAGCTACAATATATGGTAAAGCCGGTAACTGTCCAGCCAGCCATGACATATCCTGCATCACACGGTCATGCTCCGGTCAACAAGGCCATAAGCATTCAGAGTACGAATTCGCAGGCTGCCAACCCGGGACCGTTTGTCTTTCCCGGAACAGCCGCAAGCAGACTGGTTGTCAACCCCCAGCTCAACCCTGTATATTGTTTCGGCAATCTGATAGAAGGAGAGTGCAATAAAATGGGTATAACCGCAGGGGAAAGCATCTCAAATGCACCGGGCAAGACTCCGTTCAATCCTTTGTTCCTGTTCGGAGGTCCAGGACTTGGCAAGACACATCTTGCACAGGCCATCGGAATAGCCATCAAAGAGAAATATCCTGAACTGGTTGTCCTCTATGTCCCTGCAAACAGATTCAAGACACAGTATATGGATGCAGTGAATGTAAGGAACAAGCTTACCGACTTCCTTGCATTCTATATGAAAATGGATGTCCTTATAGTGGATGATATCCAGGAACTTGTCTCTCCTGGTACGCAGAATGCCTTTTTTCACATATTCAACCATCTGCATCAGTCAGGAAAGCAGTTGATATTCACTTCGGACAGACCTCCTGTAGAGCTTCAGAATTTCGAGGAAAGACTTCTTTCCAGACTCAAATGGGGGCTCTCCGTAGAGCTTACCAAGCCTGATTTTTCCACACGTCTGGCCATGCTCAAGTCAAGAAGCTTCAGGGAAGGTGTTTCCATAAGCGATGACGTGCTTTTCTATCTTGCCACGCGCATCAAATCCAATTTCCGGGAGCTTGAAGGGACTCTGATTTCCTTGATAGCAAATGCTACTCTCACACACAAGGAAGTGACTGTAGAGATGGCAGAGCATATTACGGAAAATATAGTGGGAGAACCGGAAAGCGACATGACAATAGAAAAAGTCCAGAAGGCAGTATGCGAGTACTTCAACATATCACGCGATACACTGCTCTCAAAATCCAGAAAGCGCCAGATTGTGCAGGCAAGACAGATAGCCATGTACATGAGCAGGAATCTGATCAACTGTTCACTGGCCTCCATAGGAGCGGAGCTGGGCGGCAAGGACCACGCGACCGTTCTGCACGCCTGCACTACAGTATCTGACCTTATGACAATCGACAAAAGTATCAGACAGTACGTTTCAGATATAGAAAAGATGCTTGTCCCTGCAAGATAGGCAGTTAATATTTGCGGTAATATGAAATCAGAAAGGGTTCTTGAAATTTTCAAGGAAATCACCAGAGTCCCACGCGAATCCGGACATGAAGAGCAGATAATAGCATATCTGCAGAATTTTGCGGCTTCACATTCGCTGCAGTGCAAGACAGACGAAGCCGGAAATGTACTGATCATCAAGGAAGCTTCTCCGGGTAAGGAAAATACACCTGTCATTGTCCTTCAAAGTCATTCCGATATGGTCTGTGAAAAAAATTCCGGTGTCAGCCACGATTTTTCAAAGGACCCGATCAAGTATGTCATAGAAGACGGGTGGATGATTGCAAAGGATACCACTTTGGGAGCTGATTGCGGAATAGGAATGGCAGCTGCCCTTGCTGCGCTCGAGGATCCGGCTGCTACAGGAAGGATTGAAAGCCTTTTTACGGTTTCGGAAGAAACGGGACTTGACGGCGCAAATGCACTTAAACCGGATTTCATAACAGGAAAAATCCTGATCAATCTGGATTCGGAAGATGAAGGGGAGCTTTTTATCGGATGTGCCGGAGGAATAGATACTACCGCAGTATTCAAATACAAAACAAAAAAGTTACCGTCTATAACACATTTGTTAAAAATCAAGATTTACAATGGACTGGGCGGACATAGCGGCGATGATATCGATAAAGGGAGATGCAATGCCGTCCAGCAGCTTGCAAGGTTTCTCTACAGTGAATATGCCTACGGACTGGACTTGTGCAGTATAAACGGAGGCAATAAAAGGAATGCTATTGCAAGAGAGGCGGAAGCTGTCATTGCAGTCCCGAATCCGGAACAGACTTCCGTCAGATTTGCCGCTTTCGGGAAAGACCTTAAAGCCGAGTTTGCCGTTTCCGACCCGGACATCCGTGTTGAAATATCCACAGTAGATGAAGAGCATTCGTCCGCAATAGAGACATCTGTTGCGTGGAATCTTATAGCTTCGCTTTTCGCAGCTCCGCATGGCGTACTTGCCATGAGCATGGATATTCCAGGGCTGGTGGAGACCTCCACCAATCTGGCCTCCGTCCGGATGACAGGTCCCGGAACAATCAGGGTAGGTACGAGCCAGAGATCATCCGTAACATCAGAACGTCAGAGTGCGGCCTCAAAAGTAGAGGCATGCTTCAGAATAGCTGGAGCTGAAGTGTCTCACGAATCCGAATATCCTGGCTGGAAGCCGAAAATGGATTCCGCACTGCTGGACGTCTGCAGAAATTCGTACAGAAGGCTTTTTTCCATTGACCCGGTAGTAAGGGCAATACATGCAGGACTTGAATGCGGACTTTTCCTTGACAAATATCCTGATCTTGATATGATATCATTCGGTCCGACCTTAAGGGGAGTGCATGCACCGGGAGAAAGATTGGATCTGAAGTCTCTGGAGAAGTTCGTCGCTCTTCTTGATGATGTTATCCTGACATATAGCAATTCAACTCTATAAAATCCATCACAATGGCACTCATCGCCCCTTCAATGTTGTCGGCAGATTTTCTCCATCTTGAAAAAGACGTGGAAATGGTCAATTCGTGCGCGGACATTTTCCATCTTGACATTATGGACGGAGTATTTGTCCCGAACATATCTTATGGATTTCCTGTAGTAGAGGCCATCGCATCCGTTGCAGACAAGCCTATGGATGCACATCTGATGATAACGCACCCTGAAAAATATGTAGAACGCTTTGCAAAAACCGGAGTGGCCATGCTCAGCGCACATCTTGAAACCATGGAACATCCCGTGGAAGTCATGACACTTGTGCGATCTTTCGGGATAAAGGCGGGGATAGCATTCAATCCGGATGTACCTGTGGAGAAAGTATTCCCTTATCTGGACAGCTGTGACTTTGTCCTGATAATGTCTGTCTTTGCAGGATTCGGCGGACAGAAGTTCATTGAAGACACATACGGCAGGGTGAAGACACTGAAAAGAGAAATCGTTTCCCGCAGTCTTGATGTGAAAATTGAGGTTGACGGAGGGGTGTCTCCGTCAAATGCCGTTGCGTTGTCTGAGGCGGGAGCGGACATACTGGTTGCAGGAAGTGCCGTATTCAAGGCTGCAGATCCTGCCGCTGCTGTCAAGGCTATGCGATAATGTAGCCTATCTCCTTAAAGGAATATTCTCTGACGGTCCCGTTCCGGATCTCTACCTGCAATCGGGCGGAATCGGAAATACCTCTGATATACCCTTCAAATTCCTCTCCCGTATTCATGTCCACATACTTGTGGCATTCGTCTTTTCTATACAGGATGTCAAGATACTCCCGCCTCAGTTTTTCCGGGTCATCATGTATGGAAGCAAGACGGTCAATAATAAATGATACCAGTCTGACAAGGGTATCCTCAAGACAGTATTTTCTCCCCGTAATCATTGTCAGAGAGACAGGATTGGGTATTTCACAGGGGAACCCGGTCTGATTCAGGTTAAGCCCGACTCCGGCAATACAGCTTGTCATTTCCCCTGACGCCACGGTATTTTCTATAAGTATTCCGCAGATTTTTGAATTTCCTGCATATATGTCATTGGGCCACTTGATTTTCACCGGCACGTCCTCTGTTGCAAGATAATCCGCCACACCGAGTGCTACAGCTTCACTTATGACAAATTGACATGTAACCGGAATATTATCAAGAAGCCGTCCGTCTTTTTTTATGACAAGGCTGAAAGTAAGGTTATTCCCCGGCTCGCTATTCCATGAATTCCCCCTCTGGCCGCGTCCTGCCGTCTGCTCTCTTGCAGCGATGACGGTAGGTGAAGTCAACCTTTCAAGCAGTCTTCTGGCCTGGCTGTTAGTGGAATCTATAGTGTCATACCATATAATTTCTGTCATTTTTTTCATTGGTACGGATTTTATATATAAAATTTGGGGTAGTGATTATACCGTTGCGCCTCGGCTATGAAATTCAAACGAGTTTGATTTGCATTGCTCTCGGCTTCTGCGTATATTTGCCCCTGCAAATTTAAAAGTTTAACAGTAGAAAATTCAAATATGAATCATAAAAGCGAACTTGATGTCATAGCAGACGCAATGCTTGAGAAAAAAGGGGAGAAAGTTGTTTCCCTTGACTTGAAAAATATCGGCACGGCCATCTCTGACTATTTTATCGTATGCAGTGCCGAGTCTACCACCAATGTTTCAGCTATTGCAGACAACGTTGAAGAAAAGATGATCATTGAGTACGGCCGCAGGCCCATAAGGTCGCAGGGAAGGGAAAACTCTCTGTGGATCATCATCGATTATGGAGATATTGTCGTGCACGTGTTCCAGAACCAGTACAGGGATTTCTACAGGCTGGAAGATTTGTGGGCTGATGCGGACAGGACCGAATATTCTGACAACCGGTAATTCCGCATATAATTTGTAATAAGGAATGAATACTTCTGGAAATGACAGGCCCTCGAACAGGGGCAATAACCAGCAGCGGAGAAAACCGGTGCGGATGACATTCAATTTTTCTTGGTTCTACATTATCCTTATTCTCGGGATTGTATGGATGTTCTTCAATCAGGGTGGAGCAAACCCTCAGAAGATCGAATGGTCTGACGTCAAGGAACAGATACAGGCCGGAGATGTCAAGGAAATAGTATTTATAAGAAACGATTTTGAAGGACGGGTCACCATAAAACCTGACAGGCTTGCGAAATATGCAGACAAATTCGGAGGGGTTGTCCCAAAGAAATCTCCTCATTTCATATTTCTTGTATCAGGCAGTTTTAATCCTGAAGAGACTTTTGGGGAGCTGAACGACTCTCTGCCGGAGTCAGACAGATTCAGGGTCGTGGTGGAGAATGACAGCAAGTTCTGGAGCACACTTTTCGAATGGATGCTTTTCCCTCTGCTTCTTATTCTGATGTGGGTATTCATGTTCAGGGGAATGAATCGTGGAATGAATGGAGGAGGCGGACCTGGCGGAATATTCAACGTGGGCAAGTCCACAGGAAAACTTGCCGAAAAAGAAAATATCAAAGTATCCTTTAAGGATGTTGCAGGTCTTGAGGGAGCGAAAGAGGAAGTGATGGAAATCGTCGACTTCCTCAAGAATCCCCAAAAATATACAGCGCTTGGAGGCAAGATTCCGAAGGGAGCCCTGCTTGTCGGCCCTCCCGGGACCGGTAAGACCCTCCTTGCAAAAGCTGTCGCCGGAGAAGCGAATGTACCTTTCTTTTCCATCTCAGGCTCAGATTTCGTGGAGATGTTTGTTGGTGTAGGAGCTTCCCGAGTCAGGGATCTTTTCCGTCAGGCAAAAGAGAAATCTCCTTGCATAGTATTCATAGATGAAATAGACGCTGTCGGAAGGGCAAGAGGGAAAAATGTCGGATTTTCATCTAACGACGAACGGGAAAATACGCTCAATCAGTTGCTTACGGAAATGGATGGTTTTGATTCCAACTCCGGTGTAATCATTCTTGCCGCGACCAACAGGGCAGACATTCTGGATAAGGCACTTCTGAGAGCAGGACGTTTCGACCGTCAGATTCACGTGGATCTTCCGGACCTGAAAGAAAGGGTGGAAATCTTCAAGGTCCATCTGAAGAATCTCAAGCTGGAACCGGATTTCGATGTGGATTTCCTTGCAAAGCATACTCCGGGATTTTCCGGGGCCGATATTGCCAATGTTTGCAATGAGGCGGCACTGACCGCAGCCAGAAGGAACAAAAAAATCATAGACAAACAGGATTTTCTGGACGCAGTCGACAGGATTGTAGGAGGTCTTGAACGTAAGACAATGATAATTACACCTGAAGAAAAACGTTCCATTGCACATCATGAAGCCGGACATGCAACAGTAAGCTGGTTTCTCAAATACGCCAACCCTCTGTTTAAAGTGACTATCGTTCCCCGCGGGCAGGCTCTCGGTGCCGCCTGGTACTTGCCTGAGGAAAGGAAACTTGAGACAAAGGAGCAGCTTGTCGATGAGATGTGTGCGCTCCTCGGAGGCCGTGTTGCCGAAGAAATCGTGAATGGACAGCCTTCCACCGGCGCACTTAACGATCTTGAGCGTCTGACAAAAACGGCATATGCCATGGTAACATATTATGGCATGAGCGAAAAAGTAGGTACAGTGTCATTCTATGACTCTACAGGGTCAAGAGGCTACGACCTCTCAAAGCCTTACAGTGAAAAGACAGCCGAAGCTATCGACCAGGAAGTCAAGGATCTTATAAGTTTTATCCATGACAGGACATACAAGCTTCTGATGGATCACAAGGAAGGATTTGAACAGCTTGCTGCATTGCTTCTCGAAAAAGAAGTTATATTTGCAGACGACTTGGAGAGGATTTTCGGACCAAGGCCTTGGAAAAACAGGGAGGAACAGGCGGATCAGAAAGAAGATATGAGCCGCAAAGATACTCCGGAGGCAATAGAAGAAGCTCATACAGATGAAATATAAGAATCTTATCATCAGAACACTTTCAGGAGCAGGCTTTGTCATTGTCATGATGGCAGGACTGCTCCTGAACAAATATCTTTTTGCGGCATTGATGGTTTTCATCATGGTGGTGATGATGCATGAGTTCTTCAAGATGACAATGGGGAACGAATACCGTTTTTCCAGAGCATTGGCCATTTTTGCCGGCGTGACTCTTTTCATGCTTACTTTCCTGTACAGGGGAAATGTCTGGAACTTTCCGGGACGACTGGTGATTCTCGCTGTAATACCGATTTTTATCGTAATGATAAACTCCCTGTATGTCAAGGACAAGACTGATTTCGGCAAATTTGCCAACCTGTATACGGCTATTCTTTATATTGCCGTACCGATGACACTTTCAAATTTTGCAGTATTCTCTCCTGACGGGATCTATTCCGGCCGGTTGTTGCTATGCTTCTATATAATTATCTGGGCGTCAGATGTCGGGGCCTACCTGTTCGGCATGGCTCTGGGACAGAAGTTCGGGAAAAAACTTTTCCCGGAAATATCTCCGAAGAAATCCTGGATCGGATTCTGGGGAGGTTTCGCAATGTCCGTAATAGTGGCCCTCGTACTTTTCTACTCGGGCATATTCCCGCAGACTTACAGTGTAATGAACTGCGTTGCACTTGCCGTTCTCATGAATATTTCCGGAGTATACGGAGATCTTGTCGAATCCCAGTGGAAGCGTCATTATGCGCTTAAGGATTCTGGAAACTTCATCCCGGGACACGGAGGCATGCTGGACAGGTTCGACAGTACTCTGTTTGCTATTCCGATCGGTGTCATTTATCTTCTGGTTCACAATATTCTGTGGTAGGGAACATGGTACAATAATGGAAATTTTATAAATTTGCAGCGGAAAATCTTATAGCGGAATCATGACTATCCATAGAGCTGGCAGAGGGACTATATTGTGCATTTGGGCATTCTGTGCCCTGATGATCTATATTGTACTCCATTTTATCAATTGCGTATTTGTCTCATATCCGCTTGCAGGGGCCTTTATTTTTTTCATGGGATTTGTCATGTACTTTTTCAGAGTACCGGACCGTGATGTCGCGGCAAGCGAAAGGGCTGTGACATCTGTCGCCGACGGTGAAGTAGTGATAATAGACAAGGTTTACGAAAACGAATACATAAAAGGAGAATGCATACAGGTATCGGTCTATATGGATTTCTTCAATGTCCATGTCAATTTCTGGCCGATTTCAGGGGAAATAACATATTATAAATATCATCCGGGGAAATATCTTCTGGCGTTTCTCCCGAAGGCCTCGGAACTTAACGAGCATACTTCAGTGGCTGTGAAGAACATGTACGGAGAAGTCTTTTTCAAGCAGCTTGCCGGCACATTTGCCAGGAGAATAGTATGCTATGCAAAAGTAGGGAACACAAGTGAGCGCGGTTCCCAATGTGGAATAATAAAGTTCGGCTCCAGGATTGACATGTATCTGCCGGTTGATGCAGACATAAAAGTAAAGATCGGAGATGAGGTCAGAGCCTGCGAAACTATTATAGCAGAATTATAGAAATGAACGAAATTACAGCACAGAACACTCAGGCCATTACATTTGAAATCAGTGGCGATTCGGACGATTCAGTCCCCTTGTCGGACAGTTTTCATTTTGAAAACAGGGAGGGAATATGGAAGAGATAATCATCATTTTCGCCCTAATCCTCCTGAACGGCATTTTTTCCATGTCGGAGATTGCGCTTATTTCCGCGCGCAAATCCAGCCTTCAGACAGACGCTGACAAAGGCCAGAAATCAGCCAAGACGGCATTGAAGCTGGCTTCAGACCCGGACAAATTCCTGTCTGCGGTCCAGATAGGAATCACATTGATCGGAATCCTCACCGGTATTTTCTCCGGAAACAAGATTGCGGAAGAACTGACAAAAGTTCTTGGAAATGCAGGCATGACATCAGGTGCGGCATCTGCTGTCGCGCAGACCATAATTGTAATTATTGTAACCTATTTCACCATCCTTCTCGGCGAACTGGTTCCTAAAAGAATCGCCATGAGTGCATCCGAAAAAGTCGCCAAAGTGGTGGCCGGACCGATGCGCGCCATTTCAGTACTGACATCTCCGTTTGTCTGGCTTCTGGCGAAAAGTACGGCAGGAGTACTCAAGATTCTGGGAGTAAAGGCTCAGGAGTCAAAAGTAACGGAAGAAGAAATCATGTCAATAATCCAGGAAGGTACTGACGAAGGTGAAGTCTCTCCAGTAGAGCAGGATATAGTAGACCGTGTATTTACCTTGGGAGATCTCAAGGTGAGTACGATCATGACTCTCAGAAACGACATAGTATTTCTCGAACTTGAGATGTCGGAGACTGAAATCAGACATACAATCGAGGAGAACATTTTCGAAGCCTACCCTGTCGTTGACGGAGATCTGGACCATGTGGTAGGAGTTCTTTCCCTGAAGGATTTCGTGCTCAATGTAGGAAAAGAAGGGTTTGATCTGGCAAAAATGACCCAGAAGCCGGTATACTTCCATGAAAACATGAACGTGTACACAGTCCTTGAAGACATGAAGAGGAAAAAGATAAGCAGGGCTCTTGTCTGCGATGAATTCGGTTCATGCTGCGGCATCATCACTCTCAAGGACATCATGGAAGCGCTTGTAGGTACAGTCAATGACGATCATCAGAAAGAGCCGGATATTGTTGCAAGACTGAACAATGACGGCTGGCTTGTAGACGGACAGTGCTCGATGTATGACTTCATTATGCACTTCGATCTGGACGATGAAGTACAGGAATACGAATACACTACTGTTGCCGGACTTATTCTGGATGTTCTCGAACACGTTCCTGTTGCAGGAGAAAAAGCCGTATGGGGCAATTTCGAGTTTGAAGTCGTGGATATGGATGGAGCCAGAATAGACAAGGTTATCGTAAAGGATATCAGGAATCAGCAGCAGGACAGCACCGTCAAGTCAGGAAGCGGCACCGGGACAGATTCTGAAAAAAAGGAATAGTCAGGCCTGCTTCCCTGTATCTTCTTCGATAAGTCTGAGAAGATGGTCTATAGCCTCGGTCTCCGGCACATGCCTCATGACCGGGGTTTTTCCTTTATATATTGAAACCTTATGATTTCCTTCTCCAACATAACCCCAGTCAGCATCAGCCATCTCGCCAGGACCGTTAACTATGCATCCCATTACGGCAATCACCATCCCTTTCAGATGTGAAGTACGCCTTTTCACTTCATTGAAGGTTTCTTCAAGGTTGTACATGGTTCTTCCGCATCCGGGACAGGCAATATACTCCGGACGGTAAAATCTGCGCCTTGCAGCCTGCATAAGTTCGTCACTCAGGTAAGTCGCGGTTTCGGAACCGTCAAGATGAATCTCCGCACCGTTTGTATCAGTATAGAACCCTTTAAGATCTATTTTGTCTATTTTCCTGTCGAGAAGCATCTTTCCGAAATCACAGGACATATCCAGCATCAGCTGTTCCCTTGATTTTGAATGATATGTCGCTACAGCCTTTTTTTCTTCCAGATTAAGTGACACCATCGAGGAATGTATTTTATGATCATAGCGGTCAGCCAGATACTTTGCTACAGGTATTTCATTTACAGGATCTTCAGTAAGTGAAACACGGATTGTGTTGCCTATGCCTTCAGACAGAAGGGATGAAATTCCGACAGCTGACTTGATTCGTCCGGAATCTCCGTTTCCCGCTTCCGTTACGCCAAGATGCAGAGGGAAGACTACGCCCTTATCTTCCATAGCTTTGTACAGAAGCCGATAGGCTTCGACCATTACTACAGTGTTACTGGCCTTGAGAGATACGACTACATTGTAGAAATCATTGTCTATGCACATGTCAATCCATTCCATCGCCGCCTCTTTCATTGCAAAAGGTGTATTACCGTACATTTCAGTAATTCTTGAACCAAGAGAACCGTGGTTCAGCCCTATCCTTATGGCTGTGCCATTTTCCTTGCATACCTTGACAAGCCTGGCGAACTGTGCTTTGGCCTGTTCATGGTCAGGATGGAAATTTCCTGGATTAATCCTCACTTTCTCAACGACTTCTGCTGCTTCAACAGCGATCTCGGAAGAAAAATGCACATCTGCTACAAGAGGAGTCGTTATCCCTTCACTCCTTAATCTCGCCTTTATTTCACGGAGAGATTCTACTTCCTTGTGACCGGGAACGGTAAGCCTGATAAGTCCGGCTCCCGCCTCATGCATCCGCCTGCACTGCGCGACACTTGCCTCCACATCAGATGTATGGGTGTTGCACATGGTCTGTACTACAATAGGGCAGTCTGCCCCTATTTTTACATTGCCTACAGTCGCTGTTATGATTTTCATGACATTTTCTTTTTATTCAACCGTATCGATTTCAGGAATATTGGCATCAAGTGCATTGATCAGCCCGACCTGTTCTTTGGCTTCGCTCCTGAGCTGATGTCTTGTCTTTCCTATTCTTTTTGTCAGCTGGAAATGGACCCCTACAGAAAAGATTATATTTGACGGATATGCATATCTGTAATAATAACTGCTATAATAATCAGGCTTATGAAGCATACCCATCGAATACTTGTACATGGCTGTAAAATGGATTTCGACAGGATCGAAGACAAATGCGAAACCGGCTCCTCCCTTGATACCGTAATCCAGCCGCTTGTCCGTATCAATAAACCCGTCCGCCACTTCAGGGCTGATATTGCCGGTACGCTTTATATTCAGCCTGTAACCGGCAAAGAACCCGATATTGGCAAGCAGTTTCATTTTCCAGAAATCTACATGGATATGTGCCAGAAGCGGAACCTCGATTACATCCATGACAGCTTCGCGCACACCGGAATACGGTCCTCCGAGATCAGGCCAGTTGCCTGTCTGTTCATCTGCCTTGAAACTGTATCCTTCTTTCGCGAAAATGACCCCTGCCTGAAAGCCAAAATATGGCATATAGCCGAACATTTTCCCGTATCTGGTATACATGATACCGAAATTTTCCGGAAAGAAGAGCGGTTTCTGCCGCATGTCAGGATTCCACATGACCTGGCTCATGCTCATGCCATACTGGATTCCGATCATGGAATAGTCATTGATGATTATCTTCTTTTTTACCTCTATCGTATCAAGGTATGCCTTCAGGCTGTCTTCCGAAGAGGGAAGAGTAAATTCCGTCGTTACTCTGAGCGTATCTGCATCCGGAGCGGATTTTTTTCCCCTGGCGGATACCGGCTGTAGGCCTGCAGCCAGAATGACAGAGAATACAAGTATGAATTCCAACAAACAAAGTCTCATGGCTATCTGAACATTTCTCCAATATCAATACTCTGCGAAATTTCCGTCTTCTCAGGCAAATCTATGAAATCAGTACCGTCATCCAACTTGTAGAACAGCACTTTTTCAGGCTGTTTCCTCTCCAGAAGGTTGCCTGTATCCACTATCCCGTTCCTGTTCACATCCTCAGTGATTCTGATGGAATATTTCCCGGCTTTGAGATAAGGGAAAAGGAGAGTCTGGTCGCTGTCTATAATATATGTCCTCAAGACCTTGTCTTTTGCTTCGTTGAGAAGATCGACGATATATTTGTTGTGCACACCTGACATTGCCAGCGACAAGGTACTGAGAGTCTCATCATTTGGAAGAGTGACTTTCACCTCCAGGCTGTCGTTATAGAAACCGTTGATATCCTTAAATTTACGGCCAGGAATATTCAAAAAGTACTCATATCCCGGAAGGAACTTCTCCACTGGCCTGACAATATATCGTCTGAGATTCAGACTGTCCTGTGTGATGGTCACCCTGCTTTTGGTCTCCTGCTGTCTCGGGTTGAGATAACGGTATGAAATAGAGTCGAAAGCGGATTCCACCAGCGGATATTTGAACTCGATGACAAATCCGTTCTGCTCTACATTTTCAGGTTCTGCGCTGACTGTAAAGACAGCTGTAGTATCCTCTTTCTTTATATCCTTCCTTGCACTTTTCCTGACATTCAGCTCCTTTGGTTTGACCAGCTTGATCTCTTCCACGAACGGAGACAGATTTCCCAAAGTGTCGGTCTTCATGTAATCTACATTCAAATACAGGGTATCAGGCTGTGGAGCAGGGTCATTTATCCAGATTTCAAGACTGTCCTGCTTGATATTGAACTGTGTAATGATCTTGTCGTGAGGCACTCCTGTAATCCAAAGCGAATCGATCCTGGCATACGGGGCCATGAAAGTGATATAGGCTGTCCTTTCCCCGACACGCTCCGAGTTGTCAATCATCTGGGTCGAAGGTGTCTCCTTGAACAGGCTCAGTGCATATTCAGTCTTTCTTGCCTGACAGGCAAGAGTGTCTGTCATAAGGTATTTCATCAGCTCGGGTACGGAATCTCGTACTCTGTTCACCGGCCTGACCAGACTGTCGAAAAAGGCAACCTGTTCGGTAGCGGCATCGTACTTGTTGTCATAATTGGCATCGGTAATGGCAAACAGTCTGTAGACAGTATCCTGAATATTCCTCAGACAGAAATATCCCCAGTCGTCAGTCTTTCCGGCAGCCACGGGACGCTGCAGGAAGACGGCCGAGTCGGACTGGTCCTTGTACAGCATGACAGTCGCACCCTTTATAGGCTTGAGCGTATTGCAGTCCTGCACTATACCTGTGATATACATTGAATCGACATCGGCTCCGGTAGAAAACGCAAGGTTATAGCCGGGGAACATGTTGCCTTCGTTGTTGTCGGCAACTGCATTGGTCAGGTCCAGCGTATAGGTCCTGTTCGAATCAAGGTCGTTCTCAAAATAAATGATCAGTGTCTTTCCCTTCATCCTGTATTTCGGCGCCTTCTCCATAGGCGGAGAAAGGAAAATGCTCTGCGGATCCTTGACAACGACATACTCGTCGAAGGTGAATTCAAGGTTTGTCTTATGCACAGGGACATGCTTTGTACCCGGGGCAGGGTAGAGCTTCATTATCACCGGCGGTATGGTGTCTTTCGGCCCTCCGGATGGAGGAGTCGTGGTATTTGCGCACGAATGTGAAAAAAATACCGATCCAAGCACCAGTCCGATCGGAATTGCGGGAATTAACTTTTCTAGAAACTTCTTCATTTTTCAAATTATACTAACCATTGTATGATTCGTCAGAATCATATATCGGATCTTACGACACTCTGTATGCCTTCAATCTTGTTGAGCTTCTTGATGAGCTTCTCCAGATCCTCCTTGTCATGTACATAAAGGTCTATGTAACCTTCAAAGATACCTTCATCGGTTCCCAGACAGAACTTTCTGATATTCACACTCATCACAAGCGAAATATATCTTGAAATCTCATTGATGATACCTATTCTGTCCAGTCCCTTCAGAGACAGTCTTACCAGAAACGACTGATCTGCAGCCTTTTCCCATACTGGCATCACTATCCTGTCACCGTGCTTTGCGGCAATGCTGTTGGCCACGCTGCAGGTCTTCTTGTGGACTGTGACTGTTCCGTCCGAAGCCAGAAACCCGACGACACTGTCCCCTGGAATAGGGTTGCAGCAGCCTGCTATCACATATTTATGCTTCGTATCCGTTTCGTCATTGATGACATAACTGTTTTTCTTCTCCTTGTTCTTAAACCATGGGAATCCCCAGGACTTTCCGGATTTTTCTTCGTTTTTCCTGACAATCTCTTCCAGATTGTTAAGCTTCAGGAGGCCTATCCCGACCCTGAAAAAAAGTTCGTCGGCATCATCTTCGAATATTTCGTACCCGCTCAGCATAGCTTTCATGGTACTGTCATTCAGTTTACAGCCGATTGCAGCAAGCTGCTCTTCCACCATTTTCCTTCCGACACTGACACTTTCCTGACGTTCGCCTTTCAGATAATCCAGTACTATGTTCTTTGCCTTCCTTGTCTTGAGGAACTGGAGCCATTCGCGCTTGGGCTTTTCGGTCTCTGCAGTGATTATCTCTATCTGGTCACCTGTCTTCAGTTCATAAGACAGCGGCTCGAGCTTCATGTTCACTTTGGCAGCGATGGCCTTGTTGCCTATTTCCGAATGGATTGAGTACGCAAAATCAAGGGCTGTAGCTCCTTTGGCTATGCGTTTCTGGTCTCCTTTGGGAGTGAATACGAATATGTCGGCTGTCGTAAGGTCGTTATGGATTATATCCAGCAGTTCAAGAGCATTGACATCAGGATTTACAAGTATCTCCTTGACCTTGCTTATCCAGCTGTCCATTTCGTTTTCATTCTCGTCCACGAAGCCGTCTTTCTTGTATGTCCAGTGGGCTGCAATACCCCTTTCCGCAATGTCGTTCATCCTGGTAGTGCGTATCTGCACCTCGATCCATATTCCGGAGTGGCTCATCAGAGTGCAGTGAAGCGCTTCATAGCCGTTGTTCTTCGGATGTTTCACCCAGTCACGGATACGGTCGCTCTTGTACTTGTATATTCCTGTTATTATGGAAAATACGTGATAGCACTGATCACGTTCGCTTTCAGTGGAATTCGCGCCCGGGTTGAAGATTATCCTGACTGCATAGAGGTCATACACCTGTTCGAATGTGATGCCCTTTGTTATCATCTTGTGCCAGATGGAGTACGGGGTCTTGACTCTCTTCTTGACCTCGAAATCGAAACCGGCAGTTTTCAATGCCTCGTTGATAGGCTGTATGAATTCGTCGATTTCCTTTTCCTTGTCATTTATGTTCCGGTTGATTTTCTCCGAAATCTCATTGAATGCCTGAGGCTCCTTGTATCTCAGCCATATGTCCTCCATCTCTGACTTTACCTCATACAGACCCAGCCTGTGGGCAAGAGGGATGAAGATGAACATGGTCTCGCTCAGAATCTTGTCACGCTTGTACTCCGGCATGAATTCTATTGTCCTGCAGTTGTGAAGCCTGTCAGCGAGCTTTATCAGTACTACACGGACATCATCATTGAGAGTCAGAAGGATACGCTTGAAATTTTCTGCCTGGATACTGTTCTGCTTGGCCTTGTCCTCGTTGTCCAGGACCGTTTTGATCTTGGTCAGACCGTCCACCAGCGAGGCGATCTTGTCTCCGAAGATGTTCCGTATATCATCGACTGTGTAATCAGTGTCTTCTACAACGTCATGAAGGAGGGCCGCGCAAATGGACTTGTATCCGAGGCCGATATTGCTGACTACAATCTGGGCGACGGCTATCGGATGCAGAATATACGGCTCGCCGGAGCGTCTTCGGACACCTTTGTGCGCTTCATTTGCAAAATCAAAGGCTTTCTGGACCATGTCCAGTTCGCTCTGGTTGGCGCATCTTTTCCTTGCAGCTTCCTTCAGGTCGGCATAATCCCGGGCTATGACTGCGTAATCCTGTTGTGTAAAATCTGAGATAGGCATGTTAATCAGTTATCAATTGTCAATGTTATAGTTGTCTATGTTCTGGTATGCATATGAAAGTTCAGCACCGAAAAGTATGATGAACCATCCGAAGTTCATCCAGAACATGAATAGTGGTATTGCTGCAACGGCTCCATAAACCATATTCAGTCTGGTTACAAAGATCTGTGTCCCCAGATAAAGATACTGCAGCAGGGTAAATGCAAGCGCAGCGATAGCGGCGGAACGCAATGCATTGCTGTACATGACCCTGGCATTGGGGATAAATTTATACATCGCCGAAAAGGTAAATGTAGCTACTATATAGAATATCAACCATCCGAGAAAAGCGGAAAACGATTCCATCGATTTTATGTCAAGACCTATGCTTTCAAGCAGGTTCGAATAAATGATCGATCCGGAAAAGAACAGCATGATGATGAACGGAGAGATGATGAGAATCATGACATAAAAGGAAAAACGCTTGAAGATGTTCCTGGATTTGTGGACTTTCCAGACATTGTTGAAGACTCTCTCCACCGAGAACATCATCCAGAATATCAGCCAGATGAACAGCAAGGCACTCACAAGCCCCATCGTACTTGACTGAGCCGTGGCAATAATGTTGTCAGCGAAGCCGAGGACCATGTCGACCGCATCCTGGCTGTCACTGAAGTTGGCATACAGAAGTTCCTTGAGCCTGTCCGCAAGGCCGAGACCTCCGGTCAGCACAAATGTCACGGCGATGAAAGGAACCACAGCCATCGTTCCGAAAAAACTCAGGGCAACTGCCTGGAATCCGATTTTCTGGGCGGAAAACGTCCTGAGCGTCAGTATAAGTATCTTCGTATACTTGATTACGCTCGCCTTGAATCTGGACAGCTCTTCCAAGTTGATCTGCCAGATGTCTTCCGCGAAGAATTTCTTCGATTTGTCAAGTGTATGTCTTACCCCGTTCATTTCCCCTCCGTCTCCTGGAACAGCGTAAGCTGCATACTGCCGTTTCTGTCCGCCGGCTTCCTGCCGGACTCTCCCGTCGAAATCATTTTCATGAAATCCTGCTCAGATATGACAGCTATACCGGATAATCCGGCCTTTTTCATCTTCTCCGGTCCCGGTTTTTCTCCGGCCAGAAG
The DNA here is from genome assembly GCA_949294195.1 of uncultured Bacteroidales bacterium. Classification (GTDB taxonomy): domain Bacteria; phylum Bacteroidota; class Bacteroidia; order Bacteroidales; family UBA932; genus Cryptobacteroides. The sequence continues at coordinate 47,388 of CASFGK010000026.1, read as the reverse complement.
GAAAGATGTCTTCCCGCTCAAAGAACTGCTGTTCTTTCCGCCATGTGAAACTATCAGCTGCTTCATCCGGTCCCGGGAAACGGAGAAGTTCCCGGATATGACAATGGTTTTCCCTTCAAGGATGTCGGATACGGGACCTCCGGCCTGTTCCGTCTCGAACTGCAGACCGGCCGATTTCAGGCGGGATATCATCTCGATGTGCTTCGCGTCCTTGAAATAGGCTGTCAGACTGTCGGCGATGACTTCACCTATATCTTCCACCTGAAGCAGGTCCTCGCGCGATGCGGCAGCAAGTGCGTCTATGTTTCTGAAATATGCGGCAAGCTCCCTGGCGGTGGACTCGCCTACATACCTTATTCCCAATGCGAAAAGCACATGATCGAATGTCACTTTTCTGGATTCTGCCAGACTGTCAAGGAATCTCTGTGCGGAACGGTCTTTCCATCCGTCGAGACGGAGAAGATCCTCTTTGGTGAGAGAGTAGAAGTCCGCAGGAGTCTTCACAAGCCCGAGATTGTAGAGCTGTTCGATAGTGGCGTCTCCGGCAATGACATTCATCGCCTTGCGGCTGATAAAGTGCACCAGCTTGCCTTTAATCTGGGTAGGGCATCCGTCGGTATTGGGACAGAAGTACCGGGCTTCCCCTTCATCCCTGACCAGCAGGGAGCCGCAGTCCGGACAACGGTCCGGAAAATGGGGGAATGTCACGTCAGTCCCTCTCATGGAAAGCTCCACTCCGGTAATCTTCGGGATGATTTCACCGCCTTTCTCCACATAAACATAATCTCCGATACGGATATCCAGAAGTGTCATCTGTTCTGAATTGTGGAGAGATGCCCTTTTGACGACAGTGCCGGAAAGCTGTACAGGATCAAGATTGGCTACAGGAGTGACTGCCCCCGTCCTTCCTACTTGATAGTCAATGGAAAGAAGTTTGGTTACAGCCTGCTCTGCCTTGAATTTATACGCAACAGCCCAGCGCGGGAACTTGGCAGTATACCCGAGCTCGCGCTGATACGGAAGTTCATTGACCTTGATAACGATACCGTCTGTAGCGAACGGAAGGAATTTCCTCTCGTTGTCCCAAAAATCGATATATTCTTCTATTTCGGAGATATTCCTGCAGATGCGTCTCTTGTCGGAAACCGGCAGCCCCCAGCTTTTAGCCGCGCAAAGCGCCTGGTCATGAGTCTCAAAAGGAAGATTCTCCCCAAGCATGTGATAAAGCGTGCATTCCAGTCCTCTGCGGCCGACTTCTGCCGGATCCGTGAGTTTGAGTGATCCCGAAGCGGCATTGCGCGGATTCGCGAACGGAGGGTCTTCGTCACGTTCCCTCTCTGCATTGAGCCTGTCAAATGCCTTGTACGGCATATAGATTTCGCCGCGTATCTCGAACTCGTCCGGAATACCCGTACCCGAAAGCGTCCCTGGTATGTTGCTTATGTGCCTAACATTTTCTGTAACATCATCGCCGACAGTACCGTCCCCACGTGTCAATGCTCTGAAAAGCACACCCTTGCGATAGGTCAGACATATGGCCGTGCCATCAAATTTCAGCTCACACGAATAGGAGAAGGCATTACCGATACTTTTCGCTGCCCGTTCCGCAAAAGCCACGACCTCCGATATGTCATAGGTATTTCCAAGGGAAAGCATCGGATACCTGTGCCGGTACCTGGCAAATTCCCTTCCGCCGGACTTTGCCGCGGAAAGGTCGCTTCCTACATGCTGTGTAGGGGAGTCCGCAGTAACGAGGTCAGGGTACTGCTTCTCAAGGCCGGACAGCTCCTTCATCAGGGCATCGAACTCGAAATCACTCATCACAGGAGCATTTTCCACATAGTACAGACGGTTGTTCTCAGAAAGTATCTCCCTGAGCTGCTGAATCCTTATGGTAGCCTCTTCTCTCGTAAGCATAAACGACAATATAACTTTCCGTTCCCGTTACACGGTAAAATAGACATAAGTTTGCAAATTTAACGATTTTTTCGCGGAATTTCCCTGAAATTAGATAATTTTGCACTGCCGGACAAACGGCTGTTGACAAAAGAAAGCAATTACATAATACAATTAACTTTAAATAGCTTTTTTAATATGAAAGACGCAGTAATTATCCTTTGCGGTGGCGGTCCTGCCCCAGGAATGAACTCAGTTTCAATGAGTGTAGCAAAAACTTTCCTTTCAAAAGGTTACAGAGTAATCGGCCTTCACGGCGGATATTCAGGACTTTTCAGCAAGAACGCACGCACCGAGGATCTGGATTTCTTCAAAGCTGACCGTTATTTCAACAGGGGTGGCTCCTACCTTGAAATGAGCCGATTCAAACCTACAGACAAGGATTTCGAGGAAAACTTCAACCTCGACCTTTTCAAGGAAAACAATATAAAGCTTCTGGTTACCATCGGAGGTGACGACACTGCATCCACTGCAAACAGGATTTCCAAGTTCCTGGCGGCAAAGAACTATCCTATCGCCAATATCCACTGCCCGAAGACCATCGACAACGACCTTCCTCTTCCGAACAATACCCCGACTTTCGGATACAACTCCGCAAAGAACGAGGGAGCGCACCTCGCAAGGACCATCTATGAGGATGCACGCACTTCAGGCAACTGGCTGGTCATCTCGGCAATGGGACGTACATGCGGAAGCCTTGCCCTCGGAATCGGAGAGGCTACCCACTGTCCTATGACCATCATACCCGAGATGTTCAACAAGACTCAGATGACTCTTGACAAGATCATCAAGCTTTCGGTTTCTGCTATCCTCAAGAGAAAGATAATGGGCGTAAACTACGGTACGATTGTGGCTGCAGAAGGTCTGTTCCACGATGCAGGCGTAGCCAAGGAGGCTGCCGAGGCAGGTATCCACTTCACATACGACGAGCACGGTCATCCGGAACTCGGCAAGATCTCCAAGGCAGTGCTTTTCAATGACCTTCTCGAGAAAGAGTTCAAGAAGCTCGGTCTCAAGGTGAAGAGCCGTCCTGTCGAGATCGGATACGATGTCCGCTGCCAGGACCCTGTAGCTTATGACCTTACATACTGCACAGAGCTTGCTATGGGCGTTTACCAGCTTTTCAGCGAAGGAAAGACAGGATGCATGGTATACGTAGACGCATACGGAAACGTTTCTCCTCTGTACCTTTCAGACCTTCAGGATCCGGAGACAGGAAAGATTCCTCCTAGAGTCGTTGACATCAATGCAGGTACCGCGCAGAACTACTACAACTTTATCGCACACTACATTACAGAGGCTGACTACGAAGCTGCCAAGGCATACGTAAGCAACCCTGAGGCATACGACTTCAAGAAGATACTCGAGTGGTAAATGAAAGACGTAGACTAAAGTCATATATTGACGTATAAATGGTTGAAGAAGAGTTGTTTCGGCAGCTCTTCTTTTTTTTGTGGCAGTGCTTTTGGCTTATGCAGGCCGTAACCAGTGCAGGCGGTAAATCCCTCCCACGCTTCCAGCGCGGGCCCCTCCCGTTCACGAGGCCACGGGCGGCCACGCCGCCTGCACTGGCTACGATCTGTAATCATATCCCTGATCCTACTAGGGGCAATATCTTCATATCGCCGCGCCGGCACACCTGCGGTTGGGTAAAATGGATAAGCGCTTGAATGATAAAATATTACAAAGATTACTGTTTTCCAGGTAGGACATAATTAAGCACACCTGCAGTGGCAGAACTGCTTTCTACGGCACTCAGAGGCATATCCGTTACCGCAGGTGTGCCGGAAAATGTGACACCTGGAATTGGGAATGTAGTGTAATGTTCTGGTAATCACTTCTATACAAGAAAATGCCAACTGCAGGTGTGACAATCAATAGGTATATGAGGATAACCCGGCACCGGAACTCTTAACCGCTGATTTTTTTTTAGATTTTAAATATCTATATTTGACAGCAAAACAAACTGATATGTTTAACAGGATTGCTGCAACTATGGCGTTTTGCCTTGTTTTATCGGCCTGTTCAAGGCCGTATGTCATTAAAGGGACCGGTGATGTGCTGGTTGACGGGCAATGGGTATATGTTCTTGACGGAGTAGAATGGTCCGTATTGGATTCTGCTTTGGTAGAGAACGGTTCTTTCAGAATCAAAGGCCATAATTTCGGATCGCAGACAGGATGGCTATATATGGGAGAAACTTCTGACACCGCGCAGGACCAGATTAGCGATGATATGTTCTTTCTTGAACCTGGTACGGCAACGGCTGTATATGATCCCGAGACCGGTATGTTCAGCGTAAGTGGAACCCCATGGAATGACATGTATTCCGATCTGGCATCCTATTTTGGAAACGGCTCAGATGAACTTGCCGGACTTGTAAGGGAAAACCACAATGCTTTCGGGCTTTCGGTCCTTTCTGAGATGTGTGGCATGTATTCGACTGCTGATGTCAGGCAGCTCATGGATGACTTCCCGGACCGGATGAAAACCCACCCTCTGTATGTCAGCCTGGAGGAGTTCATCGAACCGATAAAAGGTGATCTGGGGCTGCAATATTATGACTTTGAAGGCCATAATACGGACGGAGATACGGTCACACTTGGCTCCATAGTCAACAGAGAAGGTGTCAGATATGTCCTTTTGGACTTCTGGGCCACATGGTGCGGCCCGTGCAGAGCGGAAATACCCGCTTTGGTAAAACTGTATGAAAACTTCCGTAATGCCGGTCTTGAAATATTCGGGGTGTCTTTTGACCATAATTCCGACAAGTGGGCGGAAATCGTCAGAGAATATGACATGAGGTGGCCCAATGTCATAACAGAGTTCCCGTCAGGGCCACGCTCCAGCACTATATGGCAGGCTTATGGTCTGGATGGTATTCCATGGAATTATCTTATCGACACTTCAACGGGAGAAATCATCGCAAAGAACATCCACGGCGAGACTCTATACGGCAAAGTTGAGAAGCTTTTGAAATAACATGTATTGACATATCGGAAAAAATCATATATTTGCACCCGAAAAATAGAATATCTCTCAGGGCAGGGTGAAATTCCCTACCGGCGGTGAAAGTCCGCGACTCCCTGGATGACAGGGACTGAACCGGTGAAATTCCGGTACCGACGGTAAAGTCCGGATGGAAGAGAGAAAGACCGTATGATGACACGTGTAGTGTGGTGAAATGTCATCTTTGCTGCCCTGAGTACATATTTCTGTACCCAGGTTTTTTATTATGTGGAGAGACGAAGACATACATTACATGAAAATGGCGATGTCCCTTGCCGGGAAAGGAGCAGGACATGTCTCGCCGAATCCTATGGTAGGTGCAGTTATAGTAAAAGACGGCCTGGTCATCTCCAGAGGGTGGCACAAGGTCTTCGGCGGACTTCATGCCGAAACGGATGCGCTTTCCTCATGTGCAGAAAACCCGGAAGGAGCTACCATGTATGTCACTTTGGAGCCATGCTGCCATTACGGCAAACAGCCCCCGTGCACGTCTGCCATTATCAATGCCGGGATCTCCCGCGTCGTGGTCGGGATGACCGATCCCAATCCTATTGTCAGCGGCAAAGGTATCGCCATCCTCCGGGAACACGGAATAGAAGCAAGCACAGGCCTTCTGGAAAATGAAATACGGTATCAGAACAGGATTTTCCTGAAATACATGACACAGCGCAGGCCTTGGACCGTGCTGAAATGGGCCATGACGCTTGACGGAAGGATAGCAGCCGCCTCCGGCGACTCCAGGTGGGTAAGTTGTGAAGAATCCCGACATTCAGTACATGAGCTCCGGGGAAAATACATGGGTATAATGGCAGGAATAGGGACTGTCCTGGCAGATGACCCCATGCTCAACTGCAGGACAGGCGGTATGCGTCAGCCGGTAAGGATAATAGCGGACTCGCATGCATCACTGCCGGAAGATTCGGCTATTGCCCGTACTTCAAGGGAATACCGCACTTTGCTTGCCCATACGGCAGGTGCCATGCAGGAAAGGCTGGAGCTGCTTCGCGGCTGCGGCATAGAGACTGTGGAATGCTCTGCCACGGAAAACGGTACGGTAGACCTTGATGACCTGATGTCCAGACTCGGAGCAATGGGAATAGATTCCGTGCTTGCGGAAGGGGGAGCGGAACTGGACTGGAGTCTGGTTTCAGCCGGTCTGGCAGATGAGCATTATATATTCATCGCTCCGAAAATCATAGGAGGAAGAACATCCAAAGGACCTGTAGGAGGCAGAGGATTCGAGAAGATGGCCGATGCTCTTGAACTGGACATAGAATCCGTCACGACATCTGGCGAAGATATTCTGATACATTGTTTTCCCAAAGGAAGGTTTTCCGGCGTATCATACAGTACGGAAGGTACAGCGCGCAGCAGCAAATCCGACAGATAAAATGAAATGATATGTTTACAGGAATAGTGGAAGAAACAGGAACTGTCCGTTCAGTACATAGCGGAAGTTCTGGAGCAGTACTGGTAATATCTGCCTGTAAAGTGCTGGAAGGCACACGGACAGGAGACAGTATCGCGGTGAACGGAGTTTGCCTTACCGTTACGCCCGGACATGGATGCTTTACTGCCGACGTGATGCCTGAATCCCTGCGCAGAACTTCTCTCGGAAGTCTGCTTCCAGGATCTAAAGTGAATCTGGAAAGGGCTATGGAATGTGGAGGACGTTTCGGAGGGCACATAGTATCAGGGCATGTGGATGCCTGCGGACGTGTGACAGCTTTGGAAAAAGAAGGCATAGCTGTACTGATGGAAGTTTCCGTATCCCGCAACATATTGAAATACATTGCGGAGAAAGGCTCTGTCACTCTTGACGGAACGTCTCTGACCGTGGTTTCAGCCGGAAGCGGTTCATTCACGGTATCACTGATTCCGCATACGCTGTCCTACACGACATTGGGGCTGTTGCAAATCGGGAGTCCGGTCAATGTAGAGGTGGACATGCTTGCCAGATATGTAGAAAGGCTGCTGGATTTCGGGAAGGACAAGCCGGATGACAGCCGCAGGGAGCGAGAACCCGGAAGACTGACCATTGACTTTCTGAAAGAGAACGGATTTTAGTAGTACTTGATATAATTTTATACAATAGAATGAAATTCAATACAATACCTGAAGCTGCCGAGGATTTGGGGCAAGGGAAGATAATAGTTGTCATCGACTCTCCTGACAGGGAAAACGAGGGTGACCTGATTTGCGCGGCAAGATTTGCCACTACCGAAAATGTAAATTTCATGGCTACATACGGCAAGGGACTGATATGCATGCCTATGAGCCGGAAGATGACCGGAAAGCTGGGGCTTCCGCAGATGGTAGCCGGAAATACCGACAACCATTGCACGGCGTTCACGGAATCTATAGACCACGTTTCAACAAGCACAGGGATTTCTGCCATAGAACGTTCAGTGACAGCAATGAAATGTGTCGCGCCTGACGCACGGCCGGAAGACTTCCGAAGACCAGGACACATGTTCCCGCTGGAGGCGAGACCTTGGGGAGTGCTTGAACGCGAGGGACATACTGAAGCCACGGTAGACATGATGCGCATAGCCGGACTCGAAGAGTGCGGGCTCTGCTGCGAAATCATGAGGGCAGACGGCGATATGATGAGGACAAGCGAACTGACAGCTTTTGCTCAGAAGCATGGCTTGAAAATCATAACCGTAGAAGACCTGGTCCGGTACCGGAAACACCATGAGAAGTGGGTGGAAAAAGCTACGGATGCCGCATTTCCGACCAGATACGGGAACTTCCGGATTTGCGGATACGTGAACAAAGTGACAGGCGAGCATCATGTCGCCGTGGTAAAAGGCGACATCACTACAGAGGAGCCTGTTCTTTGCAGGATGCATTCGGAGTGTCTGACCGGAGATGTATTCGGATCGCTCAGGTGCGACTGCGGCGAGCAGCTGGCAGAAGCCCTGCGGAGAATAGAGAAAGCCGGAAGGGGAGTGCTGCTGTACCTCCGCCAGGAAGGCAGGGGTATCGGGCTGATAAACAAGCTGCGGGCATACGAGCTGCAGGACCGGGGAATGGATACTGTCGAAGCCAACATCGCATTAGGGTTCAAACCTGACTTGCGCGAGTATGACACAGGAGCCGCCATACTTGCCGACCTCGGAGTGAAGAAACTGATATTGATGACCAACAATCCATTGAAAATCAACGGACTTGACCAGTATGGAATCAAAGTGGCAGGACGTGACCCGATAGAAATGACGTGCAATGAGAAGAATGCTGCATATCTATACACCAAATACAGGAAAATGGGGCATATGCTGCACTTTGACAATAAATAAAATACGGATAAACAATATTACCGAAGACATGAAAACAATAGAAGGCAACCTTTCCGCCGCCGGCCAGAAGATAGGCATCGTTGCGGCCCGTTTCAACGAATTCATCACATCGAAGCTTCTTTCAGGAGCTGAAGACTCTTTTATCCGCCACGGCGGGAACGGAGAAGATCTGGATGTGGCATGGGTCCCAGGCTCATTCGAGATACCTTTCATGGCCAGGAAAATGGCTCTTTCAGACAAGTATGATGCAATAGTCTGTCTGGGTGCGGTCATCAGGGGAGCTACTCCTCATTTCGACATGGTGGCAAACGAGGCCGCCAAAGGTATTGCCCATGTCGGCCTCGAATGCGGTGTTCCGGTGATATTCGGCGTCCTGACAACGGATTCCATCGAGCAGGCTGTAGAGAGAGCAGGCACCAAGGCAGGAAACAAAGGTTTCGATGCCATGACCACAGCCATCGAGATGGTAAACCTTTCCCGTCAGTTCAAATAAACTCCGCTACCGTAGTCTCGGTTTCTGTACGGTGCTTATTATCAAAGCGGCAATATAGACGAAAATCCCGTAGTAAAGAGGGATCAGCGTGACTTTCAGGCCCCTGTAGATGACCGCAGCAGGGGTCTCTGCGTTTCCGCCCAGAAAATCAAGCATCTGGGAAATCCCGAAAAGCGTCCCCAGAATTCCGGCGGCAAGACCGAGTTTTCCAAGATTGCCAACCCATGCCGGGGCCTTCCATGCTGCGAAGAACACGAGGACGAGAATCAGGGTGATTATACCCATCGGTACAGGATTGCCCTGAATGAAAAAAGCGAAGACGGTATTCATGACTTTGGTTTTATTGGTTTGACACAAAAGTAGCGTACAGACTGTTCAGATGCAATTTTAAATCCCCTTATAGCCATGTCAAATCCCCTTGTTCCAGCCTGGGGACCTTTAGGACCGTTTCCACAATGAAAGAAATTGTCTTAAATTTGGCCTGTCAAACGTTAGGCTGATGAAATTTCTGATCGATATCGGGTATGTGTTCCTGGCGTCATTGCTGCTGGCAATGATTTTCCTGAGTTTTGATTATTCGTTCGGGCATGCCTTCTTCCTCGGTACCTTATTCATGCCGGGGGCATTTGCATTGAAATATTTTATTCCGCAACTGTCTTTCTCCGACAGGAAAAACGGTATGGCCAATGCCTTTTTTCTGGCTATGGCAGCAATTGTCCTTACTTTCTTTCTGGTACTGACTACACATACATACGTATTCCGTCCCGTAAAATTCCATGAGATATTGTTAAACCCTGTTTTCACGGCCTTGATTCTTGGTATTCTTGTTGCCGGCGACCTTTCTCTCCAGAAACTGTACGCAAAGTTCTCTTCGAGAATCCCCGATACCGTCTCGTTCGTGTCCGACAGACACAAAGTTACCGTCAATGCAGCGGACATAGCTTATATCGAGTCCAATGACAAGGAGGTATATATCCACATGTCAGACGGCTCCTTATACAGAAACAAGACCCCCATTTCGCAATGGGAGTCCGTTCTCGGGGACCGCTTCATCCGTTCCCACAGGGCGTTTCTCGTAAACCTCGACAGCATCTGCGGACTTGACAGCGACTGTCTGTCGGTAGGCACGGAAAACATCCCGGTGTCACGCAAATACAGGGAATCTGTCAGCCGTCTCGTTACTTTGAAAAAGCATTGTTGAAAAAGCCTGCTATCCTGTCGAACGGGATGACCTCGAGATTGTCGTACAGGTCGGTATGGTTCGCGCCAGGAACAATCATCAGTTCCTTGTTCTCTCCTGTAAGCCGTTTGAATGTATCCTCGCTGAAATAGCGTGAGTGGGCTTTCTCTCCGTGGACAAGCAGTACGGCACTGCGTATCTCTCCGGCGTACTGGAGGATAGGCATGTTTACAAGGGCAAGTGCGGAAGTCCTGGTGAAGCCTTCGTTGGAGCCCAGTGAGCGTGGATGGTAGCCGCGTTCCGTCTTGTAGTAATCCACATAATCCTTGACAAACTGCGGTGCATCTGCCGGAGCCGTATCTGGATTGCCTCCCGCATGGGCGTATGTGCCGCTCCTGTAGTCTTCTGTTCGCTGCTCGTTCAGCTGCTTTTTCATCTCGTAGCGGTAGCCGGCATTGTCATCGGCATCGAAATATCCCTTTGCAGTCACACGGGTCATGTCATACATGGTTATAGCTGCAGTGGCTTTGATACGGGTGTCCATTGCTGCCGCATTGACCGCAAAGCCTCCGAATCCGCATATTCCGAGAATACCGACACGCTCGGGGTCTACATCGTCACGGGTGGACAGGTAGTCCACGGCTGCGCTGAAATCCTCGGTATTGATGTCCGGCGAGGAGATTCCGCGCGGAGACCCGCCGCTTTCCCCTGTAAATGAAGGGTCGAAAGCGATGGTCAGGAATCCGTGCCCGGCAAGTGTCTGGGCATAAAGCCCTGATACCTGCTCCTTTACTGCTCCGTAAGGGCCGCTCATGGCGATGGCCGGCAGTTTGCCCGTCGCGTTCTTCGGGATATACAGGTCAGCGGCCAGAGTGACCCCGTACCTGTTGTGGAATGTGATTTTCGCGTGGTTTACTTTGTCGCTTTCAGGGAATACCTTGTCCCAGTCCTGCGTCAGATTCAGTTTCTCTTCCATGTCAGTATTGATATTAGATCGGTTGTCCTGTGCCGCAAGGCTTCCTGCACTGCAGAAGCATGCGAGCATCATAGTGGCAGATAATAACTTGTTCATAAAGACCCCCTCCTGATTTTACATTGCAAAATTAGGAGGGGTCAAGCACAAGGACTGTATTCGTGCTACGGATGATTATACCACTTTTACGGAATCCGTCAATGATGCAGGAAGCACAGGCATCGCGCCTTTCTGTGTACATACGAAAGCTGATGTCCCGACCGCAAGTCTGTGGGCCTGCCTTATGTCCAGACCTTTCAGCAGGCCGGAGACAAAAGCTGCGGTAAAGGAATCGCCCGCGCCGACAGTGTCCGCGACTTCGACTTGCGGAGTCTCGATATAGGAAGTTTCCCCTTTGGTAAACACATAGCTTCCTGTGGCTCCGCAGGTGAGAATCAGCGCCTTGAATCCGAACATGGATAGAAGGGCCTTTGCCCTGGACTGCTGCGTCCCGTCCGGCAGTTCGAACATCCTGCTTACTGTTTCCAATTCCTCGTCATTGATTTTCAGGATGTTGCATTTGCGCATAGAGTTGCATACAATATCCTTCGTGTAGAAATTCTGGCGCAGGTTGATGTCGAATATCCTGAGGCTTCCTTCAGGCATGGCGTCTATGAAACGGTTTATCGTATCCCTCGATACCGGGCTGCGCTGGGCAAGAGAGCCGAAACAGACGGCTCCGGAAGTTTTGGCAAGGGCTTCGAGTCCGGGTGTAAAAGGGATATTGTCCCAAGCCACGTCCTGTCTGATGTCGTAGCGCGGGATGCCGTTCCCGTCAAGTTCCACCTGTACAGTCCCTGTAGGATAAGGGACTGACTCTATCATACAGTCGAGCCCTTTGTCCCCAAGGCCTGAAAGGAGCTCTTCTCCGAGCATATCCGGTCCGATAGCGCTGACTATCCTGCTTTCAAAACCGAACTGCGACACATGATAGGCGAAATTGGCAGGCGCCCCGCCGAGTTTCTTTCCTTCGGGGAGCATATCCCAAAGCACTTCACCTATTCCGGTTACTATATTATTCATCTTTACAGATATTCGAGTATTATCTGTTCCATGACCTTGTAGCAGTCCGGATTCGGATGTACTCCGTCACCGGAATATTCTGCGGGAAGCCCGCCGTTTTCATCCTTCAGCGCAGAATGATAGTCTACATACGGGATTTTCTCCGATTCGGCATAGGCTTTTATCATTCCGTTCAGTTCTTCGATTCTGGAGGCCGCATCCTTTATTTCAGGTCTCCAGCCGAAGCCGGCAGACGGGGTGACGGAGCACAGTATAGGCTTGATTCTGTTCGCCCTGGCAAGTTCGCACATGGAGATAAGGTTTCCAAGTACATTTTCAAGCTCTATGTAGCCGTTGTTCATGGCGATGTCATTGGTCCCGGCAAGAATGACCACAAATTTCGGATGCAGGCCGATAACATCCTGTCGGAACCTTACGAGCATCTCCGAAGTTGTCTGTCCTGAAATTCCGCGGCAGACAAAGCCGTTGCCAGTAAAGAATCCCTGGTCGCTGTCATCCCATCCGTCGGTAATCGAGTCGCCCATGAATACGGCCCGCGGGGATGAGCCTACCTGTCCGTTTGCCTCCGAATAACGGCCGAACTGCGCCCAGTCCTTCTGCTGGGCTGCCGCCTGGAAACCTGCCGAAAGCGCCAGGACGGCAAACATGAAAAACAATTTGGTCTTCATTGTAAATTTGATTAAATTCGTATGATATATTCTTTCGGTACAAATTTGTATCATTATTTTGACATAACGAAATTGTGGCGTGGAAAATGCTGTTGTTTTTGCATCGCAATACAAATGACGGATGTCATTTAAAAAGAATATGTATCACACGAAACAATCACATTAAAAATGGAAAAACCCATCATATACCAGATGCTCCCCAGAATCTGGGGAAACAATACGGAGAATCCAGACAAAGGAGGATCTCTTGAACACAATGGAACCGGCAAGTTCCAGGATATCGACAGCCCGACGCTTGAATACATCAAATGGTTGGGCTGTAGCCATGTATGGTATACAGGTATTCTGAGACATTCCACCAAAAGTGCAGGATCGGGCTGCCTTCCTTCCCATCCGGAGTTTGTAAAGGGGGAAGCCGGTTCTCCATACGCCATAGAAAATTACTATGATGTGAATCCGTATCTGGCCGGCGACCCCGACAGGCGTATGGAAGAGTTTGAATCTCTCATAAGGCGCACCCATGATGCCGGGCTGAAAGTGATCATGGATTTCATACCGAACCATGTCGCAAGGGATTACGGCAGGACTTCGCCGCACATTACCGGTCCTGACGGAAAGCACGTCGCTTATCTTGGAGAAAATGATGACAGGACCGTCCACTGGAAAGCGGAGAACGATTTTTTCTACTATCCCGGACAATCGCTCCTGATGCCTGATGCGGAAGAATTTGAAAAGGAATGTTCTGCCTTGAGGAACAAGGACTTTTCTTATGGATACAGTATCGTCCCGGCCTGGCTTGTCAACAGATGCATCGCATTTGACGCCGGCTCTCCGGATGACATGGAGGGCTATCTGTCCTTGCTTGGACAGTTCGGCAGCATCCTTTCCCCCTACAGGGAAATGCCGGCAATGGCTACAGGAAACAACTGCTACAGCGCCTCGCCCGGAGTCAACGACTGGTATGAGACCGTAAAACTGAACTTTACAGATTCATATACCGGTACATGGGAGAAAATGTATGACATAGTAAGGTTCTGGGCAGCGAAAGGAGTCGACGGATTCCGCTGCGATATGGTAGAGCTTGTACCGGCACAGTTCTTTACGTGGCTGATAAAAAAGACAAAGGACGAATTCAGTGATGTCATATTCATAGCCGAAGTCTACAAGAAAGACCTGTACAGGAAATACATCAGAGATGTAGGATTTGACTATCTGTATGACAAATCCGGACTTTACGATACTGTCCGGGCTATTGTGGAGAAGAATGTCAGCGACAACGGCATGCCTGTCGACCTGTGGCAGTCCGCGACCGGCATCACCAGGAACTGGCAGTTTCTCGGAGACCTGCAGCCCTATATGCTCAATTTTCTGGAAAACCATGACGAACAGCGGTTTGCATCTGACTTCTTCGGCAAGGATGCCAGAAATTCCTTTGCTGCGCTTTATGTATCCCTGTTCCTGAACCGAGCTCCGTTCATGCTTTACTTCGGTGAGGAAATGGGGGAGAGAGGCATGGATGAAGAAGGTTTCAGCGGCAAAGACGGAAGGACTACCATTTTTGACTGGTGGAGCATAGGGTCGGTACGCCGCCTGCGAAGAATGATAGCCGACGGAAGCTACAGGCAAGCCGCCGGTTCCGCGGCTCCGATAGAAAACAACATGGAAATGGAGGTATTCAGAAGATACAGCAGGGCACTGAGATTTGCGGCCGAGGATCCTGCCGTAAGGAAAGGAACCGTCTATGACCTGTGCTACTGCAACTTCTCTTCCGACGGATTCGACAAGAACCGCCATTTCGCCTGGCTCAGGGACCATGAAGAGGAAACCCTCCTTTTCGTTTCCAATTTTTCCTCCAGAGAAGCCACTATGGAGCTGATGATACCTGAGCATGCCTTCGACTGGCTCGGAATGCCGATGTCGGACGAACTGAATCCCCAGAAGCATATCAGGGTGACAGTCCCTCCTATGGACGGAGTAATGATACGCCTGCTGTAACAGTACGGCAAGCCGTCTTCAGAGCCGGCATCTTACAGGCCTGCAATGGCTCTGGAACTGTCTCTGTCAATATATGCGGCAAGTTCGGACGGAGTTCTGTACAGCTTCACGAACTTGCCTTCCTTTATGCATTCCATCGACGTGATCCTGCCCGTGTCTATCATTCCCTTGCCTGTAACAGTGTTCACTGTAATGTATCCTACTCCCAATGATGTGATATTCTGGAAAAAATGGGTTCCCTGGCTCGGCTCGATCTGATATCCGGGTATTCCGCACTCGACTATCATTCTTGCTTCGGAAATGTCGCTCCACACTACAGGGATGCCGAGCCAGGGATCGGATGATCCCCAGCGTCCCGGCCCGACAAGAAGATAGTTGCCGCCTTCGTTTTTCACATAACCGTTCATTTCGGAAATCTCCACCGCCATCTCTCTGGTATACGAGCTGTCAAAACCGGCCGGATCGACAAACAGAATGTAATTCATACCCGATATGCTGCCAGATCCCAACGCATTGTCGGAAGACAGCAGCAGTTCCCTTATTCCATCCTGAACCTGACCGTATGTCAGATCTGCATCCTCATCATAAACTCCGGCAGGACGTACCTGGAGAAGTTTGAGTACAATGGCATTGCCGGCAAGCTCAGGAATGACATCCGCCGCAAATTCAAGCTCGATATCGCACATAAGCTCTTTCTTGCATATTTCCATCAGTTCCTCAAGGAATTTCGCAAGCGGAAACCTGTTGTATTTGAGGATTGCCTCAAAAGAAATGATTCTCGCGCCCTGCACAGATACCCCCGGGACAATTCTCCTGTCGGCAGCACTGAATGTGGATGCTACCAGTTCAGGATATCCGAAACTTTTAAGGGCATCAGTCACGGAAAGTTTCACCAGATTGATTCCGTCATCTCTGGACGTCTTGAATGATCCCGGACGCAGGTCCAGCACATACATTTCCTTCTGTGTATCCTTCAAGGCAAGAGACGGATCTGAAAGCTGCAGTATCTTCTTGGGATATTTGGGATCGAAGCGGAGAGTATTGCCTCCGTCTACGACTGTCTTGCCCAGACCGAAAGCAAGATTCACAATTCCGTCCTCTTTCTTTTCGCTTCCGATAGGGTAGTAGTTCACGGACCTTGCCACGCCTGACAGCATCGGGTAATAGTAGCCGTCATGCTGTGTTCCGCATATACTCTGGATAATCACACCCATCTTCTCTTCACTGAGCAGATTCCCGGTAGTCTGGATATATGTTCTGCTTCCACTGAAGTATACTGAAGCATATACACTTTTGATGGCTTTGCCGAGAAGCCTCAGCGTCTGGTCCGTATTTTCCGTAAAAGGAATCATATATGTCGTATATACCCCTGCAAAAGGCTGGTAATTGCTGTCTTCAAGTTTTGAGCTGGACCTGACCGCCAGAGGGGAATCCACCGTTGAAACGAAAACGCGAAGTTCCTCCACCAGCGATTCCGGAAGTCTTGACGCCACGAACTCGGACAGAATATCATCATCGGACACTTCCGAATCGATCACATACTGCAGTCCGTTCTCGATTATGAACTCTTCAAAGTAATCAGTGGCAACCACCATTGTCCTGGGGATGGATACCTTGATGGAAGGATATTTTTCATTCAGCTTATACTTGATAATCAAGCTGTTGAGAAAGGCGAGCCCTCTTGCTTTACCTCCGAGTGACCCTTCTCCGGCTCTGGCGAACCAGATGTATTTCTCGTATGAATCCTTGTCAAAATGAGCAATCACACCCCTTCCTGTAAGTGCATGATAATCGTGTATTTCCTGCAACACATACTGCCTTTGCTGCTCTGTATTGCGGAAATGGCTTCCCTGAACCTTCTTGAATCTGCCCGCAAGGGTGAAAAGCCCCCTTGCATAAAACCATTTCGACAGCATGTTTCTTGAAGTGTTATAATGCAGGACATCGTCTGGAATGGTCATTATGCATTTCTCCAGATCTTTCAGATTACCGGCTCTGCCGTATTCTTTCCTGTCCTTGTCGCGGAATACGAAATCCCCGAAACAGAATTCGTCTTTGATATAGTCGGCAAGCTGTATTATAAGGGTCTTGGAATACTTTCTCAGGAAACCTGCGCCAATAGCGGCCGCCTCATCCGCAAAACTTTCCTGCGAGGACTGCAGAAGCACAGGCATGGTAGGGTCATCCGCTTTGATCATTTTCGCAAAATCAAGTCCCGCATCGAGTTTCTCGTCCTGAGGACTGTCATTCTTGTGAAGCACGAAACCTATATCCGAAATGACCCCGAGAATGTTTTCCTTGTACTTCCGGTAGTAGCTGACAGCATCGTCGTAATTGGTGGCCAGAAGAATCTTAGGCCTGGAACGCTTCCTGTATTTTCTCTGCTGCTCATTCAGTGTCTCTTTCAGGAATTCCGCACTTTGCTTGAGAATAAGTCTGTACAGTTCAGGCAGATACGTAGAATAGTAGCGAACGGAGTCCTCCACCAGCAATATAGCCTGTACGCCCACTTTCAGGATATCGTTCTCAGCATTGAGCATGTCCTCCAGAAGCTTGACTATAGCCACAATCAGATCGGCGTTTCCATGCCAGCTGAATACATAGTCAATAACCGACATGTCCTGATGCATCAGTCTCCGGTAAATCTCTTTAGAAAAATGCGTGAGCAGGACAAACGGTATCCTGCTGCCTTGCCCCTTTAGTCTCGATGCCAGGGAAAATACACCGGAATCACCTGCATTGTACATACAGATGATCATATCTATATCATTGTCATTCTGTATGATATCATATGCCTTTTCAGATGACTGCGCCCAGATGAATTTAGGGGGATTACTCAGGTTCAGCTCGATATATTCCTCATAGATACGGGACTCTATCTGTCCGTCTTCTTCCAGAATGAATGCGTCATAGTTGCTGCATATCATCAGTATGCGTCTGATTCTATGGGTTATGAGTGACTGGTAGTCGGTTTCCTGAAGTTCTTTCAGATTTACAGGTTCAATAGTGTTCATAATGCGGTATGGTGATTATCAGGGTTGTACGGACATCGGTCAAAGGCACCGCCTGCGGAACTCCGCCACCGTGACTGCCGTGGCTACAGCGGCATTCAGAGACTCCGAACCGGGCTCGTCGGCAGGGTACGGAGGAATGAACAGCCTGTCTGAAACAAGTGATGCGGCTTCCGGAGAAATGCCGTTGGATTCATTGCCTATAATGATGACCGAAGGGGAACGGGTGCCGCAGTCCAGACTCTTGCCGTAAATGTCGTCTCCGTCGAGAAATGTCCCGTAAACATGCCCTCCGGCTTCAAGCACCGCTCCGGCAAGTCCCGGAATATCAGTATAGTGGAACCTTACCCTGAATATCGCTCCCATAGTGGACTGGACGACTTTCGGATTGAACACATCCACAGTGTCCGGAGAAGCGAATACGGCATCTATGCCGAACCAGTCCGCAATACGAAGGATTGTACCAAGGTTACCGGGGTCGCGGATAGTATCAAGAGCCAGGAACAGGCCCTTACTCCCTGTACCGTCAGGGACTCTGTTTCCGGACAGGCGTGAGCCTCCTGCAGTCCTGGCTCCCGTCAGAGAAGCGGATATCTGTGCCTTGTCTTCAAGCACAAGTCCGTCCGGTTTCCGTACTACGGCCAACACGGGAGAAGGGGAGGACAGGGCAGAGATGCGTGTCATGGCATCAATTCCGATTTCATCTGCCCGGTATACTTTTTCAACACGAAAAGATGACTCCAGAGCTTCTGAAACCATCTTTTCCCCTTCTACTGTAAAAAGTCCCTCCTGGTCCCTGAATTTCTTCATGGCCAGCGACCTGACTTTCTTTATTTCGCTGTTTGATATTCCAGGCATATCAGTACCCCAATATCTTCAGCATGGACTTGTATGTCTGCTCCTTGCTGAAAAGTTTCGTACTGTAGTCCCCGTTCTCGTCCTTGTCAATAATGATATGCTTCGGAGCAGGCTGCAGGCAGTGCTGGATGCCGCCGTATCCGGATATGGACTCCTGATATGCTCCGGTATGGAAGAAACCTATATAAAGAGGGTCTTTACGGTCTTCCATTATCGGGAGGAAAATTGCATTGGCATGAGAGTCGGCATTGTAGTAATCCTGGCTGTCACAAGTCAGGCCTCCGAGGAATACCCTCTGGTACTTCTCGTTCCATTTGTTGACAGGAAGAAGGATGAACCTCTGCTTGATCCCCCATGTATCGGGAAGCGTCGTCATGAATGAGTTGTCTATCATATACCAGCGCTCGCGGTCATTCTGCTGCTTGATGTCAAGAATCTGGAAAATGGTAGCCCCGGACTCTCCGACCGTAAAGCTGCCGAATTCCGTGAAGATATTAGGCTCGGCCACCCCGCGGGAATTGCACATGGTCTTTATCTGCGAGATGATCTCCTCTGCCATATATTCGTAGTCGAAATCCATTGCAAGTGAATTCTTGATAGGGAATCCGCCTCCTATGTTCAGTGAATCAAGTTCAGGGCAGATCATCTTCAGGTCGCAGTACACGCTGACGCACTTTGAAAGCTCGTTCCAGTAGTATGCCGTATCCCTGATGCCGGTGTTGATGAAGAAATGCAGCATCTTCAAGCGGAACTTGTCGCTCCTGCTTATAAGATTCTCATAGAACGGAAGGATATCACTGTAGCGTATGCCAAGCCGTGAGGTATAGAATTCGAAATTCGGCTCCTCTTCAGATGCTATACGTATGCCGAGATTTGTCGGCACCTTGATGAGGGCATCCAGATCCTTGAACTCATTCATGTTGTCCAGGACCGGTATGATGTTGTGCCAGCCGGAATTGGCAAAATTGGCTATATTCTCGATATAAGCAGGCTTCTTGAAACCGTTGCATACGATATACAGGTCCTTGTTTACCGCCCCTTCAGCCTCAAGCGCCTCGATTAGGTTCAGATCAAATGCCGATGAGGTCTCGATGTGGATGTCGTTCTTGAGCGCTTCCTTGAGTACAAACTCGAAATGCGAACTCTTGGTACAGTAGCAGTAATGGTATTTGCCCTTGTAGTCTGCCTTGGCCATTGCGACATTGAACATTCTTTTGGCTCTCTGGATCTGTGACGATATCTTTGGAAGGTAAGATATCTTGAGAGGGGTGCCATACTGGTTGATGATATCCATCATGTTGATGTCATGAAAATAGAGTTCCCCGTCTTCTACCCTGAACTCGTCCTGCGGAAACTCGAAAGTCTGGTCAATCAGATCAATGTACTTGTTCTTCATCAGTACCGAAGTAATTTAACTACATTTAACAAAAACTTCACATCCGACAGAGTCGGATCCGTCAATCGCGGTGCAAATATATCATTTAAATCTATCTTTTCTAATATTTGGACGAAAAAATATTGAAATGTGAGTTTATTAAGGTAATTTTGCATGATATGCCTGTCCGGAATGAAAAAAGCAATCCGTCTAATATGCCTGCTGTGTTCCGTCGTGCCGCTGTTTTCCTGCAGCACGACGCGTGTCCTGCAGGACGGGGAATTCAGGCTGCAGAAAAACACTCTGGAAATCACGAATGACAGCAGATTCAACGCCAGAAGCATCGAGCCTTACATAAAGCAGCGGCCGAACTCCACATTCTTCGGATGGAATCCGTTCCTGAACGTTTACAACTGGTCGAACGGCAAAGGGAAAGGCTGGGACAAGTTTGTACGGAAAATCGGTACCGCTCCGGTTGTATACGACCCGGACCTTGTCGAAAGCTCCATCGAAAACATTACCAGCCACCTCGAATATCTCGGTTACTACCACTCCGATGTGGACAGTGAGATACAGGTCAGGAAAAGGAGAGTGAAAGTCAACTACATCATAACTTTGGGCAAAAGATTCCCTATCAAGGATATACATTATGTCCTCCCTGAAGGGGAAATCAGGGAGGAATTCCTGAAAGACACTTCCTCCGTGTCCATACGCCGGGGAGACTGGCTTTCCGAAGCGGCTCTGGAAGCCGAAACCGACCGTTCCAGCAGATATCTCAGGAATCGCGGATTTTACGGTTTTTCGAAGAACTACTACTTTTTCGAAGCCGACACACTGTCTTGTCCGGATTCGGCCATACTTGAGATGAGCATCAGGAACTACACCAGAAACGAGACAGAGAAAGAAGCCAGACCTCTAAACAGATTCTATATAGGGAAAGTAAGCATCACACGTCCGAAAAGCCTGATGATCAGGCAGAATACCCTTACGAATCTCAACACCATCATTCCAGGGAACCTATACAGCGAAAACGATGTCAGCAGAACATACTCCCGGCTGTCTTCTCTCAATGTCTTCAGCAGCGTCAACATCGAGATGAACCAGGCGGATACCAACATAGTCGACTGCGACATCAGGCTTACCCAGTCAAAGCTGCAAGGCGTAAAGTTCAACATAGAAGCGTCATCAAACTCTACCGGACTGTTCGGTATCTCTCCCCAGATTTCATACTATCACAAGAACATATTCCACGGAGGGGAATGGCTCAATCTCGGTTTCATGGGAAACTTCCAGTTCAAGTTCAACGACAAGGTCCGCTCAAACGAATTCGGAGTCTCGGCCGGAATAAGTTTCCCGAAGTTCCTGTTCCTTCCGTACCGTCTGTTCAGAGGTGCTGTACCCAGAACAGAGATAAACATCACATACAACTACCAGAACAGGCCGGAGTATACCAGAAACATAATCTCCACATCACTTATCTATAACGGACGTATCGGCTCCAGGATCTATTACCAGTTCTATCCGCTCCAGCTGAACATAGTGAGACTCTTCAATCTGGATCCTTCTTTCTTCAAGAGTCTGGAATCTGACCCGTTCATGAAGAACGCCTACCAGGACCACTTCGATTTGGGACTGGGAGGCAACCTGTACTATACTACAAATGCCGAGGTCGTCCCCAGGACATCCTTTTTTTACACAAGACTGCAGTTTGACATTGCCGGAAACCTGCTCAGCGCATTCAAGCCTCTTATGAAAAAAGATGAAACCGGATCTGGCATCATCTGGAATACGCCTTATTCACAGTATGTCAGGGCTGAATTCCAGATAGGGAAGACATGGAGATTCGGAAAGGACAACGGACAGGCGCTTGCTACCAGATTTCTTGCCGGTGCAGGACATGCATACGGAAACTCCAATGCACTTCCTTTTGAAAAACACTTCTATGCCGGAGGTGCAAGCAGTCTCAGAGGATGGCAAGCCAGAACAGCAGGCCCCGGACTATCGCCAAGGGACAGTACGTTCGTGATTCCAAACCAGACGGGAGACATGAAACTCGAGGCCAACATAGAATACAGGTTCCGCATGGCATGGAAACTTGAAGGAGCCGTCTTTGTCGATGCGGGAAATGTCTGGACGCTTGGCAACGATTCCGAATCAGGGCAGAACACACTCTCCGAATTTACATTGAAGAATTTCGGCAAAAGCATAGCCATGAACTGGGGAGTCGGTCTCCGGCTTGACCTGAACTTCCTGCTGCTTCGTGTAGATATGGGTATGAAACTCCATGATCCTGCCAGAACATCCGCGTGGCTCAGGCCGCGCGACTGGTTCAGACAAGACGGCTATGCGGTTCATTTCGGCGTAGGATATCCTTTCTGATTACGGCAGATTTTCAATATCCGTATTTTTTCCATAGGGCAGACAGTCTGGTGCGCATTTCCGCTTCCTTTCTGTTGTCTGCCGGTTCATACAGCACGGTCCCTGACAAGTCTGATGGAAGAAACTCCAGATCTGTGAAATGTCCAGGATAGTCATGGGCATATTTGTATCCGTCAGCATATCCGAGATCTTCCATGAGCCTGGTCGGAGCGTTGCGCAGATACAGAGGCACCTGTGAAGTCTGTGTCTTTGAGGCAAGGTCCATTGCCTTTCCTATAGCCATATAGGCAGAATTGCTCTTCTGCGAACATGCCAGATAAATGGCTGTCTCGGCAAGAGGGATACGTGCCTCAGGCATACCTATATTATGTACTGTCTGGAAACAGGCGTTGGCCAGAAGCAGTGCATTCGGATTTGCAAGGCCGATATCCTCCGCAGCCAGGACACACAGCCTCCGGGCTATGAACAAGGGATCCTCTCCTCCGACAAGCATTCTCCCGAGGTAATACACGGCCGCATTGGGGTCCGATCCCCTGACACTCTTGATAAAGGCGGAAATGATATCATAGTGCATTTCCCCGCTCTTGTCATAAACCGCCATGTTTTCCTGTATGCACGACGTCACCGAAGCGTTATTTATCACAATCGGTTTACCGGCAGGGAAAGAGCCGATAACGATTTCAAGAATATTCAGAAGTTTTCTGGCATCCCCGCCGCTGTAGCGGAAAACGGCTCCTGTCTCTTCTACGGTTATGTCCATATCCCTGAGCAGGATATCGGTTTTTACCGCCCTGTCAAGAAGTTCCTGCAGATCCTGGACTTCAAGGCTTTTCAGAACGAAAACCTGGCATCTGGACAGAAGAGGGGAGTTCACCTCAAAAGAAGGGTTCTCCGTAGTGGCACCTATCAGAATGACCGTCCCGTCCTCGACTGCTCCGAGAAGGGCATCCTGCTGCGACTTGTTGAACCGGTGGATTTCGTCTATGAAAAGGACGGGGGCAGCTTCCGATGAGAATATGGAGCCGGTCCTCGCCTTGTCGATTACTTCCCTCACTTCCTTGACTCCGGCGCTGACTGCGGACAGAGTGAAGAATTCCCGGTTCATGCTTGCAGAGACGATCCGGGCAAGAGTCGTCTTGCCGACCCCCGGAGGTCCCCAGAGAATGAATGATGTGAGATTGCCCGTCTCTATCATGTTTCTGATCACTCCGCCTTTCCCTACAAGGTGTTTCTGCCCCACATAGCCGTCCAGATCATGGGGTCTCATCCTTTCCGGAAGGGGAGGGAGCATCCTGCTTCTCCCAATGTTCTCATCAACGTCCATAGCTTATAACATTTTAAATGAAAGACAGTAAAACAAAACTGTTATACATAAAAACAATTTTGTTATCCAGCTGATTTCATGTAAATCCTTTAAATTTACTAATTAAATCGGGAAAAACATATTGAATATCGGGACAACTATGGCTGTCATTACTCCCATCAGGGCGATGGCAAGTCCGCTGACAGCCCCCTCGACAGCCCCCATCTCGATTGCCTTGGAAGTTCCAAGCCCGTGCGAGCAGCATCCGAGTGCCAGGCCTTTGGCTACGGAAGTACTGATATGGAACATCCTTATCAGCACAGGTCCGAAAACAGTTCCGATAAATCCGCACAGGATTACTGTGACTGCTGCCAGAGATACGTTGCCGCCCAATGATGCCGATATGTCCATCGCTATCGGGGTCGTGACAGATTTCGCCTCCATCGACTTTATGAAAATTTCATCCAGGGAAAAGAACCTGCACAGGAAGTACACGCTGCCTACTCCTACAAGACTTCCTGTAAAGACGGAGACCAGTATTGACAGAAGATGTCTTCTGATTGTTTCCAGATGGTCGTACATGAGCAGTCCGAGCGATACGACACTCGGTCCCAGAAGAAAATCGATCATCTTGTTGGAATCTATATAGAACCTGACAGGCACTCCTGTAAAATAAAGTACGGAGGCAATGACCGGTATGCATATCAGGAACGGATGCAGAAGTGAAAGTCCGGATTTCTTCCTGACCCATACGCCAAGAAGATACGCCCCGAGGGTCAGAGCCAGCATGGCCGGCACATTGCAGATGAGAGATGCGTCCATATCAGTTCCTTTTACGTGAAATCCTGTTGCCTGCCTTTATGAGCAAGTCCTGCATGAGTCCTGAACTGATAAGTACCAGGACAGTCGAAATGAAGGTCACGCCCACCCATCCGATAAATCCCGAACGTATCAGCCCCCACTGCTCCATCACGCCCAGCGATGCGGGAATGAAGAACACTGTCATGTTTCCTGTAAGAAAACCTGCTACGGACCTTATCCGTTCTGGCTTTACTATCCTGCAGACAAGCGAGATGAAAAGCAGCAGCATACCTATGACGCTGCCAGGTATGAAGTGTCCTGTAAGGGAAGATATCACATTCCCAAGTACATAGTAGAGGACAATTATGAAAACACCGCTGATAACCATATCTGAAATTTTTGAGGGCGCGAAAATACAATATTTTTGCTAAATTCGCGGTTCAATTAACGGAGAAACTAATGATTGCGAAGAAAACGAAGATTATCTGCACTATTTCAGACATTAACTGCGATCCGTATTTCATCAGGAAACTGTATCAGAACGGAATGAATGTAGTCCGGATAAATTCCGCGCATGCAAGTCTGGAAGGGGCGCAGAAGATTGTTGACAATGTGCGGTCCGTATCAGACAAGATCGGCATACTGGTGGATACAAAGGGACCTGAGGTCAGGCTGACTGCCATGGAATCGTCTGTAGGCTTCGTTGTAAAGGAAGGGGACTGGCTTGAAATACATAACGGACCGGACAAACTCTGCAACTCAAAGATCCTTTATACAACCTGTGCCGAATTTGTAAGCGACGTGCCTGTCGGGGCCCATGTGCTGATAGATGACGGCTCTGTCGACCTGTTCGTCACGGGCAAGGAGAACGACAAGCTGCTCTGTGAAGTGCAGAACAGCGGAGTGATCAAAGGCAGGAAAAGCGTAAATGTCCCCAATGTCCACATTTCGCTTCCGGCCCTTTCCGAAAAAGACAGGAAATTCGTGAACTGGGCCATTGACGCCGATATAGATTTCATTGCCCATTCGTTTGTCAGAAGCAAGGATGATCTTCTGGAAATACAGGAGATTCTGGATGAAAGGAAAAGCCACATAAAGATCATCTCCAAAATAGAAAACCAGCAGGGAATCGACAACCTGTACGACATACTGTCATACTGCTATGGTGTAATGGTAGCAAGAGGAGACCTCGGCGTCGAGATTCCTGCCGAAAGGATTCCTACCATCCAGAAAAGGATGATCCAGATGTGCCGTTCACGGAAAAAACCTGTAATAATTGCGACGCAGATGCTTCACAGTATGATAGAGAACCCCCGGCCTACAAGAGCAGAGGTTACGGATGTGGCAAACGCCATCTTCGAAAGTACGGATGCAATCATGCTTAGCGGTGAGACTGCAAGCGGCAAATACCCTGTCGAAGCAGTACGCACGATGACGAAAATTGCCAGGGAGACGGAAAAGTCGCTTGATGTCTCTCTCGATCTCAATCTGGAGAAAGTCATGAAGCCGATTGCTGCAGTACTTGCAAAAAATCTTGTCGAAGCCACCCAGGAACTGCCGGTAAAAGCAATTATCTTCGATACATGGACAGGAAGGACAGGACGGTATCTTGCCGAATTCAGACCTAAAGTCCCTATTTATGCAATGTGCTACAACTCTTTCACTATGAGAGAACTGGCTCTATCCTATGATGTCTATCCATATATGTTCGAAGTCCAGAAAAGCAAAGAAGACTTCGTAAAGAACGCCATAGCCCTTCTGCAGGAAGACGGTATGCTGGAAGAAGGTGATCTTGTAGGATTTATCGGCGGAAGCTTCAATGACGAGCTTGGTGCGACATACATGGAATTCAAATACGTATAAATATTTTATTATGGAAATCAATATCCGGGACTGCAGAAAAGAAGATGCATCAGAAGTGGCATGGCTGTTCATGATGGCATGGCCTGTGGAGGAATTTCTTGCAATGGATCCGTCCATGACTGAAGAAGACCTTCATGATCGCGTGCAGCGGTACGTTGAAGCGGACAATACGCTGTACAGCTTCAGACACACTATTGTTGCGGAAGCGGACGGAAAGGTGTGCGGAGCTATAAACGGTTACGACGGTGCGTCTTACGAGGAGCTGAAACGGCCTGTCGCCGAAGATCTGGCGTCATTGCCCGATTCTCCGAATGATTTTTCAAAGGTAAAGGAAACTGAAGCGGGGGAGTTTTATCTGGATTCAATCGGAGTGGATCCTTCGATGAGATCCCACGGCATCGGGTCCAAGCTTTTCGAGGCTGCTTTCAACCGTGCGCGCAGACTGGGCTTCCGGAAGACAGGACTGATTGTGGACACAGACAAGCCAAAGGCCGAAGCCCTGTACAGAAGGCTTGGTTTCAGTGTTGTCGGTATGAGAGACTTCTTCGGGCATGAAATGAAGCATATGCAGAAAGATTTACAGGAATGAACTCCCGCCTTGCTTTCATATCCGTCCTGATCATGACTCTTGCCGCCACAGCATCACGGGCCCAGCCGAGATCTGCAGGCGGAGTGTTCAGTGCGACCGGCATTGAGGTATCGTACCAGCATCACGGGGCCGATTCCACATTTTTCGAACTCAATGCGGGAGTGGACTTCTGCGATGTGCTTGACGGAACGGTGTCTTCTCCCGGAGCCAAGCTCAATTTTTCATACAACTTCATATTCTGGGGACATGTGTTTGATTCCGGATACATGTCAGCATCAGGTGGAATCGGCCTGGCGGCAGGATATGTGAGACAGCCGGGAGAATTACCCGGACCAATGGCAGGACTGGTAGGGAAGATAGGACTGGAATACAGATTCAAAGTTCCTGTGATACTCTCGCTCGACCTGTCACCCATACTGGGAATGAAGCTGGACGGTACCGGTTCTGAATCAAGGCTTAAAATGTATTCAGAGGGACTTGTAAAATCATATTATCCCAGACTGGGAATCCGATATTCCTTTTAGTTGACAATGTTCAGGACTGTCAAATATCCGATTCTTGTATTGCTTGCGCTGGCTGTTTCCTTTCCTGCATCAGGCGCAAGAGAGGGAAAACCGTCCCGTTTCCTCGATTCATTCACTTTCGGCATTGAAGGGAGCTATATAAGTACGGTATCGGCATACAGGCATTATGACTACATTTCTTCATACGGATACCGTGTAGACCGGGAATACATCGAGACAGGGTACCACATCAACGGAGAATTCATCGTGCATATCGGACTGAACGTGTCATACAAAATGAACCTTTCGCTGCATACCGGATACAGCGGTATCAGCAAATACAGGCAAATACACCCGCTTACATTACGTGCGACATATTGTTTCGGCAAAGAACAGACGGAGGGCAAATGGCTGGCATTTGCCGAAGCGGGTCCTGGTTTTTTCAGAGGGACCGACGATATCGCCATCTCGGGAATCTGGAAACTCGGGGCCGGCTATAGAATACCTTTAAGCAGATATACAAACCTTGATTTCCTGATTTCGGTCAGAAATGTCATGACCAGAACGGGTGCTTTTGAAACAGTATCGAACTCATCTATCTATATACCCGAAGAAAATCTCAGAAGGAACGACACATTGTTTTTTGCACTCGCCTTCGGAATCGGGATAACATTCTAAATATTATATTTGCAGACATCAGACGAAAATAACAGTAACAAATTTGAATATGGAAAATCTAATTTCTGAAAAAGTCCGCTACGTAGGCGTGAATGACCACACCAAAGTCATATTTGAAGGGATGTGGCCGCTTCCGTTCGGAGTCAGCTACAACTCGTACCTTGTAGTAGACGAAAAGGTAGCTCTTATCGACACCGTTGAAGCCGGATTTGAAAAAGAGTATATCGGAAATATCCGCAACCAGATAGGGGACAGGAAAATCGATTATCTGGTAGTCAACCACATGGAACCGGACCATTCTTCCCTCATCGCCACTGTCAGAGAGCATTATCCTGACATACGCATACTTACCAGCGCCAAAGCCGTACCTATGATAAAAGGCTACTACGGGGTGACTGACAACATATATGCAGTCAAGGAAGGGGAGAGCATAAGTCTGGGAGAATCATCGCTTACCTTCCATATGGCACCTATGGTACACTGGCCGGAAACGATGGTAACGTATCTGGCAGAAGAAAAGACCCTTTTCTCCGGTGATGCCTTCGGTACTTTCGGAGCTGTAGACGGAGGTATAACTGATTCAAAGGCGCATCTTTGCGGATGGCTTGACAAAGCAGACAGCTGTTTTGACGAGTTCAAGGATGAAATGACCAGATATTATTCCAACATTGTGGGAAAATACGGACAGACAGTGCAGGCGGCTCTGAAAAAGCTTTCAGGTCTTCAGATAGAGCGTATATGCAGCACACACGGCCCGGTGTGGGAAAAGCATGTGGCAGATGTCGTTTCATACTATGACAGACTCAGCAAGTATGAAGCGGACAAGGGAGTATGCATCGTCTACAGCAGCATGTACGGAAATACAGCCAAAGCAGCCAAGGCACTTGCCGCAGAGCTCGCAAAGAGGGGAGTGCGCTACGCAATCCACAACCTATGTACCGAGAACGTTTCATTTGCATACCGCGACCTGTTCAAGTTCGATACTCTTGCGGTGGGGGCTCCGACATACAACAATGACATATTCCCTCCTGCATACAATTTCATGTACGGCGTATGCGCAAGACTGGTCAAAAACAGGAAGTTCTTTGCTTTCGGTTCATTCACATGGGCGGGGGCAAGCGTGAAGCTGCTGAATGAAATGGCTTCGAAACAAGGTTTCCGGCTCATTTCCGACGGCATATGTTTTCCTCAGGCATACTCTGAACAGAAATGCGACATGGCACACATTGCCGGCCTGATGGCAGAATCAGAACAGCCGCTCGGCTGACATCCGCAAATCGGGAAAAGAAAAACCGCCGGACTGGTTTCCGGCGGTTTTTCTTAATAAATATAACTGCAATATCCGTAAATCAGTCATAGAAATGATTGATTTTGCCGACATTGAAAACAAGGCCGAAATGCAGGTTGAAATTGGTCTTCCTGTACGGAAGCCCTATTCCTGATTTTCCTATAGGCTTGGTCACACTGGTAGGAATGTTGTCGGTACCGAGGAAAAGTCCTATTCCCGGGAAGTTGAAACTGACCATTGCACCCCATGAGGAACCGAATGAGGAAATACCGTAGCTGGTAGACAGCCCGAACCAGTCAACGGGCTCTACATTGGCGGAAAGACGTCCTTCTGAAAAAGTATAAGGACCGGAAATCCTTGTTGAAGACAGGACTCCTACAGAAAGCCTGCGATAGAACGGCATCTCGTATTCGGCACCGACATTAACCGTGCATGCCAGCATGTCGGTATTGCCTTTGGTGTCTGCAAGCTTTCTGAATTTCAAAAGGCCGCTGAAACTGTCTGCCAGCGAATTCATCTGTTCTTTGAGGGAATTCTCATTGCCCGACTCAAGGGATATATCCTCAAATCCGTCGAATTCCCACGGTTCCGATGCAGTCACGGCATTCACGGAAGTTCCCCACGAAATGAATCCGAGATCAAGGACGGCGGCAGACAGGGTGAGTCCGTCAAGAAGTCCGTCATTAAACTTATAGGCTGCCCCAAGATCCAGAGCGGCGCCATATCCGAGTCCGGAGAACAGCGAAGACATCACGTCAGAAAAGGAATTCATCTCTGCCATACCGATATTGTCCCAGTCAATCTCGTCCCCGTTCTTTACTGGCACTGATAGCATCGGAGCCGACATGTTGAGAGAACCGTTGGCATTAACACTCCATTTGTCGGCAGCCATGTGTACCTGCATATCATTGACTTTGGCATCAGCTCTCATAACACCCACAAGAAACTTCACCTTTGCTCCGATACTCAGCCTGTCAGTGACCTTGCGTGAATGTCCGAGCGCTATCTCCATATAAGAGCTGGCCTTGACACCGATATTGTTTATGGAATAATCCTCCTTGGCTCCGAGATTCTTCATGAAATCAAAAAGTCCGTAAGGCAGACTTGTCATAGCATTGGTCTTCAGACCCATCTCCACAGTGGTAAAACCTCCTTTAATACCCCAGAATCCGACCGAGGTAAATGGCACGAAAACACGGGCATTCAGCTTGTTGTTATCCTTAAGCTGCCCCAGGAACTCATTTGCGGAGACGCTGCTGTTCATGAATGTCGTGAGCTGGCCGTCTCTCGGATAAAGGAAAGTCCCTATACCCATATTGCTGTTCACACCTATATTTGCATTTCCTGCTACAGGAATGGAAAAGTAGCTTCGTGAACTTGCAAATGCAGGGTTCAGCTGATGTCTGAAAGTATATCCTTCCACAAAATATCCTGACTTCATCGACTCCTGGGCAGCTGCCTGAATGCATATGCATGAAGCCAGCGCCGCGAGAATAAGACCTGTTCTTTTCATACTATTTTCCCTCCTTGCCTTTTAAATCGAACTGTACGCCACCCTGGATGCTGGCGCTGATCCTTTCAAGTTTGATTCCCTGCTTTTCATTGAGTGCCACTCCTTGCAGTTCAGGGTTTTCTGCAGAAGCTGCTTTGATATTCAGCCTGAGTCCGTCAAAGCGGTCAAGAGCCTGACGGGTGGCTTTGATGGTGATTGAAAGCGGAGTGGAAGTCCCCTTGCCGATATTGCCGGCAGCTATATTGCCGCTCAGTTCCACTCCTATATCACTCAATACATTACCGTCCAGACCAATTGCATCTGCGGTCACATCGAGCGTAAGAGGAATGGTATTGACGAAATCAAACCTTATTTCAGCTTCAGTCAGATCAAGGGTATAGTCTGAATCTCCGTCACCTGAGAAAGTGCTGTTCCATCCGTCGAAATCTGTCGAACAGGATATGTCCAGATCAGGGCCGAATGCCAGAGGGATATTAAGGGCATAAGACATATTGATATCATAGACAAGAGGGGAGCCGTCTTCAGGAAAAACCACGGCGGTATAGTCACTGTCAGCATAGCCGTCCTGTGCATTTCCTGTATGACGTACTGTAATGTCAATGTCCTTTATCTGAATATAGTCAGGAATTGCCTTTATAAGATATCCAAGACTGTCGACCACCACATTGTCCCAATATTCAAGATATAGTGAAGGATCTTCTCCGGAAATGTCGACCGGAATTCTTGAAATCACGAAATGGTTCGTCCCTTTCCTGATATCAAGACCTTCGCCCAATGTCACAGGAAAGCCCGGGACAGAATTACCGTTTTTATATGACTCAAGGCTTGCGTTCAGCACAAAAGCCGGGAAATTCTCATCGGGAGTCTCATCCTGCCTTGCGGTAATGTCCAGATTGAGGACAGGATTGTACAGATCAAGGTTTACATTGTCACCTGACAGGAAATCAGGAAGTTCCCCTATTTCGAATGTCTGGTCTTCAATTCCTGTCTCAGGTTCGATAACAGCCTCTATACCATTGACTTTCATTTCTGTAACATTAATATCGATATCTATCGACACTGTTTCCGGGAGATCTCCGAAGACATCTCCGAACTCTGCCGGGTCAAGACTGATATCCATTGCCGAAAGCTCTATCTCGTCACTGACTCTAATGGTATTGCCCACAAGTCCCTGACCTTCAGCCTCATTAAAATCAATGGCCGAAATGGCGAAGCCGAGACTGAGAGGCTCGGTCCCGACAGTAACGTCATCAGGGAAGGCCAGCCTGTTGCCGTATATTTCAAAATCGCCGTATCTTTTTTCCAGAACCATAAATTCAGGGAAGACTATTGAAAATCCGCCTTTTATGGTCACAGAACCGCTTTTCAGGCTGCTGCCGTTTCCATTTTTAAGAGAAAACACCAGCTCTACCGGAGCATCAAGACTGAGGTATCTGATAGCCTTGACAATGTCCGTGACATCACTGATATCTTCATTGATCACTATGTCTGTAGCTGCCGGCTCCGTTGAAACGCTTTCAATCTCCATTCCGGAAAGAATCGGGTCATCAGGAGAAATCCCCGGAATCATGGACTCCAGCTCTGACCTGACATCCAGAAAGGCCCTGAAGCCTCCGTCCTGTACCGGATCTTCTGTCGAAATCACAATGGCCGGAATTTCAACTGAACCGGCTATCTGATCTCCGTCAACAGAAATAGAATAATTTCCATTTGCGTCAGTACTGAGAACGGATGTCTGTCCGTCTTCCGGGTCAAGACCGAAAAAATCCCCGATAGGAATGAATTCGGTACTGCCGAGAGGCAAATTGATCGTACCCTGGATATCGACCGTACTGTCGATATTGTCCAGATCATACTCATCGTTCACACAAGAGCATGTGAACAGCACAAGCATTGAAACAGCGACTGCACGCAGTGCTGCAGTTGATTCAGTCAAAAACATAAATAATACCTCTTTAAATTTTTTGTCGCGAAATTAACTTATTAAAGAAACAAAACAAAATTTATTTTTCATAATGTCAGACAACACATTGACAATAAACACTAAACACAATTTAATTTTTGTTATACAATTTATATTATGTTAAGTTGTCTTTATGGTATCACTCTCCTTCCTTCACATTTCCGTAATAATTTTGACAATTACACAATTTCACGTTAAATTTGCACACCGTGAAAAAACTGAAAGAAATATACGTTTTCTTCTATGCGCTGACCATCGTTTCTGCAATTTGCTGCAACATGCGGTCGGACACTTTTTCCATGACTGGAGAAACGGATATCCTGATTCCTGAGACCTCTGACCATGCAGGATTCCTGATACCGGCCCACGACCGTCCGGGAAACGGACACGACACGGGAAATATCTACGCGGACACACCGCAGCTGGCGATACCGAGAAACACGTCCGTAAGCGGCCAGCCAAGACAGAGCACTACAGCCAAACGCACTGTCACGTCCGCTCTTGCCGACTGCACGGTCAAGGACGGCAAAATCATCTCGGGCAATACTGTTACACATTACCTGAACTGCATCGATCTGTTTCCTTCCGGGATACGGGATGACAAGACCCGTCTGCTGTCCCTGAGGAAACTTATTATCTGATATGAGAAAGGACCATAGCCGGTCCTGTCCCCTATTTTACATATAACTTTTTTACAATCAATCAGATAATATTTAAAATCGAAAATTATGGAAACAAGATTCAGCAGAATCCGTTCTGCAAAAGACATAGTAATTTCAGTCGTACTGCTCGCTGCAGGAGTAGCGTGCATTCTCGTCCCCAGTTCAGTACCGGTGAATATCACAGGATATACACTTGCAATAGCCGGAATCGTACTTTTCTTCGTAATGAAGACAGCGTTCAGGGATGCCGAGACAGGAGAAACTATGAAAAAGACTGAAAAATACTTCCCGGCAAGCAAGTCCGATTCAGTACTCAAGGCCCTTTCGACCAACCCGGACAGCCTGGACCTTTCCGAAGAGAACAAAGGCAACGGACTGAAAGTGGACACATATTACAGCACGAAGACAGGGCATGTATTCACACAGCTGTTTGAATATATTCCTTATAAATATGAGCCATGCTCTCCGGTATATTCATACGACATATCGAAGGCAGGAAAGCTCATCAAGTAAGAAGGCCCTGGCAGCCCGGAAGGCTAACTTATTTAAAATATATTTATGGTTCTACAAATCCTCACTCTGCTCGGAGCTCTCGGAATGTTCCTCTACGGAATGAACCTGATGAGTTCCGGCCTCCAGAAGGCAGCCGGAGAAAGACTTAAGTCTTTCCTTGCCGCCATGACATCGAATCCGTTCAAAAGAGTACTGACCGGACTTGGCATCACTGCCATCATCCAGTCATCAAGCGCCACTACCGTTATGGTAGTCAGTTTCGTAAATGCCGGACTTCTCACCCTTACCCAGGCGGTAGGGGTAATCATGGGAGCCAACATCGGAACTACAGTGACCGCCTGGATCATCTCCCTGCTCGGATTTACGGCAGACATATCCGTCCTGTCCATCCCTCTGATGGCCGTAGGGTTTATCTGCACGATGTCAAAGAAAAGCAGAAACAGGAATATAGGAGAACTCATAATCGGTTTTTCGCTGCTGTTCCTCGGACTGTCATTCATGAAGTCCTCAGTGCCGGATCTCCAGTCATCTCCTGAAGTCCTTTCATTCATCGCCAGATGGACTGATTTCGGTTTCGGTTCAGTACTTATCTTCCTTGTATTCGGTACATTGCTCACGCTTGTACTCCAGTCTTCCAGTGCCACTGTAGCTCTCACGCTCATCATGCTGAACATGGGATGGATTCCTTTCGAGATGGGTGCAGCCATGGTACTTGGAGAAAACATAGGTACGACCATTACAGCGAACATAGCAGCAGCCGTAGCCAACACAGCCGCCAAAAGAGCCGCAAGAGCCCATACCCTCTTCAATGTATTCGGAGTAGTGTGGGCTCTCATATTCTTCCATCCGTTCCTTGCCTTTATCGGCAAGATCATTACGCTCATGGGATATCCTGACCCTACAACGGCCGTATACTCAGGAGCGGAAGCCACAGGGGATGCGGAAACAGCCGCGCTGTACGGCATTTCCATGATGCATACAATGTTCAACCTGATCAACACATGCATCCTGATATGGTTCACCCCTCTTATCGTGAAAGCCGTAACGTGGATGGTCAAGACTCCTGCAAACCAGGAAGAAGACAGTTTCAAACTGCAGTTCATCAATGTCGGAGCCATGCGTACTGCCGAGCTCGCAAGCGAACAGGCTCTGAAGGAAATCATTCATTTCGCACAGATATCACGCAAAGGCTTCGGATATGTACGCTCTGCAGTCAATGAGGAGAATCCTGAAAAATTCGAGGAATACAGGGCAAAGCTGGTGAAATATGAGGAAATAGCCGACAGGATCGAATATGAGATAGCGGCTTTCCTGAACAACCTCTCCAAACAGGAGCTCAGCGATGACACCATTTCTGAAGTCAGGATGATGTACAAGATCATAGGCGAACTGGAGAGCCTCGGAGACTCGGGTGAAGCCATCAGCAGGATCCTCTCACAGAAGAATGCGCACGGCAAGGTATTCTCCCCTGAGGCCATAACCAAGCTGAACAGGATGATAGATCAGGTCGACAGGGCATACGACGTAATGATACAGAATCTCTCGGGCGATATTACCAGAATCAGCAACATCTCGTCTGCCTATGATGCAGAAGACAGTATCAACAACATGCGCAACAACCTCAGAGATGAGGAAATACGCCTTATCGAACAGAAAGGGGACAACTATCAGACAAGTGTCTGGTACATGGATATCATCTCCCATCTGGAGCAAATGGGAGACTTCATGATCAACGTCTCGGAATCGCTGCTCAAATACAGCAACGGCCTGAAATAAGACAGGCTGCATTACCAACATTAATTGTATCGGCTGACAAATGTCAAGAAAGAAACAGGATATTGTACTAGAAAACATCCTTATAGAAGGAGTTGCTGCTGAAGGCAATGCACTTGCAAAAGTGGACGGAACAGTTCTGTTCGTGCCGTTCGCCGTACCCGGTGATGTGGTCGACGTTAAGGTTACCAAGAAGAAAAAGAATTATATGGAAGGCTTCATACTCAGGTTGGTCAAGCCTTCAGAACACAGGCTTGAGCCTTTCTGCAGCCATTTCGGAATATGCGGAGGCTGCAAATGGCAGCCACTTCCCTATCCGATGCAGCTTCAGGCGAAGCAGCAGCAGGTCTATGACCAGCTGGTACGCATAGGACACCTCGACGTACCTGAAATATCCCCTATAGTACCGTCCGATGAAACCGTGTACTACAGGAACAAGCTTGAGTTTACCTTCTCCCGGAGACGCTGGATATTTTCTGACGAAGACCCTGATTCAATGTCCGACTCAGAAAGATGCGGACTTGGGTTCCATGTAGGCAAGTTCTTTGACAAAGTACTTGATATCAGGCAGTGTTACCTGCAAAAAGATCCGTCAAACCAGATCAGGCTTTTCATCAAGACGTATGCTCTTGAGCACGGGCTCGGATTTTTCGACATACGGGAGCACACGGGTTTTCTCCGCAACATGTTCATCCGAACGACAGAAGCCGGAAATGTGATGCTGATTGTCTGCTTTTACCATGAGGATGCTGCAGCACGCTCCGCCCTGCTTGATGCCGTAGCGGAGAAATTCCCTCAGATAACATCCCTGTACTATGTAATAAACGGAAAAGCGAATGATTCCATTTCAGATCAGGAATGCATATTGTACAGGGGCGAGGAAGCAATCTATGAGTATATGGAAGGCCTTAAATTCAAGATCGGCCCCAAATCTTTCTACCAGACAAACACGAAACAGGCATACAAACTTTACAGTGTTGCCAGAGAATATGCCGGGCTGACCGGAAAAGAGACAGTATATGATCTTTATACAGGGACGGGTACCATTGCCCAGTTCGTTTCATCCAAGGCCGGTAAAGTCATCGGAATAGAATATGTCCCGGAAGCCATCGCCGATGCGAAGGAGAATGCAAGGACAAACGGGATAACCAACTGCTACTTCTTTGCCGGTGACATGAAAGACATACTCACGGACGGATTTGTCGGGCAGCACGGAAAGCCGGACGTCGTGATACTTGATCCTCCGAGGGCCGGAATCCACCCGGGTGTTGCGGAAGTTATTCTGAACGCAGAGCCCGAAAGGATTGTATACGTAAGCTGCAATCCGGCATCCCAGGCCCGCGATCTGGCGATTCTGTCCGCAAAGTACGCTATAACGGCAGTACGCCCGGTAGACATGTTCCCGCACACTCACCACGTCGAGAATGTCGTCAGACTTGAGCTTAAAAGGCAGTTTTGACATTTTTCAAAAATTTTTCTACCTTTGTATGATTGCGCGCGAGCGCAGTTGTACTGAAACCTCAACTGAAATATCGTTATGGGTAGACTTTACGATGAACTCATAAAGGACTACAGGGTGAAAGAAGGCCTGAAGACATGCATCAACTGCGGTACTTGTACGGCTATCTGCCCTGCAGCGGAATTCTATAGATATGACCCCAGGAAAATCGTCGACATTGTCCAGAGCAAGGACGAGGCTGAAATAGAAAAGCTTCTCAAGAGCGATGTCATCTGGTACTGCGGAGAATGCATGTCATGTGTCACGCGCTGCCCGAGAAAAAACGCCCCGGGGCTTGTCATCATGGCTCTGAGAAACCTTTCAGCCAGACTGGGATATTTCACATATTCAGAAAAGGGAAGGCAGCTCTTCCCCCTCACCCGGATGCTCACCGGGAACATCCTCAATTACGGCTACTGCGTATATCCGGACACCTTCAAATGGGAAGACCATGTTGAGTCAGGACCAGTCTGGAAATGGCATACAGGGCATCTTAAAGACAATTTCGAGCGTCTCGGAGCGAATTTCAAGGGCGACGGGCCCGGTGTACTCAGAAAAATCCCGCAGGAATCCCTGGACGAGCTCAAAAGCATATTCGATGTCACAGGAGGAACGGAGCGCATAGAAACCGTAGAAAAATATTCGAAGCAGAAAGCGCAGGAAATGGGAATGGACATTGACGAATACTACAGGATGACATTCGAGAAAATCTCTCCCGGCCATTTCAACAATGAAGAATAGACAGGCACGTCCTGTCCGGGGTCGTGACGTGCACATCATTTTATATAAATTGGAGAAATAAAGACATGATATATCAGGGAAAACAGAAAATATGGGCAGACTACCAGAAAGAGATTCCGGATGACCGCTGGTTTTATGTTAGAAGCTGTATCAGACAGAACTTCTTTCCCGGAGCAGAACGCATGTTTCTGGAAATCTGCAGGAATGTACTGGGGAAAGACTTCTATGAAGCCGCAAACCACACCACATGCGGCGGCATCGCATATCACTGCGACACCATCCCTCAGGAAACTGTCATGACAATTGTGGCCCGTCAGTTCGCCCTGATGACGGAAGCAGGATACGAGAACTATGTCGCATCCTGCATCACTTCATTCGGAAACTATATCGAAATCCTGGAAACATGGCGCGAATTTCCCGAGCTTGAGGCAAAAATACGCGAACTGCTGTGGAAAGCATGCCGCAGGGAATTCAAGAAGCCGAAATACATAGCCCACGCCAGCGACCTGATATACAAGTACAGGAATGAAATCGCCGAAAGGGCAAAGTTCAGGCTTGTGGACAAGAACACCGGAGAGCCGCTTAAAGTCGTGGAGCACATCGGCTGCCACTATTCGAAAATGTTCCCGTCAA
The DNA here is from genome assembly GCA_949294195.1 of uncultured Bacteroidales bacterium. Classification (GTDB taxonomy): domain Bacteria; phylum Bacteroidota; class Bacteroidia; order Bacteroidales; family UBA932; genus Cryptobacteroides. The sequence continues at coordinate 8,806 of CASFGK010000026.1, read as the reverse complement.
AAGGTGTAGGAGGAGCGGAATACCCCTACGTTCTCTGCGGAATGATAGAATCCTGGGGAGGAAGCGTCATTGACTATCCCGAACGCCGCCACTGCTGCGGATACGGTTTCAGACAGTACCATATAAAAGCCAACAGAGGCTACTCGCTTTCAAATACGCACAAGAAATTCGAGTCAATGGAGCCTTACCATCCTGACATGATAATCACCAACTGCCCCGGATGTCCGTACTTTCTGGACAGATGGCAGTATGTCATCGCCGAAATGGAAGGCAAGACCTACGGACGCAACGGCTACGGAATCCCGGTATTCACCTATGAGGAAGTCGCAGGGCTTGTCCTTGGATATGACCCGTGGGATCTCGGACTGCAGCTTCATCAGGTAGCTGTCGAGCCGCTTCTGGATAAGATAGGAATAGAATACAGTCCTGAAGACAAATACAAGGGTCTTGACAGGAAAGACATTATGAAGCCGGAGCTGCCAGGAGTACTGAAATGCTGCTGATGCCTTATCTGACAAACTTTTAAGAGAATCCACACAGACATGAAAGACAACATCGTCATAGTCGGCGGAGGAATCGCCGGAATGGAAGCGGCCAGACAGCTTCTTAAACTTGGTTACAACCCTATCATCGTGGAGAAGTCCGGCCATCTGGGAGGTCATGTAGCCCGGTGGCACTGCCTGTTTCCTGACATGACTCCGGCAAAAGACGTGGTCTCCTCCCTGGTGGAAGCCACCAGTCAGGCCAACATATTCCTGAATACCGAAATCTCTTTCATGAACAAGCTCAAGGACAGCTACAACATCATGTTGTCCAACGGAGTGTCCGTCATCGCAAAGGTTGTCCTCATGACAACTGGATTTTCAGTTTTCGATGCCGGGAAAAAAGAGGAATACGGCTACGGAATATATGACCAGGTCATGACCAACAGCGATCTCGAGCATTGGTTCAACACAGGAAAGGACGACCGTATCGACGGCTCCCAGATAAATGCCGTAGGCTTTGTCCACTGCGTCGGGTCCCGAGACGAGAAGGCAAGGAACTCACAGTGCTCGAAAGTATGCTGTATCACTGCTGTAAAACAGGCGATCGAAATGAAGAAAAAGTTCCCGGATGCCATGATCTACTGTTTCTACATGGATCTGAGGATGTTCGGGAAAAAATACGAGGACTTCTATATTGCAGCGCAGAGAGATTACGGGATCAGGTTCATCAGAGGGCGCGTTTCAGAAGTCAGCGAAAACATAGAAGGAAAGGTAATCGTCAAGGCAGAAGACACTCTGGCGGGAAAGCCGGTGAAAGTGACCCTTGACCTGCTGGTGCTCATGGCAGGGATGGTATGCAATCCGGACTGCAGCTCCATTGCAGGAATGGTCTCGCTTCAGGTGGATTCGGACGGATTCTTCAAGAGCAAGGACAACATCGCGGACATCACGGCTTCGTCCAAAGACGGTATTTACTACGCAGGAGCGTGTACAGGCCCCAAGACAGTCCCGGAAACTTTGGCGGAAGCACGGTCTGCAGCACTTGAAATACATTCATATATCAACAGATTATAGACTGAGGTTATGGACAATATTTTCGGTTTCGGCATATCACCCAGTTCGACGGTCAATCTGGACAATGTGGACCTGACACTGTTCAACAAGCTGCACGAACTCGAGCCAGACGCTTGGAAATGTATGTCATGCGGCTCCTGCAGCGCTACATGTCCTGCAGGAAATTTCAGCGGTATGAGTCTGAGGAAAGTGCTGCACAACCTTCAGAGAGGCAAGGAGAAGGAAGCCTTCAGCATGCTTCAGTGCTGCATGCTTTGCGGGAAATGCAGCATGGTATGCCCCCGTGGAATCAACACACGGCATCTGATTCTGTCTATTTGCAAACTTTATAAAAAGGACTGACGTGAGAGAAAGATTTCTTACAGGATACAACGACTTCGTGCTGCCGTTCATGATAGGGATGGTATTCATCCTTACATACTGCATAGTGGCCCTGATAAGGATTGTCGCCCAGCTTCCGAAAGAGGACAGGAGGAAATTCTTCATCTCGCTGGTCACTCCCAAAACACTTGCAAAGAACATTAAGGACATCTTCCTGAACTGTCTTCTGCACGTGAAAATATGGAAAAGGAACAAACTTCTGGGCTACATGCATTCCAGCATAGCATTCGGATGGTTCATGCTCATTGTAGTGGGACACATTGAAGTGCTTCTGTATACGCCGCACAGGGCAAAGCTGTTCTATTATCCGATATTCTTCAGATATTTCGTAGCCGAAACAGAATCCACTATGCGTGGAGCGGTCCTGTTCTTCCTGATGGATTTTTTCCTGCTGGTAGTGCTTAGCGGCATAGCCCTGGCCATCATCAAGCGTATCCGGTCCAGAATGTTCGGTATGCGAAGGACCGCGAATCCGAGTTTTCTTGACCTTATAGGACTGTATTCGCTATGGGCCATATTTCCGCTCAGACTGCTCGCCGAAGGATTTACTGCAGACATAAGCGGAGGCTCGTTTCTTACAAAATCCCTCAATTACGTATTCACGTCATTCCTTAGCGACCATGCCAACATGTTGCCGTCATGGTGGGCATATTCATGTGCCCTGGGCATATTTTTCTGCGTGCTTCCTTTCACCAGATATATGCACATTCCGGCTGAAATACTGCTTATACCGATGCGCAATGCAGGAATCAGGATACGACACGCAAGGAAAGGGCTTGCAAAAGCGGAAGTCTACTCCTGCCCGAGCTGCGGACTGTGTATAGACGCCTGCCCGATGAGTGTGCAGAAAGCCAACATAAAGGATACTACTGTATACCTTAACCGCCAGATACGCAGAAACAACGAACCAAGAATCGAAGAAATAAGCGACAAATGCCTCCTGTGCGGAAAATGTACGGCAATCTGCCCGGTAGGCGTTGAAGGAGACAAGCTTCGCATAGCCCAGAGATCCATTAGGAAATACGGCATCAATCCTGATTATTCGTCCATTGATACGGCAACCATGACACATGACAGCCACGGGAAAGTACTCTACTATGCAGGCTGCATGACTGCCCTTACTCCGTCGATACGGAAGGCAATGGAATCTGTCCTGAAGAAAGCCGGGGTCGAATATGAACTGATGGACAAGGATGGGGGCATTTGCTGCGGAAGGCCGATGTGGATGGCCGGACGGTTTGACCAGGCCAGACAGATGGTACAGAAGAATACGGAAATCATCAGAAACTCGGGAGCGGATACGCTTCTGCTCACATGTCCTATCTGTTACAGGATATTCAAGGAAAAATACAAGCTGGACGGCATCAGGATTGTCCACCATACGGAATTCCTGGACAGCCTTATATCTGAAGGAAGACTGAAAGTAAGGAAAGACGCCCGGGTATATGTTTACCATGACCCTTGCGAGCTCGGCAGAGGAAGCGGAATATACGAGCAGCCGCGCAATGTCCTCTTACGTGCCGGAACTCTGGCAGAAGCCGCGAAAAACAGGAAGGAAAGCATCTGCTGCGGCGGTAGCGTAGGAAGCCTTTCCCTCGGATTCGATAAACGCAGGACATTGACGGAAAACGCGCTTAATAATCTCACAGCCGCTTCTCCTGATGTTATAGTCACAGCATGTCCGCTGTGTCTGAATACATTCGGACGATATGCCGACAGGAAGGTTGAGGATATCGCTGAAACAATCGACAGAAATACAAGTATAAAAATATCAAAGGCCCCTGACGGGTCCGGTAAATGTAACTAAAAAGACATACCATGACATTTACTCCTACCAACTACAAACTTATGAACTGTGCCACCGGAAGGATTTTCGAAGACGCCGGATGGACACTGGCAGACCCTGAATACGACAAACCCGCAATGGTCAGGGCTGTATATGAGGACAAGAAATTCGAAGTGAGAAACGATCTTGACGGATTCTACAGATTTTCACGGTGGCTTCCGGTAAAGAGAACATTGAAGCACTCCCATGCCCCCGTAACATACAAGAGTGAAGGCCTTGCTTCCTGTCTGGGTCTGGAAAACCTGTACATAACATTTTCCGGTTATTTCCCGAAAATCGGAGCAGCCATGGAAACATGCTCATTCAAGGAGACAGAAGCATATTCCGTATGCGCCAGACTTCCTGAAAAGCATGACAGGATACTGGTAGTGGCATCGGCAGGAAACACAGCCAGGGCTTTCGCAAAAGTTTGCTCCGACAACAATATCCCTCTGCTGCTGTCTATACCGGAAGACAATATAAGCGCGTTGTGGTTCCACAAGCCGCTCAATGAATGCGTCAAGATAATAGCGGCTCCGGCTGGAAACGATTATTTTGACGCCATTGTGCTTGCTGACAAGGTATGCGAGTCCCCGAAATTCATGGCAGAAGGAGGAGCAAAGAACATAGCCCGGAGAGACGGTATGGGAACGACACTGCTTTCTGCCGTAGAAAAGACAGGACGCATTCCGGATGCCTATTTCCAGGCTATAGGAAGCGGTACAGGCACCATTGCAGTATGGGAGAATAATCTCAGGCTTCTGGAAGACGGAAGATTCGGCAGTCACAAGATGCGTCTGTATCCGTCCCAGAATGCTCCTTTCACCATCATGTATGACTCATGGAAAGCAGGTTCCAGGGCACTTGTCCCGCTTTCTGCAGACGAAGCAAGGCATCAGGCCGCCGAAATCAAGGCCAAAGTGCTGTCAAACAGGAAACCGCCTTATTCACTTGCAGGCGGACTTTTCGATGCCATGTCCGATGCCGGCGGAGACATGTACAAAGTGACTAACAGTGAACTGGACGAATGGAAAGTCCGCTTCCAGGAACTTGAAGGCGTTGACATCTATTCTGCCGCTTCCGTTGCAGTAGCAAGCCTGGCCAAGGCCGTTTCAGACGGCACCGTCAGGAAAGACGAACTCATTATGTTGAACATTACCGGAGGCGGAGAATCCCTCACAAAGGAGCATCATGATGTCGTATATGCAAAGCCTGACATGGTAATCGACACATTCCTTCCTGCCGGGGAAATCATCCGCAAGGTAGAAACCCTGTTCGGAATATGATACGTATGAATACCATGCTGTTCAGTCTGATGCAGACCATACCTCCGGCTGATACGGCCGAACTGAACAAAATCGAAAAGTCTGCCAGGGAGACTATCGAGCACATCGTGACCACTCCTCTGAACGAACTGCTTCCCGAACTCATCAAGGAAGCCATAAACTTCGGCATCAAAGTACTTATAGCACTGCTCATTTACCTGGTCGGAGCATGGCTTATAAAGAAAATAAGGAAAATGCTGGGAAGGATTTTCGAGAGGAGGAATACAGACAAGGCCATCGCTTCTTTCGTCGAAAGTCTGACCAGCATAACACTCATGGTCATTCTGGTGATAATCACCGTAGGTACACTCGGAGTCAACACCACATCACTTGCGGCGCTCCTTGCTGCCGGAGGTATGGCCATAGGTATGGCTTTGAGCGGGACAGTCCAGAATTTTGCCGGAGGTATCATGCTGTTGGTATTCAAACCGTTCAAGGCAGGGGATTTCATTGAGACACAGGACGGATTCTCCGGAACAGTCACTGACGTGAATATAGTAAGCACGAAACTCACCACTACGGACAACAGAATCATAATAATCCCTAACGGAAGTCTCTCCAACGGAACCATCAAAAACTACTCCATGAACACCATGCGCCGTGTCGAATGGCTTGTAGGAGTGGAATACGGAACATCCGCCAAAGATGTGAAAAAGGCTCTTCAATCGATTGTAAATGGAGAGAAACGTGTCCTGTATATAGCCACCGGAGCTCCGGCTGATCCTCTGGTTGAAGTAAATGCCCTTAAAGACAGCGCAGTGGAATATGTAGTCAGGGTATGGGTGAAAAAAGAAGACTACTGGGACGTATACTACAAACTTAACGAGGAAATATACACCGAACTCCCTCTGAAAGGTATCAATTTCCCTTTCCCGCAGATGGATGTGCATGTAACGCAGAACTGACGGTAAACACACCGCAAAAGAAAAATCAGCTGGCCTGAGGCCAGCTGATTTCCGTTTTATCAGGCAACGGCGTCCGCTAATGCTGTGTCTTCCATCCGGGGAGAGTATTCTTCTCCCTGAGCATTTCCTTGGAAACCACAGGATTTGCATATATATGCAGGAAAATATCCTTGAGATCGTTCCTGTCAAGCTCTTTCTCAACAGTATCAAGCTGATGTTCCATGTAATCCGTAAACCAATCGATATCGCTTACTGTATACTTGTCGGAATACTTGGTAGTCTTGTTGACAATATCGTAAGCCAGATAATTGGTTTTCCAAAGCCTGTAGCCCTCAATGACACGGAGATCGACCGCATGGCGGATAAGCTGGTAACGGTCATTCTTGTCGCATAGGGAAGCCACTGCGATTTCTTCCGATGTGAGCGGCTTTCCAATATTCAGATGGATATTGCCTTTCTGCTGCTTTATACCGGTAAGAATACTGTTCAGGTCCTCTCCCGGAGCCTTGACGTATTTCTGTGTCCGTGAAATCAGAAGCTCCCTTGCCTTCAATACATCACAAGGCTCTATCTCATAAGAGATACTCATAGGGATGATGTTCAGTTCCTCGAAATTCTTTCTGAAATCGGATGTTCCGCTCATGTCCAGCATCTTGAGCAGGCCCTGCTCGGTAATGTCGAAGCCGTCCTTGGTCCTTCCCTGACGCTGTGCCAGCCAGATGGAACTCTTCTGCTCGGTAATGTTCAGCCTTATATACTTGGAAAGCATCTGGGATGAAAGATACAACTCCCTTGCGGAAATGCCTCTGACCACTTTTATCATCCGGTTGGAACGGATCAGATACTCGATGAATTTATTCGTAATCAAGTTGTCCCCGACAGCAATCTCGGTCATCGGAATCCCGTTGCGGTAAAGCACCAGCTGGGTGATTGCCGGGTCTAGAATGATGTCCCGGTGATTGGACAGGGCAAGGAACTTGCCTCTGTTCCTGTCAATGTTCGATACTCCGTCATACGAGAAGATATGGGCAGTATGATCGAGCACCCACTCCACTACGCGAGACATCACCATTATCTGGAAATCGTCTATTCCCTTGACACTCTTGAGCAGTTTCTTCAGAAAATCCGGAGACTCATCAGGAAAGAAATATTGTGAAACCTCTGTGATGACAGGATTGTCAGCCACTTTTCCCAACGCTTCTACAGCTTCCTCGTCTGTATAGGGGCTGATACTCTCAAATTCAGATAAATCGACCATGATCAACGTGTTTATGCGTCACAAAAGTACGAATAAAAAGTGATAAACAGAAAAATGTAGCAAAGTTATTGGCAGATAGGCGTTTTAGGAAGATGGCTTGAAAAAATGAAAGACAGAAAAAGCAATGAAAAAGCCAAGTTAGGACATCGCAGCGTTACCAATTCGTGACCATGCCCAAAACAGGTTATGATGAGGTTGGAAGAATATAGAAAATACTAACTTCCAGTGAGTTACTAACAACTCACGCAAGAAAATGCGGCGTGAACGAGAATTGCAGTATTCCTCAATGATTTGCGTAGCGACGAAGGATTCTTCACGAACTAAATTTGAAACCAAAAAAATTTTAGAACGATGAAGAGTACATTTTCAGTTATCTTCTACCTGAAAAGACAGGCAGTGAAGAAAGACGGTACAGTACCGGTTATGGGACGTATCACAGTGGACGGAACACAGACGCAATTCAGCAGCAAACTTTCGGTCGATCCCAAATTGTGGGACACGAAAGGCGGACGTGTCACGGGAAGAAGTTCAGCCGCACTTGAAACAAACCGCCTGCTTGACAAGATGCGTGTGAGCATCAACAGGCATTATCAAGAAATCATGGAGCGTGACAATTTTGTGACGGCTGAAAAAGTGAAGAATGCCTTTCTCGGACTGGAACACCGCTGCCATACACTGATGCAGGTGTTCCGCCAGCACAACGAGGATTATGCAAAACAGGTGGAAGCCGGCATGAAAGCCAAAGCCACGCTTTCAAAATATCTGGTCGTTTACAAGCACCTGCAAGAGTTCCTGAATATCCGATACCATGTGAAGGATATTGCCCTGAAGGAACTTACTCCGGCATTTATCTCCGATTTTGAAATGTTTCTCCGCACGGACAAGCACTGCTGTACCAATACGGTCTGGCTTTATGTGTGTCCGTTACGGACAATGGTGTTCATTGCCATTAACAATGAATGGCTGGCACGCGACCCGTTCCGTGAATATGAAATCAAGAAAGAGGAAACGACAAGAGGGTTTCTCACGAAAGAGGAAATCCGTATGCTGATGGACGGCAAACTGAAAAACGCCAAACAGGAGCTTTACCGTGACCTGTATCTGTTCTGTGCGTTCACGGGGTTGTCATTCTCCGATATGCGCAATCTGCGTGAGGAAAATATCCGTACATACTTCGACAACCATGAGTGGATAAACATCAACCGCCAGAAGACGGGCGTGGAATCGAATATCCGCCTGCTGGACCTGCCCCGAAGAATCATAGAAAAATACCGCGGACTGTGTGAGGACGGAAGGATATTCCCTGTCCCCCATTACATGACCTGCCTGTATGGAATACGTGCCGTAGCCAAACGGTGCGGTATCACGAAACACCTTACATGGCACCAGAGCCGCCACACGGCGGCGACAACGGTATTCCTGTCAAACGGCGTACCTATTGAAACGGTGAGTTCGATGCTCGGACACAAGAGCATCAAGACGACGCAAATCTATGCGAAGATTACAAAAGAAAAGCTCAATCAGGATATGGAAAATCTTGTCGCACGTCTTGG
>CASFGK010000025.1 GCA_949294195.1 uncultured Bacteroidales bacterium | reverse complement strand
ATCAAAAGGCTCTTAATCAGATGATTAGGAGCCTTTCTTTGTACTCGGCCGGAGAATCGAACTCCGATTGCAAGATTGAGAATCTTGAGTACTAACCGTTATACGAGCCGAGCGTTTTATTTTTGGGACTGCAAAGATATGTCAAGTTTTCCTTACTTCCAAATTTTTTTACGCCTTTCATTTATTTTATTTCAGAAAGACGAAGAAAACAGCCATTATCAGGCAGATGAATGCCGCAAGATGGTTCCACTGAAGTCCCTGGCCTTTGAAAAGCAGTGTCACGATTACAGTGAACACTGTCAGGGAGATGACTTCCTGGATGACTTTCAGCTGCATGAGCGTGAACGGTCCGCCGTTGCCGTTGAACCCGATTCTGTTGGCGGGTACCTGTGCGCAGTATTCAAAGAATGCGACTGCCCATGAGAAGAGAATAACGAGGATGAGCGGCCAGCTTGAAGAGATTTTCATTTCCTGCAGTTTCAGATGTCCGTACCAGGCGAACGTCATGAAGATATTCGAAGTAATCAGCAGAAGTATTGTCCAGACTGCTTTCATTGTTCAGGTAGCTTGTGTCGGATATGGCCGACCGGTTTTACTTGGTTTACATTGCTTTTCGCGGAAAGCGGCTGCAAAAGTACTATAAAATTTGTAAAAACATCCTCTTTGTAGTATTTTTGTTTGATTGTGCTTTTTTCTCATAAAAAAATTATTGCAATGACACTTATAAAATCTATTTCGGGAATCAGGGGTACGATAGGAGGCCGGCCAGGTGAGGCGCTTACTCCGGTGGACATAGTGAAATTCACGTATGCGTATTGTGTCAGACTCAGGGAGCGCAGGTCTGAACCTGAAGGCGGGCGTTACCGTGTAGTCGTGGGTAAAGATGCCCGGATTTCGGGAGAAATGGTTGAGAATATCGTTTGCGGGACGCTTATATCCTGTGGCGTGGACGTGGTAAAAGCCGGATTTGCTTCTACCCCGACGACGGAAATGGCTGTGATATTCGAAAAAGCTGACGGAGGAATCATCCTGACGGCATCTCATAACCCCATGCAGTGGAATGCACTCAAGCTGCTTAACGAAAAAGGGGAGTTCCTCAATGCAGACGAAGGCGCTGCTATACTTGAATGTGCCGAGAACGGGTCTTTTGACTTTGCTCCTGTGGAACAGTTGGGAGAAGTCTGCGAGTCGGATTTTACCGACAGGCATATTGATGCGGTGCTGGCATTGGAAGCAGTAGACGCCGAGGCTGTGAAAAAAGCCGGATTCAAGGTCGTTCTGGATGCCGTAAACTCTGTAGGAGGAATCATAATGCCGAGGCTGTTGAAGAGGCTCGGCGTGGAATGTATAGAGCTGAACTGTACACCGGACGGGCATTTTGCCCACAATCCGGAACCGCTCCCGGCAAACCTTGCCGGTCTTTCCGAAGCCGTGGTGAAGAATCATGCAGATCTTGGAATTTCCGTAGATCCGGACGTGGACAGGCTGGCACTCATATGCGAGGACGGAACACCTTTCGGAGAAGAGTATACACTTGTCAGTGTGGCTGACTATCTCCTTTCAAGGATTTACGGCAAAGCTTCCGTGACAGGGCGTTCTCTTGAAGAACTTTCCGCTCCATATTCGTTCTGCACTGTTTCAAACCTGTCCTCATCCAGGGCTTTACGGGATGTCACCGAAAAATTCGGAGGTGAATACTTTACCGCTGCGGTCGGAGAAGTCAATGTGACGACCAAAATGAAGGAATGCGGAGCGCTTGTCGGCGGAGAAGGCAACGGAGGCGTAATATATCCGGCCCTGCACTACGGACGTGACGCAATGGTGGGAATAGCGCTTTTCCTGACGAATCTTGCATACAGAAAATGCAAGGTCACGGAGCTTCTTAAGACATACCCTCAGTACACTATCGCGAAGAACAAGATACAGCTTTCCGACAAGTCCTTGATAGATAAGATACTGAACAAGATGAAGGAAATATATTCCTCAGAAAACATCAACGATATTGACGGGGTCAAGATTTCATTTGAGGCTGAGAAGAAATGGGTCCATCTGAGAAAGTCCAATACAGAACCTATCATCAGAATCTATGCGGAGGCTCCTGATGCCGGCCGGGCGGAAAAACTTGCTGAAGAGATCATCAGGATAGCACAGGACATAATAAAGGAATAAAGGATGTTTTCTTTCAGGACAACACCTTTGGATGAGCAGCTGGACAAATCCCTTGTCGAGGGAAAAGTCGGCTGCTTCTGTACTCAGAACAGCTGGGATGCCGACAAAGGCCGGTATCTGTATGATCTTTTCAGGGAACGGGGCAATCTTGCCAGGATTTTTTCTCCGAGGGATACCGAACTTGCTCCGGATACGAACCACATCGAATTCACGACGGATGAACTGAAAGACCTTGCTGCAGTAGTAGTGGAAATCCAGGATGTCGGAGCCAGGTATTTCAACTACACCAGAGATGTATTCCGTTTGATGTCCGTCATGAAGGAACTCGGTGACTGTGCACCTTCCCTCTATATTGTCGATCATATGAATCCGGCAGGACGTACCGTAGAAGGATCGATGCCGGTCGGGAAAAGTGAGCAATTTGTTCCTAAAGTCGCCCACAGGCATGGACTTACACTCGGCGAACTGGCAAATCTGTATCATAACGAAATCGGTGCAAAATATCCTCTCCATGTGGTTTCCGCCCTTGCCTCGGAGTCCGTACGCAGGCTCATGCCGTGGACTGTAGCACCGGCTTCAGACATTCCCGGGCTTTTCACCTGTGACATGTACAGCGGGGGAGGCTTGTGGAACAATACCAATGTCACTCCCGGTATAGGCACATCCCGGCCATATGAATATATAGGTGCGCCGTATATCAAGACGGACCGTTATGACCCGCTTCCGCAGCCCTCAGGCGTTCTTTTAAGACCATGCTCGTTCACTCCCGCATGCGGCAGATATGCCGGTCAGAAATGTTTCGGATACCAGATAATCCTCGAGCCTGGCGCCGAATACCATTCTCTTATGCACACTCTCCAGCTGATGAGGCATTTTCATGAGAGGTATCCGGTGTTCGGGCTAGATGAAGGTTTTTTTTCAAAGCTCGCGGATCCTGTGCTTGCAGGTTTTGTCACCGGGGACGTATCGGCCGATGATGCCAGAGAGCACATGAAAACCGAAGAACAGAAATGGATACGAAAGGCAAAAAAATATGTCCTGTATGAAAACCAGCCGTACAGGATCAAATAATTTGGATAGAAGAAAATTAATTCCTATCTTTGCAGCCCCTTTTGAGGATTTTTATCCCAGAAAGGGCTGTATTTATTAATATAACAATTAATTACAAACAAAATGATCAAACAGTACGAAACCGTTTTCATTGCAACTCCCGTTTTGTCTGATGCTCAGATGAAGGAAGCGGTTGCCAAGTACGTCGGCCTCATCAAAGAGAATGGCGGTGAGGTGGTGTACGAAGAGGATTGGGGACTTAAGCAGCTTGCCTATCCGATCCAGAAGAAGACCACTGGTTTTTATTATCTTATTGAGTTCAAGGCAGATACTCAGTTTATTGATGTACTCGAGACCCAGTATCGTCGTGACGAGAGGATTATCCGTTTCCTTACATTCGCAATGGACAAGCATGCCGTTGCATATGCTGAGAAGAGAAGAGCTAACAAACAGAACAAGGAGTAAGAATCATGGCACAGAACAGCGAAATACGTTATCTCAATCCTCCTACAGTAGAGGTTAAGAGAAAGAAATATTGCCGTTTCAAAAAGGCAGGTATCAAATATGTCGATTACAAGGACGCTGAGTTTCTCAAGAAGTTCCTTAACGAGCAGGGTAAGATTCTCCCTCGCCGTCTGACCGGTACTTCCCTCAAATTCCAGAGGAAAGTGGCTCAGGCAGTAAAGCGTGCAAGACATCTTGCGCTTCTCCCATACGTAACCGATCTTTTGAAATAAGGAGGAAAGCTATATGGAAATCATACTGAAGAAAGATGTGGCTAATCTCGGCCATGCAGACGATATCGTGGAAGTGAAGACAGGCTATGCTGTCAACTACCTTATTCCTCAGGGATTTGCTATATTCGCAACTCCATCCGCAAAGAAAGTCCTCGCTGAGAATATCCGTCAGCGTGCACACAAGGAGGCCAAACTCCGTGCTGATGCAGAGGCGCTTGCAGCAAAACTTGCCGAGGTTACGGTAAAAGTAGCAGTAAAGGTTAGCGAGTCAGGCAAGATTTACGGTTCTGTCACTACCGCACAGATTGCAGATGCTCTTGCTGCTGCAGGACTTGAAGTGGACAAGAAGGATGTAACTATCGTATCCGAGTCAGTCAAGGAAGTCGGTACATACGAGGCTTCTGTAAAATGCTACAAGGATATCAAAGGTACAGTCAAATTTGAAGTTGTCGCTGAATAATACAGCGCTTCCCAATATAAAAATAAAGCCGGACTTCAATCCGGCTTTATTTTTATATCAGGGTATCATTTTGTTTCTTTTTCCTTATCCTCCTTGGCAGAGTCCTTCTTGTACTTGAATCTGCGGATTTTCTGTGTGGCAGTCTTTTCAAACGGCTCTTTCATGACTTCAACATCATTGATTTTCGAGAACTTGCTGACATGCTTGTTGACGTAGTTCATGATTGCTTTCTTTCTTGCTTCAAGTTTCTCGAAGAACTGGTCTTCTCCTTCCTGATTCCAGTTGATGATATTGTCGTTAAACTGCACCAAAGCCACCAGGCGGCCGTCACGCTCCACTACCAGGGATTCGTTCACTTCATCCATGTTGTTGATGACATTCTCGATTTCTTCCGGATATATGTTTTCGCCTGAAGGTCCCAGAATCATGTTGTTAAGGCGTCCTTTGATATAGTAGCGTCCTTTGTCGTCTACAGTGGCGAGGTCATTGGTCCGGAACCATCCGTCATCAGTAAAGACAGATCTGGTCCTTGCCGGATCCTTGTAGTAGCCGAGCATGACATTGTTTCCCTTGCAGACTATTTCCCCTTCTCCTGTTTCAGGATTGACATCAAGCAGCTTGACTGTTACACCGTAGGCTGCGATACCTGTAGATCCAGGCTTGGTGTATTTGACTCCGGCGTTGCATATAAGAGGGGCCGTTTCTGTAAGGCCGTAGCCGATGGCGTATGGAAATTTCGCTTTTTTCAGGAACTTTTCCACTGACAGATCAAGCTTGGAGCCTCCAATTCCGAAAAACTTCAGCCTTCCTCCGAATGTAGCCTTAAGCTTCATTCCAATCAGCACGCACAGAAGACTGTATGTATGTTTTTTCATCCATTTCAGCACACGGCTTCCGCGTATGGTCGGAACCACGCTGTTCCTGTATATCTTTTCTATTATAAGCGGTACGGACAGCATTACTGTAGGGCGCACAGCTTTCATTGCAGCAAGCAGTACGGTCGGAGTAGGCGGCTTCTGAATGTAATACACGCATGCTCCGCAGAAAATAGGGTAGAGAACACCGATACTCAGCTCGTATGTATGAGCCATAGGAAGTATTGACAGCCACACGTCCTTTTCCGTGCATTTGTGTGCATGCAGGGATGCCATGATGTTCGCACAGAGATTCCTGTGGCTCAGCATTACGCCTTTGGCGTTTCCTGTTGTCCCGGAAGTGTAGATGATAGTGGCAAGGTCGTCAGGAAGAGGCTGGGAAACCTTTCCGTCGCAGGTGAATGCCTCGTCGTTTCTCTTGATTGTCTCGAATGTCTCTATATCGATTACAAGCACCATCCTGTCCATGCATTCCTTGCTCAGCTTGTGCAGAAGTCTCCTGGAGACGAATATCGCCTTGCTACCGGAGTGGGTAAGGATGTTTGTCACTTCGTTTTCCGACGAGTCTGGAAGAATCGGGACCGAAACACGGCCGAAAGGTACGAGCGAGAACATGGCTACGGTCCAGTTCGGCATGTTCTGTGACAGAATAGCCACTCTGTCTCCGGCTCCGATACCGTATCTTGAAAGGTGATGTGAGAGTTCATCGCATTTGCGCCTGAAGCTGCCGTAAGTGTATCCCATATCAGAGTCAAGCATCTGGGACAGCCTGTTTTTCTCATATATTGTCGTAGAGTATTCGTACAGCTTGCAGAGCGTGTCGATGTACTTCTCCCTCAGTTTCATCAGGTGTTTTGATATGATGTTCATGCCAGTACCTTTTAATGGGTTACATATCTGTCACGGTGCTTGCCTTCCATGTGCATCTGCTCGTATATTTCCTGTATGCGCTTCATATCTGTCCTTGCATCATCCGAAATTTCGAATTTCTGACCTCTGCCGACGCGCTTTGTCTTCCAGTCGAAATATCCGAGATATACGGGCACATTGCATTCCTGCGCTATGGTATGGAATCCTGTCTTCCATCTTTTCACGGCTTTCCGGGTTCCTTCAGGAGCAATTGCCAGATGCATTTTTTCAGCCTTGTTCATCTCATGTATGAGACTTACCATCAGTGAAGTAGGGCTTTTCCTGTCCACTGGCACCGCCCCTAACGCTCTAAGTATCGCACCCAAAGGCCACCAGAAAAATTCCTTTGCAATCATTACGTTGGCCTTTCCGCCTACTGAGGTATAGTATAGATATGATACCACGAAATCCCACATGGAGGTGTGCGGTACACCAAGGATAACGCATTTGTCTTCAGGGACAGGTGGTTCCATTGCTGTCCATCCCATTGCCCTGAGCAGGAATCCGCAAAATCTTTTCCACATAATATATCAAATGTTTACATCTTCCAGTTCCTCTTCGGAGCGGAGGTTCCGGCGGATGAAATTCTGTCTGTCGATAGTGTTGTCGCCCATGTAGAACTCCATGAGCTCGGAAATGGATTCTTCATCGCTGAGCTGCACGAGGTCAAGTCTCATGCCATCCCCGATGAAGCTTTTGAACTCGTCGGCGGAAATTTCCCCCAGACCTTTGAATCTGGTGGTTTCCACGCCGTTTTTCAAAGCCTTGATAGCAGCTTCCTTCTCGTCGCTACTGTAGCAGTAACGCGTGTCTTTTTTGTTCCTTACCCTGAAAAGCGGTGTCTGCAGAATATGTACGTGACCTCTGCGCACCAGGTCGGGGTAGTATTTCAGCAGGAATGTGACCACAAGCATTCGGATGTGCATCCCGTCATCATCGGCATCAGTGGCTACAATGATGTTGTTGTATCTTAGGTCCGCCATATCCTCTTCTACTCCGAGTGCTGCTATTAGCAGGCTCAACTCTTCGTTTTCAGCCACTTTCTTCCGGCTCTCCTTGTAGCAGTTGATCGGTTTTCCTCTCAGACTGAATACTGCCTGGGTCTCTGCGTCACGGGCTTTGGTAATGGTTCCGCTTGCAGAGTCTCCCTCGGTGATGAATATGCTTGTCCGTTCTGCAAGCTCCTGCCTGCTTGCCGGAAGCTTGTCGTTGTAGTGTACACGGCAGTCGCGCAGTTTCTTGTTGTATACGTTTGTCCGCTTGTTCCTTTCCTTGGTTTTCTTCTGTATGCCGGAGATTTCCTTGCGCTCCTGCTCGGATGCGATTATTTTCTCCTGCATTGCCGCTGCCACATCCTTATGGATGTGCAGGAAGTTGTCAAGATTGGTCTTTATGAAGTCATTTACGAAAGATCTTATGGTCGGCCCGCGGTCAGTGCTCAGCGACCCGTCCTCGTTCTTTACGGTCTTTTCCCACATGTATGTGGATCCGAGCTTGATTTTTGTCTGGGATTCGAAGTGAGGTTCCTGAATCTGGATGCTGACTGCCCCGACGATACCCTGCCTGATGTCTTCCGGGGCATAGTCCTTCTTGAAGAATTCCTTGACAGTCTTGGCGACAGCTTCTCTGAAAGCGGCCAGATGGGTACCGCCGTCCCTGGTATTCTGGCCGTTGACAAACGAGACGATATTTTCCCCGTAGCTGTTTCCGTGCGTAAGGACGATTTCAATGTCTTCCCCTTCCAGATGTACAGGCGGATACAGCGGTTCTTCCGAAATACTGTCGTTGATCAGGTCAAGAAGCCCGTTTTTGGAGATGAAAGCCGTCCCGTTTACATTCAGGGTCAGCCCTTTTTTCAGGTATGCATAGTTTTTCACCATTGACTCCACATATTCCATATTGTATGCGAAGTTCCCGAACATCTCCCCGTCCGGAGTGAATTTTACCATGGTACCGTTTTTTTCTTTGGTTTCCGTGAATCCTGAATCGAGAAGCACTCCCTTGCTGAATGATGCGTGGGAAGCCTGTCCGTCCCTGTAGGATTCCACATAAAAGGAAGACGAAAGGGCGTTGACAGCCTTTGTTCCCACTCCGTTCAGCCCGACTGATTTCTTGAAAGCCGCATCATCGAACTTTCCTCCCGTGTTCAGCTTGCTGACGACATCGACTACCTTGTCAAGAGGAATTCCACGACCGAAGTCCCTCACTGTCACTTCCTTGCCCTCAATGGAGATGTTAATGGCTTTCCCGAAACCCATTGTAAACTCATCGATGGAGTTGTCTATCACCTCTTTCAGAAGGACGTAAATCCCGTCTCCCGGGTTGTCCCCGTTACCGAGTCTTCCGATGTACATGCCCGCCCTCTTGCGGATATGCTCGTTCCACTCCAATGTCTTGATGTTGTCGCCGGTGTAGTTTACTGTTTCGTCAGCCATATTTTCCAAAACCTTTTTCTAAAGCCAAATTTCTGCAAAAATAAGAAAAAGCCGGGTGCAACGGAAATTTATTTGTATCCACGCTATCCGACCCTTTCCGGAAACATTTTTCAAATATATATGGAAATACTGATTCCTGTATGATTGCAGTCCGTATTGATTGCCATGAAGGATGACCAATCTGTTCATAAAGTTGGATATGAGGAAAGAAAGACATATCTTTGCACGATTTTTAACCATAATTACAGATGAGACGTTTAAGATTCTTACCGTTGGGACTATTCATCATGTGTCTTTCCTGTTCCAGACAGGAACCGTTTGATTTTGCGGACTCCGGAACAGGAGGTGTCACCATATCCCTCTCGGCTTCTTCGTCCGGAACAGAAGAAAGTCCTGTGCAGACAAGAGCTACGGAAGAAAGAGTGCCGGATACAGATGACTTTATTGTTGAAATATACAGTTTACAGGGAATCAGACTTTACCGGGATACCTATGCCAATTCTTGCGGCAAAAGAATTCCTTTGAATACCGGAGAGTACCGGCTTTTGGCCCAATATGGAGATTCAGCCGGTGTGGGATTCAATGCCGCGTGGTTTTCTGCAGACCGGCAGTTTACCGTCATGCCGCAGGAAACAGAGTCAATAGAGGCCGTTGCCAGAATGAATAAGGTGAAAGTGACTGTAAACTACGGTGAAAACATCCGTACCGACTATCCGTATTATTATTCTATTGTCAGACATGTAGCATCTTCCAAGGAGCTTGAACTTGTCAAGGATGAATCCCGTCCCGGATATATTCTTCCCGGAATGCTGGTATACGAACTTTATGTGTATAACAGTGCTTCATCCAAATGGTATTATGCATCTTTGGAACCGCGTGAATACAAACCCAATACATTTGTGACTTTCAATGTCGAGCTCAGTGAAGGCGAAGGTGCCGTCGGCGGAATTTCCGTCGAAGTGGATGTCTCGACGGAAGATGTTACGAAAGAGTATGAAGTGCCTTTTGACGCAGCTCCTCAGGACGTTCCCACAGTGACTCTGAGCCAGAAAGGGTTTGATGCAGAAAATACTTTCAGTTTCATAGAAGCTGTGGAGTACGAAGGCGTCAAGGCGGATATAGTTGCAATGGGTAAGATCAAGGACTGTATCCTGACAGTAGATTCGGATTATCTGTTAAAAAGGGGGGTTCCCGAAAAGGTGAATCTTGCAGATCCGGCTCTGGATCCTGTGACAGAAGCCTCCCTGAGAGCAGCGGGATTTACATGGCCGCGGGAAATGAGAGGCCAGAGATTCGCCAACTTTGATTTGTCATATCTTTCCGAAAATATAAGATATTCGCCTGAGTCGGGATTGTTTGAAGGTTCTTTCATGCTTGAGGTAACGGATAGTGCCGGCCATACTGTTTCTGAACCGGCCGTATTTTCTGTCATTCAGCAGCCTGTGGAATTCTCTGCTTCAGAAATAAACCAGTCCAATGCTTTTGCAAGGAGGCTTTCCGGACTCAGTGCTGCTGTAAATGTCGGCAATCCGGACGCACTGTCCGTACAGTACAGGAAAACCAATGCGGAAAAATGGTCTGAAGTAAAATCCTCCGGCGCGGGGACTGGACAGCAGTTCGGCCTTCCGGAAATAAAAGGCCTGGTTCCTGAAACTGAATATGAAGTCCGTGTCATATACAACTCGAATGAGCATCTGGCTACAAATATTGCCACTATTACCACGGAACCTGCAGCCCAGATCGGCAATTCAGGATTTGAAGACTGGACAACCCGGACACATAAGTTCACTTATAATTTTTTCGGTTCTCACTCTCATGACATAGACTGGGACCAGCCCTGGGGAAACGAAAATGACAAATGGTGGGCAGTAAACAGCAAGAAGACCATGCCGTCGTCAACCAGCGTTGCCAGTGCTAACTGGAACTGGGTACGATTCCCGACTGTAGCGTACACGACAGACGCATGTCAAGGCTCCCATGCCGCAATGGTTTATTCCGTGAATGTGGGAGACTGGCTTACAGACGCTGCTTTAGTCGGAGACAGAGTGGCGGGAGAATTGTTCATAGGAACATCGGATGACAAGGGAAACCGCACTTCCGAAGGACATGCATTTAAAAGCAGACCTGATACTTTCCGGTTTTACTACAAATATATGCCAAAAGACAATGAAACGGCATATGTCAAATTTGAACTTAGGGACAGGGACGGGAATGTCATAACTTCTGCAGAATCAGATCTGGGCTCCTCTTCAGACTGGACTAAAGCAGAATTTCCGCTGACCTATCAGGACATGAACAGGCAAGCGGACAGCATATATATCATATTCAAGTCCACTATGGCAGAAAAACCTGCCGTTACCGGTAATTTCAATCTGATAATCAGAGATAATGAATCCTACGAAGGCAATTTCGGAAGCATACTTATGGTGGATGCTTTGGAATTGGTCTATGAATAGTCAGGTGTCAAGTCAAACAATCAAACGAAATTATAATCAATGAAAAAGACTTTATTTACAATATTTGCAGCAATGGCAGTATTGGCAAGTTGCGAGAAAACCCCTTTGGCTGAAGAAAATGGAGAAAAACCAGGGAAAGACCCTGCCGAAGAAGGAGTCGGGAAGCTGTCACTGGAACTTACAGGAAATGACGGCGGCTTCAATGACATTCATCTGAAGTCATCATCAGTGGATGTCAATACATTCAAGGTCAAGATAGAAGGTCTGAACGGAGCGTATTCCGAAGAATGGGAAAGCTATTCGGAAATGCCGTCAGTTCTTGAACTTTCCTCTGGAGACTATACTATAACTGCCACTTCTCCGAAAACTTCTGACAGCAAATGGGGTGAACCTGAATTTTCCGGAGCGGAATCCTTCAGGATAGAGAAAGGCGCCACTTCTACAGTAAATGTGGAGTGTGCAATATCCAACGTGAAAGTCTCGGTCAACCTTTCAGATGAATTCAAGAATGAAATAATCAGATTCGAGATAACCGTCATGGAGGATACAGATGGCGGAAAATCGCTAACATGGACAAATGAAGATGTCGGGAAAGACCTTTCAGGGTATTTTTCCGCGGTGCCGCTACGTATATACGTTAAAGGCTACAGGTGGGACAGCACTGATGAAAATCCTGTTACGGCAACTTTTACTAAAAAGATTACAGACGTTTCGGCAGCAGACCATTATGTGCTGAATTTGTCTGCGATAACTACAGGTAAAGGCTCACTGGGCATCAGTGTCGATGACTCTCTGTCTGACGAAGAAGTGGATATTTTGCTTCCAGGACTTGACGAATCTCCTGTCCAGGGTGGGGATGTTCCGGAATTTCCTGATATACCGGATGAGCCTGATACGGATCCCATAACAATGGAGTGGCCTGCAAATCCGTCTTTTTCCCCGATGGAAATCACACAGGGGATGGACGTTGTCATAAATATCAGCGCTCCGGCTGGAATCAGGACATTCAATGTATCCATACAGTCTGACGTACTGAATGAGATACTTACTGAGCTGGATCTGGTCAATCCCGGAAATTTGTCAGCAATCGCAGAAATGATCCTGAATGGACAGGTATTGCTGAATGCTACTTCACTAAGGCTTGATTTGTCAAGTCTTGTCCCTATGATATTGGAACTTGGCCCGGATCCGGATACAGACCATGTTTTTGTCCTGAATATGTCGGACAACGACGGGAACAGATTCTCCAAAAGGGTTGTATTCCACTATTCCGGAAACTAATCTGAAAGCTGCTTTCTGATATGAAAAAAATAAGTTTTGTATTTGTGGCAGCTGCCATATTACCGATACTCTTTTCATGCAAGGAGCTGCCTGCGGAAGAGGGCTACGGTTACCTTAAACTGGTTCTTGATCAGGATATGGGAGAAGAGCCTGTTTTCAAGAGTGGTACGGACGATGGAGAAGAACCTGTATTTTCTGTGACAATTTATAATTCCCTGGATGAGGAAGTGGCTTATTATGAAGATTACAGAATGTTCGGAGATGAGCCTCTTGTCCTTCCTGCCGGTAATTTCAAATACAGAGCGGTGGCTTCATCCGGAGAAGATGTCGCAGCTGCTTTTGACGAGCCGTTTTATTCAGGAGAGACAGAGTTCAGGATAGCTAACGGAAAAACCACGGATGTCACGATAAAATGTTCATTGTCAAATGTAAAGGTGACAGCATCTTTTTCCGGGGAAATCAAGGAGCTTTTTTCTCAGTACAGGCTTACAGTGTCCAATGGCAAAGGAACTCTTGTATATGACAACCAAGCGGATCCGGTCACCGTCGACAAGGAGGGATATTTCAGTGCTACCGGACAGCTGACATGGTCTCTGTTTCTCAAAAGCAATGACGGCAAGGTCTATGACAAACTTTGTGATACTTATTCTGATGTCAAGGCCAGACAGCACTATAATCTCCGGTTTTCTTTGGGAAGTGGAACCGAAGCTGACGGAGCAGGCGCAGTGACTGTGATTGTCAATGATTCGATGAATGAGATTTCCGACAGCCTCAAACTGGACTTCACTGATGGAACCCGCCCTGGGATCACTGCTGATTTCGATATGTCGGAGCCTCTTACAGTGGTTGCAGGCGATGCTACTCCCCGGACTCTGGAACTTTCTTCTGCAGACGGTTTCAAGAGTATTGAAATCAGGTATGGAGCAGATGAACTTACGTCCATGTCCCATGGAACCACATATGAACTGGTCAATGCTTCCGGTGAAGTCATAGATGCCCTCAATGCCGATGGAATTTCGGTTTCTTCAGTTGCGGAAGGTGCCGGTCATGTGGATATGGATTTGACTTCTTATGTGAGAAACCTTCAGAAAGGAAGTTACTTCATGGAATTTTTCCTTGTGGATAAAAATGGGGTTTTTGTTGAAAATACATTAAAATTTAATATCTTGCCGAATAAAGATGTAGAAATGTCTGATGTCAATCCATGGGCCAGGTTTGCCGAAGCACGTGCTGTATGGTACACTGAGACCCGGCCTGAAAGTATGACATTCCTGTACAGGAAAAGTTCTGAAGAAGAATGGACAGAGTATCACGGGGAAATATCCGTTGATCCGAAGACAAGGGCCTTTTCCGCAGAAATCAGAGGGCTTGACCCTAAGACCGAATATGTCGTCAAGGCGGTAACTGCTGAAGAATCGGATACTAAAGAGCTCGTATTCAAAACTGAACAGGAGGGTACAGTGCCAAATATGAATTTTGACTCCTGGTATCAGGACGGCTCTGTCTGGTACCCCAACTCGGATGCTGACAATTTTTACTGGGATTCGGCAAACGGAGGTACAAGTACACTCAAAATTTACCCGACAAAGCCGGCTGAGCCTGAGAATGTATACATTCAAGGTGAAGGGAAAAATGCAGCAAGACTTGAAAGTATGGAAGCTGCCTTGGTCGGTCTGGCCGCCGGAAACATTTATACTGGAAAATTCGTGAAGGCTGTAATTAGCTTGACAAATCCGGGAGCTGAATTGGATTGGGGCATACCGTTTACTTCAAGGCCGCTTGCATTGACCGGATATTTCAAGTACTTGCCTGTAACAGTAAACAAAGGTACTCACAACGGCATGTCAGGAAAGACAGATATCGGTCAGATTCAGATAATGCTTACAGACTGGGATGCTCCGTTCAGGATCAATACAGCTTCCGGCCGGTTTGTAGATGTCGGATCGGATTCGGGGATAATAGCATACGGTGCATTGGACTTGAATAAGACGGATTCATATCAGCCGTTTGAAATCAGGCTTGACTATCGGGATGTATCAAGGACTCCGAAATACATCGTCATAGTTGCGGCTGCCAGCAAATATGGTGATTACTTTACCGGAGGGGCCGGCAGTGTATTGTACCTTGATGAATTCGAATTCATCTATGATCCGGAAATGTTGGAAAACTAATATATGAAGACAAAATTCGCTTTTTTACTTTTGATTATGGCGGGCATGCTCAGCATGTCTGCCATTCCTGCTTATGGCAGTACTGCGGATTCAGCTTCCGAAGAACTGGCAGACGGTCTGAAACCCGCTAGGGAAAAGAAGGGCAAAGCTCCGGTGGAACCGTTCGACAGGGGAATCGGCAGACAGAATTCGGTATTTATCCCGAAAGGGACAGTAGGGGCCGGAGTCTCTTTTTCCTACAGCAACTACAGTATTGGAAACGGTGCTGCAGATTCTGGCTACTCCATGCTTTTCAACCTTCTTGGAGACATTCACGGGAACATGCTTTCGTTCGGCATTTCCCCGTATGTTTCCTATTTTCTCAAGGATAATCTTTCTGTCGGAGTACGTTTCGACTACAACCGCTCTACTCTCGGGGTAGGGAATCTGAGTGTGTCTCTATCCGATGATCTGGGGCTGGACGTGAAGGATTTCAACTATTTCAAGCAGGCCTATACCGGTTCGCTTACACTTAGGAACTATCTTCCTTTCGCAAACAGCAAGCGTTTTGCCATGTTCACCGAGATAAGGGCGACAGGAGGTTACGGACAGGCGGAAAGCTACAAGAGAGAGGATGGAGGCAAGTATGGCACATATCAGGATATATACAATTTCGAGCTTGGTCTTGTTCCCGGACTTTGTGCGTTCATTACCAATGAAGTCGCTCTTGAGGTTTCTGTAGGCCTTCTCGGATTCAACTATCAGAAAGTGGTCCAGACCACCAATCAGGTAGAGCATAGTGAGATGGAACAGAGCGGCGCCAATTTCAAACTGAATATCTTTTCCATAGGTTTCGGCCTTTCATTCTATATCCCTACGGGTGATCACAGGGTGAAGAAATCAAAGTAAAAGGGTTGAAGTATGAAAACAGTCAGATACATTCTGTTTGTGCTGTCTTTTGTTGTCTTGCACTCATGCCTGATAGAGAACGATATGTCTTATCCTAAGGTAAGTGCGGAGTTTACTGCGTTTGGAGTCAGAGGACAGGAATCAGTGACGATAGATGCCGGGAACAGGACAGTCAGTGTGGTACTGTCGGAGACAGCGGATATAACGGCATTGGAAATAACCGAACTGGAATTTACGGATCAGGTAAGGTGTACTCCTTTCCTTTCCAAAGGCGACGTCATCAATCTTTCCGAGCCGATGAAAGTGACTTTGAGCATCTATCAGGATTACGAGTGGACTATTTCTGCAACCCAGCCTATTGAAAGGTACGTAAGATGTACCGGTCAGATCGGGGATGCCGTAATTGATGTGCAGAATCATGACGCAGTAGTCTATGTTTCAGCGACACAGTCCCTTTCAAAAATCATTGTCGAAGATATGAAACTCGGTCCTGAGACTTCCGTGATTATAGGATATGTGGAAAATGCCGGGGAAGAAAACGGTGAGCTAGTCGAGTTTGACTTTCCGCTGGAGCTGGACTGTACGCTGAGGCGCTACTTCTATGTCGAATATGAAGGAGAGATCACCAAATGGTCGCTTAACGTATTCCGCGAAGATGTTGAAATGTCTGTGACTTCCGTGATTCCGTGGTGCTACAGTGCGGATATAGAAGGCGTGTTCGACGGAGCGGAGTCCCCGGTACTGGAGTACAGGGCTGATTCTGAAGACAATTGGACTTCAGTTGGGGATCTTGCGGTAAACGGAACGTCTGTTGCGCTAAAACTTACAGGTCTTAAGGAAGGCACTCTTTATCATGTACGTCTTTCCAGAGACGGAGAATCAGGGAATGAAGCCACTTTTACAACATGTTTCCCTGAGCAGATAGAGAATATTGGGTTTGACGACTGGTATTATACTACATCGCTGAACAAGGAAATCTGGTATCCTAACCTTAACAGCACGGTAAACGTATGGGGATCTGCCAACCCTGGTTCCGGCACTTTTGTAGGCTCATTGACTACGCCAGAAGAAAATTTTGTGGCAGTGTCAGGAGATGGGAAACATGCAGCAAGGCTTGAAAGCAAGTATGCGGTTTTGGCGTTTGCCGCCGGAAATATCTTTACCGGAAATTTCGTGAAGATCAATGGCCTGGGTGCCATAATCGATTGGGGGACACCGTTTGCCGGAAGGCCATCGGCCCTGAAAGGATATTATTCATATTCTCCCAAGCCTGTAAACAGAGTGAAGCCTCCGTATGAAAATCTTGAAAATACGATGGATCAGTGTCAGATTCTTGTTATTCTGACAGACTGGACCGGACCGTTTACAATCAACACGACAGAAGGTATTTTCGTAGATCAGACAAAAGAAAACAAAAGTATAATCGCATACGGGAAACTTGAAAGCGATGAGGATACAGGCGGAGATTATCGTGAATTCACTATTCCGCTCGAATACTGGAGACCCGATGCCACTCCTTCCTATGCAGTGGTTGTCGCATGCTCAAGCTATAAAGGTGATTATTTCACCGGTGGAGAAGGAAGCGTGATGTACGTCGATGAATTTGAATTTGTCTACGAATAAATCCGGAGTCCTGACCGGTATCAGGGAGTCGGCATGTACTATAAAACATCCGGGCTAGAAATAGCCCGGATGTTTTGTTTGTATGTATATAGATAAGGGTTACAGTCCCACCATAATGGAGGCGATAAGACCGAGGATAGCGTAAAGCTCAGGGAATGCGGCGTAGATCATGGTCTGTGTCATTACGTTGTGTCCCTGTGACAGACCTACGATACCGTTTGCACAGACCTGTCCCTGACGGATAGCTGAAATGAGGCAGGCAAGTCCGACGCTGATGCCGACACCGAAAAGGAGCGGTCCTTCAGTAGCGAAGTCTTTGTCCGCAAACAGCCATACGAGGAATGCTACAAAGCCGTAAAGACCCTGTGTCGCAGGCATTGCGGAAAGGATCATGTAACTGGTGGCTTTGTCAGGATTCTTTTTGAGGGCTCCTTCAGCTGCATTACCTGTGATTGTAGTTCCGATACTACTTCCGACCAAGGCGAGACCAAGCATGAGGCCCCAACCGAGATATCCAAGAATTTCGTTCATAATGTTTTGTTATTAATAAATTTGTTTGTTTTTCTTTTCTGTTGTTGATTATAGTTCGTCTTTTCCGGAGACAAGAGGATTATATGGCTTTCCGCTGCCTTCATATCCGCTGTTCTTGAAGAATTCCACGAAAGTCAGACGCAAAGGGTGTACGAAAGCTCCCAGACATGACAGTGCGATGTTGAGCGCATGGCCGATTACGAAAATCAGAGCGAAGAGGAGCCAGTCAAGACCCGGGACCGGGCATCCGTCCATAAGCATTCCTCCAAGCATGTTGAATGTCGATCCGAGCATTCCTCCCGCAAGGCCGAGAGCGTACAGTCGTATGAAACTCAATGTGTCTCCGAGGATTCCGGTAGCCATGTTGTATGTGTCCCAAAGTCCGGCGCCTATGTTCACCAGAGGGTTCCTCTTGATGTCATTGAGCAGGTATATGCCTATTCCGGATATGATGGCAAGTACGATGAAAATCCATTTGGCTACTTCAAACTGCAGCAGTCCGAGCAATGTCACTCCGCCGAGGATTACGCCTCCGACAACGAGTAATGTCCATCCCCATGTACCCAGAGTGTTCTTGAATCCGAACCTGTGCGTGTAGCACATTGCTTTCATGACCATTGCAACGCAGATGTTGAACACGCCTATGCCGATAGCAAGTACCATCGCTGCAGGGAAGCCTGCGACTTCTCCTGAAAGCATGCATTTCTTCATCCATTCCGGGATGAAGGAAAGTTCCAGAAGGTTGAACCCGAAGAATGTGCCCATGAATATTCCGATAAAGAACGAGCCGATTCCCAGGGTCATTACAAGCGGAGCCATACTGGCCATGCCTGGGAACTTTTTCTTCAGGAAGAAGCTGATGGCTATCAGTACGAGTCCGTATCCGGCATCCCCAAGGCATAGTGCGAAAAACAGCAGGAAGAACGGTCCGAGTACCGGTGTAGGGTCATACTCCTTGTATTCGGGCATTCCGTACATTCCTGTAAGTACTTCAAACATGCGTGCGAACCTGTTGTTCTTCAATTTGATAGGAGGGTTGTCCTCTTCCGTGGCTTTTTCGCTCATGTAGAAGATTCCCATTCTGTCGAATTCTTTCTGCAACTCGGCATCGCAGGTCTGCGGGGCAAATCCTACGAAGACATTCAGCCTGTTTTCCGCAGCTGCCTCACCTGTAACACCGGCAAGATACAAATCCAGAGCTGTGATTACTCTGCCGTATTCGTCCCGGATTTCATCCCTGTGTCCTTTGAGGCTGAGCAGCAGGCCTTTCTGTTTTATTATCTCCTTTCTGATGTTTTCCGCTTCGGCAAGTGCGTCTTCATAGGACTCCTCCGGAGCGGCGCATTCGCTGACAGGAAAACTGTATGGAACCGAGCTGTCGGAAACTGTTACGAATCTTACATAACTGCTGTCTTCGGACACTACCTGGAGAGCATATTCGTTTTTCCAGTCTTCACTGAACGATTTCTTCCCTACGGAGTAGAACCTGACAGTATATCCTATGGATGCAAGCTTTCCCAGAGCTTCCTTGTCGAATTTTCCCCATGGAAGGAGGGCCTTTGCCTTTCTCTGTGCATTGGTAAACTTTTCTCCGAGTTCTGCAATTCTTGCGGAAGCCTGTAAAACCTGATGGCTCAGGTCATCTTCAGGCACAGCCTGTCCGGCGGCCTCTTCAATGGCCTTCAGGTCCGGGTCTCCCGTATAGTTTACCTTGTCAAGTATGCTGACAGCCTTTTTCCCGGCTGCCGCTTTTTCCATCATGGCAGAAGAGCCGGCATCTACAGGCTTTCTGGATCTGGTGATATCCACCACACCCAATTCCTGGAGCTTCTGCAGAAATCCCCCCGTCTCCTCTTCAAGGAGAATGAAGGAGTATTTGGTCATTTCAATTACCATAGCTCATTTCCTCCTCTTCTTCCATTTCATGTCGTTGCTTGACTATCTTGGAAGCCGCCTTGCTCAGGTTCTCTTCGTCTTCCATATAGCGCTTGATCTTTCTGATTGCCTCCTGATAGCCTGGTATCTGGACTTTCTCGTAAAGATTGACTTTCTGTGTTGTCTTCTTTCTCTGGAAGTCCAGGATCCTGCTTTTTTCCTTGTATACTTCGGATTCGATTCCGAGTCTGGAAAGCTCTTTCAATATGGCCACTCCGTCTGCAAACCAGGCTGGCTTGGTGAAAGCATTGAATTCATGTATTTCATAATCGATGCTTTTTAGTTCCGGAGTCTTTACTCCGGCTACTTTTACGGTCACCAGATCTATGTCCCGTATCGATATCAGGCTTGGCTGGAACTCGTTCCACAGGGCAGCAAGGTAGTCGTATCTTTTCAGAGAGGCGTCAAGATCGTCAATAAGCTTCTGCGAATAAGCTTTGGCCTTGCGGACTTCCAGACGCAGTGCGGACTCCTTGTTTTTCAGGGTAGGGAGTGCGTTCTGCCTCATCTTCAGCTGCTTGCCCAAAGCTGTCAGCGCAGTCTTGTTGTATTGGAACTTTATTGCCATTCTTTTTGTTTCTTTTTAGTGATGATTCCGTCATACTTTGTGTCCCGGATCCTCATTGCCTTCAGGCAACTCCGGTATCCGTCACTTTGTATTACTTGTTCTCCCTAAAAAATAACCTAAAAAGTCATTTTTATATTTTCTCCGGCCAGTATTTATCGATAAAGGCCTGCTTTATACCGGTCTCTGCTTTGGAGAAGTATTTTGCAAACAGCTCCCATGCGGTGTCGAGCATTTCGTCGATCTTGATGTTCACATCAATGGCAAGAAGCCTGGTCGCATATTCCTTTGCATAGTCCAGACAGCGAAGATCGTAGTCGCTCAGGTCGAATCCGTTCTCCAGTTTGGTCTTTGCATTCTGTGCATCTGCATACAGACGAACGGCTGCGTTCATTACCTGGCTGTGATCTTCACGCGTCTGTTTTCCGATGACGAGCTGTTTCAGTCGTGAAAGTGAACGGAACGGGTCGATGATGATTTTTCCTGAGTCAGGATCTGCACGCAGATAGAGCTGTCCTTCCGTGATGTATCCGGTGTTGTCCGGGATAGCGTGTGTGATGTCACCGTCGTTAAGTGTAGTCACCGCAATGATGGTAATGGAACCTCCGTCCGGCAGCTGGACGGCTTTTTCGTAGATTTTTGCAAGGTCTGAATAGAGGGAGCCCGGCATGGAATCCTTGGAAGGAATCTGGTCCATACGGTTGCTCACAATACTCAGAGCGTCTGCGTACAGGGTCATGTCTGTCAGAAGTACAAGTACCTTCTCGTTCTTGTCCACTGCGAAGTACTCGGCTGCTGTCAGTGCCATGTCAGGGATAAGAAGCCTCTCTACAGGCGGCTGTTCTGTGGTGTTGACGAAGCTTATGATCTTTTCCAGCGCTCCTGCGGACTCGAACTCATGTCTGAAATAAAGGTAGTCGTCGTTTGACAGTCCCATGCCGCCGAGGATGATCTTGTCCACATCGGCACGAAGTGCCACCATTGCCATCACGTTGTTGTATGGCTGGTCCGGGTCTGCAAAGAAAGGAATCTTCTGTCCTGAGACCAGAGTGTTGTTGAGGTCGATACCTGCGATACCGGTAGGAATCAGCTGAGACGGCTGTCTTCTCTTGTACGGATTTACTGAAGGGCCTCCGATCTGCCTTTCCTCTCCTTCGATTTCGGGGCCTCCGTCAATAGGCTGTCCGTATGCGTTGAAGAAACGGCCTGCCAGCTGGTCGCTTACTTTCAGTGTAGGAGGCTCTCCGAGGAATGAAACCTCTGCATCTGTCGGGATGCCTTCTGTGCCGGAGAATACCTGCAGGGTCACCATGTCTCCCTTGGTTTTCACCACCTGTGCGAGTTTGCCGTCCACTACTGCAAGTTCGTCATTCGAGACTCCCTTGGCTTTCAGGGAAACGGTAGCCTTGGTGATGGCCTCCAGCTTGGTATATGTCTTTTGAAATGCCTTAGTTGTTGCCATTGTCCAATAAATTATCGAGTTGTTCGTGGAATTTGTTGAAATTGTCGCTCTTGAACTCCGAGTAGTTCATCTGTCTGAGCAGGTTGATGAGCTCTTTGAAGTAGTCGCGGCATTTCTCATAGTCTTCGAATGTGAACTTTCTGTCGCATATGTCGAGCACAAGCTCAAGCATGTACCTCTGTCTTTCCATTGGTGTGACACTGTCCACCGGGTCGAATGCATCCTGCTGAAGTATGACAAAGTCCACCAGCTCCGACTTCCAGAACATTTCGTGATAGCTCATCGGTACGCCATCGTCACCGAGAATATTGATCTGTTCATTGGCTTCCTTGCCTTTACGGATGATGTTCTTGGTCTTTTCCACCATTTCCACCCATCCTTCTGTGACAGTTTCTGACAGATACTGGCGGATTTCCGGGTATTCCAGATATTTCGAATATGAATCTATCGGATTGACAGCCGGGTATCTTTTTTTGTCGGCTCTGTTCTGCTCGAGTGCATAGAAGCAGCGTGCGGCTTTCTTTGTGGACTCGGTGACAGGTTCCTTGAGGTTACCTCCGGCAGGGGATACTGTTCCTATGAATGTCACCGAACCGGTTTTCCCGTTGTTCAGGACAACCATGCCTGCACGGGCATAGAAGCTTGAGATTATGGCCGAAAGGTCTACCGGAAATGCGTCGGCTCCCGGAAGTTCCTCCATACGGTTGCTCATTTCACGCAGTGCCTGCGCCCAGCGGGACGTCGAGTCTGCAAGCAGGAGGACTTTCATTCCCATCGCCCTGTAGTACTCGCAGATAGTCATGGCAGTGTAGACAGAAGCTTCACGGGCGGCTACAGGCATGTTTGAAGTATTGCAGATGATTGTGGTCCTTTCCATGAGGTGGCGGCCGGTATGCGGATCTATCAGTTCAGGGAACTCGGTGAAAATCTCAACTACCTCGTTCGCACGCTCTCCGCAGGCTGCCATCACTATGACTTCAGCGTCTCCCTGCTTTGCGATGGCATGCTGCAGCACTGTCTTTCCGCATCCGAAAGGTCCAGGGATAAAGCCTGTACCTCCTTCAGCTATAGGGTCAAGAGTATCGATTACACGTACTCCTGTCTCCATGATCCTGCTTGGTCTCGGTTTTTCCTTATAGCCTTTGACAGGTACCTTTACCGGCCATTTCTGGGTCATCGTCACATTGACATCCTCTCCGTCTTCACCGGTGAGGACAGCTATGACAGTGTCGATGTTGTACTGTCCAGCAGGAACGACTGACTTGACAGTGTATTCCCCTTTGAATGAGAACGGCACCATTATTTTATGGGGCAGCCATCCTTCCTTGACCTCACCGAGCCAGTCCGCAGCGGCGACTTTGTCCCCAGGCTTTGCGACAGGGGTGAAGTCCCACAGTTTTTCATGATTCAGCGGGTCAGTGTATTCTCCTCTCTTGAGGAAGACTCCGGTCATGGTGGTGAGGTCATTCTGCAGTCCGTCGTAGCAGCTTGAGAGCAGGCCCGGACCAAGCGTAGCCTCGAGCATCCTGTCCTCGAATTCCACTTCATTACCGTTCTTCAGTCCTCGGGTGCTTTCGAACACCTGCACTGCGGCGTTCTTCCCGTTTACCTTGATAACCTCGGCCATCAGTTTGGTGTCGCCGATCCTGATGTAGCAGATTTCATTCTGCGATACCGGTCCGTCGGTTTCCACTGTGACGAGGTTGGAAACGATTCCTGTAACCTTTCCAGTTGATTTGCTCATGTGATTATGATTTATTTATTCTTATTTTGCATTGAAGCGGACTCCTTTGAAAGTCCCGCGCACTTCGTCCACGAGCTTGCGGAACATTTCCCGTCCTGTCTTTTCATCGAGGATATACCATCTTTCGACTATATGGAGCTTTGCAAGGAAACCGAGTATTGCTTCGATATCGAAGTAGTCGTAAGTGGTCATTTCGTCTATTTTCTCCCACATCAGGTCGTCAATCCCTCTTTCCCTTTCCAGGATATCTTTCCCGTGCAGTACGGCATCAAGTCTGGAAACTTCTTCGAACTCGTCCTGCGGCTTGTCTTCATCCAGTACGATGACATCTTTTTTCGGGTCTCTTCCCAGAGCTTCGTTCAGGTAGCGTACTTTGGCATTCCTGACATTCAGGTCGAAGCGGAAGTAGTCCCTTATGAACCTGTTCCTGTCGGCCAGGGCCGAACGGTAAAAGTCTGCCGTAAGGTTTTCATCCGAAAAACCATTTTCAAGCAGTTCAATGGTTCTCCGGTCTTTTGCCGAACACTGTTCCAGTATTTCACTCCTGATTGCATCCGGTGTATGTTCACCTGGCTTCCAGTCGTGGGAGAGAACCGGCAGGCTCGCTATTATATAATGGTAATTGTCCATGACATATTTTCAGTTTTCCCCGAAAAGAAGTTTCTGTGTGGCAGGACGGAGATATTCGCTGATAAGCTCTTTGAATGTATCGTCAGTGAAACTGAGGAAATATCCTCCGTCTTTCGGTCCGATTGTGAATCCTCCTGATATCTTCTTTGAGAATGAAGCGGTAACGCCTGCCTTGAGAATTTTGGAAAGTTCTTTGGTTACAAATGGAGCAAGCTCTTTTTTCATGTTTTCCGGAAGGACGAGGGCAATGTCCACCGGATCCTGATCTGCAGGGGAGAAAGATTTGGCTACAGTTTCGATGATCTGCTTTATGAAATCGGCTGAAGCAAGTGCGGCTGTCGTATCCTTGTCGGTCATTTTCGCTATGATCAGTTTTTCGATAGCCTGCTTTGTGGCAGTTACACTCTGAAGAGCGGCCATACGGACATCACCGGTGATTTTTGTCTTGAGCTCCTCAGCATCCTTAAGTGCTGCAGCCTTGATTGCAGCTGCATCTGCATTTGCCTTGGCGATGATTTCCTCAGCCTGCTTACGTGCGTTAGCGAGAATTTCCTCGCCTTCCTTTTTTCCTTTTGACAGTCCCTCGTTGTAGAGCTTTTCTGTCAATTCTTGCAATTTGTCCTGCATATTATAGTGGTGATTAATTATTTCCGTGTTTTAGTGCTTGCATCCAACAAATTTAAACAAAATGATTGTAATAACCATCATTTGTTTTCAGGAAATTTTCATTCAGACCGTTTCCTTTCCGGTATAAACAAAAAGAGCAGACAAAAAGATAAATTCCTGTCTGCTCCGATGCAATTATAGTTGAATTTTCGTCCTAGCCGATTGTTACGATAGGAACGCCTTCAAGTACTGAATCCCCTTTGTTTACATGGATTGCGGTCACTGTGCCGTCATGGTCCGCTTCAATGGCGTTTTCCATCTTCATGGCCTCAAGGACAGCAACCTGCTGTCCGGCTTTTACACTGTCTCCGACTTTTACGGAGATTTCTACGATAACACCTGGAAGAGGAGACATTACGGGTTTGCCGCTACCTGAAGCTGCCGGAGCAGCTTGGGGTGCCGGCGCAGGTGCAGCTTGTGGAGCCGGAGCTGCCTGCGGTGCAGGTGCCGCCGGTGCTGTCTGAGATGCCGGTGCAGGCGCTGCAGCAGGCTGTACGGATATATTTGAGCCGTTTCCGAGTTCGACTTTGTATGAAGCCACTAC
This sequence comes from uncultured Bacteroidales bacterium, assembly GCA_949294195.1. Taxonomy (GTDB): domain Bacteria; phylum Bacteroidota; class Bacteroidia; order Bacteroidales; family UBA932; genus Cryptobacteroides. The sequence goes on along the minus strand of CASFGK010000025.1, from coordinate 10,587 downwards.
AGTCACGTCAGCTACATTGCCTTCGACCGAGTTGATGGTTACGTTGTATTCGTTGCCGTTTATCTTGAAATTATACTGTTTCATTGTCTGGATGATTTAAGGTTATTTCTTTCTTTCCGGAAGGTTGCGCAGTGTAGCGTATCTTGAAGTCCAGGGTGACTGTTTCGGCTTGATGGTGATGACAAAGCTTTCCTGGTCATGGACACCGTCGCCTTCCTGGCATCTGTCCAGAGCCATGGCGATAGCCGCACATATTTCACCTCCGATTCCCTGGCTGATGTTGGCTGCTATTTCTATTGCCTTTTCCTGTGTGATTTCGCTCATGATGATTTTCTTTAAAGAGGAAGGTTGTCGTGTTTCTTTGCAGGATTGGTCATTTTCTTGCCGGCAAGCTGCTCAAGGGCCCTGATAACGCGGAACCTTGTGTTTCTCGGCTCGATCACGTCATCGATGTAGCCATAGCTTGCAGCCTGGTACGGATTGCAGAACAGATCGTTGTACTCTGTCTTCTTTTCTTCTGCGACACGTGCCTTTTCTGCAGGGTCCTCAATTGCCTTGATTTCCTTCGAGTAGAGGATTTCCACAGCACCGTCGGCACCCATGACAGCGATGTTGGCAGAAGGCCATGCATAGTTGATGTCTCCGCGCAGCTGCTTGCAGCTCATTACGATATGGGATCCGCCATAGGATTTTCTCAGGGTCACTGTCACTTTAGGAACAGTCGCTTCTCCGTATGCATAGAGGAGCTTTGCTCCATGAACGATGATTCCGCCATACTCCTGCTGTGTTCCGCAGAGGAAACCCGGTACATCCACAAGAGTCACAAGAGGGATGTTGAACGCGTCGCAGAAGCGTACGAAGCGTGCGGCTTTGCGGGAAGCGTTGATATCGAGCACACCGGCAAGGATCTTGGGCTGGTTGGCAACGATACCTACTGACCTTCCGTTCATGTGGGCGAATCCTATGATAATGTTCTTTGCGTAGTTCTTGTGTATTTCGAGAAATCTGCCGTCGTCCACAATGCTGCCGATAACCTTGTACATGTCGTACGGCTTGTTCGGGCTGTCAGGAATGATGTCGTTAAGGGAGTCGTCGACTCTGCCGACAGGGTCATTTGTAGGAACGACAGGAGCTTCTTCCATGTTGTTCTGGGGAATGAAGCTGAGGATATCCTTGATGATTTGAAGGCCTTCCTGCTCGTTTTCCGCCGCAAAATGCGCGACGCCGCTCTTGGTGGCATGGACGCTGGCTCCTCCGAGCTCTTCCTGAGTCACGACTTCGCCAGTTACGGTCTTGACTACTCCAGGGCCTGTAAGGAACATGTATGATGTATTCTTGACCATAATGTTGAAGTCGGTGAGGGCAGGGGAGTAGACGGCACCTCCTGCACACGGTCCGAAAATACCTGAAATCTGTGGTATTACTCCTGAGGCCATGATATTTCTCTGGAAAATCTCTCCGAATCCTGCCAGTGCGCAGATGCCTTCCTGGATACGGGCTCCGCCGGAGTCGTTCAGTCCGATGCAAGGCGCTCCGTTTTTCATGGCCATGTCCATGACTTTGCAGATTTTCTGTGCCATGGTTTCTGAAAGCGAACCTCCTGAGACAGTGAAGTCCTGGGCGAATACGTAGACAAGTCTTCCGTCGATGGTTCCCTGTCCGGTAACTACGCCGTCTCCGTCAAACTTGGTCTTTTCCATTCCGAAGTTGGTGCAACGGTGCTGGACAAACATGTCGTATTCTTCGAAGCTGCCTTCATCGAGAAGCATTGCAATCCTCTCTCTGGCTGTGAATTTCCCTTTTGCATGCTGTGCGTCGATTCTTTTCTGACCGCCGCCCATACGGGCTTTGGCCCTACGCTCGACAAGCTCTTTGATTTTTTCCTGCTGGATACTCATAATCAGTATGTTTAGATATTAATACTTTTCTTTACGCAAATTAATGCTCAAATCATGCAAAGTTAAAAAAACTTTGGGATTATCCGCTATTATCTGTTCCCGAAGATGTTTTTCCCCGTGTACGAAACCCTTAGTGTAACTCCGAAAGAATCCTGGAACATCTGTCCGAAATCGCCGTACATTCCGATACCGAGAGACATGGGGCTGTCTTTTCCAAGATCAGGCACTTCGCACTCGATGGCTATGGATAATTGTTCAGGGACGGACTCGAAAAAGTTGGTTCCCGAATTGCCTTTTACCAGATCTCTCTGAAAATACTGTCCGAAATTCCTGCTGTATGTCAACAGAAATTTGTAGGGAATTCGCCTTGCTGCCTTTCCCCGGATGCCGAAGTGCCATGCGGATACGCGCGTATTGCAGACTCCCAATACCTTACCGTCAGAGTTTTCCGTAATCGGCATCGGTGTCAGCAGGGGAAGTCCTATGGTACGTCCGTAGTATGTCCATCCGGATTTGTATTCCCCGTTGTTGAAGTAGTTGTCGTTTCCTCCAAGGACAAGCAACGGTTCGTCCTGTTTGTCCGGATCTGTAGAAGTGTCATGATGCGGTCCCGACTGCCATTTTGTGTTGGCATATTCAAGCAGGATGTCTGTTACCCATCTGTCGCGATTCCTGAATGATAAGTTCAGAGTGTTTACTCCGTCAGGGAAGTTCTGGAATCTCATGCCTGACTTGTCTTCAAACGGAATATCGTGCTGGAAAGTGACAGTGAAGCTGTCGGCATGCCAGTCCAGACGGATGAGCTCTCGTCCAAGATGGTTGCCGAGTACGTTTATCTGGTCGCTTTGTGTTGCATCGTCGCCTCCGTTGCGCCCGAATATCACTCTGCGGTAATCATCGAGTGTGCTGGGCTGTTTTCCGTAAACTGGAGACGTGCCGCTCCATTGGCTCCACATTTCCACTCCCAGCGTAATGGAAAGCCGTTTCACCGGCGTGATTTTCATGAAAAGGGCTTCGTTATGGAGAAGAGCCTTGTCCGTGTAGCGGTTGTCAATCATCATATAGTCGGCGAAGTTTGCTTTAAAGCCAATGATTTTCCCCGTACAGGGAATGTAGATGAAATCCGTACTGAGGTTGTAGCCGGGCAGGTTGCGGCTGTTTCCCGTATAGGCAAGATCTCCTCCGGTAAGAGAGAGCCCGTTGAACTCGTGGAATCTGTCTTTCATTCCTAAGTCGAGATGCAGCTTTTTCCAGCTGAGCCCGAAGTACAGCCTGTCAATCATTCCTTTCCAATTGCCGGGAATTCCGTAGCCAGCCAGTGACATCCCTGCGGAAAGGACTATTTCCGGTCTGGTCATATACGCCAGTTCCACTCCTGCTGTCATCATGCCTGCCAGGCCTCCGGGATTGTTCCCGAGTCCTGCCAGGTTCCTGTTCTTCCCCGTGGACAGATTTTCCGGCATAAGCCCCCTTCTGTTGGTTACGGCCCAGAACGGCAGGCCGTGAGTGGCTCCCGAACCGTAGAGGGAAACATCCCATAAGACGATTCCCTGGTGTTTTGCCAGTTCACTTGTCCCGGTTTCCGGTTCAAGAATGAAATGCATGGGAAGAATCTTTATCAATGAAGAATCGGATTTTTGAATCAGAGGCTCCTTTGCCGTGATTGTAGCGGACCCGCAAAGACAGAATGCAGCCAGTGCGATTATATATTCTGACAAGTGTTTCATGTTCATCATAACGGCAGTTATAAAATACGGTGCAAATTTAGAAACAGTTCAGGTATTTTCATGCTACTCCTGATTGAAGTTCTCCCAATCTCCTTCTGCCTTGTCAAGTGATGAAAGAATTTCACGGTTTGCGGCATCGACACATGAACTGTCAACGGAGGCCAGATATACGCATGTTGTCTTTTCTGAATCATGCCCCATTCCTGCACTGATTACGGCCAAAGGTATATTGTGTTTTCTGGCATTGCTTGCCCATGAATGGCGTGCGACATATGATGACAGGCCTGTTTCCGTGCCTGCCAGTTTTCCCAGACGCTTGAGATTGCGGTTGTAATATCCGAGTGCTGTCTGGTACTGTCTGTAGATTGACGCAGGAGAATCCTGATGCAGCACGGGGAATATATAGTCGGATGCACTGCTTCTGTACTTTTCCATGATACGGCGGATGCTGTCTTCAATCCTTATTGTAAGAATCTGTCCTGTCTTTTTCCTGCTGTATACAATTGAGTTCCCTCTGATGTTTCCTCTTTTGAGCATTATCATGTCCACGAATGCCATACCTCTGGTACAATAGCTGAATATGAACATGTCTCTGGTTAGGTCAAGGATACGGTCTGCGCCAAGGTCCATTTTCAGAATCCGGACAATCATTCTTTCGTCAAGGGCGCGTTTTTTTGTCCGGTCAACTCCCGTATATACTTTTGTGAAAGGATACTGCTGTATTACCAGTCCGGTATCGGCGGCTTTGTTGTATGCCGCCCGAAGGATTCTCATATAGAATGAAACGGTATTGCGTACAATACCTCTGTGCTGCAGCCATGTACTGTATTTCAGGATAGTATTGCCGTCCGGCCATGACGGCGCTCCGGATTCTGCGGCAAACGATGCATAACTGCTGTATGCTCTCCTGTAGTTTCTGGAGGTTCCGAATTTACCGGCTTCATTCAGTGAGGATGCCTGTTCCCGAAGCCAGTCAAGAAAGGCGCTTTTAGTTCTGTTGGGATGTTTCATGGTTCAATCTGTTTTGGTTTATTGCCAAAATTGTGAAAACCAAGCGAACACCCGATAACGTAATACCGGCAGGTACTGGTTGCCAGTATCCTGCCGGTATGATATTCCGGAATACCGTGGACTGTTACTCTTCAAGAGGCTTCATTGTGTGATATACATTCTGTACATCATCATCCTCTTCAAGTCTTTCGACAAGCTTGTCCAGTTCCACCCTGTCTTCGGGAGCGATATCCTTCAGATCTACATTGGGAATTCTGGTGAATTCACCGGAAAGCATTTCATATCCGTGGTCTTCGATGTATTTCTGGATACTGTTGAAAGCAGTGTATTCTCCGTATATGAGAATTTCCTTGTTCCCGTCTTCGTCTTCCTCCTCAAATACTTCATCTGCACCGAAGTCAATAAGTTCAAGTTCAAGCTCGTCAATATCAACAGGCTTGTCGCTCTTTATACGGAACATGCTTTTGTGGTCAAACATATATTCCACGCTGCCTGATGTCCCGAGCGAACCGCCGCTTTTGGTGAAATATGAGCGAACGTTTGCCACTGTCCTGTTGTTGTTGTCAGTAGCGGCTTCAACAAGAAAGGCCACGCCGTGAGGGCCGTATCCCTCGAGCACTATTTCCTTGTAGTCGCTCTGGTCCTTGTCGCTTGCCCTTTTGATAGCACGCTCGATGTTGTCTTTCGGCATGTTTTCGCTGCGCGCTGTCTGGAGCAGAGCCCTGAGTCTCGGGTTTCCGGTCACATCAGGACCGCCCTGCTTTACTGCTATGGTTATTTCTTTACCGATTTTGGTAAATGTGCGGGCCATGTGACCCCAACGTTTGAATTTTCTTTCTTTCCTGAATTCGAATGCTCTTCCCATATTATTCGGCTTCTATTCTTGAAATGTACTTGTCGATATCGTATCCTTCCATTGACTGCGGGTACTGGTCCTTGATTTCCTTGTAGAAAGCCAGAGCCTTGTCTTTCTGGCCGAGCTTCTCGCATACGGCAGCGGCTTTCAGAAGATATCCTGCCGCATAAATGTTGTCAATGGTATCAGCCGCCTTTTCAAAGTATCCAAGAGCTGCGGCATAGTCTTCAAGACCTACATATGCATCACCGATACATGCGGCGGCACGTGCCTTGAGAATGCTGTCCTTGCCGTTGTATGAACTGAGATACTTGATTGCCTGCTCGAAATTTCCCAGCTGGAGCTCGCATACTCCTGCATAGAAGTAGACGGCCTTGCCGGCTTTCTTTCCATAGTCGCTGATGATCTGGGAGAATCCCATAACGTTGCCGTCACCGTTCAGGGCAAGTTCGTACTCCATGCTGCGGAAATTGTTTTCAGCAGGATACATCTGCTCCTGGGCCTCTGCCCTCTGCACTTCGTATACGAACTTGTGATAACAGAAGAACGCGACTCCGGCCACTATCAGGACTGCCAGTGCAATAAGAATAGTGTTTCTGTTCTCTTTGAAAAAGAGGTCTGTCTTGGAAACCGCTTCCACCACTGCTTCAGCGTTTTCTTTTCTTGTTTCTTTATCCATTTTATAATATTATTTTTGATTTCCACAAAATGAGCGGCAAATTTATAAAAATTTGTCCAAACCAACAATTATAAATTGACCGAAATCCCTATCTTTGCATAGATATAGATACAGATATGCCGATATTGGAAAAAATAACGATAGCAGATTTCAGGAACATACGCCTTCAGGAACTGACATTTTCCCCCAATCTCAACTGTATATCCGGCAATAACGGAGAGGGCAAGACAAATCTTCTGGACGCAGTCTACTACCTTTCCATGACCAAGAGCGCCTTCTCTTCTTCCGACAGATTCAATTTCAGATACGGTACATCCTCCTTTTCAATATGCGGTACCTACAGGATGCAGAATTCCCTGGAAAGCCGTTTTTCCATACGTGTGGATTCAACCGGGGAAAAGAAGCTGAAACGTGATGACAAGCCATACGGCAGGATCTCCTCCCATATCGGAGAGTTGCCTGTAGTGATGGTGTCTCCGGAAGACATTTCGCTGGTAAGCGAATCTGGAGAGGAAAGGCGCAGGTTTGTGAATTCGGTCCTGTCGCAGATAGACAGGGAATATCTTTCGTCGCTGCAGCAGTACAACCGTCTGCTCCAGCAGAGGAACAGGATGCTCAAGGACATGCATGTGGACAGGGAACTCCTTTCGGTAATCGATTCGAGGATGCAGGCGTATGCCGTGCCTGTATATGAAGCCAGGAAGAAGTTCGTGGAAGACATCCGTCCTGTGGCGGCGGAGTTTTACGGGATGCTTTCAGGAAAATCGGAGCAGATCGATATAAGGTACCGTTCCGATCTGGACAGAGGTTCTCTGACGGATCTTCTTGCGGCTTCTTTCGATAAGGACAGGGTCCTGAAATACACGACTGCCGGAGTACAGAGAGATGACATGGAGTTTGTGATGGACGGGTGGCCTATACGAAAATGCGGCTCCCAGGGACAGCAGAAGTCTTTTCTGGTATCGCTGAAGTTCTCCCAGTATGAAATAATGAAGAGAAGCTGCGGCTTCGCTCCGATGCTTCTGCTTGATGATGTGTTTGACAAGCTGGACATGAACCGCATATCGAATCTTCTGTCTATGGTTTCCAGCAGTGATTTCGGCCAGATTTTCATTACGGACAGCAATAAGGTGCGTATGGCCGGAATCGTGGACCGCATAACGGACGACCGCTCGTATTTCGAAACCGAGGCAGGCGAGTTCCGCCTGTGCAGTGACACTGATGGTGAAGACCTTCCCCCGGCATAACATATATAATTAAGGTAATGGATTCTTCCAGTTCATACAGGAAATCGGGACGGAAAGGCACAGTACGTCTCGCAAGAAAGGAAGCTTATTCCATGGATGAGCTTGTAAAGCAGTATATCAATGAAATGAAACTTGTAAACGGGCTTAACCGCCAGCGCATTTTCGAGGCGTGGGACAGAGCTTCGGGGGCAGGTCCGTATACAGTGAACCGTTATCTGAAAAACCGCGTCCTGTACTGCAGCATCAGCTCTTCTGTGCTGAGGAACCGTCTTTTTTACAGCAAGTCGCGCATTCTTGATCTGATGAACGGCTTCCTTGCCGAGGACGAACTGTTTGTCAAGGATACAGATACTGGGGTGTATGTGAAAGATATTGTCCTGAGATGACGGTCCAACTTTCGGTTATTCTTACTAACTTTACATCTCCGAAAAGAAATTATGAGACCTAAGATAGTAGCAGACAAAAACATACCTTTTCTGGAAGGTGTTTTCGAACCTTATGCGGACATCAATTATGTTGAAGGCAAAGACATTACTTCTGAAGATGTCAGGGATGCGGATGCCCTTATAATCCGGACAAGGACCAGATGCGATGCAGCCTTGCTCGACGGCTCTGAAGTGAGCATGATAGCTACGGCAACCATTGGTACGGACCATATTGATTTCCCATATTGCAAGTCTCATGGCATTGAAGTCCACAATGCGGAAGGGTGCAATGCCGGCGGAGTGATGCAGTATGTTTTTTCTGCCCTTTACGGTACGGCTTCCAGAAAGTTCATCAAGCTGGATTCTCCTGTCATAGGTATAATAGGTGTGGGCAATGTTGGCAGGAAAATAGAGCATATGGCTGAGCATCTCGGTTTCAGGGTGTTGAGGTATGACCCCCCAAGAGAGGCGCTTGAAGGACCTGAAGGCTTTTCATCGCTCGAGCATCTCCTGTCAAGCTCGCATATAGTGACGATGCATACTCCTCTTGACGATACTACGCGCAGGATGGCAGACGCATCGTTCTTTGCAATGATGCGCCCCGGTGCATTCTTTATCAATGCATCCAGAGGGGAAGTCGTGGATGAAAACGCCCTGATAGAAGCGATTCCCAAGCTGGGTCCGGTGATAATCGATACGTGGAACAACGAACCGGACATCAACAGGGCTTTGCTTGACATGACGGACATCGCCACTCCTCATATAGCCGGATATTCATATCAGGGCAAGCAGAACGGAACGGCATTGTCTGTCAGAGCAGTGGCCAGACATTTCGGAATAGAACCGCTGTATGACTTCTTCCCCGGGACAGAGTCTGCGGATTACGAACCGGTAAAGCTGGATCTGCGAGGGATGAATCAGGGGGAGATAACATCCGTACTGCAGTACAATTACCCGATTTTTACAGATGACTTCATGCTGAGAATGCAGCCTGACAGATTCGAACAGCTTCGTTCGGAGTACAAGTACCGCCGGGAGATATACATCGGATGAAAATTTTATGACAATACTAAACTAATAAAAACCAAAGTTACCATGTTCAATTCGGATGATTTGAAGCAGATTGAATCCAGAGGTTCGTCTGCAGCTGTCGTGGAACAGCAGATAGAGAGATTCAAGAAAGGGTTTCCATGGATGAAAATCTGTGCTCCCGCTACTCCGCAGAAAGGGATTGCCGTGCTTTCGGAGCAGGAGGCGGAAGCTGCTGAAAAGTATTATGAATCTGCTGTTGTAAACGGAAAATGCAAGTTCGTTCCTGCTTCCGGTGCCGCTTCGCGTATGTTCAAGGATCTGTTTGCCGGTCTTGAGGCCCTTAAAGAAGGTAAAGAGCTTGCTGAAGATGCTCCTGCCCGCCGCTTTGTCGGGAATATCGGGAAATTCGCTTTCTACGACAAAGCCATTTTCGGTGAAAATGATTCTACTGACGCCTATGCGGAGAATGTTCTGGAGAAGACGCTGAAAGAAGAGCCTCTCGGATACGGTTCCAAACCCAAAGGTGTGATTCTGTTCCATAAATATGCGGAGGAAGTCCGCACTGCATTTGAAGAGCATCTTGTCGAGGCCCAGGAATACATGCGCAATGATGACGGCACCGCAAATATCATCGTGACAATCTCTCCTGAGCACGAGCATCTTTTCCGGACCCTGTTCGATTCCGTAAAGGAAAAATACGAAAAACGTTTCGGAGTGAAGTACAATGTCACATTTACCTATCAGGACAAGGCTACCGACACTGTCGCCGTAGATGTGAACAACAACCCGTTCCGTACCGAAACGGATTCTCTCCTTTTCCGACCTGCCGGACATGGCGCTTTGCTGAACAATCTCAACGCCCTGAAAGAGGAGCTCGTTTCCATCAAGAATATAGATAATGTCGCACATGACAGGTATCTTCCGGCAACTGCCAAATACAAGAAAGTCCTTATGGGCAAGTGTCTGGAGCTGAGGGACAGGATATACGGGTATCTCCGCAGGCTGGATGCCGTTCCTGAGGACGATGCTCTGTGCGATGAAATCCGGCAGTTCCTTGAGAAGGAGCTGTGTATCTCTCTCCCGCAGTTCCCTGATGCAAAGACAAGGACTGAAGTGCTCCGTCGCAAGCTTGACCGTCCTATACGTGTCTGCGGTATGGTCAAGAATGAGGGAGAGCCGGGAGGCGGACCTTTCATCATCAGAGAGAAGGACGGCTCGACATCGCTTCAGATTCTCGAAGGCGTTCAGATCAACATGGCAGACGAGTCCGCACGCAAGGCTCTGTCCGAGGCTACCCATTTCAATCCTGTGGATATCGTATGCTGCCTGCACGATTACAAGGGGCAGAGTTTCGACCTTCAGCAGCATGTGGATCATGAAGCGGGATTCATAAGCTCCAAGAGTTATCAGGGCCGCGAACTCAAGGCGCTCGAACTTCCGGGACTCTGGAACGGATCCATGAGCGACTGGAATACATTGTTCGTAGAGGTGCCGTCAGAGACATTCAATCCAGTCAAGACAGTGCTTGATCTTCTGCGTCCTGCGCATCAGCCGGAGAACAGATAAAAAAGGAGGGTGACCCAAAAGCCATAAGGCATTGGAGTCACTCTCTTTTTTTATTTGATAGAACCATATTGTCGGGATGACACCGGAAAACTGAATCCCTCCCACCAGACGGTGGGCCCCTCCCGTTCACGAAGCCACGGGCGGCT
>CASFGK010000024.1 GCA_949294195.1 uncultured Bacteroidales bacterium | reverse complement strand
AGACTGGGATTCCTTCAGAAAGCGTCAGAAAGCTATAAAGTCAGGAGAGATAGTGGACTGGGCTGTGGATGAAGTCAAGATGGAGTCCCCTGAAGAAGATACCGTGGAGGCAGAAGATGAAGTGCCGCGCCGGACTCCAGGTAGAAAATCGGACCGTAGGACATTGCCGGAACTGCTGTTTGATGATCCGGAACGATATATGGCGAAAATCGGACACAGACTGCGCACTCATTCCACCGAATCGGATCTGGCCCGTCTGTATATAGTGCTTGTCGAATACAGGATAATGCGTCAATGTCCTATCAAGACTTTCCGCAATGCCCTTCAGATTCAGTACGAAGATATCCGTATCGTCAATGAAAGAGGAATACAGAGAGCATATCAGAATCTTACGACACCTCTCGGCCCGAATAGGAAACTTATGAAAGATACAGGAGATGACCGTGCTGCGATAGAAGAGCTGAAGGCATTCCTATCGGATTGAAGTTCGTTAAATTCGTTTAAATTATTTACGAATTTAACGACTTGAAAACCAATAGATTACAATTAAATTTCCATATATATTTGCGCCGCTGTCCTTATTTGGGCAGCGGCTTTTCTGTATGTAATGCCGCCACAGCAGAGGAGTCTGACAATACGGCGGCGATGGAAATTTTATGACAGATATCCTATCTATTATCAACAGCGGAAACGGCAACATCCGCTTGGAAGTGACAGGCGAAGACCTGCTTCACTTTTCGAACCAGCTTATCAGAAAGACAAAGGAGGAAATGGCCACCGTAGCCAAAAACTCCAGGACGGAAACCTATCTTACAAAAGAAGAGGTGAAGCAGCTGTGCGGAGTATGCGACACCACTCTATGGCACTGGAACAAGAGAGACTATCTGAAGCCAGTCCAGATCGGTAGCAAACTCCGTTACCGTCTGTCGGACATCAAGAAACTGTTGGGAGAGCAGTCGCACTGAGCTTAAAATATTGCATTATGACAATCGAAGAAGCAAAACAGATAAAATTGCAGGACTATCTACATAGTCTGGGTTTCAGCCCGGTAAAACAGCAGGGCGATAATTTGTGGTACAAATCCCCGTTCAGGGATGAGTCCGAAGCATCATTCAAGGTAAATACGAAGCTTAATCAATGGTATGACTTCGGTATCGGGCAAGGCGGCAACATCATTGCCCTGGCATCCTGCCTGTATTCAGCATCTGGAGTCTCCTATCTCTTGCATAGGATTGAGGAACAGACTCCGCACATCCGTCCGGTGTCTTTCTCTTTTCGTCAGCAGTCCTTTTCCGAACCGAGCTTTCAGAGTATGGAAATCAGGCCGCTGTCGTCACCGGCACTATTGGATTACTTGAGCGGAAGAGGCATAAATATTCCGCTGGCGAAAAGAGAATGCGTTGAGGTGCATTTCACCAACAACGGCAGGCGGTATTTCGCCATCGGTTTCCCCAATGCTGCAGGAGGCTATGAGATACGCAACCGGTATTTCAAGGGCTGT
>CASFGK010000023.1 GCA_949294195.1 uncultured Bacteroidales bacterium | reverse complement strand
ATTCCGAACAGAGAAGTCAAGCCCGCTTGCGCCGATGGTACTGCCCCACCAGGTGGGAGAGTAGGCAGCTGCCGCTTTTCGATACGGAGTCCCGGACTGACGATGGTCAGCCCGGGACTTTCTGTTTACACCGGATGCTCCATTATTCCTATCGTTAATTAAAAATAATCTGCTATTTTTGTAGGATATATTATACTTATCTGGATTTAACTTAAGAACAAATATCTCTATGAAAGGAATCGTACTGGCAGGCGGATCGGGCACACGCCTGTATCCGATAACGAAAGGAGTGAGCAAGCAGCTGCTTCCGGTATATGACAAGCCAATGGTTTACTATCCGATATCGGTATTGATGCTGGCCGGGATCCGTGACATCCTCATCATATCCACTCCTCAGGACCTGCCGGCTTTCAGGCGTCTTCTTGGAGACGGTACAGACTATGGAGTGAAATTCTCCTATGCCGAACAGCCGAGTCCTGATGGTCTGGCCCAGGCGTTCATCATAGGCGCGGACTTCATCGGGGATGACAGCGTATGTCTTATTCTCGGGGACAATATCTTTCACGGGGCCGGACTTACGACACTTCTGCACGATGCGGTAAAGACCGTCGAAAAAGAGGATAAGGCCACGGTATTCGGGTACTGGGTGGACGATCCGGAGCGATACGGTGTCGCCGAGTTTGACCGCGAGGGGAACTGTCTTAGCATCGAGGAGAAGCCGTCGGAACCGAAGAGCAACTATGCCGTGGTCGGTCTGTATTTTTATCCGAACAGGGTCGTTGACATCGCCCGTCGGATCAAGCCGTCAGCCCGTGGAGAGCTGGAAATAACGACAGTGAATCAGGAGTTTCTGAATTCAGGGTGTCTGAAAGTGCAGACGATGCAGCGAGGCTTTGCCTGGCTGGACACGGGGACACACGATTCCCTTGCGGACGCATCGATATTCGTGGAGGTCATAGAGAAGCGTCAGGGACTGAAGATAGCGTGTCTGGAGGGGATAGCATACCGTCAGGGTTGGATCAGCGAAGAGAAGATGCGTGAACTTGCCATGCCGATGATAAGGAACCAGTACGGACAATATCTCCTCAAGGTGATAGAAGAGCTGAAGCATACGGGGCAGAGTAATTTATAGACGAGACGGCATGAAAGTAATACATACGGAGATAGAAGGCGTGGTAGTTATCGAACCGCGCATTTTTGAGGATGCGAGGGGATATTTTTTCGAGTCGTTCTCTCAGAAGGATTTCGACGCACAGGTGCGGTCAGTACGTTTCGTGCAGGACAATGAGAGCATGTCTGCATACGGCGTACTTCGCGGCCTGCACTACCAGAAACCGCCGTTCACCCAGAGCAAGCTTGTAAGGGTGATACGCGGGAGGGTGCTGGACGTGGCTGTGGACATCAGGAAAGGTTCTCCGACCTTCGGAAAACATGTCGCGGTGGAACTTAGCGGGGAGAACCACAGACAGTTCTTCGTACCGAGAGGCTTTGCGCATGGGTTCAGCGTGCTGAGTGAAGAGGCGGTGTTCCAGTACAAATGCGACAACTTCTACGCTCCGCAGAGCGAGGGGGCAATAGCGTGGGATGATCCCTCTCTGGGCATAGACTGGAAGATACCATCAGACAAGGTCATCCTGTCGGAGAAGGACCGTCACCATCCTCTGCTGATGGAATCGGACTTCCTTTTCGACTATCATACGGACTACTACAAGGATTAGGATAGGGCAATGAACATACTTGTAACAGGAGCGAACGGTCAGCTAGGCAGGGAGATTCGCCTGGTGGTCGGCGGGACCGGCGATACATACATTTTCACGGACGTGGCAGAAGCGGAGGGTCTGGAGACGGACATTCTCGACATCACCGATGCCGGCTCTGTAGTCCGCTTGGTGGAAGAAAGGGATATCCGCTGCATAGTCAACTGCGCCGCGTACACGGACGTGGACAAGGCAGAAAGTGACGGGATTCGTTGCCGGAGACTGAATGCTGAAGCCCCTAAGATACTTGCGGAAGCGATGAAAAGAGCCGGAGGGCTTCTGATACAGATATCGACGGACTATGTGTTCGGGGGAGATCCTTACAACACACCATGCCGGGAGGATCAGAAAGGCACCCCTACGGGAGTATACGGCCGGACAAAACTGGAAGGCGAGGAGTATATCAAGTCTACCGGGTGCGACTACGTGATCATCCGCACAGCATGGCTGTACAGCGAGTACGGGAAGAATTTCGTGAAGACTATGCTGAAGCTGACGGAGACAAGACCTCAGGTGAATGTCGTGTTCGATCAGGCAGGGACCCCTACCTACGCCTACGACCTTGCTGAGGCTGTCATGGCTGTGCTGGCTGACTATGAAAGGGAAGCGGGTCGGCATGATTCCGCAGACAAAAGCCAGGGCATTCGTTACAGCAAGAGCGGCATCTACCACTACAGCAACGAGGGTGTGTGCTCGTGGTATGACTTCACCAAGATGATAGCTGAGTACTCCGGCCATACGGGGTGTGAGATCCTCCCTTGCCGCAGCGACGAGTTTCCGAGCCCGGTGAAGCGTCCGGCCTATTCGGTACTTGACAAGACCAGGATCAAGCGGACCTTCGGCCTGAGTATCCCGTACTGGACAGATTCGCTGAAAAGATGCATAACCAACCTGAAAGGACAGAAAGACAATGAACTGTAAAAGAACGATCCTGATAACAGGCGGAGCCGGCTTCATAGGGAGCCATGTAGTACGCCTGTTCGTGAACAAATATCCCGAATACCATATCATCAACCTGGACAAGCTGACCTATGCCGGGAACCTGGCGAATCTCAAGGACATGGAAGACCGTCCGAACTACACGTTCGTGAAGGCCGATATCTGCGACTTCGGGACTGTCCGGACTCTGCTGAAAGAGCACCATGTGGACGGTATCATCCATCTGGCTGCCGAGAGCCATGTGGACAGGAGCATCCTTGATCCTTTCACGTTCGCGCGTACGAATGTGATGGGAACTCTGACCCTTCTTCAGGCCGCGAAGGAATACTGGGAGCCTTATGACTGGGCTCTTCCGTCATCCGGACCGTGCCGGTTCTACCACATCTCCACAGACGAGGTGTACGGGGCACTGGAGCTGACCGACCCTGAAGGTATAGAGTCACCGTTCACGACCAGGGCATCGTCTGAGCACCACCAGGCTTACGGGAACGAGTTCTTCACTGAGGAAACGAAATACCGTCCACACAGCCCGTACTCTGCGAGCAAAGCAGGCAGCGACCACTTCGTGAGAGCCTTCCACGACACTTACGGGATGCCGACGATAGTGACCAACTGCTCGAATAACTACGGTCCGTACCAGTTTCCGGAAAAACTGATACCACTTTTCATCAACAACATAAGGCACCGCAAGCCGCTTCCGGTATACGGGAAGGGGGAGAATGTAAGGGACTGGCTTTATGTTGAAGACCATGCAAGGGCCATAGACCTGATATTCCATGAAGGGAAGACGGCCGAGACCTACAACATCGGCGGGTTCAACGAGTGGAAGAACATCGATATCGTCAGGGTGCTGGTCAGGACCGTTGACAGGCTTCTCGGCAGACCGGAAGGCGAGGACATGGACCTTATCACCTATGTTACGGACAGGAAGGGCCACGACATGAGGTATGCGATAGACTCAAGGAAACTGCAGAGGGAACTGGGATGGGAGCCTAGCCTTCAGTTCGAGGAAGGGATAGAGAAGACGGTGAGATGGTACCTTGAGAACCAGGACTGGCTGGACAGTGTCACCAGCGGGGACTATCAGAAATACTATGACAGGATGTATAGGGGCAAGTAAATCATGGGCCATCCTCGGATATGATATGTAAGAATTACATAATATATTAACTATCAACTATTTTAAATGATACATTAGGTATCTCGCTTTTTTGTATTAAATTTGCGACGCCTATTTGGGAACGGATTGAAATTCAAAAATTGAAAGACATGATAAAAAGGTTGTTACCGGTGTTTCTGTGTGTTTGTATACTGTGGACATTTTCTGTGCCGGCCAGTGCTCAAATGACAGATGATGCCGTGGTTAACTATGTTAAGGATGGTATCGCTGCAGGAAAGTCACAAAAAGATATTTCAGTTGAACTGTTGAGACGTGGAGTTTCCAAAGAACAGTTTGAGAGACTGATGTCCAGGTTCAAAAAAACGCAGGAATCCGAATCGTCCGAAAAAACCTCGGATGTCAGGAACAGAAACAGAAGATATGCCGATGATGATAAGGAAATGTCATATGAAATGGATAATATGACGGATGTTTCTGATACTGTGGATATTTTAAAAGAATTTCAGGAACCGGAAATTCAGATTTTCGGAAAAAAGATCTTTTCAACCAGAAATCTGACATTTGCCCCAAGCGATAATATCGCGACACCTGAAAATTATAAGCTGGGGCCGGGGGATGAGGTTATCATAGACATTTGGGGAACGAACCAGACGACTATAAGACAAACGGTTTCTCCTGACGGATATATAAATATAGACGGCATTGGTCTGGTATATCTTTCCGGTATGACAGTGAAGGAAGCGGACAGTTATATGCGCCGTAAACTGAACCAGATCTATTCTTTGAGCGGAGATGACGCCAAATCGGAGATGAAACTGACTCTCGGACAGATCAGGACCATTCAGGTGAACATACTTGGTGAAGTTGTTGCTCCCGGCACATACTATTTATCATCGCTTTCGAATGTATTCCACGCTGTTTACAGAGCCGGAGGAGTAAATGATCTCGGCAGCCTGAGGGATATCCGGCTTCTCAGGGACGGCAGGGAGGTAGCTTCGGTTGATGTATACGAATTCCTTTTGAATGGAGTTTTGCCTTCCGATATATCACTGCAGGAAGGAGATGTGGTCATAGTGCACCCGTATGAGATGCTTGTGGACATTTCCGGAAAAGTGAAGCGTCCCATGTATTATG
This sequence comes from uncultured Bacteroidales bacterium, assembly GCA_949294195.1. Classification (GTDB taxonomy): domain Bacteria; phylum Bacteroidota; class Bacteroidia; order Bacteroidales; family UBA932; genus Cryptobacteroides. The sequence continues at coordinate 13,897 of CASFGK010000023.1, read as the reverse complement.
AAATGAAAGAGGGTGAGACAGTTCTGGACCTGATAGATTATGCAGGCGGATTTGCAGGGGATGCATACACTTCAAATATTTGCATGATACGGCGTAATGGAAGGGAGTTGCAGGTCTATACAATAGACAAACCGGATTATCCGTCATTTCAGGTAATGGACGGGGATTCTCTTTCCGTAGGCTCAATACTAGACAGGTATGAGAACAAGATAGAGATAAAAGGAGCTGTATATCGCCCTGGAGTATATCAGTTGAGTGATGCCATATCGACGGTGACAGAGTTGATAGCCAAAGCGGACGGACTTACAGGAGATGCTTTTACCAACAGGGCCATTCTCCACCGTGAGAAGCCGGACCTTACTCTCGAGGTCATCCCGGTAAATGTCGGGGCTATTATGGAAGGTTCGACACCGGACATAGCCTTGCAGAAAAATGATTCACTTTACATACCGAGTATACACGACCTTAATGATATAGGTTATATAACGGTTATAGGAGAAGTCGCCCGTCCGGGAGAATTTGTTTTTGCGGACAATACAACTATTGAAGATATAATAATTAAGGCAGGCGGTTTACTTGAGTCCGCCTCTACTGTCAGGGTAGATGTAAGCCGGAGAATAAAGAATCCGCTCAGCATGGAACCTACTGACAAGATAAGCCAGTTCTACTCATTCTCGTTAAAAGACGGTTTTGTTATTGACGGGGAGCCTGGTTTCATACTTGAACCATACGATCAAGTAATTGTACGCCGTAGTCCTGGTTATATTCCTCAGATGCAGGTGGAAGCAAGAGGCGAAGTGGTTTTTGACGGAGTTTATCCTCTGATTCATAAAAACCAAAGGGTTTCTGAACTTGTGGAAGCTGCAGGAGGCGTAACAGAATGGGCATATGTAAAGGGAGCCAAGCTGCTGCGTCAGATAACAGATGATGAAAGAGTACGACTGGAAGCTACTATGGAGACGATGAAGAACGGCAAGGATTCTGTGGATGTTTCCAAACTTGAAATCGGAAATACATATTATGTTGGAGTCGATCTGGCTGCAGCCCTTGCTCATCCAGGCAGCGACGTCGATCTGGTGCTTAGAGAAGGAGATGTCCTTCAGGTGCCTGAATATGTAAATACAGTCAGGATAAGCGGGAATGTCCTTCACCCTAACAATGTAGTATACAATCCTGATATGACAGTAAAGGATTATGTCCAGATGGCAGGAGGGTTTGGACACAGGGCAAAGAAAAACCGGGCATACATCATTTACATGAACGGGACTGTTGCAAAGGCCAGAATGAACAGGAGCGGACTTGTCGAACCTGGCTGTGAAATAGTAATCCCGCAGAAGGCTTTGAGGGAAGGTGCGTTGCAAAGCGTTCTCAATATAGCGACTACATCTGCATCTTTGGCAACAATGATTGCAACTATAGGTAACCTTATAAAATAACCGGTATAAACCATTGGCGATGGCAGAGGTTAACAGCAGTAATGAAAATCAGAATCTTCAGCCTGAAGAGCAGGAGATAGACATAATGGAGCTTATTACAAAGCTCTGGAAGCAAAGAAAGAGAGTGCTGGTATGGTGTGCCGTGGGTGCGGTGATCGGTCTGGTGGCCGGGTTCAGCATTCCGGCTACCTATTCGGCATCGGCAGTGCTTGCCCCTGAGACAGAGGAGTCTATGGGATCAGGAGTAAGTTCCATTGCCAGCATGATGGGTGTCAATCTGGACAACAGTGTGGATGCCATCAATTTCCAGCTGTTCCCTGATGTGGTGTCGTCAACGCCGTTCATCTATGGGCTTTTCGATCTGGAGGTGGAGACTGCGGACGGAGAGCTCAGGACTACGCTTCTGGACTATATGAAGGAACATCAGAAAGCGGCGTGGTGGTCATGCGTGGTTAAAGCTCCGTTCCAGCTGCTGGGGTGGGTCAAGTCATGGTTTTCCAAGGAGGAAGAACCTGATCCGAATGCTCCCCTTGATATGTATAATCTTCCGAAAAAGGAACGCGGTGTGGTAAAGTATTTTGCCGAGAATATCACTCTGGAGACAGACAAGAAGACAGGGAAAACTACCGTGTCTCTTGAAATGCAGGATCCGCTGGTGGTGACCACGGTCCTGAATGCTGTGCTGGAGAACCTGAAGGACTATACCTCGGACTACAGAACTTCCAAGGCTCGTCAGGACGTTGAGAATCTGTCCGTTATCTGCGCCGAGCGCAAATCGGAGTACTATGCCGCACAGCAGGCTTATGCCAGGTATTCCGATGCCAACAAGAATGTCATCCTGCAGAGCGCCCAGGCAGAACAGGAGCGTCTTCAGCAGGAGATGAACCTGGCTTTTCAGGTATATTCTCAAGTAGCGACTCAGCTGGAAGCTGCAAGAATCAAGGAACAGGAAGCGAAGCCTGTCTTTGCGATTGTCCAGCCTCCGGTAGTTCCTCTTGAGAAATCAGCTCCGAGCAAGGCAAAATATCTGGTGATTTTCACTTTTCTTGCAGGATGCTGTGCTGCCGCGTGGATATTGTTCGGAGAAGAGTGCTGGAATAAATTCAGGACAGATATCAAGAATTAATCGGGACAGATGGAACTTATAATTGAAGGCGGGGCTACCAAGACTGATTACTGTCTGGCCGGTGATGGCGGATTATTCCGTTTCCAGTCCTCCGGTATCAATCTCGCCACGATGGACAAGGATACGGTGTCTCTGACGGTCAGAGATGCCGTATCTCATTTGAATGCCGTTTCCGGTGCTTCTGCAGAGGATGTCGGATCCGTGCATTTTTACTGTGCCGGACTGCTTGATGAAAGAAGGGCGGCGGATATCCTTAAAGAGGTTTTTCCTGCCGCTGATGTCAGGTGCGGATCGGATCTTCTTGCTGCAGCCAGGGCTGTGTGCGGCAGGCAGCCCGGTATCGCCGCTATTCTCGGTACCGGGTCGAACAGCTGTCTGTATGACGGTGAATCGGTTCTGGACAACGTCAAGCCATGCGGTTATATCCTCGGGGACTTCGGAAGCGGGGCGGCTTTGGGAAAGATGTTTCTTGCCGATTACCTTCAGGACCTGATGCCTGTGAAACTGTCGGCGGCTTTCATGTCTGTTTCCGGTGTGGACTACTCTTCTGCCGTGGCTGCTGTGTACAAAGGAGGATCTGCTGCGACGTACCTTGCTTCGTTTGCTCCTTATATCGTATCTGTCGCCCGTGGAAAGGAACCTTCTGTCGGAGAGGATGCCGCATGCCGCGGCTATGCGATGTCACTTGTCAGGGAAAACTTCAGGACTTTTTTCAGAAGATGTGTCCGGCAGTACGGCAGGGCCGGGCTTCCTGTGGGTGTCGCAGGTTCATTCGGCTATGCATGCAGGGATATTCTCAGGGAGATTGCTGCAGAGAATGACATGAAGATATCCACCTGCATCGCTTCCCCGATGGAGGGCCTGATAAAGTATCATATTGGATGTTGAAGTGTTATGTATTCTAAAGAAAATTATCCTTCCAGGCTGCTTGAGGAAGCAGTGGATGCCATAAGCTCTTTGCCGGGAGTCGGAAAGAGGAGTGCCCTGAGGCTCGCCTTGCATCTGCTCAGACAGCCGGCCGAAAATGTGCATCATTTCACTTCTGCAATAGACAGTCTGAGGGACAATGTCCGCTACTGCAATATATGCAGGATGATTTCGGATGAAGATATATGCCCTGTCTGCTCGGACCGGTCCAGAGACCACAGGACCATATGCGTTGTGGAGAACGTAAGGGATGTTATGAGTATAGAGAATACCGGGCAGTATCGCGGAGTGTATCATGTACTCGGAGGTATCATTTCGCCGATTAACGGTGTAGGCCCATCAGATCTCACGATAAAAGAGCTGGTTTCGCGGGTTTCGGAGCTGTGCGGAGATAGTTCTCCTGCAGCCGGGGATGTTGCCGGTGTCACACCTGGGATGGAAGTCATTCTGGCTCTGAGCGGAGATGTGGAAGGGGAGACAACTTCATTTTACATTTTCAGGCAGTTGTCCGGATTTCCGGTAAAGGTGACTTCCCTTGCCAGAGGGCTTGGTTTCGGAGATGATCTTGAATATGCGGATGAGCTGACACTCGGACGCTCCATTGTCAACAGACAGCCGTTCAGACCGTAATGCCTTCTGTATCCGGAAAAGGGTATTTCAAGGTGCGGACCGTGATGTTCGGTTGGAAAACAGGAACTTTATGGATATAATCGAAATCTTGCTGATGTCGCTTTCCCTGAGCGTGGACTCCGTTGTCGTGTCCATGAGCGGGAGCGTTTCTCTCGGCCGAGTAAGGCCGGGAAAGATTCTTGCCGTAGCTCTGGCGTTCGGGCTGGTCCAGGCAGGCCTCCTTCTGTCAGGCTGGCTGCTGGGTACATCCGTAGCGTCTCTTGTACACAGGGCGGCGCATATCATAGGTTTTGTCATTCTATTATATATAGGCGGCTCCATGGCATGGTCCGGATGCAGGAAATGCGGCGAGGAAAAGGTGGATCTGAATGGCTTTTCCCGTCTTCTTCTTGCAGCGGCAGCGACAAGCATCGATGCTTTTGCGGCAGGCGTGTCCCTGGCCATGTCCGATGTCGGCAGGACAGACATTTTTCTGCTTACTTTTGTTCTGGCTGCGGTTACGATGGCTGCAGCAACTGCGGGAGTTTCGTGCGGAAGCCTTGTAGGGAGAAAATTCGGCAGACCGGCTAAAGTGGGTGGAGGTATTGCATTGATAGCTATAGGAGTAAAACTCTTGTGCGGTGCACTTTGATTATTGGATGGAAATCCCTACATTTGCGGACTTTCTCTGAAAAGGCATGAAGTTGAACTTTCCGACGGCTGGCCGGATCTAAACTGAACGAGGTATGATGGATATCTTCTACAAGTCCAACGGACAGATACAGGTTTCCCAGTCGGAAACGTCTTTGGGTACTCTCACTCATGCCGATGTGATCTGGATCGATCTTTTCAATCCTTCCGGGGAGGAGAAGAGAGCGGCAGAGGCATTTCTCGGGACTACCATACAGAGCCGCGCCCAGGCGGAGGAAATCGAGAGTTCATCGCGTTTTTCCGAGACAGAGGACGCTCTTTTTGCAAATACCAACTTCCTTATTCCGGGACCTGAGGAATATTCCATGATTCCGGTCTCGTTCATCATTTCCGACAACATCCTGACGACTCTGAGGGAAAGTCCGCTCAGAAGCATAACCGATATCCAGCGCAGGGTTCAGGCTTTCCCGAAGCTGTATCCGTCCGGATATATGGTCTTCGTGAATATTCTGGAGCAGAGGATTGACCTTGATGCCGATATGATAGAGCTGATGTCCAAGGAGATAGAACAGTACAACAGAAAGGTGAGCCTGGGTGAGGACATCAACGAGGAGTTCCTGCTGGACATAAACCAGCTTCAGGAAAATACCATGCTCGTGAGGGAGAATATCGTAGACAAGCAGCGTGTAGTTTCCAGCATTCTCAAGAGCAACCGTTATCCGAAGTCCCTGCAGTCCAAGTTGAATGTCATGCTGAAGGATATATCATCACTGATAAACCATACCAATTTCAGTTTTGAAAGGCTCGAATATCTGCAGAATACCGTGATCGGTCTTATCAATCTTGACCAGAACAAGATCATGAAAGTGTTCACACTTGTTTCCCTTCTGCTCATGCCCCCGACTCTCATTGCGAGTTTTTTCGGAATGAACATGAAACTGCCGCAGACAGGCAGCGGATGGGACTGGGTGATAACCCTGGGGCTGATGCTGATATCGTTCGGAGTGATCCTGCTGATTTTCAAGAAAAGAAAAATGCTGTAATTTCAGAGAAAATTATTGGAATACTTGCTTTTACGATAAATTATCCATATTTTTGCGCGCCTTTTGCCAGGGCGCGCTTCTTTTTCGCCGTCATGGCCGGGCACAGGAAATAAAGTTAAACCCACTAGTTTGTTTTTATTTGATTTTATGGAAGAAAACAAGACAGTAGCTGTGGAGGAAACTCCGGTTCAGGAGACAGCTCCGGCAGCAGAAGAAACCAGGAAGACCGTTCTCAACGCGTCAGTAGATCCTGACAAGTTCGATTGGGATGCATTCGAAGAGGATGCAAACTACGGTGAGAACAAGGAGGAAATCGAGAAGATGTATGACAACACTCTCTCTAAAGTAGTTGAGGGAGAGGTTGTTGAAGGTGTGGTTACCGCTATCAGCAAGAGAGAGGTAATCGTAAACATCGGCTATAAGAGCGAGGGTGTCATCATGGCTCCCGAGTTCCGGTACAACCCTGACCTCAAGGTAGGTGACAAGGTAGAAGTATACGTTGAATCTACAGAGGACAAGAAAGGTCAGCTGGTGCTTTCACACAAGAAGGCTCGTGCACTCCGTTCTTGGGATATGGTCAACGCGGCATATAACAGCAACGAAATCGTCAAAGGTTATGTCAAGACACGTACCAAGGGCGGTATGATCGTGGATATCTTCGGTATCGAGGCATTCCTTCCGGGGTCGCAGATCGATATCAAGCCTATCCGTGACTACGACCAGTACGTCGACACTACCATGGACTTCAAGATCGTCAAGATCAACCAGGAGTTCCGCAATGTCGTTGTTTCACATAAGGCTCTTATCGAGGCTGAGCTCGAGCAGCAGAAGAGCGAGATCATCAGCAAGCTCGAAAAAGGCCAGGTACTCGAAGGTACAGTCAAGAATATCACCAGCTACGGTGTATTCGTCGACCTTGGAGGAGTGGACGGACTCATCCACATTACTGACCTTTCATGGGGCAGAATCAATCATCCTGAAGAAGTTGTCAAGCTCGACCAGAAGATCAGGGTCGTTATCCTTGACTTCGATGAGGCCAAGAAGAGAATCGCTCTGGGTCTCAAGCAGCTCACTGTTCATCCTTGGGATGCCCTTGATCCGAACCTCAAGGTCGGTGACAAGGTCAAGGGTAAAGTCGTTCTCATCGCTGACTACGGTGCATTCGTAGAGATCGAGCCAGGTGTAGAAGGACTTATCCATGTATCAGAGATGTCATGGTCTCCAAGACTCCGTATTGCCCAGGATTTCCTGAAGGTGGGTGACGAAGTCGAGGCACAGATCCTTACTCTGGACAGGGAAGAGAAGAAGATGTCTCTTGGTCTCAAGCAGCTTATGCCGAACCCATGGGAGAACATCCGCGAGAAATACCCTATCGGCTCAAAGCATACGGCTGTCGTACGCAACGTCACCAACTTCGGTGTATTTGCAGAGCTTGAGGAAGGTGTTGAGGGTCTTGTACATATCAGCGACATCTCATGGACCAAGATCAAGCATCCTTCAGAGTTCGTGCAGCCTGGTGACAAGATTGATGTGATGATTCTCGACTTCGATGAGGAAAACCACAAGCTCAGTCTCGGACACAAGCAGCTTCTTCCTAACCCGTGGGACGAGGTTGAAAGCACTTATACAGTGGGTTCCGTTCACAACGGCACTGTAGCAAGTGTTTCTGACAAGGGGGCTACTGTTACTCTCGACGGAGATGTAGAAGGATTCTGTCACTCTAAGGAGCTTGTGAAAGAAGACGGTTCCATGCCTGTTGTAGGTGATGTCCTTCCTTTCAAGGTTACCGAGCTCAAGCGCAGCACCAAGAAAATCACTCTTTCACATGTGAAGACTTACGCTGCATCAGAGGAGCCTAAGGCTGCCGGCAAACCTGCAGGTGAGGCAGACAGCACCAAGAAGGCTATCAAGAAGATCAGTTCAAATCTTGAGAAGACCACTCTCGGTGACATTTCAGAGCTCGCTGCGCTCAAGGACAAGCTCGAGAAAGGCGAGTAATCTGTCCTGCAGATGAACTTCACGCTGAATATACTGGGCACGGCTTCGGCCCTGCCCACTTCAGACAGATATTCCAGCGCTCATGTACTTGATGTGCATGGGCGCTTGTTTTTGATTGACTGCGGAGAGGGGACCCAGATGCAGATGCGCAGAATGGGCATTTCCTTTCTCAAGGTCGATACTATATGTCTGTCACATATACATGGGGATCATATTTTCGGTATTTTCGGACTGCTCAGCACGATGGGGATGCTTGGCAGGACTTCGGTGCTGAATGTCTATGCGCCTGCGGCGTTCCGTCCTGTACTTGACTTTTTCATGAAGACATTCGGGGAGGGCATGCGTTTCGAGGTTGACATGCACGAGCTTTCATGCCGGGTTCCTGAAGTTATTGCCGGAACCCGGACCGTTGAACTGCTGGCATTTCCGCTGCAACACAGGGTGGAGACATACGGGTTCATGGTGAGGGAAAAAGAGCCTGCCTTCAATGTGAAAAAGGATTGTATAGACAAATATGGTCTGACACTTGCGGAAATAGGAACGCTGAAAAGAGGGGAGGATGTGGTCCGGTATTCGGAAGAAGGCGGCGTTTCCGAGGTCATAACGGTTCCGGAGGCTGCCTATAAGCCGTTTGTGCCGCGCAGTTATGCATACTGCAGCGATACGGTCCCGTTCCCGGAGCTGTCCGTATGGGTAAAAGGAGCCGACCTGCTGTATCATGAGGCCACATATCCTGCGGAGATGAAAGAGATGGCTGTAAGGAACTGGCATTCCACGACGGAGGATGCGGCAAGATGCGCTCTTGAAGCAGGTGCGGGGAAACTTGTCATAGGACACTATTCTTCCAGATATACCGATCTGACCAGATTTCTTGATCAGGCCAGGGCGGTTTTCCCGGAAACAGTGCTTGCCCGTGAGCTGGATTCGATAGAGATTCCGCTTAAAAAGGCTGAAAGTTGTTAATTTTATATATTTTTGCCGAATGAACGGATTACGGCTACTTTCAATATTCGCGGCTGCATGTTTCGCGGCCTGTATTACATTGTATGCACAGAAACAGTCGGCGCAGGAGGCGTATATAGAAAAATATGCCCAGATGGCGGTGGATGAGATGTTCCGCAGCGGCGTCCCGGCGAGTATAACACTGGCTCAGGGGATGCTGGAGTCTGCAAACGGGCAGTCATATCTGGCGACAAAAGGCAACAATCATTTCGGCATCAAGTGCCATGATTGGAAAGGCCCCGGTGTCTATATGGATGCGGAAAGAAAAGGAGAGTGCTTCCGCAAGTACAAATCCGTAGCCGAGTCATATAAGGATCATTCCGATTTCCTGAGATTCAGAGACAGATACAAATCCCTGTTCGACCTCAAGACAACCGACTATAAAGGCTGGGCGCACGGTCTGAAAAGTGCGGGTTATGCAACGGATCCCGCATATCCCCGCAAACTGATAAATATTATCGAGACTTATGGCCTTTCCCGGTTTGACCGGACTGATACGGAGGAGATACGGAAAAATAACAGGCTTTCCAGAAAAGAAGCCAGAAAGCTCAGGAAGGAACAGCGGAGGACGGAAGTCATTACTGTAGCTCCAGGCAGCAAAGTCCCTGAGTCTCCTACCGTGCTGGAAGAACCGCACAGATATGACGGCCCGCGCCCCGAGTTCATTTTTTCCCTGAGCAGGCAGCTGTATTCACAGAACGGCGTGGCGTTCATATATTCTGTCGAAGGCGAAACATACTTGTCCATAGCGAAAAAGTACAATCTTTTCCCTCGTGAAATATTCGCTTTCAACGATGTGAAGGAAGATTCGTCCCTGCTGCCGGGAACGGTAGTATATCTCCAGCCGAAGAAGAACAAGGCTGCACCGCACGTTGACAAATACATTGCCGAAGGTGGGGAATCGTTGCGCGACATTTCCCAGCGGTTTGCTGTCAAGCTGAGAAAAATACAGCATCTCAACGGCTTCGGTGCAGACCATGTCCTCAGGGAAGGGGATACGGTACTTTTACGATAGAACAGTTGTTGTCTGACCGGAATTTAACAGAACCAAAATGATGGAATCCAGAAGAGTCCTTTCGAAGATAGTTTTCATTGCCGGTGCTGCAGCCGCCGCTCTTGCTGTTGCCGGATTTATTGCAGGACGGTATGTGGCTGATAACAAGCGTCCGTGTTTTTCAGAAAAATATGTCCTTTATGTGTATCCGGATACTGAATCTTCCGTTGCAATAGATTCTCTTGTCAGCGGAGCCGGCGCTCTCCGGAGAGGTTCCCTTGAGCGTTGTGCCCGCAAGGAGGGGCTTGAGACAGGGATAAAGCCGGGAAGATATGTCATAGAGCCGGAATTTTCTGCCGTATATGTGGTCAGGATGCTCGTCCATGGCTGGCAGTCACCTATGGATCTTACCATTTCGGGGACCATCAGGAGCAAGGGCCGCCTAGCCGGGAAGATAGGGACCCAGATGATGGTGGATTCTTCCATGGTTGCAGAGGCTCTTGCCGACACCGCTTTCCTGGCAGGGTACGGGTTTACTCCTGAAAATATCTTCGCTATGGTGCTGCCTGACACTTATCAGATGTATTGGACCGCATCTGTAAAGGATATTTTTGACAGGATGAAGAAAGAATACGACATTTTCTGGACAGAAGAACGCAAGGCGGCAGCGGCAGAACAGGGACTTACTCCTTACGAGGTATCCGTGATGGCTTCAATAGTCAGCGGAGAGACACTCAAGTCATTTGAATATCCGAAGATAGCCGGTGTATATCTCAACCGTCTCCACAGCGGCATGAGGCTTCAGGCGGATCCTACCATTGCTTTCTGCTACGGATATACTTTGGACAGGATACTCAGGAAGCATCTTAAAGTGGATTCGCCATACAACACTTATAAGCACAAAGGCTTGCCTCCCGCACCTATCAATATTCCTCCAAAGGCATGCATAGAGGCTGTCCTGAATCCTGACGAGCATGGATACATATATTTCTGTGCTAGTCCGGCTTTTGACGGAACGCACAGATTTGCGGTCACATACGGTGAGCATCTGAAAAACGCCAGAGAGTTCCAGCGGGCTCTGACCCAACGTCAGAGGGAAAGAGTTGCCGCGGCAGCATCCCGTTAGTCTTTCTGTTCTTCAGCAAGATTTTCCTTGATCATGCTGCCTATAATCCGGGCGGAGATGCCGATCAGTTCTTCGCACGGACGTTTCTTGTAATATTCCGGTGTCCTGTCTGACGGTTCGGGGGATTCGGCAGGGAGTTCCTTTGTCCGGACCGCAGGTATGCCTATGCCGTTTTTGCCGACAGTGCTTTTGGGGACAAGTCCCAGCAGTTCCTTGCATATGATGGACCCGTTCAGTCCGCGGAATCTTGCCGCCGCTTCCTGTACAAGAGCATAGTTCGCTGTCCTGTCTGATTTTACGGAAGGATCGGCAGCCGGGTGGATGAATCCCGCAATCATGAACATTGCCGAGACGCTGCCGCATACTTCCCTCAGTCTTCCCATGCCGCCTCCAAGTCCTGATGTAATGGTGGCTGCAGTGTCTTCGTCGATTCCGAGTATGTCACTGTAGGCCAGAAGTACAGACTGGCAGCAGTTGTATCCGTGTATGCGAAAGTTTTCTTTTGCTCTGTTTTCACGCTCCTCTATGCTGAAATCAGGCGGTAATGATTTTATTTTCAGAATGTTTGATGCCATTGTAAGGATTATTTCATTTTAGGGTTTGCAAATTTAGTCAAAATCATGCATCTTTGACCTGAAAACGTGTATGCAACTATGAATCTACCTAAAATCATGACCGTAGCGATACGGTTTGTTCTCATTTTATTGTCATGTTCAATGGCCTCGGGCTGTGGGAATGCCGGCAGGAAAGACAGGAATGTTCCGGAAGGCATTGTGATATATGTCGGCACGTATGGAGAAAATCTGTACAGGTATATTTTCGATGTCTCTGACAGGTCGTTTATCCCGCTCGGCCAGGCTGCGGTGAAGAATCCTTCCTATCTGGCACTTGGCGAAGAAAATTACAAAGACGGGATATATGATCTGTATGCCGTTTCCGAAAACGGGACTTCTTCTGCCGTATTTTCTTTTGCAGACGATATCGGCATGACTGAAACGGGCAGTGTGAGTCTTACTGGCACTGACCCGTGTTTCCTGTTTTTCGACAGGCCGAGCAGCACTCTTATTACTGCAGAATATGGCAGCGGATCGATTTCAGTGTTTGCCGTCAACGATGACGGCTCGGTGGGAGAGAAGACCGACAGCCTCTGGTTTCACGGTTCAGGTCCTGTAGCTGCACGTCAGGAATCCTCACACATTCATCAGGTTGCATTTCTTTCTGACGATTCGGCGTCTGGCAGGTTTCTGCTGGCTACAGATCTCGGAGCGGACAGGATAAGGGTCATGAAAGTGACCGGACCGGCTGCCGGTGAGTATGGAGACAATGGAAAAGGGCTTGGACTGACATATCTTCCTGAGCTTGACGTGGAATGCGGCGCCGGAAGCGGACCGAGGCATATGGCTATAGACGTACAGCGCCGCCGCCTGTATTGCATTACAGAGATTTCCGGAGAACTTCTGGTTTTCAGATGGGCTTTCGGCGAGGACGGTCTGCCGGTTTTTTCTCTTGCTGACAGGATTCTTGCAGACGAGGCTCATGGTGAAGGCAGTGCGGATATCCATCTGCACCCTTCGGGCAAATTTCTGTATACTTCACACAGACTCAAGAAGGATGGTATTTCTGTTTTCTCGGTTTCGGATGACGGTACTGTCGTAAAGACCGGATATTGCAGGACCGGAAAGCATCCTAGGAATTTTGCGATTACTCCTGACGGGAAGATGATGCTGGTGGCTTGTCGGGATGATATGGCGGTGGAGGTATATGACATCGACGGGCTTACAGGTGAGCTCAGTCCGTCCGGACAGAAACTTAAGTTTGATAAGGACATGCCTTCGTGCGTGAGAGTTGCCGAATGACAGATTCGAAAAATATGTATTTGAAAATGCGGCTGGTTGTATTGTTCCTGTCGCTTTCCTTTTTGCCTGTGTATGTTTCATCGGCTGCCGTTCCGGAAACGGACGACGGTTACATGTATCTGAAAGATATCAGCTATATGCCTGATGATGAGAGTGACGCTTATCGTCTTGAAAGGTGCAGGCTGGATATTTATTATCCTGAGGATGTTGATGGGTTTGCCACTTTGGTATGGTTCCACGGCGGCGGCTTGGAAGGAGGTTCCAAGTCTCTGGCGGATGAACTGCGCGGACAGGGCTTTGCCGTTGTGGATGTGAACTACAGGCTGTCTCCGCGTGCTTTGTGTCCTTCATATATCGAAGATGCCGCACAGGCTGTAGCATGGGTATTCAGGCATATAGAAGAGTACGGCGGCGACTCTGGACAGATTTATGTCGGAGGCCATTCTGCCGGAGGTTATCTGACGTTGATGCTTGTACTGGCGGAAGAATATATGGCAATGTATGGAGCCGATGCCGACTGTATCGCCAAGGCTTATCCTGTCAGCGGTCAGACTGCAACGCACTATACTGTCAAGGCCGAGCGCGGTCTCTCCCGCGACGTTCCTCTGATTGATGAGTTCGCTCCGTCCTTTAATGTCCGGAAGGAGGGCGCTCCGATCATGCTTATTACCGGTGATGACAATCTGGAGATGCTGGCCCGCTACGAGGAGAATCTTCATCTCTATTCCCTTCTGAAGTATTTCGGACATCCTGTTGAGCTTTATCAGCTTGAAGGTTTCGACCATGGCAATGTCATCGGTCCTGCCTGTTACCTTATCCGCAATGATATCAGACGTCTGTGGAACGAAAGCCGCAAACAGGGCCGTAATTGACGCTTTACCGCCTTTAGTACACCCTGATAAAAATCAGGTATAATTGCCAAAAATAGTTGGCAAAACCTGTATAATTAATTAATAAACAATTAGATACAATAACTTTGATGAAAACCTTTTCATCAAAGTTATTTTTTATGTCAAAAACTCGTTATGAAAGATGTCCGCACTGTGGCTCACTAAAAGTGACAAAATGGGGTAGGCAGAGAGGTCACCAACGTTATAAATGCAAGCAATGCGGCGGTATGTTTACCTTT
>CASFGK010000022.1 GCA_949294195.1 uncultured Bacteroidales bacterium | reverse complement strand
ACTGATATGCGAAAGAGTTTTTACTCTCTGAGCGGAATCGTGACAGAGAAAATGGGTAAGGATGTACAGGAAGGCGATGCATTTATATTTATCAATAAATCATTGACCAACATGAAAATACTCCATGCCGAATACGGTGGGCTGGTGATATATAATATGAGACTTGAGAGTGGTACTTTCCGTTTGTCTGATATTGACTGTGAAGACTCTTCCGCTTCACTCTCCATCAACTGGTCAGAATTGACATTGATAGTGCATGGTATATCACCTTCAGAGACGAAAAGAGCACCACGCTGGTCTCCTAAAAAGGAGTGATCGTATAGTAAAATAATGTTCAAATCCTTCTGTATGTCAGGTGTTTTTCGTACCTTTACAGTAAATAAAAGATACGGAAAATGGCAGAAGATCCAAATTTTAAAATAGCACTTGAGGCAGTCCTTCGTGACCGTGATGACCTGTACCGACGTCTTATGCAGGCAGAAAGGAAGCTTAAAGAAATGTCTGACCTGCAGGCCATGAAAGACTCATACGAAGCCAGGCTGTCAGAGAAAGACAAAATCATTGAAGCTAAGGATAAAGCCATTGAATCCAAGGACAATCGTATTGCATCGTTGGAACGTAAACTGGAGTATCTTCAGAGGAAAGTCTGGGGAGCAATGTCTGAAAAGAGAAAACTCCCTGATGACCCAAACCAATTGAAACTTGACTTCGACAAGATGGATATGACTCCAGAGGAGGAAGAGGCAGCCCGCCAGGCCATAAAAGAGGTAAGCGAGTATAAGCGGATTAAGGTCAGGGAACACGAGAAAAAAGTTCCCGTCCGCCAAAAGCTGCCTGAGCATCTCCGCCGTGAGGAAGAACATATCTATCCGGAGGGCTATCTTGGTCATGAGGACCAATGGGTGCTGTTTAATGAAACGGAAACTTCCGAACATCTTGAATATAAACCGGCAGAACTGTATGTCCGGGTTACTGTCAGACACAAAGGCATGCGCAAGGATACAAACCGGATTATCACTGCTCCGGTGAAAAACGAACCGATACCTAAGAGTTATGCAAGTGCTTCACTGCTTACAGAACTTATGGTCGGCAAATATGTGGACCATCTTCCGTTCTACCGGCAGATACAGATGTTCAAGCGTATAGGTATCAGCCTGCCGCCATCCACTATTGAAGCCTGGTTCCATGAAGTGGCCGACCTGATGCGCCCCGCCTATTACCGGTTGAAGGAACTGGTTCTGTCTTCCGATTATGTCCAGTCTGATGAGACGACGATACCTATAATCAACAACGAGAAGCATCAGACAATAAAAGGATATCTTTGGCTGGTACGGAGTGTGATGAACAACCAGGTTTTCTTCTTCTATCATGACGGTTCCAGAAGTATGAAAGTGGCTCTGGAACTCTTCAAGGATTATCAAGGTGCCATACAGACGGACGGGTATGCCGCTTATGGTACACTTGAAAAGATAAAAGGTATCATCGTCATATGCTGTTGGGCACATGCCAGACGCTACTTTGAGAGGGCTTTGAAGCATGACAAGGCCAGGGCGGAGTATGCCATGACCATTATAGGCATGCTCTATGACGTGGAACGTATAGCCGATGACGACAACATGAATGCACAGCAGCGTATGGAACTGCGTAAACGGCTTGCATATCCTATAATCTGTTCGTTTGAGAAATGGTGTCTTGCGGAGTATGGTAAGGTTCTTCCTAAAAGTCCGATAGGACAAGCCATGCACTACTTCCTTAATCATGTGCGCCAGCTGGCACATTATACAATGGACGGTAAATATTGTATAGACAATAATCTGATAGAAAATTCAGCGCGCCCCATAGCGGTCGGCAGGAAGAATTTTTTATTCTGTGGTAATCATGACGCAGCTGAAGATGCTGCTGTTATCTATTCATTCATGGGGTGCTGCAAGGCTGCCGATGTGGACTTCAAGGGCTGGATGAACTATTTCCTTAACCACGTACATGAATACGACAGTGATTACTCCAAGGACATTGCAGAATTACTGCCATCATCTTTAAAAGACAAGAAGATTATTTAAAGAATCTCCGAAAAAGTCACAGGTATGTATTAATGTCTTCGACTTTTTCGGAGAAAAATCCTAGCTTTTAATAGATCCTGATAGAAATCGTCGAATATCTTCAACATTTTCAGAGACAAGTCGAAATTTTTAATAGACAATCTATGCCGGCTTTACCAGTTCTAATCATACGGGGTTTACTGAATGCTTACTTT
>CASFGK010000021.1 GCA_949294195.1 uncultured Bacteroidales bacterium | reverse complement strand
GCCCGTGGCTTCGTGAACGGGAGGGGCCCACCGTCTGGTGGGAGGGATTCAGTTTTCCGGTGTCATCCCGACAATATGGTTCTATCAAATAAAAAAAGAGAGTGACTCCAATGCCTTATGGCTTTTGGGTCACCCTCTTTTCTATATCCTGTAACCGGAATTAATGTTTGGCGAAAAAATCTTTCACCTTATCAGCTTCAACCAGTTCTTCCTTGAACATATAAGCTCCTGATTTCGGAGATTTGTCCATACGGATGCACTTTACCATACTCTTAGCACCAGACTTGGCACTGAAGGTTGCGACTGCTTTCTTTGCCATAAGTAATAATCCTCCAATTATTTGATTTCACGATGAAGAGTTACTTTCTTCAGGTACGGATTATATTTCATACGCTCCAGACGCTGAGTTGTATTCTTCTTGTTCTTGGTTGTGATGTATCTTGATATACCAGGTACACCGCTTTCTCTCTGCTCAGTGCACTCCAAAATTACCTGCACCCTGTTGCCTTTTGCTTTCTTTGCCATATCCGACGAAATTAAACAAGGTTAATAAATCCTCTACTCTGAGCATCTTTAATAGTAGCGTCAAGGCCATTCTTCTCGATTGTCCTTATGCCTTTGCAAGATACTTTAAGTGTCACAAACCTCTGCTCTGCCTCTGACCAGAATTTCTTGGTCTTGAGGTTCAGGGCGAAAATGCGTTTTGTACGCCTTTTTGAATGGGAAACATTGTTTCCTACCATTCTTTTTCTTCCTGTAACTTGACAAACCTTTGCCATTGTATATACTTTTTTAATTATTTCACACTTTGGGGCTGCAAATATCGTATAAAAAAACCTGAAAAACAAGTATTTCTACACAAACTTGAAAATCCTGCGCCACCTGATATTCTTCGGGAACGACTTGTTCTGGTCGGAAGAAAACCATATCATGGCCGGCTTTCCGACTATATGGTCTTCCGGAACAAAACCCCAGTAACGGGAGTCCAGAGAATTGTGTCTGTTGTCTCCCATCATAAAATAATAGTCCTGACTGAAAGTGTAGCTGTCTGTCTCGACTTCATCTATTAAAATACGACCGTCCTGCCTGACATCGAGAGAATGACCTTCGTAGGCCGTTATAATCCTCTCATAAAGAGGAATATTCAGCGTATCAAGCTTTACAGTACACCCTTTCTTGGGAATCCAAATCGGGCCGTAATTGTCACGAGTCCACTTGAAATTTTCCGAAAAAGGGAAAATTGTCAGATAAGAATCATCATAATCAGGCGGATACGTGTCTATATTCGGTCTTACGTCCAATACATTGGAATATCCTGAAACCGTTTCTTTCATAGACTCGGTCAGAGGCATTGCCGGGTATCCTGGCAGCTGCGCGCTATAGGCCAGTTCCCCGATATTAATTCCCAGTCTGTCCAGATTCCTTGGATTGATCTGCTCTCCGTTCGTAATGACCGTATAGGTATTCTGGATACCTTCATACTCCGTTTGCGGAGCGGAATTGATGTATACACGGCCATCAACGACATGAAGAGTATCTCCTGCTACAGCCACACAGCGTTTCACATAATGGTCCTTCTTGTCCATAGGGCGAACCTTTACAGGACCATACTGTCTGATTGCGTAGTCCCTTCCGACCAGACGGCAAAACATATAATAGTCTTCAGCCGGGACTTTGGAAAGTATGGAATCTCCATTAGGAAAACCGAAAACGACATAATCCCCTCTTTTTACATTGCCGAACCCTTTCAGTCTCCTGTACTTGTTCTGGATAAAAGTGGAATAGGACTCCTTGCCGGAAGGCAGTACATTATGAGTGAACGGAACCGTAAGCGGCGTCTGTGGGATTCTCGGGCCATAAGCCAACTTGCTCACGAACAGATGGTCACCTGTCAGGAGCGAGCTTTCCATAGATGAGGAAGGAATCTTGAAAGCCTGAAAAAAGAAAGTATTGATGAATGTCACAACGATAACAGCAAAGATTATCGCATCAAGCCAGTCGAGAAGAAAATTATGCTTTTCCCCTTCCTTATAGTATTTCTTCCAGAAGACCCATTTCACTTTCCTCGTGATGTGATGGTCGAAAATCACTATAAGTCCGAACAGCCACCAATAGTTTCCCAGCCAGATTACCCACAACAGATAAAGTAAGGCCCAAAAGACGAACCTTGTCCACCTATTGTGATATAATTCCCTCCAGCTCACTGTCAAAGAACTATTTTACAGAGTTTATAATTGCCTCAAATGCCTGAGGGTTATTCATGGCAAGGTCTGCAAGCACCTTACGGTTCAGGCCGATGTTCTGTTTGGAGATTCTGCCCATGAACTGTGAATAAGTCATACCGTACTGACGTGCAGCAGCGTTGATTCTCTGGATCCAAAGAGCACGGAAAGAGCGCTTCTTTGCTTTGCGGTCACGGTAAGCATAGGTAAGACCTTTCTCATAAGTGTTCTTCGCGACTGTCCAGACATTCTTTCTTGAAAGAAAATTACCGCGGGTTCTCTTAAGAATTTTTTTGCGGCGAGCCCTTGAGGCTACTGAATTTACCGATCTTGGCATAATTTAACTGTTTTATGGATACAGTGTCCACATCCGGGAGCTTTTCTACTGTATTCCAAGTTTAACTTAAATAATTGATTTAAGAAAGATTAGATTCCCAATAAAGCTTTGACCCTTCTTTCGTCCACCTTGTGAATAAGACCGAAATGAGTCAAATTCCTTTTCTGCTTTTTGGTCTTTTTGGTGAGAATGTGGCTTTTGTAAGCGTGTTTTCTCTTAATTTTTCCCGTTCCGGTAAGCGTAAAGCGCTTTTTTGAACCGGAGTTGGTCTTCATCTTTGGCATAGTTAAATTTTTTAACTGTTAATAAATATTTGTCATCCAATCACTTGGACTACTTTTTCTTAATCGGTGCTATCATCATTATCATCCTCTTGCCCTCAAGCTTCGGCATCTGCTCGGCACGGCCGTATTCCTCAAGTTCTACAGCGAATCTGAGCAGGAGCTTTTCTCCCTGGTCAGAATAGATGATCGAACGCCCTTTGAAGAAAACCGAAGCCTTGACTTTCGAGCCCTCCTGAAGGAACTCTATTGCATGCTTCAGCTTGAACTGAAAATCATGCTCATCCGTATTCGGACCGAACCGTATCTCCTTGATAACGATCTTCGCCGAGTTGGATTTCATCTCCTTGGCTTTCTTCTTCTGCTGATACAGATATTTCTGATAATCAATAATCTTACATACCGGAGGATCAGCTTTTGCACTTATCTCCACCAGATCAAGCCCTAAGTCATCCGCCATCTTGATGGCTTCAGTTAAAGAATAAATTCCCTGTTCCTGGATATTCTCCCCGACAAGGCGAACTCTTGAGGCAGTTATCTCCTCATTTATCCTTAATCCGTTTTCGTCCTTCTGCGGTCTCTGCGGCCCGCGCTGGTCAGGACGCCCTGCACCGTTGTTAGAATTGTTGTTCGGTCTCGGTCCGTTGAACCGTGGTGCAGATGGTCTGAATGGTGCTGCGATAAAATAATCCTCCTATATTTTAGTTAATATTATGAGTCTACGACAACTGATCCCTGACTTCATCACTGACAAGTCTGATGAATTCGTCTACAGTCATTGTACCCTCGTCTTTACCTCCCTGCCGCCTTACCGACAGAGTATTGTTTTCTTGTTCTTTTTCGCCGACGACTACAAGGAACGGTATCCTCTTCAACTCATTCTCACGTATCCTTTTACCTATTGTCTCGTTCCTGTCGTCCAATGCGGCGCGAATATCGGAATTATTCAGTAATTCACAAACTTTTTTTGCATAATCGGTGAATTTTTCGCTGACCGGCAGTATGTTGACCTGCTCCGGAGTGAGCCACAAAGGAAGTTTCCCTCCGGTGTGTTCAAGCAACACCGCTACGAATCTCTCCAGAGAACCGAACGGAGCCCTGTGGATCATGACAGGACGATGCTTCTTACCGTCACTGCCGGTATATTCCAGTTCAAAACGCTCCGGAAGATTATAATCCACCTGAATGGTTCCAAGCTGCCATTTCCTTCCTATTGCATCCTTGACCATGAAGTCAAGCTTCGGTCCATAGAAGGCCGCCTCTCCATATTCGACTACTGTCTTCAGTCCTTTTTCAGCAGCTGCATCTATTATGGCCTGCTCAGCCTTTGCCCAGTTCTCGTCTGTTCCGATATATTTTTCCTTGTGATCCGGATCACGCAGTGACACCTGAGCTATATACTCATTGAAATTAAGAGTCTTGAAGACATAAAGAATAATGTCTATCACCTTGCAGAACTCCTCCTTGATCTGGTCAGGACGGCAGAACAGATGGGCATCATCCTGAGTGAATCCGCGGACTCTTGTAAGCCCGTGGAGCTCTCCGCTCTGCTCATAACGGTATACCGTACCGAACTCGGCGTATCTGAGAGGAAGATCCTTATATGATCTTGGCTTGGTCCTGTAAATTTCACAATGATGAGGACAGTTCATCGGCTTAAGAAGGAACTCCTCTCCCTCCTGAGGAGTATGGATGGGCTGGAATGAATCCTTTCCGTATTTTGCATAATGACCGGAAGTGACATAAAGGTCCTTGTTCCCGATATGCGGAGTTATCACCGGAAGGTATCCGTACGACTTCTGGATCTTTCTGAGGAAATTTTCAAGCCTTTCCCTCAGCTCGGCTCCTTTAGGAAGCCAGAGAGGAAGGCCCTGGCCTACCCTTGAAGAAAATGCAAACAGTTCCATCTCCTTGCCGAGCTTCCTGTGGTCACGCTTCTTGGCTTCTTCCAGCATTGCCAGATATTCATCAAGCATCGACTTCTTCGGGAATGAAATGCCGTAAATACGGGTAAGCATGTTACGCTTCTCGTCTCCGCGCCAGTAGGCTCCGGCGATGGAAGTCAGCTTTACCGCCTTGATCACGGAAGTGTCACGCAGATGCGGACCACGGCACAGATCAGTGAAAGAACCGTTTGTGTAGAAAGAAATCGTCCCGTCCTCAAGCTCTCCTATAAGCTCGCACTTGTACTCGTCGCCTTTCTCCTGAAAAGTCTTGAGAGCCTCAGACTTCGATACTTCCTTACGGACGAATTTCTCCTTTGAGCGGGCAAACTCCATCATCTTGTCCTCTATAGCCTTGAGGTCCGACTCCGAAATCTGTCTGCCGTCAAGATCCACATCATAATAGAATCCGTTCTCGATTGCCGGCCCTATACCGAACTTGACGCCGGGATACAGAGTCTCCAATGCCTGCGCAAGCAAATGTGACGATGAATGCCAGAACACATGCTTGGCTTCATCATCTTCCCATTTATGGAATCTGATGGAAGCATCCTCTTCAACAGGACGGTCCAGATCGTATATTGTACCTTTCCCTTTCGCATCATCCTTGAAAACAACCGTCGCGGCAAGCACATCAGCCGCAAGCCTCGGACTTATACTCTGTGCAATCTCATAGCCTGTAACGCCTTTCTCAAAGGTCTTCACGCTACCGTCAGGAAATGTAATGTTTACGTTCATATCTTTATGTTATTTTCATCTGTGGAATCCCACTGCGCGATTCCATCATCCAAAGACTGCAAAGGTACGAAATTTTTTCTATCTTTGCGCAGTTATATCTATATATTGTTTCTTCATAATTATGAATCAGGATTTAACCGCCAGAATAATCTGGAGCAGGGCATGCATCTCAGGCGCCGTACTCGGTGTCTTCTCAGGTATTTTCATCTTCCTGAATCAGGCTGCAGGCAGCATTGCCGCGCCGGTCGTAGCGTCATCCCTTTCATTTGTACTATGGCTTGTAAAATTTGCCGGCTGCATCTTGCTGATGCGCTTTTTCATGAAAAAGCTATGCAAGGATTTCGGTGAAGCCACCAATTCAGACACATTCAAGTTCGGAGTGATGACCGCGTTTCTTTCCGCACTCATACTGTCAGCGGCCAGTCTTGCCAACATATTGTTTATATCTCCGGAACTGTTTGAAAGCCAGATGGCTGCTGTAATCCAGTCCTATTCGTCTATGCTTGACAGCAATTCCATGTCAATGATTGAAAAGATGCAGGACAGTTATCCCCAGATTTCATTCTTTTCAAATCTGGTATACTGTTTCCTGTATGGCACTGTCCTGTCGGCCATCCTTTCCAGGAATATTCCGGTCCGTGATCCGTTCGCAAATTACGAGAAATGAAAAAACAGATAAATTTTGACAAGGACATTTCCATTGTAATATCATTATACAATGAGGTGGATTCACTGGATGAACTGGTCAGCTGGATCACGTCAGTGATGGTCCGGGAAAAATATACATATGAAATCATAATGGTGGATGACGGAAGCACCGACGGTTCCTGGGAGAAGATATCATCCATCGCCAGCCGTAACAGTTCTGTCAGAGGAATATCCTTCAGACGGAACTATGGCAAATCAGCAGCTCTATATTGCGGATTCAAAGCGGCTGAAGGACGTGTGGTAATCACCATGGATGCAGACCTGCAGGATTCTCCTGATGAAATTCCGGACATGTACCGGATGGTCACAGAAGAAAACTTCGACATCGTATCCGGATGGAAGCAGCACCGTCAGGACAACAAACTTACCAAGAATCTTCCATCGAAAATATACAACGCGGCGGCCAGATGGATTACCGGTATCAAGCTGCACGACATGAACTGCGGACTGAAAGCTTATCGCAATGATGTTGTCAAGAACATTGAAGTCTACGGTGAAATGCACAGGTTCATACCCTACCTTGCAAAAAATGCCGGATTCTCCAGAATCACGGAAAAGCCGGTACATCACAGGAAGCGAAAATACGGGAAAAGCAAGTTCGGTGTAAGCAGATTCGTCAACGGTTTTCTTGATCTGCTTTCGATATGGTTCCTGTGCACTTTCGGGAAAAATCCGATGCATTTTTTCGGTCTGACAGGCATACTCATGTTTCTTGCAGGAGGCATTATTGCCGTATGGCTGATAATATCCAAACTGATTCATCAGGCAAACGGGCTGGATTTCAGGCCTGTTACCGAGCAGCCGCTCTTCTATCTTGCACTGGTTGCCGTTCTCATCGGAGCACAGCTGTTCCTTTCCGGATTCATCAGTGAGCTTGTTTCCAGAAACAGCAGCGAAAGGAACCATTATAACATCAAAGATACGTTATAGCCAAACAAAAACATCAAAAACCGGCAGACTGTTTCATTTGTCTGCCGGTTTTCCTGTCTATACACCAATCGTTTTTATTTATAGCTTTCCGGGATCTTTGCAAAAACGGCACGGATTCTCTCCATATCGAATTTAGGAGTCCTGTCATAGTTGTATATTCCATTCTGTTCCTGCTCCACATCTGTCAGCTGTGTATAACAATAGCCGCAAATATGGTCATAGCCGAGAATGACATCTGTAAGCGCCTCAAGTCTCTGGTAGAATTCGTCCAATGTCTTCGGAGCATTGCCGTACCCCCATGAAATATCGGAAAACTCCTGTCCCACTACCCATTTGATTCCGCCATACTCGTCTACAAGATACGGCTGTCCGTCATATTCGACTTCGCGATGTTCCAGATCAGCCTGTCTCATCTTTCCGTCAACAGGAGCCAGCCATGCTTTTAACTCTTCAGGCACCTGAGTATACTGATGAACAGAGAATACATCTGTAACGACATGATAGTTGCCGCTCACGTCATGGCAAGGTCTGTAATCCAGATTTTTAGTCAGATCATATACATCCGTGACCATCCTGCATGCCTCCCTTGCGGCCTCCCGGTCCTCGGGATGCTCCCATGTCTCGTTGAAAGGTGTCCACATGATAATAGAAGGATGATTTCTGTCACGGACTACAACCTCTTCCCATTCAGACAGGAAATTACGCGCACTTAACGGGTTATTTATATTTGCACCCCAGCTTGCAGATTCACCCCAGGTAAGGTATCCAAGCTTGTCTGCCCAATAATGGAATCTTGGTTCGAAAACCTTCTGATGAAGGCGCGCACCATTGAAACCGGCAGCCATGGAAAGCTCGATATCACGTTTCAGAGACTCATCTGAAGGAGCAGTCCATACTCCGTCCGGATAAAATCCCTGATCCAAAACGAGTCTGAGATATACCGGTTTATTGTTCAAATATATACGGTTTCCCTCAATGTGTATTTTCCTCATGCCGGAATAAGAAGCCGCCTTGTCTGTAACATTACCTTCAGCATCAAGCACCTCCAGTTCTATATCATACAGGAACGGAGACTCCGGAGACCATGTTTTCACCTTTTTCACCGGAAGAGACGCACTGCTCTGTGCTGAAGCAGGAACTGTTTTCTGACTCACGACCTTATCACCGTCCTTGACAGTAACCCTGAGTTTCTGCCCGGAAGCAAGTCCGTAATAAGACGGCTCTACGACAAAAAGGCTCTGGTCCAGATCAGGAACGATATAGACATCCTTCAGTCCGGTTTTAGAAACAGGCTCCATCCAAACTGTCTGCCAAATGCCGGTAGTCCTTGTGTACTCACACCCGAAAGAAGCATATCTTCCACACTGTTTTCCTTTCGGATACTGGCCGGAACGTTCGTCATCCTCGACCCTTACCACAAGGCTATGCTCCTGGCCAGGTACGACAAGCCGTGTAATATCCAAAGAAAACGGAGATGAGCCTCCCCAATGACGGCCTGCAATTTTACCGTCGATATATACTGAAGCGACATAATCTACAGCCCCGAAATGCAGGATGACTTTCTTGTCAGACCATGATTCAGGAACAGTAATCATCCTCTGATACCACATTTCCGGAATAAAGTCCTTGTATCCGACTCCTGAAAGTTCGCTCTGAGGAACGAACGGGACAGTAATCTGCCCGTCAAAGCCGTCACTTTCAAAAAGCCTTCTGTCCATGCCGGAACGGGAAAAGTCAAACTCATAACTCCAGGTTCCGTTAAGATTAATCCATTCCTCTCTGACAAACTGAGGCCTTGGATACTCTGGGCGCGGGGTAGAATCAGCCGCATTGGATACAGCAGGAACCGCCATGAACAGAGCGGCTGCCGCATAAATCAGATTTTTTAGTGTCATGTCAATTGGATTTAAGTGTTTTATATATGGTAAACGGTAAATATCACCTGACTGTTATACTGTTCAGCAAATCGAGTTTTCCGGTGTCAATCAGATGCAGGATCAGTTCTCCGAACAAGGTGTTCTGCCATGCAAACCACGCCCGCGTGAATTTTTCAGGATTATCCTTATGGAAGGACTCGTGCATGAAGCCGGTTCCGGCATCTGTCGTCATAAGAGTCTCCACACACCACTTTATCTCCGAATCATCCTGCGAAGTGAAAGCTTTCATCATAATACTCATAGGCCAGATCATGTCATAACCTACATGAGGTCCGCCAATACCTTCTCCTGCAGCACCTTTGAAGAAATAAGGATTGTCTTCGCTCCACACAAATCTGCGTGTGTTCTGATAAATAGGATCGTTTACATCGACATCACCGAGATATGCCATAGAGAGGAGGCTCGGCGCATTTGAATCATCCATAAGATATGCATTTCCGAAACCGTCGACTTCAAAAGCGTAAATCTTTCCGTATTTCGGATGCTCGACAACAGCATATTTTTTCAAGGCTGCTTCAACTTCATTTGCAAGATCAAGACACTCTTTTGCAAGTTCTTCATTTTTGTTGACGTCTGTCAGGATTTCCGCAGCCTTTCTCAAAGATGTCACAGCAAAGAAATTTGACGGCACGAGAAAATCATAAGTAGTGGCATCATCCGACGGTCTGAAAGACGAAACGATAAGACCTACAGGATTTACAGGATTGCCATATCCGTTACAGCATTTTGTATCAAGCTGGCGGTCGGTCTTACGCATGAAATAGTAAGGTCCGAGCCCGTCTTTCCGCTGCTGCTCCTTAAGTGTCCGGAGAACATTTCCGACTGCTTCTATCCATACTTCCCCAAAGACAGAGGTATCTCCCGTTTCTTTCCAATATCCGTAAGCAAGCCTTATCGGATAGCAATGCGAATCAATTTCCCATTTGCGCTCATGGACATTAGGATTCATTTCCGTGAAATCACTCATCCACTCGCCCCCCGTAGGTCCGTCATTGAATGCATTGGCGTAAGGATCTATATTGATGAGCTTGAACTGTCTGTTTATGACTCCTGCTATCATTCTTCGAAGGGCTTCGTCATCATTTGCGAGCTGGACATACGGCCACACCTGGGCTCCGGAGTCTCTGAGCCACATGGCATGGATATCACCTGTATAGACAAAAGTATCATCCATACCGTCTTCCTCATCCTTACGGAAATGAACTGTGGTATCCAATGTATTAGGATAACAGTTTGAAAACATCCATGCAAGACGAGGATTTGTCAGGAGGTCCCGGACTTCTGCGATTTTTTCCTCTACAGCCTCCGAACGGAAAAGTCTGTCTTCTTCAGAAGGTCTCTGGCATTTATACTCTTGTGCCGATAAAGTCATAGATCCCGCAATTCCGGCACATACTGCAGGCAAAAAGAATTTAAGCATCATTTTAAATTATTGTTTTACTGATTATCTACTGTGGCTGTCAACATAACATATAAACGACATGGCCCGATTAATCCAAAAATCCTTTAAAGATAAATATAATCTATTTTAGAAACAAAAATAACCCGAACAAATAAAAACTACGCCGGACGAATCCGTTTCTAAGCAGAAGATGGCAGGACAGACAAAAATGAAGAAGAAGCAACTGAAAGTCTGGAAGAAAGCGCGACTGACAAAGCTGTTAAAGCCCGGAGCATCCGGTGTAAACAGAAAGTCCCGGGCTGACCATCGTCAGTCCGGGACTCCGTATCGAAAAGCGGCAGCTGCCTACTCTCCCACCTGGTGGGGCAGTACCATCGGCGCAAGCGGGCTTGACTTCTCTGTTCGGAAT
>CASFGK010000020.1 GCA_949294195.1 uncultured Bacteroidales bacterium | reverse complement strand
ACCCTACACTCGCAAAATTATCCTTAAAAAATGCTTCCGAACTTCTAAAATACCTGAGTCCTGTCAAAGGTCCATGAAGAATCCATTAGCTACAATAAAACAAAAAGAAGCCGACCTCAAAATTACTTTTGGGTCGGCTTCCTTTTCTTTCCCTAGTTCGGATCGGCTGTTGCCTTACTATAGTACAGGATGACCGTCCGAATCCCGCCATTCCTTTGGAGAACAACCTACGGATTTGGTAAACTGGCGATGGAAGTTGGATCTGTCGCTGAACCCTACCGCTTCACTGATGTAATTGATGGAATAATCCTTGTGCCTCAGTAGCATTTCCTTTGCTTCTTTAATCCTCAGATCTGTCCTCCAGCTCCGGAAGTCGATGCCGAGCTTGTCTGAGAAATACATCTGAAGGGTTTCCTTTGTAGTTCCGAGTTCCTTTGCTGTTTCCTCCCGGCTTTTGTCATATTCACGGAAACGTTTTTCCCTTACCCACTTTTCAATGGATTTTTCCAGTGCGGAAAAGCTCTCGTTGCCTTTCCCGGCCTGCCTTGCTGATGCCGACTTTTTCTTTTTCTGGAACAGGGGACTCTGCTCGGAAAGGGCAAAGTGCCCTACGGCATCAAGCAGCAGCTTGTGGCTTCCGAGAAAAGATATGTAGTTGCCGGCAAAATATATCATGAACAGAATGTAGAAGAACATGTACAGTCTGATGTAATTCCTGTCAGGGAGAAAGACATAGACCAGGATGAACATGGCTGTGAGCATAGTCAGAATGTAACAGAACCGTATCCATTTGATCTTGTGTTCTTCATCCTCATCGTAATACTTTTCAAGCAGTTTTATGGACCGTTTGTATGCCCTGTTGAAAATTACGATGAGAGAGCAGCTCTGTATCACGAAAAGCGCTACTCCTACATACAGGGTTGTCCTGTGAAGTCTGGTGTTGCCTGAAAAGAATGACTCCACGAGAATGACGCTGGCGACGAAAACGAGGAATATGCTGACCAGAAACTTCCCTCCGTCAATGAACCGCGGCATCAGGAGGTTTATCAGGGAAAACGATATTATAATCGAAATGAAAGCCACCACTATGAGCATGGTGATGGTGGAGAATTCTTCATAATGGGGTGTCTCGGCATTGTAGAACGCATAGCCGAAAATGAATGCACCGATCAGATAGCTTGTCGCAACCGTGTATTTCGAGCGGGCAAGCTTTCCTGCATATTCCGTCTTGGGTATTCTGATGAGAAGCAGAATGAGAGCCAGCGTAGAGGCCACAATCAGCCCGTAAAGCTGGAAAAACTGTGTGTCAAGCAGATAGGAAAAACTCACAGCGAATTTTTTTGGAGGTTAAAAATCTATTCGGATCTTGTTTCCGATTTTCAAATGAGGTAGACTCAAAAGGGGCCTTCCTGAGTAACGTTTGATTCAAAAAGCCACATGTACACCGGTACACTGCGGTTTTTCTCATCTGTGCAAGCCTTGAAATTCCTCCTTTTGGGCCTCCTCATTTTCTTCTGTCAGGAACAAATCGGACACCGGTCTGTCCCTTGTCCTGGATTACCAGCCGAGAATATAGGCGAACATCAGAGGCGCTACGATAGTCGCATCGGACTCGACGATGAACCTCGGAGTATCCACATCCAGCTTGCCCCAGGTGATTTTCTCGTTAGGAACAGCTCCTGAGTATGACCCGTATGATGTGGTGCTGTCTGATATCTGGCAGAAATATTTCCAAAGCGGAGTGCCTGTCCAGCCGAGATCCTGTTCCATCATAGGTACAACGCAGATAGGGAAGTCTCCTGCTGTACCTCCGCCGATCTGGAAGAAGCCGACGCCCTCACCGTCAGAATTGTTCTTGTACCAGTCTGTAAGGAACATCATGGTCTCGATGCCGTTCTTGATGATATGCGGATCAAGCTCGCCTTTGATGCAGTGTGCCGCGAAGATATTACCTGTAGTACTGTCCTCCCATGCAGGTACAACGATAGGAATGTCCTTCTCGCAAGCTGCAAGCACCCAGCTGTCTTTAGGGTCAATTTCGTAATACTGCTCAAGGACACCGCTGCGCAGAAGTCTGTACATTACCTGATAAGGGAGAAGCCTCTCGCCTTTTGCCTGCATGTCCTTCCAGACTTCCAGAAGGTGGTGTTCAAGACGGCGGAAAGCCTCTTCTTCAGGGATACATGTATCTGTGACACGGTTCATGTGGTTGTCAAGGAGTTCTTTTTCCTGTGCGGGAGTCAGATCCCTGTAGCCTGGAACCCTATAGTAGTGTGAGTGTGCCACCAGGTTCATGATATCTTCCTCCAGGTTGTTGGCTGAGCATGAAACTATCTGGAATTTGTCCTGGCGGATCATCTCTGCAAGAGAGAGTCCGAGTTCGGCCGTACTCATGGCGCCGGCCATTGCCAACATCATTTTTCCACCTTTGTTCATGTGCTCGTCATACGCCTTTGCCGCATCTACGAGCGCTGCAGAGTTGAAGTGACGGTAATGATGTGTAATGAACTGTGAAATAGGTCCTTTTTCCATTGTTCTAACAATCAGATTTTTAATGATTTTTCCAAATTGTCCCATGAACTTTGACAAAGTCAAAAATTCAAAGCGCGAATTAACGATTTTTTCCCTATTTTTGCAACCGTTTTGCACTTAATTTTATGATTGACCCGGCTTCCATAGAGAAATTCGAGCAGATTGCCACTCCTTTCTACTACTATGATATGGAGTTGCTTGGCCATACTGTCGATATTCTTGCCTCTCTTTCGCGCAAGTATGATATCGATGTCCATTATGCCGTAAAGGCAAATGTTGAAAAAAGGATTCTGGAGCGCATCAGCAGCAGCGGGCTCGGAGCCGACTGCGTAAGCGGGAATGAAGTCCTGAGGGCACTGGAGTGCGGTTTCCCTGCCGGAAAGACAGTTTTTGCAGGGGTCGGGAAAAGCGACAGGGAGATATATGATGCCATGACTGCGGGAATCGAGGCTTTCAACTGCGAGTCCCTTCACGAAATATATGTCATCAATGCAATGGCCCGGGCATACGGAATGCGGGCCAGGGTGGCTGTAAGAATCAATCCGAACATTGACGCGCATACTCATAAGTATGTGACAACGGGGTTGTTTGAGAATAAGTTCGGTATAGCCGGTCATGAATTCGATGCATTGGCCGACCTTCTCGGAAGGTGCGACAGCATTGATTTTACCGGTCTTCATTTCCATATAGGTTCCCAGATTACCGAGGTCGGGGACG
The DNA here is from genome assembly GCA_949294195.1 of uncultured Bacteroidales bacterium. GTDB lineage: Bacteria > Bacteroidota > Bacteroidia > Bacteroidales > UBA932 > Cryptobacteroides. The sequence continues at coordinate 67,670 of CASFGK010000020.1, read as the reverse complement.
TATTCGCGCTTGAGGCGCGGAGGACAGGGGAAATCGTCTCATATTTCGAAGACAAGGGTCTGAAGGTGGACAATGTCGATTTCGGAGGAGGTCTCGGAGTGGACTATGAAGACCCTGACGGGAACTCTGTCGCCCGGTTCGAACTGTGGATGAAAACCGTTTCAGACAATTTCCCGCGCAGGCCCGGGCAGAAGCTTCATCTGGAACCCGGACGTTCGGTGGTCGCGCAGTGCGGTTCTCTGATTTCAAGAGTGCTTTTCGTCAAGCGCGGTGAGACCAAGAATTTCCTGATTCTGGATGCAGGCATGAATGATCTTATCCGTCCTGCTCTATACGGTGCATACCACAAGATAGAGAATCTGTCCTCCCATTTCAGGAGAAGCTTTTCCGAGATGCAGGCATACGATGTGGTCGGTCCTGTCTGCGAGTCAAGCGATGTCTGGGGACAGGGGCGTCTGCTGCCGATGAGCGTAAGAGGCGACCTTATTGCTATCAGGAGTGCAGGCGCATACGGCCAGGTAATGGCCAGCAGGTACAATCTCAGGGATTTCGCTCCGGCAGTATTTTCTGATGACCTCGGAAACGCACCGCGGTATGAGGATTACTTCAGCCGTCTGCCGTAGCGGAAGAAGAGACAATGGAGATTTTGTTTTGGAATTAAAAATGATATAATATGTTTGAAAACTTAGTGGACAGGCTTGAACGTTCGTTCAAGATACTCAAAGGTGAAGGAAAGATCACCGAAATAAATGTAGCCGAAACCCTCAAGGATATCAGGCGCGCTCTTCTTGACGCCGATGTCAGCTATAAGATAGCCAAGCAGTTCTGCGATGATGTGAAGGCCAAGGCGCTGGGACAGAATGTCCTCACTGCTGTCAAGCCTGAGCAGATGATGGTAAAGATAGTTCATGACGAACTTGCCGCGCTTATGGGAAGCGAGTCAAGCGACATCAATATCAAGGGTCAGCCGGGAGTCGTCCTTGTCGCCGGACTGAACGGTTCCGGAAAGACCACATTTTCCGGAAAACTTGCCTTGTATATCAAGAGCAAAAGGGGGATGAAGGTGCTTCTGGCCGCATGTGACACTTTCCGTCCGGCCGCTATAGACCAGTTGAAGGTGCTGGGAGAGCAGGTGGGTGTGCCTGTATATTCAGAGTCCGGGGAGAAAGATCCTGTCAAGGTCGCCAGGAATGCAGTGGCGTATGCGAAGAAAGAAGGATATTCCGTGGTCATAGTCGATACTGCGGGACGTCTGGCTGTGGACCAGGAGCTGATGGACGAGATCGCTGCCGTACATTCTGCAGTGAAGCCGACCGAGACACTGTTTGTCGTAGACGCCATGACCGGACAGGATGCCGTCGAGACAGCCAAAGCTTTCAACGACAGACTTGACTTTGACGGAGTGGTGCTCACGAAAATGGACGGAGATACACGCGGCGGTGCCGCCCTGTCAATCAAGGCGGTGGTAGGAAAGCCTATCAAGTTTGTCAGCACCGGAGAGAAGATGGAAGCCCTTGACGTGTTCTATCCCAAGCGAATCGCAGACCGCATCCTCGGTATGGGTGATGTGGTTACGCTCGTGGAGAAGGCTCAGGAGCAGTTCGATGAGGAACAGGCGCGGAAACTCAAGAAGAAACTTGCGAAAAACCAGTTTACCATATCTGACTTTTACGACCAGATACAGCAGGTCAAGAAGATGGGCAACATCAAGGATCTGGCATCAATGATTCCGGGCATGGGAAAGGCTCTCAAGGATGTCGAGATCAAGGATGATGCCTTCAAAGGTATTGAAGCGATAATCCTTTCGATGACACCGGCAGAGAGGGAGAAGCCTGAGATCATAAACGGAAGCCGGCGCAAGCGTATAGCAGACGGCAGCGGCACTTCCATTGCGGAGGTAAACAGGCTGCTCAAGCAGTTTGAAGAGACCCGCAAGGTAATGAAGACCGTAATGACCGGCAACAATATGGCAAATATGGTGCGCAACATGCGCCGCCACAGGTAGTCGGGAGATACCTGCTGCAGTTATCTTATCCGTTTCCTTTCGAAGTCCCTTACGTTGTAGAACCGGAAGAAAAGCATGGATATTATGCACAATGCTGTTCCGGCAAGGTAGGCGTAAGAGAATGAGGCCACTTCTCCGATAAGTCCACCGGTTATCAGACCGAGACCGATGCCGACATCCCATGATGTCAGGTATGTGGATGTCGCTGTCCCTCTCTGACTATGCTCGGCCATGTTTACGAACATGGTATTGAAGGCCGGGAACATGGACCCGAACCCGATACCGAGTACGAGGGCCATTGCATAGAAGAATGATTTTGCAAAGCCCGGGCAGTATCCCATAAGAAATTCACATGAAAACAGGCCGAAGAATGCTGCTGTCGCTATATACATGCCCAGCTGTATGACTTGTGTGATTTTCCCTTTGTCTACCTGTTTCCCGGAAAAGAGTCTGGATATTGCCAGGCCTGCCGCCATAAATGTGAAAAACAGTCCTGTGCCGGAAGCTATTCCGATACTTTTTGCGTACATGGCCACATATGTGGTGTTGATTCCGTACGGTATGGAAAGCAGGAGCAGGTCTGCTCCGAGCGGCAGGCCCTTGACCAGTATGAACCGGTCGAGAGACAGATGGATATTCTTCTGCATCAGCTGTTTTTTCGGAGTGTGTATTGCAAGGGCGGCGCAGAAACCCAGTGAGCAGCATGCCAGGGCACACCAGAAAATGGTCGTGAAAGAGTACCAGTCATGCAGGAACAGTCCGATCATAGGTCCGAGTGCCATTGCAATATTGTTGGCGAGACCGTAGTATCCGAGAGCTTCACCTCTTCTTGAAGATGGCGTGATGTCTATGACTATTGTGTTTCCTGCTACTGTCACTGTTCCGAAAGACAGTCCGTGGACTATTCTCAGCATTATGAATATGATAAGTGAACCTGTGACAATATACCCTCCGAAAATGAGAGTGAATATCAAGAACGAAATCAGATACAGGGGCTTTCTCTGCAACGTGTCAAGCAGGTATCCGGAAAAAGGCCTGACAACAAGGGCGGCTACAGTATAGCAGGCCAGTATGAACCCTATCATTCCCTCGGAAACCCCGAACTCTTCTACCAGATAGAACGGAAGCACGGGCATAAGAAGGAAAAATCCGAAATAAAGCAGGAAATTTGCCAGCAATATCAGGCAATAGTCCTTTGAAACCAGTTTGTCTTTCATAAAAATAACGTCGTATGACCGATTTTCGGTCCAAAATATTCTGTCACGGGCATAGCCGGGACAATTCGGGGCGCAAATATATAATTTTTGCATATATTTAGTGTAACAAATCATTCCATATTACGTCTTCATGATAAAACGGCAAAATTGATAATAGATTATGAAAACGTACATTACTTCTTTTTTAATGAAAGTGCTGTGTGCAGTATCAGTGGTTTTCCTGCTGTCTGCCGGCGTCGTATCGGCCAGGTCGAAATCCTGTTCCAAGGTGTTGAGGGTCATTCATGAATATGGAAACTGTGAAGGCGTTGAATCCATTAATCTCGGACCGTTCCTTCTGGGGATAGCGAAAATGGCGGCATCGGATGAAGACGGGGCGGAATTCATGAGATATCTGGACAGGATGGCCGTATTTTCTGCCGAGGATGCATCCGACAGACTGAAAAAAGATATTTCGGACGACCTTGGAGAGGCGTTGAAGGAATATGAAACCGCTATGGAGATGAAAGACGGAGAGGATGACATGTCGGTATATTTTTCCAAGGCGAACGGTAATGTTGTCAGGGAAATGGTGCTTGTATCCCGATCTGAACCTGCTGTCATTCTGATGATAGGCCATATGCCTGTTGCCGAACTGGAGAAAATAGCGGCAGAGGCATCGGAACAGTAGTCTTGTGTATGGCAAACAGGTACGGGAAGAAATGGACAGACAGGAATTCAAGGATGTTTGGCTACCGCATTCGGACAGCTTCTACAGGGTGGCGTATTCCATTCTGGGATCCGAATCCGATGCCTGTGATGCCGTACAGGATCTGTATATCAGACTGTGGAACTCGAGAACGGAGCTTGACGGTATAAAGTCACCTTTGGCATACGGTATAAGGACAGTCCGCAACATCTGCATTGACATTCTCAGAACCCGCAACGCACATGCTGCCGGGAGTCAGGACAGGAGCGTGGAAGCCGGCATGTCTGAATCTCTTGTCGACGGAGCTGACAATATCCTGATAAGAAAGGAGATGATACTCAGACTGAAAGAGTCTGTATCCCGTCTTCCTGAAAACCAGAAGAAGGTTTTCGAAATGAGGTTTTTCAGGCAGATGGATTATGATGAAATAACTGCTTTAACAGGGCTTTCCCGAATAAATGTGAGAGTACTGGTAAACAGAGCAAGAAAAGCTGTATTGCGAGCAATGGGCAACCAATATTCTATTTTATGAAACCGAATGACAAAATGACCGCAGATAAATCCGGCAGACCGGTATTTCCTATATCCGATGACAGTATCAAGGTTCCTGCCGGCTTGCGCAAAGACCTGTCGGATATGATAGATGCAATGGATGTTGCGGAAAAGATACTTTCTGAAGGGAAGCATCCCGTCAAAAGGACCATGACATATATCATGAGCATTGCCGCAGGCATTGTCCTTTTTATAGGAATATGGATGGCTGTCGGGACATTCAGGACTCCGAAAGATACATTTACGGATCCGAAGATGGCATATGCAGAAGTCGAGCGGGCACTTGCATCCATATCCGAAAAGATGGGTCCCGGGCTTGAAAAGGCCGGAAATGCTGAAAAGGCAATCAACATGAGCGTTGACAAACTGAAATCAGTATATAAAGGTAAATAATTGAATTATTTGTTTTAAAACAATATTGTTTTAATTAAAAACATTTTTGTTATACCAATGGTCGGAAAAACAGGAAAATAAAAAGAACCAATTTAAAGTAAAAAGGATATGAAACGGATATTATTGGCAGTAACGGCAATACTGGCGGTTTCCCAGGCTTTTGCCCAGAACGGCAAGGAAATCTACAACAGGTATTCAGGGAAGGAGGGGGTAAGCGCCGTGTATATTTCCCCTGCAATGTTCAGTCTTATAAAAGAAATTCCGGATATCGAAGTCGAGTCTGAAGATATAAATCTTGGAGGGATTATCAGGAATTTCAGCGGTATGTACATTCTTGACGTTGAAAACCCTCTGCTGGCTTCAAATCTTGATTCGGAAGTATCCTCTATGGTGGACAAAGGCAAGTATGAGCTTCTGATGGAGGCTGTCGAGGATTCGGAGCGGATGCATATCTATATAGTAAGGGAAGGGGAAACGGTGACGGATTTCCTGATGCTGGCGAATGAGTCCGGCGGTTCCACTTCAGTGATTTCCATTTCAGGTAATATGCCGATGGAAGAGCTCCGGAAGATTCTTGCCGCTTCGATTGAGTGACATCAGAGTTTTTCCTATCTTTGCGCCGTAATTAGATATTGTCATGAACGATTACGGATTCTTCAGGGTGGCTGCTGCCGTTCCTGTCGTGAAGGTAGCGGATCCTGCTGCAAATGCAGAAAGAATATGTCGGTTTATAAGCGAGGCTTCCCGCCGGGAGGTTTCGCTTATAGTGTTTCCGGAACTGAGTGTTACGGGGTATACCTGCGGAGACCTGTTCGGCCAGCAGCTCCTTGTCAGCGGAGCGGAAAGTGCTGTGAGGAAAATCATGGACCATACCCGTGGGAAGTCTGTTACTGCAGTTGTCGGTGCACCCGTGAGGTACGCCGACAGGCTTTACAACTGTGCGGTCGTCATCCGCAACGGAAACATCAAAGGCATTGTCCCTAAAATATATATGCCGTCATATGGCGAGTATTACGAATCAAGGTGGTTTTCTTCCGGAAAGGACTTTCTTGACGGTCCTTCTTCATCGGCCGGCCGGTTCCTTGTCAACGGCAAGGATACCGTAAGGGAGGGATTCCATGCTGAAACCGAGTATGCCGGTTTCAGATGCAACATTTCTCCGGACATGCTTTTCAGAACAGGAAAGACCGTTTTTGCCGTGGAACTGTGCGAAGATCTGTGGACGCCTGTGCCACCGTCTTCATATCATGCCCTTGCCGGCGCGCAACTGGTTGTCAATCTTTCTGCAAGCAATGATATACTTTTCAAGCATGCCTACAGGAAAGAGCTTGTGCGCCAGCAGTCAGCCAGGACACTGTCCGCTTATGTCTACTGTTCTGCCGGATTCGGTGAATCTGTCCAGGATGTTGTATACTCAGGAGCGGCGATGATCTGTGAGAACGGGACTTTGCTGGAAGAGAACGAGAGGTTCGGAACAGAGCCGTCAATGATCGTTGCCGATGTGGATGTCGAAAAGCTTTCAGTCCTGCGTCAGAAAACAAGTACGTTCTGCTCCGTGGCTCCGGACGGGACTTCTTCATGTTCCTACTACGGTTTATATTCAAAAGTAGACCTCGGAGCGCCTTCAGCAACTGATTTTTCCAAGGAGCTCTGCCGCTGCGTGAATCCGCATCCGTTCGTTCCAAGGGATGATGACAATGGGGCAAGATGCAAGGAAATCACATCTATACAGGTGACAGGACTTGCATCCAGACTGAAACATATCGGCTGCAGACATGCTGTGGTGGGAATTTCCGGCGGGCTCGACAGTACTCTGGCACTGCTGGTTACAGTCCAGGCTTTCGACAAGGCCGGGCTGGACAGGAAAGGGATCATAGGAGTGACAATGCCCGGATACGGAACAACGGACAGGACGTACCGCAATGCATTGTCTCTGATGCACGGACTCGGAGTATCTGTCAGGGAAATCCCGATTGCAGCGGCATGTGACCGGCATTTCATGGATATAGGACATGACAAGAGTGTCCATGATGTAACTTATGAGAATACCCAGGCAAGAGAGAGGACACAGATACTGATGGATATAGCCAATCAGAACGGCGGGATTGTAGTAGGGACAGGAGATCTTTCCGAACTGGCTCTCGGATGGGCGACATATAACGGAGACCACATGTCAATGTACGGGGTCAACTGCAGTATACCGAAGACACTTGTCCGTCATATGGTGCACTGGCAGTCCGGACTGCTGCCTGAGGTGAGGGATATACTGCTTGACATTATCGACACTCCGGTGAGTCCGGAGCTTCTGCCCGCAGATACGGGCGGCAATATTTCACAGAAGACGGAAGATCTCGTAGGCCCGTACGAGCTTCATGATTTTTTCCTGTACAATTTCTTCCGTTTCGGATATTCCCCGAAGAAACTCCGGTTCCTGGCTGAGAAGGCGTTCGCGGATTCGTATGACAGCGACACTGTCAGGAAATGGCTCAAAGTATTTCTTCGCAGGTTCTTTGCCCAGCAGTTCAAGCGATCCTGTCTCCCGGACGGACCGAAGGTAGGCTCTGTCGCCCTTTCTCCGAGGGGAGACTGGCGGATGCCGTCCGATGCTTCCGGAGATTATTTCCTGTCCGATCTGTAACAGGGACAGATGTGCTTAAGGCACAATAATAACAGACACCCTTCTATCGGCAGCGTCCGGTATGAAAGGGTGTCTGTGTCTTTCCGTGCTTGAGGCTAGAGCTCCTCGAAACTTACGTTGGAGAATTTTTCCCCGTCCTCCTCGTTGTCAGGATTCTGTGCGGCTTTGCCGGTTTCGGCGCCAGACAGGCAATTTTCCCTGATATATTCTATAACTTCCTGAAGTCCTTCGGCAAACTTGTCAAAGTCTTCCTTGTACAGGAAAATCTTGTGCTTGTCATAGGCAAAGCGACCGTCTTTTTCTACCTTGCGTTTGCTTTCAGTTATAGTCAGATAGTAGTCATTTCCTTTAGTGGTCTTGACGTCAAAAAAGTAAGTCCTTTTGCCGGCACGTACGGGCTTGGAGTATACATCTTCTCCAGAGCGTTCCTGAGCGTTTACCTCATCAAATTCCTCATACATATTTGAATGTATTTTTAAGTAAATCTCCGCAAATTTAGGGATTTTTCTGAAATTGCGTATTATATTTGCACAAAATTTCGAAAATCGTATGCTCAACAGACGAATCCTCAGAATAAAAACTTTCAAAGTTCTTTATTCCTGTGTGCTTTCAGGGAACATGTCCCTGTCAGAAGCGAAGACCCGGCTCGATCTTTCGTGCGAGGCTGTACGGGACCTTTATATATTCATGCTCGGTATAGTTTCTCCTCTTACGGCCATTGCCCGCGAACGGTTGGAGTCGGCAAAAAAGAAGTTCTCGCCTACGGAAGAGGACCTGAATCCGAACACGAAGTTTGCCGACAACCGTCTGGCCGTCCTGCTGGACAGTGATCCGGATTTTACGAAAATATTTGCCAAAAGGAAGTTTTCATGGCAGCAGTACGACATTTTCCTGAAAAAAGTCCTGACTTCCATAACAGGAAAGAAATACTATGCCGATTATATGACCTCCGGGGAATCGTCTCTTGCCGAAGACTGCAGACTGTTCATAAGGATTTTCGAGGACGAGTTTGTCGACAGCACCGAGCTGGAGCAGATTCTTGAGGATATGTCAATATACTGGAACGATGACCTCGCATATTCTCTGACCTATGTCTGCCGTACGCTCAAATCACTTGCGAAAGGGGAGAGGTGGTCACTTCCTCCTTTATATCAGAGTGAGATGAAGACTGGACCCGGCATCGAGAGCGACAAGGCATTCGCTATACGTCTTCTCCAGTCTGCGATTACAGGATATGACAAGTATTCCGAACGTGTGGCGGCTTCTGTGTCCAACTGGGACAATGACAGAATCGTCACCACTGACATGGTCATCATAGTGCTCGGCCTTGCCGAAGCAGTGGCATTCCCGAATATACCGGTAAAGGTCACCATAAATGAATATGTGGAAATATCGAAGTTCTACGGAACGCCGAAGAGCCGTATTTTCGTAAACGGACTGCTGGACCGGCTCATCTCTTCCATGGAAAAGGAGGGGCTGATTGTCAAGACTGCAAAAGACCTCGGCGAAAAGATGTGATTTTGTTTTTAGACAATAAAACCTTATTTTTGAAAATTTATTTTAAATAACTGAAACTGAAATGAATTTACTTGCAATTTTATTACAGGCCCAGGCAGCCGGACAGCAGCCTGCAGGAGGCGGATGGTCGATGTGGATCATGCTTATCCTTATCATCGCTGTCATGTGGTTCTTCATGATCCGTCCGCAGAGAAAGCAGCAGAAGGAACTGCAGAAATTCCGTGACGGACTTCAGAAAGGAGACAAGATAGTCACGATAGGGGGGATTTACGGAATTGTAGTTGAAATCAAGGAAAAGACACTGCTTATCGAAGTTGACAACAATGTCAAGATAAAGGTGGACAAGAATTCAGTAGTAAAGGACTTCTCCGAGGCTGCACAGCAGTAGCCTGCCACAGAGCCGGAATGAGAGACTTTTTACATAAAATTTTACATCTGTTGAATATCAGCAGGAGGGACATGACAGTTTTTCTGCTTGCCCTCCTGCTGGCTTTCAGTATATGGTTTATCCATAACCTGTCTCTCAGATATACCGAATTCCTGCAGGCCTCCGTGGAGGCGGCAAGCAATATTGAAGGGCATTTCAACCGTTCGTCAAACAGGTGTGATGTGATAGCACGGTGTCAGACCACCGGCTTCAATATTGTCAGAAACGGACTGTTTTCAGGAAGACGGAAAGTCACTGTCACATTCGACCCATCCGTACTGCACAGGAAATCCGGCGAAACATATTATATCACTTCGTCCGAGCTCAAGGAATCTTCACATCTCATTTTCGGAGATGATGTCCAGATAGAATATTTCATAACGGATACACTTTTTTTCAGATTCCCGTATGAGAATCACAAGAGGGTGCCGGTATATCCGGTTCACATACTTGGGTTCGAGCCTCAGTATACGGCTGACAGCAAGTTTGACATAGAGCCCGATTCCGTTACCGTATACGGTGAACCGGGCCATCTCGAAGACATTTCCCGGGTGAATACTGAAGCGATAAAGATAAGCGACATCTCTTCCTCCATACATGGAATTGCCAGACTTGAGAAGATCAAGGGTGTCCGTATGTCGGAGTCTGAAGTACGTTATTCGATGTCAGCTACAAGATTTGTGGAAATGCCTGTCACCGTAAGCGTCCAGGCCAGAAATGTCCCGCCGGGCAAATCCATGATGATTTATCCGTCTGTCGCTACAGTAACATTGAGGTGTGCTTTCCCTCTTACCGCGGACGTGACGGACGGTGTCAGGGTATATGTCGACTATGATGACTTCATCTCATCTTTGGGCGGCAAGTGCATAGGAAAGATATCTTCACTGCCGCAGGGAGTCATAAACTGTTCCATTTCACCTAAAGTATTCGAGTGCGTTGTCAAGGAAGAGCGATGAGGACCTTGGTTGTCACTGGCGGAATCGGCAGCGGAAAATCCACTGTGTGCAGGTATCTTGCGTCGAAAGGCATACCTGTATATGATTCGGATTCCAGAGCCAGAAGACTTTATGATGATGCCGGCATGGTCGGCAGGATCGAGTCTGCACTGGGTTGCAGTATTTCCGACACAAATGGCAGAGTGGACAGAAAAGAACTGGCATCCGTGATTTTTTCAGATCCTGAAAAGCTTTCTGTCCTTGAAAGTATCGTTCATCCTGCCGTCAGAGAGGATTTCCTGAAGTGGCGTTCCTCTTTTCAGGAAGGAAGTGTCCCTTTTGTTGTAATGGAATCGGCCATCATCCTTGAGAAACCTCTGTTCAGAGACATAGCGGACAAGGTGCTGCTTGTTGACGCTCCTGTGCAGACCAGACTTCAGAGAGCCTGTATGAGAGACGGTGTCTCTCCGGAGCGGATCCGGGAAAGAATGGCGGGACAGAAGCTGCTGAATGACATTTCTTCCGGTAAGACAAGGGCTGAAGTGGATTTTATTATTGAAAATGTTGCGGACAGGGCCCGGTTGGAACGTTGCGTGGATGATGTGTACTTTTCCATGTGCAGGCCAGTCTGACAATCCCTGTGCCGGCCCCGGGCGCATAATTACTGTTGCGCCTCGGCAATGAAATTCAAACAAGTTTGATTTGCATTGCTCTCGGCTTCTAACTATATTTGCGACCTGATTTTAAAGAAAAGCAAAGTATGAAAACTGATCTTACAAAGATTCTTTCAATTTCCGGACAAAGCGGTCTGTTCAACTATATTTCACAAGCCAGGACAGGCGCTATTGTCGAGTCATTGGCGGACAAGAAGAGAAGCTGTTTCGGAATGAACAGCAGGATTACGACTCTGGCGGATATTTCGATATATACTGACGAGGGCGAGACAAAACTGAAAGAAGTTTTCCTCAAGATGAAGGCTGTACTCGGCGATGCCGATGCCCCTACATCGAAGTCTGCACCGGAGGAACTCAAGACATTCTTTGAAAAAGCGCTTCCGGACTATGACAGGAACCGCTTCTATGTGTCCCACATGAAGAAAGTGGTTGACTGGTACAATGCTTTGAAGAAATACGCTTCTCTTGACTTTGTGGAGGAAGAAGGGCAGAAGTCCGGAGCTGACGCAGAGCAGAAGTAGCGAAATGACAGACAGAAGACAGACATTGCAGGCCATAACGATGGGCTGCTCGAAGAACCGCGTGGACACGGAGCATATCCTGGCCCAGGCGGTCTCTTGCTTTGATATACTGCCTGAAGACTGGGAAGGAGAGGCCGACTGTCTGCTGATAAATACGTGCGGATTCATTGGCGATGCCAAGGAGGAGTCTGTCAATATGATTCTAGGTGCGGTCGGGAGGAAAAAGGAAGGCGTTTACGGAAAAGTAGTAGTGTTCGGATGCCTGTCCCAGAGATACCATGAAGAGATGCCGGAACTGATTCCTGAAGTGGACGCATGGTTCGGTGCCCGTGATTTTACACCGTTGCTTGAGTATCTGGGAGTATCCGAGACCGGCGATTTCGAGCTTAAACGGCAGCTTACCACCCCTTCCCACTATGCATACCTCAAAATTTCCGAGGGCTGTGACCGCAGATGCGCATACTGTGCCATTCCTTATATTCGGGGAAAGCATGTCTCTGTACCGGTTGACGAGCTGGTTGCAGAAGCGGAACTTCTCGCTGCAAAGGGAGTGAAGGAACTTATAGTCATTGCTCAGGATACTACATACTATGGTCTTGACTTGTACGGGAAACGCATGCTTGCCGAGCTGCTGGACAGGCTGTCGGAAGTCGATGGTATAGAGTGGATAAGAATACACTATTCATATCCGGACGGCTTTCCGGAAGAAGTTCTGGATGTCATGGCGGAGAATCCGAAAGTCTGCCGTTACATGGATATTCCCCTGCAGCATATTTCCGACAAGGTACTGGACATGATGCACCGTCATGTGGACGGAGCCTGGACACGGGCGCTTATAAACAGGATGCGGGAACGGGTCCCGGGAGTCGTCCTCAGGACAACGATGATTGTAGGTCATCCGGGAGAAGGGAAACGGGAGTTCGGAGCGCTTCTTGATTTTGTCCGGAGCGCAGGATTCGAGCGTCTGGGAGCTTTTGCCTATTCGGAAGAAGAAGGGACTTATGGAGCGGAACATTACAAGGATTCAGTCCCGGCTAAAGAAAAGCAGAGACGTCTGGACGAGCTGATGTCGCTCCAGAGCGGCATATCGCTCCGGTTCAACCAGTCCAGGATAGGAAGTGTGGTAAAAGTCATAGCCGACAGTTTCTCGGACGGAGTATATGTATGCAGAAGCGAGTATGAAAGTCCTGAAGTGGATGGGGAGATACTGGTGGAATATGATGAGGCGGCTGTGCACGGGGTTGAACCGTATTCACTTGTGGGAGAATTCCTTAAAGTGCGTATAACAGGTGCAGACGAATATGATCTGACCGGTGATATCATAGAAGTAATCTGATTTTGTCATGAAGCGGTTGTTGTTTTTTCTGGCTGTGGCGCCTTTCATGCTGGCTGCATGCGGACCTCTTTCCTTTACAATGGATGTCGAGCTCAGAGACACTTCCAGATCCGGGCTTGATCTGGCGAAGAAGACCTTTTCCGTCGTATATGTCGACAACGGGAACAATGTGGATTCCATTTTTGCCGCATCGGCTGCGGACGGCTTTGCCCAAAAGCTCGAATCCGGATATTTTTCAGGAGAGCGTGTAATAGGAGTATATACTTTGGACAGCATACCAGGAGCGGACTATTCGGCCAAAGATACTCTGCTCAACATCCTTATGGATGTCGGCACTGATGTCGTATTCCTTATGGAACCTCCGAAGAGAGGGATAGCAGTCCCGGGACAGCCTCAAAAGGTGAAAACCGGTGGCAGGATTGCCGCAGATTCGACATATCTGGTAGAGGTAACGGTGCCGTTTTCCATTGGAATAAACGTTTACGACTCCATGAATCCTGCCGATTCCGTCTTTTCTTTCACCGGCCGCAGCTCCGCCAAACCGGTAGCATATACAGATGGTCAGGAAAGCAGCGAAACTGTTGTTTCAAAGGCACTGGAGGCCATAGGAGAGCCGGCAGAAGTCATAGGAGCCAGACTTGCGGATTCTTTTGTCTCCACATGGAAGAACGAGAGTCATCAGGTCATTTATTATGACGGGGACAGTTGGCTGGAAGCAGCTGCAAAAGCCGACGATTACAGGTGGAAAGAAGCGATTGACATCTGGATGGAGCTTGTAGGTACCGGCAATCTCCAGAAACGCTCCTGCGCCGAATACAATATTTCCCTCGGATGCTATATGCTGGGGCAGTACGATCTGGCTGTAGAATGGCTCGACCGTTCCGATGCGGACTATCCTATTTACCAGTCCCGCAGTCTTCGTCAGAAAATCGAAGCCCGCATGGGATCGAAATAATATCAAGTATGTCAGAAAAGCCGGTTCCGTAATATGATGAAATATTGTGCATGTGTCTGTGCCCTGCTGTTTTGCATTGTTTATTCCGTATCGGCAGACAAACCTTCTTCCTCAGGAAACAGGCTGCGGTTTGCCTATGATGTGGATTTCGAAATGAATTTCGACAACAGGGAGTACTCTCCTTCAAAATTTTCAGGTTCCAGAACGATATTCGGTGCCAGACTGACTCCGTCTGTGGGTCTTGATCTGAAAGAGGGCCGTGGAGGGACGCACAGTCTCATGTTGGGTATCGATGTGATGAAGGATTTCGGAGATTCTCCTGTCGCTGCTTCCATCGTAACGGACGGGAATACATCCGAGCTGTCAGGCAGCAAACGGAACTGGGACCTTTTCCATGAAATTACGCTCTATTACCGGTACAAACTGACAAAAGACAAATCCGATATCGGAATAACCGCCGGCATTTTTCCCAGACGTTTCATGCGGGGTGACTATTCGAGGGCATTCTTTTCAGATTCTCTCAGATTTTATGACAATAATATAGAAGGGCTTCTCTTTTCTGTCACCAGACCGGCGTCGTATTATGAGGTCGGATGCGACTGGATGGGAATGTTCGGAGTCGACCGCAGGGAAAGGTTCATGATATTCTTTGCTGCCCGCGGAGAGCTTTCTGATATGTTTTCTCTCGGGCTCGCCGGCTATCTGTACCATTTTGCCGGGGCAAGGAATGTTTCCGGTGTAGTGGACAATGCCCTTCTGAATCCTTATCTGGAGATTGATTTGTCCGGAAATACGGGACTCCAGCGTTTTGATTTTACACTGGGCTGGCTGCAGTCTTTCCAGAATGACAGACGTGTGGACAAACCTGTCTTTCCGCATGCCGGAGAATTTACAGTCGCTCTTGGGAACTGGAATGCGGGATTTGAAAACTACCTGCTTTACGGTACGGATATGATGCCGTTTTACAATGATACTGATGCTGCCGGAAACACATACGGTGATCTGCTTTACATGGGGGAGCCTTTCTATAAGGTAAGGATGAAAGGGTCAGGACCGGGATTCTATGACAGGCTTGAGCTTTATTACGAACCGGACATATCCGATTTCCTGTCTGTCAGGGCATCTGTTGTGGCCCATTTCAATGGATGGTCCTATTCCGGACTCCAGCAGGTGGTGACGTTGAAGTTCAATCTGAGTTCACTTCTGGACAGGAGGACCTCTGCCGGAAAGCATAAAAAGATTATAACAGACAGCAATAACCTTCCCGGATGGAATATATGAAAGTTTCGACAGACACGGACATTCTGAATGTCGCGCTGGTGGAGTTTTCCCCGGAGTGGGAAAGCCCACGGACGAACTGCGCCGCTTTAGAGAAAGTATTTTCCGGAATTTTCACCGGAGATTTTCCTGCGCGGCCGGATCTTGTGGTGCTTCCTGAGTTCTTTGCTGCGGGCTTCACCATGAATCCTATGCTTGCCGAGCCTTCGGAAAATCCGCCCACACTCGGATGGATGAAGCGGATGTCGGAAAAATACGGTTGCGCCGTGTCCGGCTCAGTTCCTGTGGCTTCAGACGGCTTCAGATACAACAGGATGTTCTTTGTAACACCTTCTTCCGTAGGTGCTGGAGTGGAATATTATGACAAGTCCCGCCTTTTTTTCGGAGGAGAGGATGTGAACTATATCAGAGGAGACGGGCGTAAGGTATTCGTTTACAAAGGATGGAGAATATTGCCCGGAATCTGTTTCGATCTGAGGTTTCCGGAGCTGGCAAGGAATTCCGGAGAAGAGCCTTATGATCTTTATATGAATGTTGCCAACTGGCCTGTGGCACGAAATACTGCTGCAGATATACTTTTGAAAGCCAGATCAATAGAGAATGTCTGCTGGTCAGTATTCTGTAACAGGACCGGCTCTGACCGTCTCCTTGAATACAGCGGCAACTCTGCTGTTATTGACTACCGGGGGAGAAGCAGGGGGAAAAAGTTCCTTGCGGAAGGTGTTCCGGTAGTATGCGGGACACTTGAAAAGGCCCCTATGATGCGGTTCCGGCAAGGTTTCCCGATACTTGATCTGATCAGAGAATGAATATAATAAGGTTGCTATGAAAAGGAATCCGATTTTTTATGTTTTTCTTCTGGCTCTTGCTTCATGCTGCGGACCGGAAGACGGGACTTACAGTCTCCAGCTGTTTACTACCAACGATGTGCATGGCAGATATTTCGATTCTCTTTATGTCGATGACGGTGTCCGCCAGTCTCTTTATGCCGTTTCCCGCTATGTGGACAGTGTAAGGACTGCTGACGGTGCAGAGAATGTGATATTTGTTGATGCGGGAGACTGTCTGCAGGGGGACAATGCAGCTTATTACTACAACTACGTGGACACTGTCACGCCGCATCTTTATGCCAGAATGGCAAATTATATGGGTTATGATGCAGTCGTGGTGGGAAACCATGATGTAGAGACAGGACATGCTGTCTATGACAGGATCGCAAGGCAGCTTGATATGCCTTTCATGGCTGCGAATGCGCTCCGAAACGATACCGGAAAGCCATATTTCGATGATTACACCATAGTCAGGAAAAACGGTCTCAAGGTCGCTATACTCGGCTATACGAATCCTAACATGAAGAACTGGCTTGCGGAAGACCTGTGGAAAGGCATGCATTTCGAGTCTCTGATTCCGATAGTGCAGCAGGATGTTGACAAGGTCATGGCAAAGGAACATCCGCATGTCGTGGTCGTAGCCGTACATTCAGGGACCGGAGAGGGAGACGGGTCCAGTCTGGAAAGTCAGGGGCTGGACTTGTACAAGTCTCTTACAGGAGTGGATTTTCTGGTATGTTCGCATGATCACCGTCCTGCAATATACACAAAGGATGGTATGTGCCTTATCAACACGGGAAGCCACTGCCGCAATATCGGACATGGTACGGTGACACTTGAGATCAAGGATGGAAAAGTAGTATCCAGAAAGCATTCTGCAGAGCTGGTCCCTGTCAGGAAAGACCTTGTCGATACGGAAATGAGAGATCTGTTCAGGTCTGATTATGAAGCTGTAAAGGCGTTTACCGTCAAGCCGGTCGGCACTTTGGCGAGGGATATGAGGACCAGAGATGCCTATACGGGAATGTGCGATTACATGGACCTGCTTCATACGCTCAGCCTTTCGTGTACGCCTGCAAGAGTATCGTTTGCCGCGCCTCTGACCTTTAACGGTTATCTGGAAGCCGGAACACTTGTGTATAATGACCTGTTCACAATCTATCCTTTTGAGAACCAGCTTTTTGTCGTTGAAATGACAGGTAAGGAAATAAAGGACTATCTGGAGTTTTCGTACGACACATGGATAAATACCGTTTCGGGCAGGAAAGGGGAGCATGTGCTGAAAATTTCCAATGAACCTGATCCGAGAACAGGACAGGAGCGCTGGTCTTTTGACGGACGGGCATACAACTTCGATTCGGCAGGAGGACTTGTCTATACAGTAGATGTGACCGAAAAATACGGCAGCAGGGTCAAGATAGAGTCTCTTGCAGACGGGACGTCTTTTGACATGTCGGGGAAATACAATGTTGCGATGACTTCCTATCGTGCCAGCGGGGGCGGGGCAATCATGAGGGAAGGGGCCAAGGTCGACACCGACAACATCGAATCGCGTGTGGTCGCAAAATATCCTGAAATCAGAAACATTCTCTATGATTTTCTGGCTGGGCACGGAAGCATAGACCCTGCAGCCATAAGCGATCCGTCCGTTATCGGACACTGGTCATTTGTTCCGGAAAAACTTGCCGGAAGGATGTTGGAAAAGGATATGGAACTTCTGTTCGACTGATGAGGATGATCCCCAAAGGAGGAATTTCCTAGTCCAGTTCTTTCGCCAGACCTCCTTCTCCTGTTTCCTTATACAGTGAAGGAAGGTCTTTTCCTGTCTGTTTCATGACCCGGATTACCTGGTCAAAGGAAACCCGGTGAAGTCCGTCTGTATAGAGAGCGTATATGTTTGCGTCAAGTGCCCGTGCAGCAGCATAGGCATTCCTTTCTATGCATGGAATCTGGACAAGTCCGCAGACCGGGTCGCATGTCATTCCGAGATGATGTTCCAGACCCATTTCCGCAGCATATTCTATCTGTGACGGGCTTCCTCCCATCAGCTGGTTGGCCGCTCCGGCTGTCATTGCACATGCAACTCCGACTTCTCCCTGGCAGCCTACTTCTGCTCCGGAGATTGAAGCATTCTGTTTTACCACATTACCGATAAGAGCCGCGGTTGCAAGAGAACGGATGATACGCTTTTCGCTGAAACCGTATACTTTTTTCAGATGGTATAGGACTCCTGGCAGGACACCGCAGGAACCGCAGGTCGGAGCGGTTACGATTGTCCCTCCGGCAGCATTTTCCTCGCTCACTGCAAGAGTGTAGGCGAAGATCATTCCCCGTGTCCGGAGCACGTCCTTATATCCTTCGGCACGGATGAAATACTGTGCCGCCTTTCTGCGCAGATGAATAGGACCGGGAAGCACGCCTTCCTTGTCTATGCCGCGTTCGATAGCCTCGCACATCACTTTCCATACCTCAGCCAGATAGTCCCAGATGCCTTCGTCTTCTATTTCGTTTACATACTCCCAGTATGCTTTTCCGTATTTGTTGCACCATTCCAGGAGTTCGTCCATAGTGTTGAGTGGATATATGTCGGCAGATTCATCCTGCGGCAGCTGTTCGCATTTGATGGCCCCGCCTCCTATGCTGTAGAAAGTCCACTCGTCCTGCTTTTCGCCGTTGTCGTCGACTGTGGCTATTTTCATTCCGTTCGGATGGGCCGGAAGGAATATTTTCGGCTGCCAGTCTATCTGTACCGGCCCGAGCTGCGAAAGCGCTTCATTTATGGCAACATCAGTCAGATGTCCCTTGCCGGTGGCTGCAAGCGAACCGAAGAGTGTCACAAGAAACCTGTGGGACTGGGGATGATGTGCCAGATATAATTTTGCAGCCTTGTGCGGTCCCATGGTATGGCTGCTTGACGGGCCTTTCCCTATGCGGTATATTTCACGTATGGATTTCATGAGTATTTGCTTGGTTAAATGTTGTCATTCGGGAATACGACTCCCCATTCCTTCCGGAGACTGTCCATGATTTCCATTACTTTCAGACTTTCGCTGTGCGGCATGTATTCAGTCTCCGTTTTTCCTGCGCGTATGGCGTCAATGCAGGCCTGGACCTGATATTCGAACCCGGTAATCTGCTGCGGAGCATAGTGCGTGTCCACCAGTATGTGGTCTGCCGAGTATATGTCCGCTTTTTGAGGATTGTTCACGTTGTCAAGTATGATGTAGCCGTTCTCTCCGTTGATTATCGCCTGCCTGTCGTTTGCGCTGCATGCCGTGGCCAGAAGCTGTGCCATGCGGCCGTCCGGATACTCAAGTGTGATACTGTCCTGCAGGTCGACTCCGGACTCTGCCTTAATGCAGCATGATGAAATCCTGCTGATATCGCTTCCAAACGACATGAGAGCGAAATTCAGGACATAGACACCCAGGTCCAGAAGCGCTCCTCCGCCAAGTTCAGGCCTGATAATGCGCTCCTTGTCCATGACAGGATATCCAAGGTGCGCGGTCAGAAGCTTTGTCCTGCCTATGGCTCCGTTCCGTATCAGGTCACTGATGACATTTCTGAAAGGAAGATATCTGGTCCAGATGGCCTCGGCGAGGAAAACCCCTTTCTCCTCGGAAATGCCGATTACCTCCCTGGCCTCACGGGCATTTGCCATAAACGCTTTTTCGCAGAGGACAGGCTTGCCTTTTTCCAGACACATCCTTACGTGCTGACAGTGCAGAGAGTGCGGTGTCGCCACATAAATGAGATCTACCTGCGGGTCGTCAGCAAGCTCTTCGTAGCTTCCATATGCTTTACTGAAGCCGTTTGAGGATGCGAAATCCTGAGCTCTCCCAATCTGTCTGGCGGCGACAGCATAAGCTTCCACACCTTCCATACCGTGAAGTGTGGCGGCCATTTTCCCGGCAATATGCCCTGCTCCTATAATACCTACCTTGAACATGTTATCATATTTTTTCAACAAAACTGCGCGAAGATACTAAATTATATCGACTCTGCGTCGTTAATTTTTTGTACTTTTGCCCATCGGTAATATTAAGGACTATATAAAATGGGCGGTTTTTTCGGAACTATTTCCAGACAGAAATGTGTAAACGATCTTTTTTACGGTACTGACTACAATTCCCACATGGGGACCAGAAAAGGCGGTCTCGCAACCTATGACCCGGAACTGGGTTTCATGCGTTCAATCCACAATCTGCAGAATTCCTATTTCAGAAGCAAGTTCGAAGATGAACTGGACAAGTTCAAGGGCAATGCGGGAATAGGTGTAATCAGTGATACTGATGCACAGCCTCTGGTAATCAGTTCCCATCTTGGCAGATTTGCTATTGTCACCGTGGCCAAAGTCAACAATATCAAGGAACTGGAGCAGAACATGCTGTCCAGGAACATGCATCTTGCGGAGTTGAGTTCCGGCACTACCAACCAGACAGAGCTCATAGCCCTTCTCATAATACAGGGCAAGACGTTCACCGAAGGTATAGAGAATGTCTACAGGAACATCAAAGGTTCCTGCTCGATGCTGCTTCTCACGGAGGACGGGATAATTGCGGCAAGGGACAGGCTCGGAAGGACTCCTGTGGTAATCGGGAAGAAGGACGGGGCCTATGCCGTTACAAGCGAGACATGCAGTTTCCCTAACCTTGATTTCGAGACAGAAAGGGATCTGGGGCCGGGAGAAATAGTCCGGCTGTATCCGGACAGGGTCGAGCAGCTCAGGAAGCCGGAGAAGAACATGCAGATATGTTCCTTCCTGTGGGTTTACTACGGATTCCCTACATCCGGTTACGAAGGCAGAAATGTAGAAGAGGTGCGTTTTATAAGCGGGTACAAGATGGGCAGACAGGATACCAGTGAAGTCGACTGCATATGCGGCATTCCGGATTCGGGAGTCGGCCAGGCTCTGGGTTATGCGGAAGGGAAAGGCGTTCCGTATCACAGGGCCATAACCAAATACACTCCTACATGGCCGCGCAGCTTCACTCCAAGCAATCAGGAGCGCCGGTCTTTGGTAGCCAAGATGAAACTGATCCCCAACAGGGCCATGCTGGAGGGAAAGAGAATCATCTTCTGCGATGACTCCATCGTGAGAGGGACCCAACTGAAAGACAACGTCGACATCCTTTACGACTACGGCGCAAAGGAAGTTCACATGAGAATCGGATGCCCTCCTCTTATCTACGGATGCCCGTTCATCGGCTTTTCTGCATCAAAGACTGACCTGGAACTGATTTCACGCCGAATCATCGGGGAATTTGAAGGGGATCCTGACAGAAATCTCGAAAAATATGCCGAAACAGGTTCTCCGGAGTACTGTCGTCTGGTTGAGGCAATTCGTGCCAAATTCGGTATGACTTCCTTGAAATTCAATACATTGGAGACCCTTGTGGAGGCTATAGGCCTGCCAAAGTGCCAGATTTGTACGCACTGCTTTGACGGATCAAGTTGCTTCGCCCCTGAAGAAAAGGAAAACAAATAGGGCCTGCCCGGACATGCATGACAATGACAGATGACAAGAAAATATTCGGAGTTACGCTCTGGAACCGTTTCCTGACAAAAGTCAGGAAACGGATTTCAGAACATGACCTGATGCTGGTCCTGTCTCTTCTGGTGGGCATATCCTGCGGCCTTGCGTCAGTCGCGCTGAAGCTTTCGATAGAGTATATACACCATTCCCTTACTTCCTGGTTTGACGGCTTTGACTACAATTTCCTGTATCTCATATACCCTGGTATTGGAATGTTTCTGGCCATGCTGTTTGTCCGTTATGTGGTCAAGGATAATATCGGCCACGGAGTGACCAAGGTGCTTCTCGCAGTATCCAAGAACGAGTCCAAGATCAAGCCACACAACATGTGGACCTCGCTTGCAGCCAGTTCGGTGACAATCGGATTCGGAGGATCCGTAGGTGCAGAGGCTCCGATAGTCTATACCGGGGCAGCAATCGGGTCGAATGTGGCCAGGAAGATGGGGCTCTCCTATAAGAACATGACCATTCTTCTGGGATGCGGTGCTGCCGGTGCGGTAGCCGGCATCTTCAAGGCTCCTCTTGCCGGTGTGCTTTTCACACTCGAGATTCTCCTGTTCAACATTTCCATGACTTCAATACTGCCGCTGCTGCTTTCCACGGTATCGGCGACGGTCATATCATATCTGTTTCTCGGAGATTCGCTTCCGTTCGAGTGTACCCTGTCTCCGTTCACAATGCACAACCTTCCTTTCTATATTGTTCTGGGGCTGTGCTGTGCGGCATTTTCGGTGTATTTTACCAGGACTACGCTTTGGCTTGAAGACAAGATAAAGGGGATTACAAACCCGTATTCGCGATGGTTCTTTTCGGCTTCCTGTCTGGGCCTGCTGATTTTTCTGTTTCCGCCTCTTTTCGGGGAGGGCTATGATTCCCTGTCTGTCCTGCTTAACGGTGGAGAAATATCCTTTGAAGGTGAGACTATCCTTGCTTTCTTTCTTGAAAAACCGTGGTCCATTCCTATTTTCTACCTGCTTATTCTGCTGCTGAAGGTATTCTCGATGTCTTTTACCAACGCAGGAGGCGGTGTGGGAGGAACGTTCGGTCCTACTCTGTTTGTAGGGGCTATAGCAGGTTTTGTCGTAGCGAGAACCATTAATCTGATATTCATAAACAATCCGTTTTCTGTCCCGGAGCAGAATTTTGTTCTGGTCGGAATGGCCGGACTTATGGCCGGAGTGATGCAGGCTCCTATGACGGCAATCTTCCTGATTGCCGAGATATCCGGAGGATACGAACTCCTGATACCGCTTATACTGACCTCGACAATATCTTTCGGAGCGACAAGAATGGTGGAACAGTACTCAATCTACACCAAGCGAATAGCCAAGAAAGGAGAGCTTCTTACACATGACAGCGATCAGGCCGTGCTGACTTTGCTGAAGACGTCGGATCTGATTGAAAATGACTTCAGGCCTGTAAAGATAGATGCGACTCTGGGTGATCTGGTGGATGTCGTAGCCTCATCTTCCAGAAACATTTTCCCTGTACTGGATTCAAAAACCCATTTCCAGGGATATGTTTCGCTGGAGGATATCAGGCGCGATATGTTCAAGAAAGAGGAATATGATACTCTTCATGTATACAATTTCATGAAATCTTCTCCGGAATATGTCTATGTAAACGAAAAAATGGACAGTGTGATGAACAAGTTCGAGAAGACCGGTGCCTGGAACCTTCCGGTCATCGACGAATACAGGACGTATCTCGGGTTTGTATCCAAATCAAAGATTTTTTCCGCATACAGGGAGCAGCTCAAGCAAGTCTCGCATGACTGATTCCGCTGCCGGTACATATGCACTTTTAAAACCGATAACCGATAATGAAAGAGATTTATATCAAAAATATAGCACATCGGCTGGATGTCAGGGAATGGCAGGTAGAGAACTGCGCGAAACTGTTTGAAGAAGGGGCTACGATTCCTTTCATAAGCCGTTACAGAAAAGAACGTACAGGAGGGCTTGACGAGGTGGCCGTGGCTGAAATACGTCACTGGTCAGAGGTTTTCGCCGATATGGAAAAACGCAAGGCCACCATTCTGGATACAATAGACGGACTTGGAAAACTTACTCCCGTGCTTCGCAGTGCAGTAGAGAACTGTGTCGATATCAGAGAGCTGGAGGATCTGTATCTTCCATACAGACCCAAACGCAGGACAAGGGCGACCGCTGCGAAAGAAGCAGGTCTTGAGCCGCTTGCAGACAAGATGTACAATATTGCTCTGACAGATCCTTTGCAGGAGGCTTCCGGATATGTCAATGACAAGGTAGCTACTCCACAGGATGCTCTGGCCGGAGCGCGGGACATCATTGCGGAACGTCTTGGCGAAACGGCTTCCGTGAGGGAGACTTTACGCGGCATATTCAACTCCAGAAGGCTTGTCACCAAGGCGACGAAAAAGGCTACAGGCCCGGAAGCAGCCAAGTACAAGGGTTATTTCGACTATTCGGAGTCGCTTTCCCGAATTGCCCCTCACAGGCTTCTGGCGATTCTCAGAGCGGAGGAAGAAGGTTTTATTACATTGAAAATCGATGCGGATCCTGAAAAGTGCGGAAAAAAGCTGTATTATGATTTCTGTCAGGAACGCAGATATCCTGCAGCTCCTCTTGCAGAACAGATTCATGAAGCTATAGACGATGCTTATAAACGTCTTCTGGAGCCGTCCATAACCAATGAAGTAATAGCCCAGGCCAAAGAAAAGGCTGATATGGAATCAGTGAAGATTTTCGGAGAGAATCTCCGGCAGCTTTTGCTGGCTTCTCCGGTGGGACAGAAAAGGACTCTCGCCATAGACCCGGGTTTCAGGACAGGATGTAAAGTGGTGTGTCTGGACGGGCAGGGGAATCTTCTTCATAATGAGACTATATATCCTCATCCTCCTGTAAGTGAAAAAGTAAAGTCTATCAGGGCTCTGTCTGACATGATTGAAAAATACGGGATAGAGGTGATAGCGATAGGCAGCGGGACGGCCGGAAGGGAGACCGAGGATTTTGTCAGGCGTGTTCCCAAGCCTGAAAAGATAAGGGTCTTTATGGTAAGCGAAGACGGAGCGTCGATATATTCCGCATCCGAAATAGCCAGAGAAGAGTTTCCGGACCATGATGTGACTGTCAGGGGAGCAGTGTCCATAGGCCGCCGTCTGATGGACCCTTTGGCCGAACTGGTGAAAATAGATCCGAAATCACTGGGTGTAGGGCAGTATCAGCATGACGTGGACCAGAATCTTCTGAAAGAGCAGCTGGACAATACTGTGGAGAGTTGTGTGAACAGTGTCGGGGTGAATCTGAATACTGCCAGCAAATCCCTTCTCAGCTATGTTTCCGGTATCGGTCCTGCCTTGGCAGAGAACATAGTGGAATACAGGACTGCAAACGGTCCGTATCATTCCCGTAAGGAGCTCCTCAATGTAAAGCGGCTCGGAGACAAAGCCTACGAGCAATGCGCCGGCTTTCTCCGTATCCCTGGAGCCGCGAACCCTTTGGACAACTCCGCCGTCCATCCCGAAAGCTACCATATCGTAGAGAAGATGGCTGCCTCCCTGGGAGTGAAGACTACTGAACTGGTTGCAAACAAGGAACTGTGTTCAAAGATACGTCCACAGGATTTTGTGGAAGGGGACTTCGGCCTGCCTACCATCAACGACATTCTGAAAGAACTTGTCAAGCCTGGACGCGACCCGCGTTCCGAGGCTCAGGAATTCAGCTTCGCCGATGACATTCATACTATAGAGGACTTGTCTGAAGGAATGGAATTGCCCGGAATCGTGACAAATATCACGGCTTTCGGGGCATTTGTCGATATCGGAATCAAGCAAAACGGACTTATACATGTGTCCCAAATGGGCGTCCGTGGACTGTCCGATCCCTCAAAAGTGCTGAAACTTCACCAGCATGTCAGGGTAACAGTCATTAATATAGACCTTGAACGCAGCCGTATCGGCCTGAGGCTGGTGAACTGATCCCGGCAGCTGACATGTGGCGGAAAAGGGAATATACATTACAGATACCCTTTCCCGTAGCAGTTGAAGCACCGTCCGGAGCCATGGCATGACGGACATTGCCGCCAGGTCTTTTCACTGGAGTATCCGTAATAGTCGAAGTACCCGCCTTTGCCATTACAGCTCTTGCAGATTCCCGTCCCCTTACAGAAAGAGCAGCGTGACTTATTGGTTCCGGATGAGCTGCTTCCATTTACCGAACCGTTGCCTTGGGATGAGGCGGGCGGTATGTAGCCTCCGCTTGTCGAATATTCCAGCCACTGTGTTATTTTCGCGGATGTCTTCCTTATTTCAGACGCCTGTTCTTCATCAATGGCTTTGTTCCATACGACACCATATGAATTAGTGATGCTTCCGTCCGACATGGAAACTTTCAGGGTACTTTCATCTCCGTTTGACGGGATGAGTCTTGCAACGGGATTTTGCAGAGGACCGCTAAGGCTGTAATAGTAGTATTTCAGGACATGATAGCCATTTTCATCATAATCATGTCTGTAACAGAATCCGTTGAATCCCCTGCGCGAGCTCATTCCCGTATAGCTGTAATAATAAAGGACCTGACCGGTTTCATCACGGAAATAAAGCGGGGCAAGCTCTATATATGAAGGGTAGCCGTCGCTTCTCTGCAACATGATCTTTTCCCCGTCTCCTGGTAGAAAATTTCGGTTTTGAGAGTACGTATACCCTGTATTTTCATGCTCGGTAAAATAGTCCGATCCTCCACCGGCGCATGTTATACGCAAATTGTTGTCCCACTGTCCTTTTATCTGGTCTGCCGGTGCATCATTGTCAATTATGTACCATTGTTCCGGATTATTTCCGTTTTCATGTTTGGACACGACAATGAAATATCTGTTATCGCCATATGCAAGCGAGGACAGATTGTATCCTTGCTCCCAGTATTCATAGATTGCCTCCTTGGTGCTTTCAGAGGAATTCCGCACTGTCCATGCCTGGGCGGAGTATGGCATATTGCCAGAAACCAGTACCAGCCACCTGTCCGGACCGATGCAGGCTATATTTGATATATAATATCCCATGCCCCACCATTTTTCTGTTTTTGTCTTGAGATCGTCTATTGTACAGGTATCCCAGCTCTGTCCGGTAATGGATGTCCCCTGGGACATCACTATTGTCCACATTCCGTTTCCATTATGACGATATCCTTGGAATCAGCAGAGGCATGCTGCTGGAACGTCATCTCCGATAAGAACAGAAGTATGAGCCATAGAATTCTGTGCATAATAGGATCATTGATATATTATAGTAATTAATAATGAAAGATGCATGAATCCAATTGAAACATGCATCTTTCATACTTAAATGGTCACTGCAGTCTATTTGTCAGCCAGTCTCTTGTAAGTGTTGAGCCTGATCTTGGCGTATTCCTCTGTCTTCTGGAGAATTTCCGCTGCATGTTCAGGGAACATTTTGTACAGGGATGCGAAACGCACCTCGCCTTTGAGGAAGTCCTGGAACTTGCTCCAGTCCGGTTCCTTGCTGTCGAGAGTGAACGGATTCTTGCCCTGTTCCTCAAGAGCCGGGTTGAACCTGTAAAGATGCCAGTAACCGCATTCCACTGCGAGTTTTTCCTCTTTCTGGCTAAGTCCCATACCTGCTTTCAGACCATGGTTGATACATGGAGCGTAAGCGATGATGAGTGAAGGTCCGTTGTATGCCTCAGCCTCTTTAATGGCGTTGAAGTACTGTGCAGGGCTTGCTCCCATTGCTACCTGAGCTACATATACATATCCATAGCTCATTGCCATCATTCCGAGGTCTTTCTTGCGGACTTTCTTGCCGGAAGCGGCAAATTTCGCGATGGCACCTGCAGGAGTAGACTTGGATGACTGTCCGCCGGTATTCGAGTATACCTCAGTATCGAGGACGAGTACATTCACATTCTCTCCGGATGCAAGAACCTGGTCGAGTCCGCCGTATCCGATATCGTATGCCCAACCGTCACCGCCGATGATCCACTGTGAGCGGGCCGGGATAAAGTGCTTGTAAACAAGCAACTGCTTGCAGATGTCACATCCGCATGCCTCCATGAGGGGAACAAGTGCGTCTGCTACTTCGCGAGTCACTTTGGCGTCGTTCCTGTTTTCGAGCCACTTGGTGAACTGTGCCTTGATCTCATCCGAGCAGCAAGTGCATGCAAGGCCTTCTTCCATCAGACGTGCAACAGTTTCTCTGGCCCTGTCTGAACCGAGTTTCATTCCGAGTCCGAATTCCGCACTGTCCTCGAACAGTGAGTTAGCCCATGAAGGACCGTGTCCGTGTGCGTTTGTGCAGTAAGGGGAAGCAGGATATGAAGCTCCGTAGATAGAAGAGCAGCCTGTAGCATTGGCAATCATCATATGGTCACCGTACAGCTGTGTAATGGTCTTGATGTAAGGAGTCTCGCCGCAACCTGCGCACGCACCTGAGAACTCGAACAGAGGCTGTGCGAACTGTGCGTTCTTCACGTTCTGGAACTTGTTCTGAACGTTTTCCTTATATCCTACATGAGAGTGGAGGTAGTCGTAGTTTGCCTGCTCGTGGTCCTGAGTTTCTGCGGAAACCATGACGAGGGCTTTCTCTTTCGCAGGGCAGACATCGGCACAGTTGCCGCAGCCTGTACAGTCGGCAGGGGATACCTGCATAGTGAATGTGTAGTCCTTGAATACAGCCTTGCCCTGAGCCTTCTTGATGTCTGCAGGAGCTGCGGCAGCTTCGTCTGCTGTCATAAGGAACGGACGGATGGCAGCGTGAGGACAGACAAATGCACAGGTGTTGCACTGGATACAGTTCTCGGCTTTCCACTCTGGAACTTTGACTGCAATACCCCTCTTCTCGTAAGCCGTAGTGCCGGCAGGGATAGTACCGTCAGCCTGCTCTACAAATGCGCTGACAGGAAGTGTATCGCCGCACTGTGCGTTGACTACGTCTGCGATGTTCTTCACGAACTCAGGTGCAAGACGGTCCTTGTTAGGATTCTCGAACTTGGCTGTGATGTCTTTCCAGTCTGCAGGAACATCGACTTTGATGTATTCGCCGCCTCTGTCGACAGCAGCATAGTTCATCTTGACGACATTCTCTCCCTTCTTTCCGTAGCTCTTCTCGATGGCTTTCTTCATATATGTTACTGCATCCTCGTAAGGTATGATGCCGGTAATCTTGAAGAACGCTGACTGGAGGATGGTGTTTGTCCTTCCGCCCAGGCCGATTTCAGCGGCAATCTTGGTTGCATTGATGATGTAGAAGGAAATGTTCTTTTTCCCGATTATGGCTTTAACGTTGTCCGGAACTCTCTTGAGAGTTTCCTCTACATCCCACAGGCTGTTGAGAAGGAATGTACCGTTCTGCTTGATACCTTTCAATACATCGTATTTGTAAAGGTATGAAGGAACATGGCAAGCGACGAAATCAGGAGTCGATACCAGATAAGGCGCCTTGATAGGGGAGTCTCCGAATCTCAGGTGAGAGCATGTGTATCCGCCTGATTTCTTTGAGTCATAGTCAAAGTAGCCCTGGCAGTATTTCTGGGTGTGGTCCCCGATGATCTTGATAGTGTTTTTGTTTGCACCGACTGTACCGTCAGAGCCGAGACCGTAGAATTTGCACTCTGTAGTACCTGGTTTTACGATGCTGACTTCATCTTTGACAGGGAGTGACTTGAATGTAACGTCATCTACGATTCCAAGAGTGAATCCGTCTTTAGGCTCAGCAAGCTCGAGATTTTCATAAACGGCGTGGATCTGTGCAGGCGAAGTGTCTTTTGAAGAAAGACCGTAGCGGCCTCCGATTACGAGAGGTGCGTTTTCCTTGCCTTGGAACAGAGCCTTGATGTCAAGGAACAGAGGCTCTCCGAGAGATCCGGGTTCCTTGGTGCGGTCGAGGACAGCGATTCTCTTGACTGTCTCAGGAAGCGCTTTCATGAAATATTTTGCAGAGAAAGGCCTGTAGAGACGGACAATCACGAGTCCGTACTTCTTGCCCTGGGCAGCGAGATGGTCGATCGTCTCCTTGATGGTCTCTGTAACAGAACCCATGGCGATGATGACGTTCTCTGCATCCGGGGCACCGTAGTAGTCGAAAGGACGGTAGTTTCTTCCGGTGAGTTCGCTGATTTCACCCATATAGCGGGCAACGACATCAGGAACTGCGTCATAATATTGGTTGCAAGCTTCGCGTGCCTGGAAATATACGTCGCTGTTCTGCGCTGTTCCGCGTGTGACAGGAGAGTCTGGACTGAGTGCCCTTTCCCTGAATCTTGCGAGGGACTTGGTGCTTATCATTCCTCTGAGCGCGTCTTCATCGATAAGCTCGATTTTCTGGATTTCATGTGATGTACGGAATCCGTCGAAGTAGTGGAGGAAAGGTATGCTGGACTTGATAGCTGAAAGATGAGCTACGGCTGCAAGGTCGAGAGCTTCCTGGACAGATGCAGATGCGAGCATCGCAAATCCTGTCTGGCGGCAAGCCATTACATCCTGATGGTCACCGAAAATTGAAAGTGCATGGGAAGCAAGTGCTCGTGCGGAAACATGGAAAACTGCAGGAAGCATTTCACCCGCAATCTTGTACATGTTCGGAATCATCAGGAGAAGACCCTGTGAAGCTGTGAATGTGGTTGTCAGGGCTCCGGCCTGGAGAGATCCGTGCACTGCACCTGCAGCTCCGCCTTCGCTCTGCATTTCAGTTACTTTTACGATTTCACCGAAAAGGTTCTTTTTTCCTTGTGCGGCCCACTCATCCACGTACTCTGCCATTGTTGAAGACGGAGTGATAGGATAGATGGCTGCCTGCTCACTGAAGAGGTAAGCCATATGCGCTGCGGCATAGTTACCGTCACAAGTGATGAATTTTTTTTCGTTTGCCATAATCGTTAATTTGTTTATTATGTAGTATGTTGTGTATTGTCACGCAATAATTCCGCAGATTCCGCGGAGGTTAAGACAATATCGTAGCAAATTTAATTAAAAAAAATGTAATTCATTGGATTGGGAAAAATAGTTTTGGCCATTCCGGGCAAATTCAGAATCCGTTGACAGTTCCGGATTCCGGATTTTTCCGGAATGACCAAATAACCATATCTCTGCCGTATCGTCTAAAGGGTGGCAAGACCTTCGATTGTCACGTCACCGGCAATCTTCTTGACAAGTCCCTGAAGTACGTTGCCGGGTCCGATTTCCATGAAGTATCCGGCGCCGTCCGCTACCATGTTCTTGACCGTCTGTGTCCACTTGACAGGAGATGTCAGCTGGGCAAGGAGATTTTCCTTGATGGTGTCCGGATCAGTGGACGGGAGAGCCGTGACATTCTGGTACACAGGGCATACAGGAGTCTTGAAAGTTGTTGACTCAATGGCTTTTGCAAGCTCTGCACGTGCCGGTTCCATGAGAGGGGAGTGGAAAGCTCCGCCTACTTTGAGGATAAGTGCCCTTTTCGCACCGGCTGCAAGCATCTTGTCGCATACGTCCTTTATTGCATCGATTTCACCTGAAATGACAATCTGTCCGTCGCAGTTGTAGTTTGCAGGCACGACAATCCCGCTTGTGCACTCCTTGCATATTTCTTCCACTTTCTCTGTAGGGAGAGCAATGATGGCGGCCATGGTCGAAGGCTTGATCTCACATGCCTTTTGCATTGCCCTTGCCCTGATTGAAACCAGTCTGAGCGCATCTTCAAAATCCATTGCTCCGGCAGCTGCAAGGGCGGAGAACTCTCCGAGGGAGTGTCCCGCAACCATGTCCGGCTGGAAACCGTCATAGCATTTTGCAAGTACCGTCGAATGCAGGAATACTGCAGGCTGTGTCACGTTGGTGGCTTTCAGTTCTTCAGGAGTGCCGCCGAACATTATGTCGGTAATTCTGAATTTCAGGATTTCATTTGCTTTTTCAAGCATTTCCTTTGCAGTAGTGTTTGACTCGTAAAGATCCTTGGCCATTCCAGGGAACTGTGATCCCTGACCAGGGAAAACGTAAGCTTTTTTCATTCCTAATATGTTTTACAAAATTACAATCGGATCTGGCCGGACCGCCGTTTCTGTGGCATTACCGGAATTCCGGTGGCAAAAGTACAAAAAAAATGGAGATATGAAAGGAAAAAACACTATATTTGCCGACCGTTTCGGAATAAAGTTCCCGAACGGTAATTGCCTCCGTAGTTTAATGGATAGAATTTCGGATTCCGGTTCCGACGGTTGCGGTTCGATTCCGCACGGGGGTACATGGCTTATGAATAACGCGCTGATTTTCAGCGCGTTATTTTTTGTTCGGTGCCGGAGCAGTTTCGGCTAAAAGGACAGGGGCCCTCATCTGTTCAGACGGGACTGTCTTGCAGATGTCATTTCCCTGATTCGGATCTTTTCGGGTGTACCCTGAATATCTTATATCCTATGGCCGCTATTGTGACGGACATCAGCGGGGAAACGATATTGAAGAAGCAGTACGGCAGGTAATCCAAAGTCGGGACTTTCAGCACGGTAGCCTGGGTCATTCCGCATGAGTTCCATGGAATAAGTACAGAGGTGACTGTCGCTGAATCTTCTACCGAGCGGCTGAGAAGCCTTTTTTCGTATCCTTTCTGCTCGTAAAGTTTTTTGTACAGGTTGCTGGTGAGGATAATGGAGATGTACTGGTCTCCTGTCACCATATTGCACAGCAGGCCGGTACCTACTGTAGAACTGACGAGGGTAACAGCCCTGTGAGCCAGTTTTGCGAAAAGCTCGGTCAGGCTGCGCAGCATACCGCTTCCTGCAAGTACTCCTCCGAAAGTCACAGAACAGATTATCAGGAAAATGGTGTTGAGCATTCCTGTCATTCCCCTGGTCGATATGAGCGAATCTATTGCTTCATTTCCGGTCTGGATGCCTGTCGATCCGTAGAATGTGACCATAATTCCCTTGCATGCATCCATGAAGGAAAGGCCGGTGAAGCCTGAGAGGGAAGACTCGGGATTGGCAACGGCCCATACGGCCTGCGGCTGGAACACAATAGCAGCTACAGCAGCCATAGCCGCCGCGCTGAATAGTGTCAGGATAGCCGGTACTTTCTTGACAATCAGCACTCCTGTCAGAACAGGCACCGCCAGAAGCCATGGGGTGATATGGAATGTCGACCGCAGGGATTCCGAAAATTCAGCTGTCTGGGAAAACTCCGATGCCGGATGCAGAAGGCTTGCTGTCAGGAATATTGCCAGTGCTATGGTCAGAGACGGTATGGTCGTGATCATCATATATCTGATATGAGTGAAAAGTGGTGTCCCTGAAGAGGATGAGGCAAGGACTGTGGTGTCCGACAGAGGGGAGACCTTGTCTCCGAAATATGCTCCGGAGATAATCGCTCCTGCAGTCCATCCCGGCTCAAACCCCTGGGCCGTGCCGATACCTATAAGTGCTACCCCTATAGTGGCTATTGTTGTCCAGGAGCTGCCTGTCATGACTGAAACCAGGGCACTTATGGCGCATGCTGCCGCCAGGAATATGGAAGGGAAAATGACCTTCATCCCGTAACATATCATTGCCGGGACAATCCCGCTGACCATCCATGTCCCCGCTATGGCTCCTATCAGAAGCAGGATGAGGACAGCACTGCCGACAGACCTGATGTTGTCCAGAATACAGTCTTCAAGCGTTTCCCATGGAGTTTTGTACACAAACATGGAAATAGCCACTGTTACTGCCGATGCAAGAAGCAGGCACACCTGACTTCCCCCTGAAAGGGCGTCGGCACCGAAAATGCTTATGACCACCACCAGCGACAGGGTCAGTACTATGAAAGGGACGAGCGAGACCGGCCATGACGGCTCGCGAAGGATACCATTGTTGTTTTTTCTTTTCATATCAGCCATTTGCTGCCAGGAATTAATGATATGACTTTAGCTGTTGACCAGACACGACTTGAATTGCGGCTGCAAAAATAGACAAAAATCGGGAATCCGGTCATAATTAAATCAAAATGAACCGGATTCCCGTAAGAATACTCTGTTACAGGGTTATTGCTCTTTGGAGAAGGAATACGGTTTGTCAGAGTCTGATGTGCCTCGGCTACAATCAGGTTCCGGAACCATGTCGAAAACTATTTCTCCACCTGAAATAAGCTGATTGTGAGTAAGATAGTTCTTTGTGTAGTCCTTTCCTCCCACTTTCATCCCGCCGATATAGATGTTATCTTCAGAATTGTTTCCGGCAGAAATGACCAGATCTTTCCCGTCTGTCAGATGCACCGTGGCTTTCTTGAAAAGCGGCGAGCCCAAAATATACTGGTCCGTACCCGGGCATACAGGATAGAATCCGAGAGCGGAAAATACATACCATGCGGAAGTCTGTCCGTTGTCTTCGTCTCCGCAGTATCCGTCAGGAGCTGCGCTATAGAGCTTGTCCATGATTTCGCGTACCCTGTACTGTGTCTTCCACGGCTGTCCGCTCCAGTTGTACATGTATACCATGTGCTGGATAGGCTGGTTTCCATGTGCATACTGTCCCATGTCCATGACCTGCATTTCTCTCATTTCATGGATCATTCCGCGACTGTCCATGCCCAGATAGCTCGGCATTACGAACACGGAGTCCATCATTGTATTGAACTCTTTTTCTCCTCCCATCAGGCTGATAAGACCGGCCGGATCGTGAAATACGCAGAAACTCCAGTGCCAGCTGTTGCCTTCGCAGAAATCCCAGCTCCAGTCTGTTCCTTCAAAATCAGGACGGAACACACCTTTTGAGTCTTTTCCCGCCATCAGTTTCTTTTCCGGATGGTAGACATTGCGGTAGTTGAATGCATGTTTCCTGTACTGTTCAAGTGCGCTTTCCGGTTTGCCGAGCTTTTTCCCGAGGGTATATATGCACCAGTCATTGTATGCGTATTCAAGAGTCCTTGCGACATTCTTTTCAATGCCCAGATCGCAAGGGATATAGCCGTATCTGTTGTATTCCTCGAATCCGACACGTCCTGCATCGGTGCCTTTCAGTTCGGCGTTGGCGCCGTGTATGACAGCTTCCCACAGGGTCTCTATGTCATACCCTGAAAGCCCTTTCACATAAGCGTCAGCAACGACAGAAGCGGAGTTGTTTCCTATCATGCATGCTCTCTGTCCCGGAGTGGCCCATTCAGGGAGGAATCCGCTTTCCAGATAAGCGTTGACCAGTCCTTCCTGCATTTTCTCGTTCATCTCCGGATAGACGAGATTCAGCAGCGGGAACAGGCAGCGGAAAGTATCCCAGAATCCTGTATCGGTGAACAGATAGCCGGGAAGGACTTTGCCGTTATACGGACTGTAGTGCACGCGTTTGCCTTCTGCATTTATTTCCGTGAAGTCGCGAGGGAAAAGTACGGAACGGTAGAGACATGAATAGAACGTGCGCATGTTGTCCGTGTTGTCATCCCGGATTTCTATGCGGCCGAGAATTTCATTCCAGCGGTCGCGTCCTTCGGCTTTGATCCTGTCGAAATTCCCGTCACCGAGTTCCTTTAGATTCAGCTCCGCCTGTCCGATACTGATAAAGGAAGAAGCTACCTTGAGGTTCACTTCCTGCCCGCGTTCCGTATCGAATCCTACAATGGCGCCGGCATGGCCGCATTCTGCCTCGGTTCCTTTGGAGATTTTCCCGTCACGTGCGACAGAAACCGATGAAAACGGAGTGTCCGACACAATGACGAACCAGTTCCTGAAATTGTCCGGGACACCGCCGCTGTTCTTGGTCGTATAGCCTACGATTTTGTTTTCCTCAGGAATGACCCTGACATGGGATCCGCTGTCAAAAGCATCTACTACCAGATAGGAGCCGTTCCCTTCAGAAGCCGGATATGTGATTCTGAAAGCGGCTGCTCTTTCTGTCGGAGTCAGCTCTACCGTAATGTCGTGGTCGGCAAGATATACGCTGTAATAGTATGGAGCAGCGGTCTCTGCCTTGTGGGAAAACCAGCTGGCCCTCTCATCCTGGTCAAACACTACGGCGCCGGAAACAGGCATGATCGAGAACTGTCCGTAATCGTTCATCCACGGACTCGGCTGATGGGTCTGCTTGAATCCGCGGATTTTGTCGGCGGTGTAGGTATATGTCCATCCGTTGCCCATTTCCCCTGTCTGTGGTGTCCAGAAGTTCATTCCCCATGGTCTGGCGATAGCGGGATAGGTATTGCCGGTGGAAAGTTCGAATTTCGACATGGTGCCGACAAGCGGACTTGCGTAGTCGGCGTATGATGTCTGCTGTCCCCGGGCAGCCAAAGCCGGGAGAAGCAGACATATTGTATAAATGATTCGTTTCATCCTATTGTATCTTGTGTTCTCGTATGTCATCGGTTGTCCTGGTATACGGACTGTTCCGCAAGTTTGTCTTCCAGCATCTTGATATAGTATCCTCCGACTACGGAACGGGCTTTGAATCCGCGGAAGTTCGGCTTGTCTGTCCATATCCAGTCGGACATCGGCACTCTGTCCACAGTTTCATTGAAGAATTTGTGGACAGGCGAAATGAATGCCTGGAAAGTCTCTGCGTCATCGGCAAGAGTAGCTGTCCACATTATCCAGTCAGTCTTGGTGTAGGTTTCCCTGTTGTCGAGTGGAAGTCCGTATTCGTTCTGATGGTCCAGATACCATGCGACTTCCTTTTCATACACTTCCTCAGGGAACAGTTCCAGACCGAGAAGCTTGTCCCATACGATATTGTACTTCTGGCTCCATGTTCCCGGCTTGTCGAATGTAAGCCTGTAATGGTCTCCGTCATCGGCCATCTTCATCCATTCCCGAGCCATGGATTTTGCCGTTGCAGTGTATTTTTCTGCAATATCGCTTTTGCCAAGCATTTCTGCCATCATTCCGTAAGACGCAATGGCTACAATTGCCTTGGCTGACAGGTTCACGTTGTGAGCGAAGTGTCCTGCGAAGTCATCGGTACAGAGCTGGTTGGCCGGATCGAGACCGAATTCTACCAGATAATCGGTCCATGTTGTCAGTGTCTCCCAGTGCTTCTCGGCATAGGATGCGTCATTCTGGACTTTGCTTACTGCCGCTGTAAGGATAATCATGTTTCCGGATTCCTCTACAGGCATGTCGCCACCGTATACCTGTCCGTTTGCCAGCGGATAGGTCCCTATATCGTGGGCAGCGAAAGGCTTGGTCCATTTTCCGCTTTCAGAGTAGTAGAAGATATGGTTCATCATGGCTTTTGCAAGCTCAGGGTTGTAATACAGGAAAACCGGAGAAGAAGGATAAGTGAGGTCGACAGTTCCGATACATCCGTTGCTGTTGTTCTCTTTTGAAAGCCACATGAGTTCTCCGTCCGGAGATTTCACGAGCTTGTGCGCTGCCATGATGTGCCTGTATGCCAGGGCACAGAGGTCTGCATATTCCTTTCCTCCTGCAGCTATGGCCTCTTTCATGAGAGTATTGTCAAATTCATGGCATTTCCTTATCAGGTCGTTGTATTGTGCATCTGCCTGATGGAACATTTCCATGATGCTGACATTGCCGTCTGCGTTCCAGTAAGGACGGAGGTTCTGTCCGAAATACTGGATGGAGTATATGTCATCGTAGCCGATCAGGAACTTTCCTTTTGCAGATGCCGTATTCCCTAAATCGCTGACAAGAGCCATCTTGGCGTTGCTGTTCTCACCTGAAGCGACAGCAGGAAGCGGAACTCCGTTTGCGAATGCCTCCCGGAGTTGTTCGGAAGTACTTATTGATGCAGTGGTATTGTCTTTATCTGCAGCCAGATAGAAGTAACCCCAGTCGATTCTCAGGTCATCTCCTTTCTTTGCCAGGATATTCTGCTCCTTGCTTCCTGACTTCACGAATACCAGATCCCCGTCTGTGAAGGTCTCGCTTGCGCATTCCTGATATGGCTGGTCGAGAGCCCATCTCGGAGATGCTTCCACATAAAGTCTGACATCATGTTTCTTGCCGTCATTTGACTTGATGTCATAGCTGATATAGTTTACCGGTCTGCTTACGAGTTCCAGATCCTCCATGAAAAGAGGGGCGGAGAATGTCAGCGCAAGGGTTACAGGTCCGCATTCGAAGGTATAATGCGTCTGGGTCGCCTGCACATCTACCGATGTCTGCCGTGCAGTGAGTTCAAGTGCAGTGTGCAGTTCCTTCTGAATGAGAAGTCCGAAATCCAGAAGCCCGTTTGCCACCGGGTTCCTGCACTCTGCTGCTATTATGTTCTTTCCTTTCTTCAGAGTAGCTGCCGCCTCGTCAGGAACTCTGACCACTTCGTTCTTGTGGCATACCGCTCCCGTATTGTGAACTTCGATTCCATTGATGTAGAAAACTGCATCGTCATCGTTACAGAACTCGAGATATACTTTGTGCATTGTGAGGTCTTCATCAAGCTCGAATGTGCGTCTTACCCAGATATTCGGGCTGGACCAGTCTGTCTTGGCGATAGGCTCGTTAACTGTGGTGCCGAATGCGCCTTCGGCTTTTTTCCATGAAGAATCGTTATAATCGAGAACCGTCCAGTCGCCTGACGGTTTTTTTTCAGTATAGCTGCCGAACCACTGTCCCTGCTGGGATGTCGGCACAACCGGAAGCAGTTCAATATCTTCTGTCCCCATGAAACGGTATGTGGTGCCGTCGACACTGACAGCGCCTATGAGCGGAAAGTCCTTTCCTGTCCAGTGTTTCACGGATCCGTCGTAAAGATTATCGGACATTGACCACGCACTTGTGTACGGGTCAATCGTTACAAGCGGCCATGCAGGGGCACGGAGGCCGTTCTTTATGACTTCGGTACTGGCATTTGTGCCGCTGCATGAAGCGAGCATTGCCGCCAATGGTACAAGTCCGAGCAAAAGTTTGTGTTTCATAAAATGTAGCAATGTTTGATTAATATTTGGTCAGATTCGTTATTGTCTTGATACTGAATAAGGCCGTGCTTCTTCTGATACTCCACGGTCAGTTGCAGGTTTGTCGGACATCCTGAATTCCAGCGTGCCTCCTGAGACTATTTCATCATAAGTAATGTAATTACGCTCAAAAGGTTTTCCGTTAAGGGCAGCGGACCGGATATATACGGCGCTGTCACTGTTTCCTTCAGCGTTTATTATGAATTTCTTTCCGTTTTCCATGGTGATGGTCGCTTTCCTGAACAGAGGGCTTCCTATTACATACTGGTCCGTACCGGGGCATACGCTGTAGAAGCCCAGTGCGCTCAGTACGTACCATGAAGAAGTCTGACCCTGGTCTTCATCGCCCGGATAGCCGTTCTCCGTGCTGTTGTAAAGTCTGGTCATGACCTCACGTACACACTGCTGGGCTTTCCATGGGGCGCCAACATAATTGTAAAGGTAAATCGCGTGCTGTATCGGTTGGTTTCCATGTGCATACTGTCCCATTCCGGCTGCTTTCATCTCGTTCATTTCATGGATTGCGAAACCGTAGGTTCCTACCTTGAAGTCACTGGAGACGGTGAATACGGAATCAAGCTTCTGAACGAACCGGGCATCTCCTCCCAGAAGGTCGGAAAGACCTGCCGGATCATGGAAAACAGACCATAGATAGTGCCATGCGCACCCTTCGGTGAAAGGACCGCCCCATTCTGCAGGATCGAAACTGTCTGTCCAGCTTCCGTCCTTGTGCCGTCCCTGCATGAATCCCGTCCGGGGATTGAATACGTTCCTGTAATTGTATATCTGGCGTCCGAAAATATTTTCATAGTAGCTGTTTCCGGTCATTCCGGCCAGCCGGTACGCGCACCAGTCATCATAGGCGTATTCAAGAGTCTTTGCAGTGGATTCCCTTACGTCAGGGTATGGAATGTAGCCAAGCGTAAAATACTCTTTCCATCCGTTTCTTCCGCTTGCCGGACCGCCCGGACTGTCGTTCGTGGCTTCAT
Organism: uncultured Bacteroidales bacterium; assembly: GCA_949294195.1. Taxonomy (GTDB): domain Bacteria; phylum Bacteroidota; class Bacteroidia; order Bacteroidales; family UBA932; genus Cryptobacteroides. Next base: position 28,345 of record CASFGK010000020.1, on the reverse strand, counting down.
GATAATAGGCTTCAAGTGCTTCCCGGGGATTGAAAGTCTTGATACCTTTGGCCCATGCATCGGCAAACAGGGAAATGGCGTGGCTTCCGATCATTCCTCCTCCTTCATGAGGGAAAGACCATGAAGGCAGCCATCCGTACTGTCTGTAGCAGTCCAGCATTGCGTTCATGTACCTGCCCTGCATGGTCGGATGCAGGATGCAGGTGAGAGGGAACTGGGCCCTGAACGTATCCCAGAATCCGGTATCGGTGTAGTAATACCCGGAATGGATTCTGTTGTCGTTGGGGCTTCTGTAGTAAGGATTGCCTTCAGCATCATACTCGAAGAAAGAGCGCGAGAAAATGCTTGCCCTGAAGAGACATGAGTAGAATGTCCTGATGTTTTCCTCATTGTCATCCTCTACAAGTACTCTGCTGAAAAGGTCATTCCAGATTTTCCATGCCGCATCCTTTGTCTGCTCGAATTTCCTGTATTGTCCGAGTTCCGTTTCAAGATTGAGTCCGGCCTGCGAAGGACTGATATATGAAGAACAGGTCTTTATCTGGACAGTGGCTCCCTTTGCAAACTCCACATACGCACCTTTGCTGCGCCCGTCATCCGCCAGCCGTCCCGGGAACATCTCTTGGGTTTTCCCGTCCCATGTGCCGTAAGACACGAACGGACGGTCAAACTCTATTACAAACCAGTTCTTGAGCCCTTTCCGGGCAACTCCGCCATTTGCTACCCATCCGGTAATCCTTCTGTTTTCAGGATCGATGCAGACACTTGAAAAACCTGTATATCCATCCAGTACGACAAATGACTTTTTCCCTTTCGGAAAAGTGAATCTGAGATGCGCACCACGCTCTACCGGGGAGAGCTCTGCCCTGATTCCGTTGTCAAGGCATACGCTGTAGTAGTGTGGTCTGGCTATTTCGTTGTCATGACTGAACTTCGCGGCACGGCCGAACTGATCGACCTCAAGATTGCCGGTGACAGGCATCAGACTGTAGACCATGTAGTCGTTGGTCCAGGAACTGCACTGGTGAGCCTGTTGGAATGCACGGATGGAGTCCCGCTCATACTGGTACTTCCAGCCGTCGCCATTCACGCCTGTCTGGGGAGTCCAGGTATGCATGCCGAAGGGGAGGGTAGTGGCTGGAAACGTGTTGCCGTGTGTTAGGCGGAACTCGGAATTCGTTCCCTGGAGAGTGTTCGCATACTGCACCAGATCGCGACTTCCGGCATTCTCCTTGCCGGAGGCGCCGAATCCGTCATGGAATACGGCGCCAGCCAGCAGGAAGGCTGTCAAAATTGATTTTATAGTATTGGACATCATATTTTTACCATACGAATTTTACAGATACTCCATCAGGATTGTTTTCGTATGAAAGGAGATAGGTATTGCTGCTGCTGTCCCAGTCGGATGCGTCAAATACCTCCTTGCCGTCGACGGTTACGCTTGAAGGCCGCTCCGGAAGGAGTACCCTTGATATACCGGTCGTCTGCACCGGACTCCTGGATACATAGGAATATGAATTCTTTCCGACTTTTTCATCGTATGTCCTGTTGGATGCGGCAAGTACCTTGGGTCCGTCTTTCTTCACTCTGTCCAGATCCATGAAATAACCGCAATATCCTGGAGCTATATCCTTTGAACTGACTACAGGAAGCTGTGGATCGAACAGGTCAATGAGCGTCCCTGTCACTGTGTAAGGCTCGTCGCTTACGCTTTCATTCATGACGGCAACGATATCATACGGTCCTCTTTCAAGATAGAAACTGTTCTTGAATCCGACTTTTCCGGCTTTTGCCTTGTCTGAATACAGCATGCATACGGTCTCAAGGAATTTCCTGTCTCCGCCTGATGTGAGCACATACTCCTTAGGGTCTGTTCTCATGATATAGACTGTACCTTTTCCGTACTTGTATTCTCCTTCTTCAGCTCCGGCGGGGATACCCATCAGTCCGAACAGGTGGTCTGAAGCTGCCGCATAGTGGTTGTCTCCTGTGTTCCACCATTCACGGACTGTCTGGAACGGGTCATTGTCACGTCCGCTGTAGAGAACTACTCCTCCTTTCTTTACCCAGGCGGCAAGATGTTCGTGAGCGGCCGGGTCAAGCGGTTTCATGTTCGAATATGACATCAGGAGAACCTTCGTCCCTGCAAGAGCTTCCTTGAAACCGAGATTTTCAAGATGAGCGGTCTTGACCGGAACACCCCTTTTCAGGAGAGGAAGAGCCTGCCCGTAGAAGTTTGAAAGCTGAGGGTCATCGTAGCCCTGGTGGGTAGGGAAGCGTTGGAACATCAGTGAGTTGGACATCAGTATGCTGATTCCCTCAGTGCCGCTGACTTTGTTTGAAGACTCCGGCATGAAGTTAAGTGTATTCACCATCACCTGCATCTGGGTAGAGTAGTGTCTCGGAATGCGGTCTTTCCTGTCGCTGTCAGGGCTGACTTTGTAAAGGCCTTCGTAGATTCGTTCCGGCCAAGGCATTATTTCATAGTCGGAAATATTTGGATACAGCAGCTGTGCTGTAAATGTAGCTTCATAGTTGTGTTTGTAGTCGACCCAGTCACGAGGCCAGTCCTCGATAGGATCGGTAAGGAAAAACATTTTTCTTCCTGTAGGGGCTGTCATCGATTCCATGGAACCGTACTCGAGATATGCAGTCTCGAATACACGTTCGGCAGCCTTCCCGTTGAAATAATTCGGTTCTCTGGATGTACCGGTCCATACCTGGGCGATATATCCGTCGACACAAGGCAGTGATGCCAGACTTGCTTCGGGACTGACAATCTGCCACTGCGAATAATTCACCAACGAGTGTGTAGGGACATAGCATTTTATATCCATGCCCTTGCTCTTTCCGTATTCCTTTGCATAAGTGAATACCTCATTGAGCGCCCTGTAATAAAGATAATATTTGAGCTTGTTTGCCAGGTAGGTGTTTTCAGGAGATTCATGCTGTGGCCTCCAGTCGAAGCCGTAATACTCCTTCCATTCTCTCTTGAATGCTTCGCTGTAGCCGGCCCTGGCCCAGAATTCCGGCTCTTCCATGAAAATGGAGTTGATTCCTGCATCAATCACCCTTTTCACGTGCATTTCCTTCATGTATTTGAGGTAATTTTCAGAAGGGACAATATATGGGACCATGTGCCCGTGCCAGATGGTATCTCCTTTGACTGTGACCTGTCCTTCGTCAAGATGCCATTTCCCGTCCCATTTGCCGGTAAAGTAGTCCTGGTATTCACCCCAGGCTATTCCGGTCATGAAGTGGGTGATGTAGCCATGGTCTCTCCATGATTTCACCCTTTCTTCAAAGGTGTATCCTTTCCTGTTCCTGTCCGATGGGTTGCCTCCGACTCCATATACCATCACGGCATCAGCCCTGTTGTCTATAGTGGGTCTCCATTCGCGTGAAGACTGGAAAGTCGTTTTCACACTGTCTTTCTGAGAGCCTGCTGCAGCATCCAACGCGGCACACATGCCCGCGACAAATATCAGAAAAGTAGTAAAAGTCCGTTTCATTTGTATTGATTATCAGTTTGAATGTCAGTAAAACCAACCAGCCCGCCGGGCTGTTTTTTTAAAAAAAAGGGTGGATAAAAAGGTGATTGTATATTGTGAACCGTCTTTTTATTCACCCTTTTTCTTATAGGGAAATGAGTCTTTTATGGAATGTATACTTCCAGAGTCTCACTGTAGTTGTAACGCTGTACGTTGGCTGTCTGATAATTGATTCGCGCAGCTGCACGCACATAGACATGTCTTCCGGACGGGATAGCATGTTCGGACAGAGATGAAATCTCGATTGTCTCGCCTTCCATGGAGTCGAACTGGTCTCCTGCAAAGTTGATTGTTCCTGTCCACCATTCATCATCGTTTCTGTTTCCAAGAGTCGACGAGTAACCGACAAAGAGCTTCAGGTCCGTGACATTGGCGTTGTCATTTGTCCAGCTTCCGGTAGGAGAGAGGATTTCATTCAGCTCATCCCTGCTTACAGCACGGGTGATCCTGACTTTGGCTGTCACTATACCGTTGGAAACGGAAGGCAGATCTACAAACTCTACATTGAGGAACGGCTGTACCTTGAATTCCATTTCGTAAGGCTTGCCTTCCTTGATGTCGATATTCTGTGAGCCGTCGGCGATAGGGGTACCGTCTTCGGCATCCAGTACGATAGGGACGAACGGGCCGTCTACAGTCACGTTGTATCTTCCAGGGAACAGTTTTGTGTTCTGGAATGTTCCGTCAGGCATACAGCTGAAGTCCTGAGGTGTGACTTCATGGCCCATAGCTTCCCATTCAAGATCTGTCAGACGGACTCTGATTCCTTCGCTTGCCTGCTCGGTAAGCACCGGATTCCCGTCCATGTCGACAACTCTTCCGCGGAGAGTTTCTTCCGGAGCATCGTAGTTGTCCAGTTCGAAGAATGCACAGGAGCTTACTGATGCCATTCCGCAAGCGAGCAATGCGATATATGTAAATTTAACTAACCTTTTCATAAAATTTGATTTTTAATATTAGTATCTTGAAGGTTGCTGGTCGATTACCGGGCTCTTGCTGACTTCGCTGTCAGGTATTGCGAAGTAGTAGTCTACAGTGTTGTAGTCGAATTCCTTTTCGCTGACAACGTTGTAGTGGTCGTCGAAGAACCATTGTCCGCCTGATGTCATGAACGGGTACAGGCCGCGGAAGCGGAAATGCGTGTCATTGCTGAATGAAGCCCCTGTAGTGCGTCCGTCGCACCAGAATCCGTCTCTGTTGTCCTTGTCAAGGACTCTCCACCTTCTGAGATCCCATTTGGTCTTGTGCTCGAACGCGAGTTCCTTTCTGCGCTCCTTGCGGACGATGTCCCTGTCCTCGTTTGTGCCTGCAAGCTTGTGGTCAAGAACATTCGCTCCTGCTCTCTTCTGGATCTGCTGGATGGCTTCTGTCGCTACCTGAAGCATGTCGTCACCGTCGACAGGACATGGTTCGCCGGCAATAGAAAGCTCTACTGCAGCTTCGGCTGCCGCGAGAAGGACATCTGCATATCTCATGAGGATGAACGGCTGGTCTGACATTCCTTCACCGATTTCGTCAAGGGTAAGGTCCGGGTCGAGGTACTTGCGCAGGTAAAGACCTGTGAGTGTAGCCTCTCCGTAGCTGTAGAAAGGACCGTTCTCTCCTGAAGATTCGACTTCAGAACCGTCATCGAGGGTTACCATTTCAGGCTGTGCAGGGTTGCCGGTCATGTAAAGAGTCTTGTTGTCAGCGTTTTTATAGGCATCAAGATTCTGATATTTTTCGCCTGCGCTCTGATAGGAATAATTGTTGAACAGAGGAGCAAGGCCGTTTGATACATCACCGGTATATACTCCTGTCCTGACTTCTATTTCAGTGTTTCTGAAAGTATCGCCAGGGAATATTACGTAGGCTCTGAGTCTCGGTTCCGCATCTGCAAAGAATTCGTATGCCGAGTCGAACATCAGATAGTGGCCGTCGCTGTTGCTGTTGCCGTCCGTTACACGGAGTCTGCCGTCAGCATATCTTCTGCTGAGATTGTTCTGTTCAGGACCGAAAGTCTCGGGCCAGTCGTACATCTCGAGAAAATCAAGTGTAGGGCAAGTTCCTGCAGAAAGGGGATGATGCCACAGGTATGGCGAACTGTATGCGTCGAGGCCGTGGGTCATAGTTGGATACTCGTACTCTCTGGCAAGCATGTTCTCCGTGCATGAAAGGTCTCTCCAGATGTCTACAAGGTTCTGGTAGATTGCCTCAGGTGTGTCTGCTGAAGGCTGTCTCAGAGAGTAGAGTCCGCTTTTCATGACTTCGCGTGCCGCCTTGTAGGCTTCTGCAAAATATCTGTTTGAAGCAGCTTTTGATGTGGATGGATCAAATCCCATGACACGTACACCGGTCTTGGATCCGAATCCGGTAACCGTTCCGTTGACAGTATCGTTGTACTTCGCAACGCAGGCAGCATAGTTCATTGCTTCAGCCTTGAATGCAAGAGCCACGTATTTGTTTGCATATCCGCGCTTGAGACTTGTCGGCTGCATAAGTTCGATGGCTGTATCGAAATCCTTGAGTATCTGGTCCCATGTCTCTTCCTCTGAAGATCTCGGGATTTCAAGGCCCGCGTTGTCGGCAGGATACTCGGCTTCCTTGAGTGTCAGAGGAATACCGCCGAAACGTCTTGCCATCTGATAGAAAGAGTAGGCACGTACGAAATATGCCTGTCCTATATAGTCGTTCAGGCGTGCTTCATCGAAATTTTCCGCATAGTCCGGAAGCGTTTCAATCATGTGGTTGGCCTCACGGATAAGAGTGAAAGCCTTGCCCCACCATGCTGTGTTTTCATTGGTGAATGAAGAGCAGATACCGTCCCTGTTAAGGGCTTCTCCTGTCCCTTCAATACCGAGGGCTCCAAGCCATGAGTAGCTGTCGCCGAATCCCCACTGGGCCATATATTTGAACTCTTCCCAAGGCATCTGGCTGTACATTCTGGCCATGTAGACTTCCAGACCGGCATCGTTTGACATCAGGTCATCGTCTGTCCAGATGTTTTCAGGAGTCCTGTTCATGTCCACACAGGAAGTCGTGAACAGCATTCCCAGACCGATAAATGTATATAATATTTTCTTTTTCATATTATTTGATTTAGAATGAAAGATTCAGACCGAGTGTATATGTCTTGCTGAGCGGGTACATACGTCCGAGCTTGTCACCCGGGTGCTCAGGATCGACGAACTTGACCTTAGTAATAGTGAGCGGATTGTATGCATTGAAGAATATCCTCAGGGAGAAATCCTTCATTGCCGGGCTGTTGAATTTCGGCAGCGTATATCCGATCTCTATACTCTTCAGACGCAGGAACGCGGTGCTGACGCGGTTGAAGTCCGAATTCGCGTCAGGATAGTGTCCGGTGTATCCGTAGTAACCGCTTACCCATTCGAGAGAAGGATCGTAGATATCATAAGAGCCGTTTGCCGGTCTCCATCTGTCAAGATACTGCTCAAGGGTACCGCCTGCACCGTTTGCATTTCCCCAGATACTGTAAAGAGGTTCTTCATATTTGAGAGAGCCGAGAGCGGATCCCTGGAAAAGCATGCTGAAGTCGATTCCCCGCCAGTCAAGTCTGAAATCCAGACTGTAGTTGAGCCAAGGGGTCTGGTCGAATGCATACGGATGCATGTCGTTTCCGTTGATCTCTCCGTCTCCGTTCCAGTCAATATACTTGTAGTCGCCTGGAAGGACATTGTTTTCCTTGTAGATAGGATATGACCAGATGTCCTGCCAGCTTTCGTACCTTCCGGCTGACTCGTAACCGAACTGAACGCCCTGGTTGCGGTTTGTAAGGTTGTTGTTCCTCCAGTTGTCATATCTGTTTCCGAATGTACGGACAGTGACGTCTTTCTTGACTCTCTGCCTTGTAATGGATGCGATACCCTTGATTTCATAGAAGAGTTCTCCGACCTTGTTCCTGTGTGAGAGTTCGAGCTCAAGTCCGAAGTGCATGTCGGAGTTGGCATTTCTCATAGGTGCAGTCGCTCCTACCACTGTAGGGAGCTCAGTGCTGCTCTGTGCCATGATCCCGTCGCGGACGCGTCTGAAATAGTCGAGGGAGAAGCCGAGTTTGCCGTTCCATGCCTCGAAATCGATACCTACGTTGAAAGTCTTCATTGTAAGCCATGTGATGTCTTCGTTAGGAAGCGGCTGCGGACTTGCCGAATAAATCCATGTTCCATCGAAGATGTAACCTGGTGCGTAAGCATTGTACCAACCGTTGGAAGATGTCTCGCCTCCATGATACTCGTAGCCGGATACCCACTGGTAGTCGAATCCTTTTGCGGAGTCATCTCCCAGAATACCGTAGCTGGCACGGAGTTTCAGCTGATTTATGAATGAAAGTGCTGAAGAATTCTTGAAGAAAGGCTCCTCGGACACCCTCCATCCTGCAGATACTGAAGGGAAGATACCCCACTGGTGACCAGGCGCGAATTTGGATGAACCGTCATAGCGGAACTGTGCCTCGATCAGATATCTTTCATCGTATGAATAGTTGAGACGTCCGATAAGGGACTGGTAGGCGATATTGTACAGGTTGCTGAGTTCTGTATCTGATCCGACTACCTGGTTCTCGCCGTTGAAAGCCGTCACGGAAGGAGTTCCGGTAGCAAGGTCTCCGTAAGCATAGTAGTTGTCTCCCTTGCGGATCTGGGTCTCATATCCGAGCAGGGCGCCTACATGGTGCTTCTCGGCGAATGTCCTGTCATAGTTCAACATTACATGTGCAAGAGTCTGCTGCTTGGTATAGTTCTCTTTCCTGAGCATGTTGGTATGATTCGGATAGACAGTAGCCTCGTAGTTGCCGGTTTCATTGTTAAGCATGTAGAGGTAGAACTCCTTGCGGAATGTCTCATTGTTGTCTATTCTGAAGTCATAGCTGAACATACCCTTGATGGAAAGTCCCTTGAGTGCATCTATTGCGCTTCCGAAGTCGTAGGAGAGTGTAGCGGATGACTGGAATGTCTTCTTGTCATATTTCCTGTAACCGGAAATGTCGGAAGTCATCATCGCCACAGGGTTGTTCATGAGGTCGAGACCGTCACCGTTAAGCATTGTATGCGCATCGTCTATGTAAGCCGGAGCAAGCGTACCCTGTGCCCAGTACTGACGGATAAGTTCCACTGAATCCCAGTACGGCTGGTTCTGCTGGTCAAGCATTCCCGCAAGGTTGAAATCAAGCTTGAGCCCTTTGGCAAGCTCGGCGGAAATGTTCGATCTCAGGTTGTACTTGCTGTAGTTCAGGTCGCCTGACTTGAAGAAGCTGTCCTGGAAGTTGTATCCCATACTTACATAGTACTGTACTTTATCGGAACCTCCGGAAATGCTGATGTCATGCTGGGTCTGAGGAGACCAGTCCGCAAGCATGAGCGAGTTCCAGTCCGCACCTTTCAGCTGACCTGTACGGTACTGGTTGATATAGTCTTCGGTAAAGACTGGAGAGCCGTTGTGCACGACGTTCATGGCCTTCTCGTTGTAGAGAGTCATCGCATCTACCGGATCCGTTACGGAAGGCATTTTCGAAGGAGTCTGGAAAGTGAATGAACCGTTGTAGCTTACAGTGGTCTTTCCTTCCTGTCCTTTCTTGGTCGTAACCAGGACAACACCGTTACCACCCCGTACACCGTAGATGGCTGCCGCTGCATCCTTCAGTACGGATACGTTCTCTATATCTTCGGCATTAAGACGCTGGAAATCGGCTACATCACGTGGAACACCGTCGATGATCATAAGCGGAGAACCCATACCGCGGATATCGAAACTGTTGGCATAAGCGCCCGGCTCGGCTGACTGCTGCCATACACGAAGACCGGCGATACGGCCTGTCAGCATGTTCTGAGGGTTCTCTGATCTGGTCTTGAGGATGTCATCACTGTTTACGGCAGATACGGCTCCTGTAATGGAACCCTTTTTCTGTGTGCCGTATCCGACAACAACAACGCTTTCAAGAAAGGTATTGTCCGTTTCCAGAACAACATTCAGGACAGTTCTTCCATTGACAGGTATCTCTACGGTTTTCAACCCGACAGAAGAGAATTCCAGGATGGAATTGGAAGGAACTTCGATAGAATAGTTACCGTCCAGATCAGTAGGTACACCTGTGGTGGTACCTTTTATCAAGACACTTGCCCCTATGACCGGTTGTTCAGTGTCATCAGTAACCGTACCGGAGACAGTTATAGTCTCCTGTGCGGAAGCTGCTACTGGTGCTATAAGCAGGAATAGCACCGACAGAATGCTTGTCAAGCATTTTTGAAGCTTATATTGGCTATTCATAAAATTAATTGGGTTATAAAATTAATCCTGCATCATGCTATATTGTTCAAGCAAGGCGAACTGTGCAGCATAAGCAAACTGGTCCCTGCCTTTTATGTTCCTGTTTTCCTGTTTGTTCGCCCATCCCAGATACAGACTGTTGGGCATAAAGCCTTCATACAGGAAATTCTCGAAGGCATGGTCGTAGATCTGCTTGAAACTGTCTACCTGCAATGCAGCATCGACATAGGCACTGGCGTCAATGTATCCGCGAAGCAGCACAGCATTGAACCAGCTGTTGTTCCCGCTGAAATCGTAAGTATACAGCCCCTCGACAGTCGCGTCCTTCTTTGCAAAATAGCGGAACGTAGATGATGTAAGAGCTTTAAGGTCTTCAAGGTACTTGTCCTCGCCGGTGACTCTGTAAAGTGCTGCAGCTCCGGAAAGCATCGTACCGCTGTTATATGAGAAGTATGTGCCTGACGGGCTGCCGGGCTTGAGATAAGCCTTGTAGGTCACTCCGTCCACTTCTTCATAAAACCTGGCCTTGCCGGCATCATCAAGTTTGTCGACTTGCGTGTCATTCAGTCCGGAAGGGCCTCCGAGCATGTCGTAATACACTCCTTCGCTACTCAGCAGACGGGATTTCTGGAAGTCGTATACTTTCTGTGCATAGAGAAGATAGTATTCGCTTTTGTCCATCTCTTCCGATACCCGTTTGCTGTCGGCCGCTATATACCGTCTCACGGCTGTCTCTCCGCTTCCTTTGTAGATTTCAGAGAGCCATACCAGAGGCGCTACTATCGGTCCGTTGCTGCAGGAATGCTTGGTGGTATAGCCCGGTCCCCAGGTGATGCCTCCGTTTTCATTCCCGTTCTCGTCAAGAGTGCAGTCCCATCCGTCTATGATATATCCGGCAAGATATTCGGCTTCGTCAAGGTAATCCTTGTTTCCGGTAGCCTTGTAGGCTTCGATGAAATCCCTGACAAGCCACATCTGGTCATCATATACATTGAGGACTCCGGTCACGTTGTTGCTCCCGGGAGAACTTGCTCTCGGGACACCGTATACACTCCAGGCATTGCCGGATGTGGTATAGGAAATGAGAGAAAAATTCCCCTTGAAATACTGTAGTCCCATGTACAGCCTGTCCAGAAGCTCTTCATATCTGCTGAAGTGCTTGTCATACAGCTCGCTGTTACCTTCAAGTTTCTGCCGGTTCAGGGCGTAGAGGATATTTGTCACAGCTTCGAAAGAGCTGGAAAATTCCCATACGTTCTCATTGCCGGCATCGGTTACCTGTCCTGTATAAGGGTTGTATGACTTGTACATGAAGCCGGGAGTTCCGCTCAGGAAAGCCTCTGCGGCAACGTCTGTAACTGTTATTGCCCGTTCCAGACTGCTGGCGTCAGCCGTTTCCCCGTTTCCCTGCTGGTCTTTACCTCCCGGAGCCTTGTCACAGGAAGTGCATGCAGCACAAAGAGTCGCTGCAAATACTGAAGCGCATATTAAAGCTTTAAACCTCATTTCAGTTCTATACTATAGAAAATAATCTTGTTTTCGTCTCCGTTTTCCTCGCCTTTGAATACGCCGTAACACAGCATTACGTCCTGTCCGTTGAACCGTGAGAGGTCGTATGTGAAGCTTGCGTACTGGTCAGGTCTCCCGACGCTGCCCTGGTTGTTCTTGAACTTCCAGCATCCGTCGTCGGCCGCAGACGCCTCGACTGCGGAGAAATCGGCATCAGGTTCAATATACGTTACAGTTCCATCCATTGTAATGGCGGCAAGCTTCTTGAATGTATAGCTGTCCGCTCCATTGCGGATGTTGAATGTGATCCTGTTGGCACCTTCTTCAATATAGAATTTGCTGTAGATGTAGGATTCAGGTACAAGGGTATTGACTCCTGCGTCAGAACGTGTCTTGATGGTGAATCCGTCCTTGTTCTGAGGCTCTGCATCCTTGTTTACATACATATAGGCCCAAGAAGCGATGATATGAGGCTGGGCTGTGTTCCTGAAGCACTGGTATCCGCCGCCGTAGTTCTTTGCTCCATCACCGTCGGACGGGAACTCTGTAGGAGGAATACCTGTGAAAGCGGTATTTCCGTTCGGCATGGTAGACCGTACCATTTCCTGAGTCATGTGCCATCCTTCGAGTCCGGTAACAGCAGTACCGGAAAGATAGTCGTCTCCTGAGTTCGCACTTGGAGCGAACGAGAGCTTTCTCATGACGAACTGGTTGTAGTAGTCTCCGGTTTCAGCCCTGAAGATACCTATGGCAATAATGATTTCCTTGCCGACATAGCTTGAAAGGTCTATGGAAGTGTTTTCATAGTTGGTGTTGCTGAAATCACGCACGCCGCCTATAAGTTCCGATTCAGGATTGACAGGGTCCGTAATATCGAGGACACGTACTCCCCACCTTACATGCTTGGTCTCGGCATTGTGGGTTCTGCACATTATGGTGAGCACCTTGTTGTCCTCCGTAATGAGTTTCTTTCCGTAGAGGAACGAATCGAAGTTTTCGAGGTCTGCAGGATTTGACTTGTCGGAATCACCGTTCCTTATCTGGAGAGTACAGCCTTCATTCTGGTTTTCCCACTGGCCTACATAGTTCAAGGTAGACATGTAAACGACACTCCAGTCCACATATCCGCCTCCGTTGCCCTTGCCTCCGCGGTATTCGTTATAATACCATGTGTCGGCATCCTTGAGCTCTTCTACTGTCAGGTCACCGAGAAGCTCGTCCCCACCGAGATAGATTTCTCCAAGCTCAGCCGTAGAATTTGCGAACATGTCTTTTGTGACAGTCTTGGTAATGCTTTTCACTCCGTCTGCAGAGAATGTAAGGGAGTAGTTGTTGATAGTGATTTCGTCAATGAGGAAGTTTCCCTGGGCATCAGTCACGCTTTCCTTACTTCCGTTGGAAACGGTTACTCCGGCAAATGGCTGTCCGGTCTTTCCGTTAAGGACTGTACCTGAAATCTTTGCATTGACGACCGGCAGGGATGCGTTGATTTCTACGACACCGTCGACAAAACTTGATTTCTGGACTGTGACACCGACTGTACCATAGCCGTCTTTCGAGAAAGTCACCAGCTGGGTCCTGACCGGAACATCGCTGTAGACATAAGCTCCTGAAGCGTCAGTCAGGACGCTGCCTTCCACACCCTGAACGGTTACGTTAACATCAGAAAGGGGGGATCCTGTTTCATCTTGCACCGAGCCTTGGAGAGTTCCGTATGAAACGTCTTCTTCACCAGGGCCGTCTTCCGTACATGCCACGGTGGCAAAGCCCAATCCGCAGCTTACGGCAGCAAGCATGAACGCTTTGAAAATCGATTTGAATTTCATGGTTTTTGTTAGTGTTAATTTTATAAAAACAGTTAAACATAAAATCGGATTTTCCCGATTTCACGCACAAAATAAATATCATGGGGGTTAAAAAAAGGGTTAAAAAACGGTTAAAAAATCTTCTTTTTTACAGAAAATGCATTTTAACCCCTGCTTTTTTTTCAAAATCCTGCTTTTTTTTACGCCGAAGTCGCCGTTTTTTGTGCAAGCAGTAACATTTCCACAAAAATTGTTACATTTGCACACACTTGCACGAGCAATCTGGAAAGAAGAGATGGCCTTGAAAAAAATCATACCTTTTATACTTTTTTTTCTTTTGAAACTATTCGTTTCCGGAGAAGTTTTCGGACAAGGTCTGAAATTCTCCGGGATGAATGAGCCTATCAACGACAGGACATCTTACGACGTCTTTTCCATGACATCACCTGATTTCCGGAACAGACTTGAAATATCCTTTGACCTGGCTCTGTATCCCGAATCGGCCATCGGTTATATATTGAGGATAAAGGATTTGGAGAATGACAAGGTCTTCAATCTTTTCTATGACGGGCAGGGTGACGTATACAGTTTCAGCCTGAATAATGAAGGATACAGCAATCTGCTTGGCTTCAGTATAAACCAGGAAACAGTAAACGACCAGAGATGGATTCCTGTGGATATCCTATTTGACATGCAGAGAGACTCCGTTACCATGACAGTTGCCGGCTATTCCTATTCGGCTCCGGTTCATGATCTCCCTGACAAGTGGTCGCCTGAAATCAATTTCGGGAAAAGCGACTTTATCATAGATGTTCCGTCTTTCGCTATCAGAAACCTGAATGTAAGAGACGTCCGGAAATCATATGCTTTCCCTTTGACTGAGCGTGAAGGGGAGTCCGTGCATGACTCGAAAGGCCGGATTGCTGGCAGGGTCACCAACCCGGAGTGGCTCATGAATGACTTTTTCGACTGGAGAAGACTTTGTACGCTTTCAAGTGAAACTGCCGCTTCGTCCGTGTACAATCCTGTCAGAAAAGAAGTATACTATTTCAACAGGGATACCTTATATATATATGATACCAGACTGAAGCAGGTATCTGAATTTCCTTTCAGAGACAGATGCCCTGTAAAAATGACTCTCGGAACAAGTTTTATCGATCCGGCGAACAATTTTGTTTATGCATATGAAGTATGGTATGAACATGAATCGGATTCCGGCCGGACTACTGTCGCAAGGCTTGATCTCAATACCTTGACATGGAAAAGCCTGTCGACCGAGCAGCTTCCGATGCAGATGCATCATCACGGAAGTTTTTTTGATCAGGCCAGAGCAAGATATGTCATATTCGGCGGATTCGGCAACATGCATTACAACGGCGATTTCTATGCATTCAATCTGCAGACCGGGCACTGGACACAATATTCCCAGACAGAAGGAGACAGGATATGCCCGCGCTATTTCTCATCCATGGGGTATGACAGGGACAATTCCACATTCTACGTATATGGAGGAATGGGCAACGACTCCGGAGAGCAGGCTGTCGGACGCCGCTATCTGTATGACATGTATGCCGTGAATGTCGCGGACCGGAAAGTCAGGAAACTGTGGGAGACGGATTTGCATGCCGGCAATGTCGTGCCTGTCAGGAACATGTATATAGACGGGAACGGATATTTCTATACCTTGTGCTATCCTGAAAGTACATCGAAGTCAGCTTTGACACTGTATAAGATTTCCATCGAAGACGGTTCATATACCACAATAGGGAATACGATACCTATAACATCTGACAGAATCATCACAAATGCCAACATATACTATGACCGCGGCATGGAAAAACTGTATGCTCTTGTATACGAAACTGATGATGATATAAGTTCCACGCTTACCGTATATTCCCTTTCCCTGCTTCCTGCCAGAGAAGCCAGAGGCAGCGAATTTGTCTCCAGGGGGGGGCAGAAATACGGGCTGATTGCTGCTATTGCAGCGGTGCTTCTTCTTTCCTGCGCGGCAGTCTTCTTGAGGAAAAAGACTCGGCCCGAAAAGCCTTGTGAGGAGCAGGAAGATATCCCGGAACAGAAATCCGTTATTCCGAACTCGGTGTGTCTGTTCGGCGGATTTACGGCTGTGGACAGGGAAGGAAAGGATATAACTTCCAGTTTCACTCCGACTCAGAAGAAGATGTTCTGCGTCGTACTGTATTTTTCTTCTTCCGGAGGTGTAACCCCGAGCCGGCTGACCGCATCGCTTTGGCCTGACAAACAGAAGGAGAGCGCGAAAAGCCTGAGGAATGCCACAATCAACCATCTGAGAAAGTCTCTTTCCGGAATCGACGGAATCAGATTCGTATATGATGACGGAGTATACAGAATCGATACGGATCCTGTTTTCTACTGTGATTATCTGCATTTTACTGAGATTGTATCCAGTGAATCCTACACTGATGCCGATACGGAAGACCTTATCCGGATACTCGGCAGAGGAAAATTCCTTGAATACACGGATGACCCTGTTTTCGACATTCTCAAGAGCAATGTCGAGCAGACACTTTCCGTAATCCTTCCTCCAAAGGTAAAATCTTTACACCATACCAGAAAATACGAGTATGTGCTGTCACTATGCAATATCATATTATGCCTTGACCAGCTGAACGAACTGGCTTTGAGATATACTGTCATGACGTTGTGTCATCTGGGACGCACCGATGACGCTGCCGTGAAATATGCTGCATTCAAGGCTGAGTATCAGAAGGTATACAGTGAAGATTATCCCCATAAATTCGAAGAAC
The DNA here is from genome assembly GCA_949294195.1 of uncultured Bacteroidales bacterium. Classification (GTDB taxonomy): domain Bacteria; phylum Bacteroidota; class Bacteroidia; order Bacteroidales; family UBA932; genus Cryptobacteroides. Next base: position 12,430 of record CASFGK010000020.1, on the reverse strand, counting down.
TCTCGGAAAATCCTGACCAGCAGAAACCGGAAAAATAAATTACAGAATTTCTTGCAAATCAGATATATTTGGCTAACTTTGCAATAATGTTGTAATTTTTAATAATTCAAAATTAGATAATCATGAAAGAATTGAAAGGAACCAAGACCGAAGCCAATCTTCAGACTGCATTTGCCGGTGAGTCCCAGGCCAGAAACAAATACACCTACTATGCTTCAAAGGCAAAGAAAGACGGTTATGTACAGATAGCCGAACTGTTCGAGGAAACGGCAAACAATGAGAAAGAGCATGCAAAGATATGGTTCAAGCTCCTGCACGGCGGAGAAGTGCCTGCAACCGAAGTGAACCTTCTGGATGCGGCAGAAGGCGAGAACTATGAATGGACAGACATGTATGCCGGATTTGCAAAAGAGGCCCGCGAAGAGGGCTTTACGGAAATAGCGGTACTTTTCGAAAAAGTGGCGGCTATCGAGAAGATGCATGAGGAGCGTTACCGCAAGCTCCTTGCAAACGTAAAGGAAGGTCTTGTATTCTCAAGAGACGAAGACATGATATGGGAGTGCGGCAACTGCGGACACATTGTAGTCGGCAAGAAAGCTCCTGAGCTTTGCCCTGTATGCAAGCATCCGAAGAGCTATTTCAAGATCCACGCGACAAACTACTAGCAGACTGCTGTACAGAAAAAAAGTTCCGGCGGGAAGAGTCCCGACGGAACTTTTTTCGTAATATGATATCTTTCCTACAGATAGTCATCAAAATACATTGTCACTTTATCCATCAGATGGATGCGGTCACGGCCCATGACATTGTGCTGTGCACATGGATAAGGAAAGTAGTCCACCTGAATATTGTTCTTGATGCATTCCCGTATGAAGCTGAGACTGTGTTCCCATACAACCACGTTGTCCACTGCTCCCTGACAGACAAGCAGTTTGCCTTTCAGATCCCTGGCCTTGCTGATCAGGCTTACCCTTGCATAACCTTCAGGGTTGGTATCAGGGTGTCCCATGTAACGTTCCCCATACATTACTTCATACCATTTCCAGTCAATTACAGGACCGCCGGCCACTGCTACCTTGAATACGTCAGGATAGTTGGTTATCAGAGATATGGTCATGAATCCGCCATAGCTCCAGCCATGCACTCCGATTCTGTCCTTGTCTACGAAAGGCAGCTCCATGAGCATTCTGATTCCCTCCATCTGGTCGGCCATTTCCGCCTGGCCGCACTGGCCGTGAATGGCTTTTTCGTACTCTGCCCCCTGATTGAGTGTCCCTCTGTTGTCCTGTACATAGACCAGATATCCTCTTTGGGCCATATACATTTCCCAAGGACGCAGTTCTGCCAGCCATGTGTCTTTTACCAACTGAGAATGAGGGCCTCCATATACATAGAGAATCACGGGATATTTCCTGGAAGGGTCGAAATCCTTCGGTTTGATGAGTCTGTACCAGTTGTCATATTTGCCGTCAGCGCTTTTGACGGTGCCTAGTTCCATCTGACAGTATGCATAGCCTTCTGTCGGGTCTGCCGCCTTATACAAGGGTGCACTGTCTTTTCCGTCTGTACTTTTCAAGGAAACCGCAAGCGGAGTAGTAAGGTTGCTGTAGCTGTCGATGAAATATCTGTAGTCCGGACTTAATGTGACGGTGTGCCACCCTTCTTCAAATGTCAGTCTTGTCTGCCTGCCGGTCCTGACATTCACCTTAAACAGATGGTTCTGGACAGTGGATACCTCTGCTGAAGTGTAAAAGACGTTTTTCCCGTCATTCCCGACATATTCCACATCGGCGTCGACTTTGGTGAGCCTGCTGATATTGCCTTCCGTATCGCATAGATACAGATTTTTGTATCCGTCTCTGTTGTCTGTCTTGTATATGAAGTCCTCAGTGCTGCCCTTGAGAAACCATACAGGGTTCTGAGGCTCGATGAAACGGTCGTTGTCCTCAGTGAGCAGGGTCCTGACCAGATTGCCGGTGCGTGCATCGTACATGTTCAGACGACAGTGTTTCTGGCTGCGGTCCAGTACCTGTATGAGGATATACCTGTCATCAGGAGACCAGGAAATATTGGTCAGATACTGGTCTTTTCCGAAGTCATCGGCTTTTACATAGACGGTTTTCCCGTCAGCCGGACTATATATTCCAACCTGGACGTTTTCGGATGCCATACCGGCCATCGGGTACTTGATTTCGAACAGGCTGCCGGTACGTGTCGTAATGTCGAGAAGAGGGAAGGTTCCCACTTCTGTTTCGTCTTTTCTGTAGAATGCCAGATAATTACCGCTGTCCGACCAGAAGATTCCTCCTGAAATCCCGAATTCGTTGCGGCTTACATACTGTCCGTATATGATATTCCTGTCATCGCTTGTAGCAACCGGAGTGATATTACCGTCCTTTCCGGCGATATACAGGCCGTTGTCCAGAGTGAAGGCATAACGTGTCCTGTCGGGTGAGGCAGTCACGTTTTCCGATTTTTCAGGAAGTTCAGGAAAAGCTTTTCCCTGATCCGGTACATTGAACGGGTCTGCAGACATTTCCCCCGACATCAGTCTTTTCACTGAAAGGATTTCGGGTCCTTGCCTGTCGGGATTTGAAATAATGAGGCTGTCTCCGGTACTGTTCCAGAAAAATGCCGGTTTACTGACTTTCGTTTCTGAGGGGAGAACAGCTTCTTCCATTGTCAGGAGCTTTCCGTCCGGGTGATTCGCCGGGCGCGCCTTGACCACTCCGGTCTGGGCTCCTGCCGGAATGCCGGCCATGCAGGCCAGCAGGAATACTAGGATTTTTTTCATGTCGCTTGTTTTATATTTATTCCACGTTTTGTGCAAAGCATGCAAATTTATTTCATTATTTCATTGTATTCAAGGATTTACCGAATTAAATTCCTATCTTACACGGGCAATGGTCTAATCCTTTGCCGAAAATCATGGAAAATCTGAAAAAACGGGTACTGCTCCTTTGCGGCATTGCATTGTTTGCGGCAGCACCGTCATCCGAGGCCTGTACAGGCATTACACTGAAATCAAAAGACGGGAGTACCGTGCTTGCACGTACGTGCGAATGGGGCGGGAGCAACCTTGAAAGCAGGTATGTAATTGTCCCGAGAAACCATACCGTCACGTCTGGCACCCCAACCGGACAGAACGGTCTTGTCTATACATCAAGGTTCGGCTATGCCGGCATCTCGGTAGTCCAGGACAGTTTTGTTACTGAAGGGCTCAATGAAGCAGGTCTGTCAGCCGGACTGTTCTTTTTCCCGGGTTACGGCCAGTACGAGCCGTATGACAGCACCCGGAATGCTTCGACTATAGTGGATGTGGAACTTGTCGGATGGATACTTGCCAACTTCTCGACTGTAGATCAGGTGAAAAAGGCGATATCCGGTATCCATATAGTTGCAACGAGTCCTCAGGCAGGGACCGCGCACTGGAGGATAGCCGATACGACAGGAAAGCAGGTAGTGCTGGAAATCACCGGAGGAATACCTCATTTCTATGACAACAGGCTGGGTGTCCTTACGAATTCTCCCGGCTTTGAGTGGCAGATGACCAACCTGAACAACTATGTGAACCTTTTCCCGGGCCAGACCAAGCCAAACAGGCTTACGGAAGACGTTACCCTCAGCCAGTTCGGCGCCGGTGCAGGATTTCTTGGAATACCGGGCGACGTGACACCTCCGTCAAGATTTGTCAGGGCCGCTTTCTACAAAGCGACAGCCCCTCAATATGAAACGTCCTATGAGACTGTAAAGGAGACTTTCCAGATCCTGAACAATTTCGATATTCCGATAGGGGTGGAACATGAAGCCGGCCAGGCTCCCGAAGATGTGCCGAGCGCGACTCAATGGACCACCTCGTCTGACCAGTCTGCCTTAAGGTTCTATTACCGGACTGCATGGAATTCCACCATAAGGTGCATAGATCTCAAGACCATAAATTTCGGTAAGGTCTCATATCAGGTCAGGCCGCTGGATAAGGTTCAGGACCAGCCTGTGGAAATGATCAAGGTCAAATAAACGGACAAAATAAGGTCGCGGCTCAAAAGGGTGCTTTCTGCGTTACGCTTGAAATTCCTCCTTTTGGGCCGGCTTCCGACACCACTCGTTATTCTCTTACTGCAAGTATGTCATCCACAATGTATTTCTGCTGTCCGCGCCATGGAAGTGCACCCAGATATTCCTTGTAGTGCAGTTCGACAGTCTTGCCGCTGCAGCGCATCAGGGAGTCTGCCAGAGCCTTGTCTGTAATGGAGAATTCGAATTCGTACGACTGTATGGAAGTATTTGCATTCTTTGCCCCTTTGGTGAATCCGGCCTGAATGGCTTTGCCTTCATAAGTCTTGAAAATGTATCCTTTGTATACAACGAAATTCAATTCTCCGGCCTTGACCCCCTCTCCGAATACGAAATAGAACTTGAAATAAACGAACAGGCCGAGAGCCAGTATGGCTATGAGGCTTGCGATAGTGATGACTTTGCGCTTTGTTATCATGATACTTGGTTTAATGGGTGCCGCCAGTGCTAAATGACAATACCCGCACAGTACAGAAGACCTATGAACGGTGTCTGCTGGCGCTTGATGAACGGCTTTACTATGGACGTGTTTATCTCCGGAAAATCCTTGATCCTGTCATAGGCTTCAATGAAATCCTTTCCTGTGAGGTATTCACCTTCCTTGGCTCTTTTTGTGCCGGGAGTCCCTCCTTTTATGAAGATGCAGCTACCGACAAACGTCGCACTGTACCTGATCCCTGTGATAGAGGTAAAAGTCTGATGCTCTTTTACATAGGAAACAATGATTTCCCAGATATCCTTGCCGTCCATCTCTCTGTACTGTTTCCGTATTTTCATGCTGACTTCAATTTTGCAACTAATATAAGCATTATTTCATGACGGAATATCGGTAACATGCTTATGTCGTAAAAATTTATAATTTTGTGGAACAAGAAGTTTTAATTGTATGAATGAAAAGAAAATAAGGATCAACGTCAATTCCGAGATAGGACAGCTTGAAGCGGTACTCCTGCATCCTCCGGGAGCTGAAGTGGAGAATATGACCCCGCGGAATGTGCAGAGGGCTCTTTACAGTGATATTCTGAATCTTTCCATTGCACGGGAGGAGTATCGCCAGTTGTACGGCGTACTTTCAAAAGTGGCTGATGTCCGTCTGATGGACGATCTTCTGGTAAAGGTCCTGAACAATACGGATGCCCGGACAAGACTACTGCAGAGAATATGCGTAAGTGAAGACGCTACAGAATATTACGGAATGCTTCTGGACATGCCGTCGGACAGGCTGGCAAAGGTGCTGATAGAAGGTCTTCCGGCAAAAATCGATACGTTGACTGCATTTCTGAAGAACGAGTACTACGCACTCTATCCGCTGTACAACTTTTATTTTACAAGGGATGCGGCTGTAACTGTCGGTAACAGCGCCCTGATATGCCGTATGGCAAACAAAGTGCGCATGCGTGAATCCTATATCATGGACGCAATCTGCCGGCATAGCGGCATGTTCGAGTGCAACGTAGTTGATGCCAATGATTTCCAGCCGCAGAATTCTCCCATAATGATGGAAGGCGGGGACATTCTGGTAGCAAGGGAGGACATACTCATACTAGGCAACGGATGCAGGACAAGCTCACAGGGGATAGACTTCATGGTGGAAAGATTCCGAAGGGAACATGACAGGGGACGGTATCATGTCATAGTCCAGCAGCTGCCATCGTCACCGGAGTCCTTCATCCATCTGGACATGGTATTCACCATTCTTGACAGAGACAAATGCATGATTTTCGAGCCGCTGATTCTCGGGGATAACCAGTACCAGACTGTACATATAACCATCAATGACGGGAAAGTCTCCCGAATCAATCCTGCTCCTGGGATCCTTACTGTGCTGAGAAGACTGGGAATGGATCTCGAGCCTGTAGTGTGCGGCGGCTCTGACGAATGGGACCAGGAGAGAGAGCAGTGGCACAGCGGTGCGAACTGTTTTGCTTTTGCTCCCGGAAAAATACTTACTTATGCCAGAAATATCCATACTCTTGAAGAACTTGACAGAAAAGGCTTCAATGTCGTTCCTGCGGATGATGTCATTTCCGGCAAGGTACAGGTAGATGGTGACGGACTTTATGCGGTTACGGTCTCCGGCTCGGAACTTCCGCGCGGAGGAGGCGGCGCCCGCTGTATGACCATGCCTCTTTCAAGGAAGGATGTCAGCTGGTAAATCAGGCATTCATGAAGTCCTGCAGTGAGGGCTTGTCATGTTCTCACTGTTTCCCCTACATATTCAGCCGGACTTCCCGCCCGAAAGGCGTGAGTGACAGCCCGGCCATCTTGAAATGCTGTTTGGCGAAAGGAATGCCGATGATCGTGATGCCGAGCAGGATTCCGAAGAACACATGATTCAGCCAGGCCCAAAGGCCTCCGAATATCACCCATATGATGTTCATCGGTATACGTATACATCCTGAAGGCTCTTCTGTTTTCCTTACTTCGGCACCGAATGGCCATAGGCACAGGAGGCCTATCTTGAATGTCTGAAGGGCGAATGGGATTCCGATTACCGTTACGGCAAGAGCCAGACTCCCGGTGAAATATCCGATGGCGGCTTCCAGTCCTCCGAAGAGCCACCACAGCAGGTTTCCTATGATGCGCATGTTTTGAAAAATTGGTTTCCGATTCCGTATACGAAACTTCGCAAAGTTAGGAATTCGTTTTCTATTTAAATCAAAAAAGTGTAACTTTATAAGTTTGCATTGGGAATGAAATGTCAGCCCTGATGAAATGACGGTGAATATCTGGAATAAACAAAATCTATAGATGAGTATGAAAAAAATTGTTATTCTTCTTCTGGTTGCGGTGATTGGCTTTGCTGCCATTGCACAGGAAACCCTGAAAAAAGTTTACGATGAGAATATCGACCCGATGGAGCAGATTGACCAGGCTCTGGCAAAAGCCAGGTCCGAAGGCAAATTCGTTGTCTGTCAGGTAGGCGGCAACTGGTGCCCGTGGTGTCTTCGTTTTGCTGACTTCATCACAAAGGACGAAGCAATCAGCAAGGTGATTGACGATAATTTCGTTTATATCCATGTCAATTACAATCCCCGCAAATCCTCAGACCAGTCCGCCAATACGGCGGCAATGATGAAACGGCTTGGAAATCCCGCACGCTTCGGTTTCCCCGTCTTTGTCATCCTGGATACTGGAGGAAAAGTCATTCACATACAGGACTCCGGCCTGCTTGAAAAAGACAAGAGCTATGACCGGCAGAAAGTCCTGCGTTTCCTGTTCAACTGGACTCCAAAGGCAGTGAGAGGATAAGCCGGCTGAATTTATACCGAATTATTTGCAATATTTCGGTATACCAGATTCCCGCCACAGATGCCTTATCGCGACAAGCGGATGGTATAGCATCATGCGGGGACCGGACCAGCGCATGATGGTGCGGATGTCCTCCCGCATGTCCTTGCGGTAGCAATGAACCGGGCATTTCTTGCAGGTAGGCTTTCTGTTACCGAATTTGCAGGTTTCCAGACGACGGACAGCATAGTTCAGAACTTCAGAACATTTTTCGCAGAGTTCTCTGTTGTGTTCTTTATGCCGGCAATACATGCGTATCATCAGCCCGACAACGTGTTTTTCTTCGGATATACGGTCGTACATTGAATCTTTCCTATACTCTTGAGAACAAATAAAAACTCACCCTGAGCGCGCTGTTCTTATGGGAAGCGGGGTGAGTATATGGACGCAAATTTAGTTCAAACAGTTTGTATTTCTATGGAAAAGTGCAGTTTTTTCGGGATATTCGGATAATTCCATAAATTTGCATCCTCTTTTGAATATAGCTTAAGGATTACAATGCTTCAAAGAAGAATGAACAACCGGACAACTGCATCGTGTCGAGGCTCAAAATGCCTTGAGGTGCTGTCGTGTGTCCATACTTCGGGCATTCGAGCATTCTATACTTTTGAAGACAATTTCCGACGAACCTCGGGGATACAATGATGCCGGTATCCCGCTGAAACGATAAATGAAAACCGTCGGAAAGTCCTTGCCAAACTTCCCGGCGGTTTTCGTTTTGCCCATCGGTGACGTCTGTCTCATGCAGTCCTCTCCGTCAATTCCATCCATGGGAATACAAGAACAATTTTACCAACCGCGCAGTGATGCGCAAAAAAAAGAAAAGATTATGCATTACAAATTTAAGGAAAGCGGGGTGTTCTTTACATCCGACACCCATTTCAACCATGCAAATATCATCAGGTTCTGCAGCAGGCCTTTCAAGAATGTGGAACACATGAATGAAAGCCTTATCACCAACTGGAACCGCGTAGTGGGACCGGAAGATATCGTTTTTCACCTGGGCGATTTCTGTCTGGGCGGATCTGCCGAATGGACAAGGATTCTCGAACGGCTTAACGGGAAAATATATCTTATCTCGGGCAATCATGACATGAAGAATCTCCGCCAGAACTATACGGAATATTTTGAGGCGGTTCTTCCTCAGCTGCATATCGAAGTCGGGAACCAGAAGATTTATCTGAACCATTATCCGTTTCTGTGTTATGGCGGTGCATATAAAGACACCTGGCAGCTTTTCGGGCATGTCCACACAAGCCGACATAACACGGGAAAGGATGCTCCGAGACTGAAGATGCTTTTTTCCACGCAATATGATGTCGGAGTGGACAACAACGATTTCACACCGGTCTCTTTTGCGCAGGTGAAGGCAATCATTGAAAAGCAGATTGAACAATCAAGGAAAGGAGAACAATAATATGAATATACAATACATGAGCGATCTGCATTTGGAATTAAGCGATAACAGCAGATACTTGAAGCGCAACGGGTTTCCGGTCACTGGCGATGTGCTGGTGCTGGCCGGGGACATTTTCTATCTCAAGGATAAGGTCGCTCCGCTGACGAAGTTCTGGAAACGGGCTTCGGAGAACTACCGGCAGGTGCTGATTGTCCCCGGCAACCATGAATATTACAACTATTCGGACGTGATGGATAGGGGCCTGCAATGGCGGTGGATGTTCCGGGAGAATGTCGGCTACTATCAGAACCAGGTCGTCCGCATCGATGATACCGACTTCGTACTGAGTACGCTGTGGTCACGGATCAGCCCGAACGACGGGTATTTCGTGTGGAAAGGCATGAATGACTTCCGCCAGATCAGGTTCGACGGGAAGCTGCTGCAGGTGGAGGAATTCAACTGGATGCATGATACCTGCATCAGCTTTATCCGGAAAAGCGTCGAAGAGAGTACGGCGGCCCATATCGTTGTGGTTACACACCATCTGCCGACACTCCAAGTAGTGGCGCCGCATCATAAGGGTTCCGTGCTGAACAGCGCCTTTGCCAGTGAGTATGGAGACCTGATTGCCGGCAGCCGGATCGATGCCTGGATTTACGGGCATTCGCATACCAACATCGACACTGTGATTGGCGCGACGCGTATAATCTGCAACCAGATGGGATACGTTTTTGAGGATGAACACCTGATGAACGGATTTGATCCGGCCAAGTTTATTGAAATTTAATGGACATACAGAAATGAACGAAATAAAGATCATAGACAGAAACCACCTTGCCGATTTGGCGGCTGGCCGCAAGTGGCAGGTTCCGTTGCCTGACTCCGGATACGTGTAATAAGAGAGTATGTCTGTCGCCAATAAAACATTTATTGGCGACAGACATACATTCCGATGCAGCATATCGAACTGCTTGAAAACAAAAGAATTGGCGTTTAAACGGTAGAAAAGCCATTTTTCACTTGTTTTTCGGGCTTAAAACCGCCCATTTCGCCGCTCTTTTTCTTGAATCGGAACCAACGGGAAAACTGCCGTTTCCCCGTCCGAAGTCCACCTGTTTTCTATCCGTTGCGAAGATACGAAATAAGCGGTAATTTCACCAACTGATGTCAACTGAAAACAAGATGCAGTCACGAATATTTTTGCAGCCAAAAGAAAAATAGGTTGTGTCGTGTGTGGACTTAGGTAAATCGGTTGGTCTGCTTGGCGAAGCCATCTCTTTTCTTCCCTTTGTTCTGACTTTACTTTATTAGGCGTATATATGAGTACAGGGATAAAGTAAAGGTAACTTTCCTTTGACAAGCAAGATTTTTTTTCGTGTGACTAACTGAAAATATTAAGCCCCAACATATCATATAATATTGAAATAGGTGCTTTTCTATTAACTATATGATACATTGAGGCTTTAGAGCGTGTTAGATGAATCTGCTTGTCATAAGATTAAGCACTTGCCCGGATCAAAACCATTGCTGATATGTTCGTTGTCAAATACATATCCCATCTGATTGCAAATGACTTTTGTCCCGTTAATTTCAGCATCAATATTTGTGTGTGAATGCCCGTAAATCCACGCATCAATACGACTGCCAGCTATGAGTTTGCTCAAATCAGTAGCAAATGCACTGTTCAGCACAGAACCTCTATGGTGAGGAGCAACAACCTCCAATGTGGGAAGATGATGTGTTACCACTACAATGTGTTCTGCTGTGCTTTCTGCCAGACTTCGCTTTATGAAATCCAAACAAAAGTTATGCATTTGGTTAAACTCCTCTGTTTGGAGCAGTTTGCCATTATACATTATCTGCCGGAAATCATTCATACCCTTCCATACAAAATATTCGTCGGAAGGAGAAATTTGAGACCATAAAGTACTCATGATAAAGTCGGTGCCATCAATCCTCACTACCTGATTTTGATAATATCCTATATTGTTCTTGAACATCCAATTCCATTGCAATCCATTATCCATTACATCACAATAATTGTAATACTCATGGTTCCCGGGTACAATGAGCACCTGACGATAATTCGCTGAAGTCCATTTCCAGAAATTACTTAGAGGTGCAATCTTGTTTTTCAAATAGAATATATCTCCGGCAAGTACCAAAATATCGCCTGTTACCGGCAATTCATTATGTTTCAGCCACCTGCTGTTATCACAGAACTCCATATGTAGGTCGCTCATATATTGTATCTTCATTCTACTGTCCTCCTTTTTCAATTTGTTTGGTTATTATTCTTTTGATCTGCTCAAATGATACAGGCGTAAAGTTATTGTTGTCAACTCCAACGTCGTACTGTGTCGGATAGAGATATTGAAGCCGGGCAGCATCAATTCCTGTGTTGTTTTGCCTTGTGTGAACATGTCCGAACAATTGCCACACATCTTTATATCCGCCATCAAAGCATAGAAAAGGGTAATGGTTCAAATATATCTTCTGCTTGTCTACCTCTATATGCATTTGCATTGCTACATGCTCAAATCTGTTGATGTAACCTTGGCGTATATTCTTCAAATCGTGGTTGCCCATAATCAGATAAATCTTGCCGTTCAATCTGTCGAGTATTTTACTCCACTCAGCTGAGCCGCCAAGACAAAAATCACCTAAATGGAAAACGACACCGTCTTGCCCGACTGTATTATTCCAGTTGGATATGATGGCTTCATTCATCATTTCCACATTTTTGAACGGTCTGTTGCAGAAACGAATGATATTCCTATGATAAAAATGGGTGTCAGATGTAAAGAACAACTTGCTGCCATCAAATTTATAGTTCATCTTTTCTCAATTTATGTGCATCACTGCACGTTAATAATTTGGTTACCAATAGCCCATCAGACGGAAATGACAGAAGAGCATCACAAAGGCGACTGTCACAAATGGGCATAAAACAGAATAGTTGGAAAGTTTGTGAATACTCTCCAACTATTCAACTTATATTCTTATTCAAAGTACAATAGTGTACGTGTTATGTTCGTCGGAAAGTATTTACTGTACGAGGTTCAATGCGTGAAACAAGAACACACGACACAGATTCAGTGCGTTTATTGCTCTGAATTGCGGTTGTTATTGATAATATGTTCATTCTGTATCTACGCATTGTTAGTGTTTATACTGTCTCAAAATCGTTGCAAAATTAGCAAATAAATCTCATTTCAATCAAATATTTTTGAGAATTTAGTGCTGACTGACGAAAAGAACGAAAAGATTTGGTGGATATTGACATTTTATGCGTTTGAAATTTGGTGGAGATGTTTATAAAACGTATATTCGCACATAAATTTGAAGATAAATGGAAGATAATGTAATCTATTTCAAACGAAAGATTTACGATACAATGCTCAAGTGGAAGACTGAACGCAACGGAGATACGGCATTACTGATACAAGGTGCCAGACGTATCGGGAAATCAACCATCGCGGAAGAATTTGCACGTCATGAGTATAAGTCATACATATTGATTGATTTTTCGAAGGTGTCAAGGGAGGTGAGCGATTTGTTCAATGATATTTCAGACTTGAATTACCTGTTTATCAGGTTGCAGTTCATATATCAGGTACAACTGTATGAAAGAGAGTCGGTGATTATTTTTGATGAAGTCCAGTT
>CASFGK010000019.1 GCA_949294195.1 uncultured Bacteroidales bacterium | reverse complement strand
GTAAGCGTCCAATTTTGACGTATCCCATAGGGAAAGCCCCTTTAGGAAGCTTTCCTCTTAAAGTTTTCAAAAACTGGACTTGATTTTTAAAGTTTGTTAGTATTGATTCCGATGGTCATCGGCAGCAGATTTTCATAATCCCTGCGCCCTTTGACAACCTCACGGAAAAGATTCTTCAAATAAGCCAGGGCGGAGATACCGTTGGCCCGGCAAGTAGATATCAACGTATGATAGGCGGCCGACACATTCGCCATGCGGTTGCTGCCAAAGAACAACGAGTTCTTCCGCTCACCCGCCAAGGGACGGATGAAACGCTCCGCAATGGTATTGTCGATACTGTAGCGGCCGTCTTTCAAGTAGGCGAACAGCTGATTCCAGAAGTTCTTCAGGTAATTGACCGCCTTTTCCATCAGGTCTCCCCGGGGAGGATGCCCCTCCGAAGTCAGCACATTCAGGAAACTGCGCATGCGGCCGATGACATCTTTTGTCCGTAGGGAGTTCCGCTGTCGGGCTATCTCTTCAGCTGTCAGACCGGACTGGCGATAACTGTCTTCCTGACCATACAACCAGCCGATGTATTCCAGCATCTGTTTCGCATTCAGGTCACCGCCCTGCTCGTAGGCATACACGAACTTGGCGCGCGCATGGGCCAGGCAGCAGAGGTGTTCCGTGTCGTACAGTCTGTCTTCCAGATACATGTACACATTGTAGCCGTCCGACTGCAGCGCCTTGATCTGCCGGTCACCCAAAATATTCTTCAGGGCATCACGGCTGCGGGAACCTTCCTCATAACAGTAGATGACAATCTTCTCTTCACGGTTGACCAGACACCAGATATATCTTTTGCGATAACGGTCCTGTACCTTCACCTTGCACCAGGTCTCGTCGCAGTTCACGATGGCATCTTTCTCCATGGCCATATTCTTGAGCGTTTCAACCAGTCTCTTGGTAAACCCTGCACCTTTCTCAAGCCAGTTGGTCAGGGTCATGCGGCTCAGGAACATGCCATGGTCATTCAGACGGTACATCTCACGGTAATAAGGCACATTCAGCACAAAATGGTTGAAGGCCAGATGAGCCAGGAAATCGGCAGACGCATGGGTTCCCGGAACCACATCCATGTAATCGGGGCCCCCGTCTTTGGAAAGGTAGCCTTCGCAGATTCTACCGTCCGGCAGCTTGTAACGGACAACCTGATACCTGTGCTCCAGAATATAGCTCACTTGCTCGTAGGAATACTTGTGGAATGTCTTGATAATAACTGCTTCTTTCGGCAAACGGCAGAAATCGAAATCATGATGTACAGACTTGTCAGCCTTCATCCGCTTGTAGGACATGCCCTGGCGGTATGGCCGTTCCTGTTTCCTACCGGTAGATGACGGAATGTCCGTTCCCGTATCCTCCGAAGGAAGGTTGGGAGTGGAACTGCCGTCAAAATCTTCCTTGTCCGCTTCGCGGGAATCGGTGCCACGGTTCTTGGACGAAAGTTTCTGGGTCTTGCCGTCGAAACGGTTCTTGTCTGAAAGCTTCTTCTGTTCCTTCAAGGCGGCATTCTCCTTCCGGAGCTTTTCTATCAGCGCGTCACGATCCGACAGCATCTGTTTCAGCTCATCATTTTGTCTCAGTAATCGCTGGGAATTCTCATTCAGAGCCAACAGCTGCTCGGCCATACGGTCCAGCTTTCCCAGAAGATTTGCTTCACGTTCCTTGTCAGCCTTGCGTAAGGCAAAAAGTTCGTCAAGCAACATTGATTTTTCCATGGAATTCATATCGGAATAACGATCAACCCAAGGCTCCGTCTCTTTTTCACGGAGCCTCAGTTGTTCGGCCGAAGCCAATATCTTTTCAAATTCACGATCGTCCATGCCACCTTGATTTATACCGTAAAGGTACTGAAAAACAGTGACATAAACAAATTATTTCCAGCTTATTTATTTGATATTCAACTGGTTGATAACAGGATTCTGTAACAGCACAACCACATCTTTCCATTGGATGCTATATACCGTCTCTTCCCCCTGCCTGCATACCTGCATGAACTTGTAACCCGAAGCGAAACGCTTCTCATACAGGCTGAAGGAACGGCAGTCATAAGCAAACAGCCTGACTTTCCGCCGATCCTTGGACATCACAATGAAAACTTCATCTTCCTCCGGCTCGCGGTTCAATTGCTGGTGGATGACGGAAAGCACACGCTCATATTTGCAGCGCATATCATGGAAGTTTTGCAGGTAATAAAACCTAGTCATTCCTGTAATGTTCAGCATAGTCCCTCCAGCTTCTCCACTAGGTTCTTCAAACCCTCGTAGCTTAAGTTCCGTTGCTGTATGTGCATTCCACCTGTCATACGGATATCTATCATAAATCTCACCGGAGGGGATGACAAAGCACCTCCCATGGATGGGGTGGAAGCTGAAAGATCCTTTTCCGGTTCTTGCTCCACCTGTTGTCCTTCTACCTGTACCGGGACAATGCGATGTCGGGTATCCTTGTACCATTTGTGAAACAGATTGTAGGGTACTTTGTTTTTCAAACAGAAGTCCTGGATGGACTCACCTTGTGGCATCGCCTCCGCTTTGTAACGGATGAACAAATGCTCAAAATCGCTGCTGCTATACATCTTTACTGAGTTTTTGATTACAGCAGCGAAGGTCGAGATTTTTATACTTTAGGGCAAGACGTCATTTTTGGACGCTTAC
>CASFGK010000018.1 GCA_949294195.1 uncultured Bacteroidales bacterium | reverse complement strand
CTTGTAGTTGAACGCCCCTGCCTTGTACATCGCGCCGAGGTAGCCGCGCTTCTCCTTTCCTATATAATGGCGCACTTCGGGCGAGACTTCCCACAAGGCATACCTTCGGTCTTTATTGCTCCACGACCACGAAGTCCACGAGCCGTGTACGAGGATGCCCCACAAGCGGTTGACGCGCCACTCGATGCCAAGGTCGGGCGTGAGCGTGGCCCAGCGCAGGAGGTTGGCACGGAGGGAGAGGGTACCGGTATCGGGTATGTTTGTATCGGTCTTGCCGCTATTGGCCGTAGCAGGAAACAGTACGGCCATAAAAAAGACTGATAGGATTATCAGTCTTCTGAAAATGGTGTGATTCAGATTCATGCCATTGCTTTTTTAAAAACAGACATGAATCAAAGGTACTCAGATGCTCATGGGCGGCAAAGGATTCGGACGGGCTTGCTCTCCATGAAAATCATCTTTTTCTCCACGGAAATCACTTTTAAATGAAAATAGGTTGATTGTCAGATGTTTAATCATTTTTATCAATGGGGGCAAACAGTTCTCTTTTACGGAATTCGGATGGCTTCATTCCGTATTTCTTCTGGAACTGGCTGTAGAATGCCCCATTTGACATACTGGCTTCCTTGGCAATTGCATCCAGTGTCCATTGCGGCTGCTCGCGCATAAGCCGGATGGCATAGTCAAGCCGGAGATCCTGTATATATTGGGAGAAACTGCATCCGGCAAATTCTCTGAACAGGGAAGCGAACTTGTTGGCAGGGATGTGGACTCCTTTCAGAAGTTCCTTCTTGCTGAAGTCTGATTGCAGGTATAGTTTCCGGCTGACGATTTCATGGTTGACATGTTCGAACAGCATACGGTCCTTTTCCTGATCCGACTGCCTGTCGGAGCTTTCCAGTTTTTCGCGCAGCCGCATATTTTCTTCCTGCTTTTCGAAAAGGCCGTCTTTACAGGCAATCAGCTCGTCAATGGCCTTTTTCATCGCGTCGTTTTTCCTTTCGATGATGCGCCTGCTTTTAAGGACGTAGACGAGAATGGCGGCAAGCAGAATGAATGCCGGTATGCCAAAGGCGAAGAAAATGTTGTGCCGTCTGATTTTATTTGCCTGCCGTTCGATTTGCAGGGCCTGTTCGGAGGAGTTGTATATTTCTGCCAGTTCCAGCGCGTCCCGGGTACGTTCCCTCTGGCGTAGAGAGTCTGTCAGTGCAAGCATCATGGACTGTACTCTAGAGGCTGATTTCCAGTCTCCTATTCCTTGGTATGCTTCTAGTTCCGACTGGAGGTGAGGGTTGATGTAGTCCCAGTTCACAGTGTCGGTGGAAGCCCGGAGCATTTCCTTTTCCCTGCGGATATAGTGAAGGGCTTCCTGGTGGCGTCCGGCCATGTTCAGGCACAGGATACGTATGTATTCCTTTTCAGGAGCCGATGAAGCCGGGTTGGCTTCGATTTGCCTGTAAAGTCTGTCCCCTTCCGTGCGGTCCGAGGTGGCGTATGCTATACAGCAGTAGATTGCATCTGTTTCCGCTTTCCTCATATCGGCAAGTCCGTCAGGGATGCCGTCGCTTTTTTTCAGTCCCTGGAGCGCCTCTTCGATAAGGGGTTTCATGGTAATGGCCTCTTCATAGCGGTCTTTGTCCCACAGCAGGCTGAGTTTCATGCCGAGAGCGTAGAGAAGTTCGTCCCAGGCATGGTAGCGCGGATTTTTCCGGACTTCTTTATCCAGAATGCCGATTGCCATGTCTATGTGCCGGAATGCTTCATCGTACTGTCCCATTTCCATCAGGTTAAGCCCCCATGTGACGTTCAGGCCCGCTTCGTAAGTCCGGTTTTCCAGCTTGCGGGCGAGATCCAGACCTTCGGTACAGTATCTGATGCTGCCGGCGTAGTCGCCGTTGGTGTGGGCTTCGTCAGCCATAATGGACACAAGGGACAGGAGCCGTTTCGGTTTTTTCTTCGCTTCCGGGTCGTTGTAGGCTTTGCGGGCGTATGCAAGCGCGGTCTTGTAACGGGAAAGTCCGTTGTGGTAGACGAGGCTCCGCAGGTCGTTGATGTCGAATGCACTGAGCCTGTGCCTGCTTTCTGCCGTATCGAGCAGTGCAAGGGCTTCTTCCGGTCTCGTGATGGCGATTTCCTGTATATGGGCTATGAACCCGATGTCTGCCTGCCTGACGTTGTCCTTGCCAGTGTGTTTCGAGCAGCCGGCAAAAAGAACGGCAATGGCAAATGCGGCTAAGGTAAGGCAGGTCCGGAATCGTTTCATAATTGCAGTCTGGTGTTTCAGTCGTGCAAAATTACTCCAATTTTGTTTTCATGCAAATACCATTTCCACGCTCTTTTCTGCGTCTGAGCAGCAGGTTCTCGACAAAGACGGCCAGACAGGAAAGCAAATAGTAGACAATGATCTGGACCGTCAGTGCAGCTATCTGCGGAGAGGCCATGGCAAGCGTCGCCCCTGCGGTATTCATGTTTATGAAGGCACGGACGGCAAAAGTGGAAGGGAAGATATATGAAAATCCTTTCCAGAATCCGGGAAAACTGCTTTCCGGCCAGGAAAAGCCGGTCAGGAAAAGGCATATCGGAGACATGAAGAGGAACAGCACGAACACCGTTTCCCTGTGCCGGACCAATGAGCTGAAAGTGAAACTGAACACGACACATGCACTCACGTAGAAAAGCAGAAGGACAAAAATCTCCCCGAACGGACAGTTCTGCGGCAGTCCGAAAATCTTCGGCACAAGAGCGGCTACATAGGCCCCGATGGCTATGTACAGCAGCCAGTAGGCCGCTCCTCGTCCGAGCACTGATCTGGAAATCCCGTGACCCTTGAGCCTGTCCGGCAGCACGGCGAAACTTCGGTTCTCCTCCCGCATTGTCCCGGTCAGCATGGACACTCCGTAGAACATGGTCTGCTGCACCACTATAAGCAGCACGGCCGACAGGAAGAAGATACTGTAGGAGAAATTCCTGTTGTAAGGCATGACCTCTTCATATTCCAGCGGCTGTACCAGTTGATGGATCTGCTGCACGCCATATCCGGCAGCAGAAAATCTTGAAGCCTGTATATCACGCATTTCCGATAACATCACCTGGCTGGCTCCCATCGTCAGGTTCTTATAGTAGAGAAAGCTGCTCATGTCCGCGTAGGTAGATACATGGGCCTGTTCCCCGGAGACCAGACAGTCTTCGTAATCGGAAGGAATCATCACGATGCCCTTTACCTTTCTCTGTTGCAGGAGTTCCCGGGCCGTATCCATGTCGGGACAGGAATAAGCGGTTTCCAGCTCCCGGGTCGCATCCAGAGCGCGGACAAATTCCCGGCTGCCGGAACTTCCGGAATTGTCTACTACCGCGACTGGCATGTCATCTACTGTCCCGTTCCGGTAGATCAGTCCGTACAGAAGAGGGTAGGCAAGACCTGCGAGGAAGAATATCACCATCACCCCGCTGTCGCTGAATATGTGTCTGAGCTCTCTGGTGAAGATATCATACCAGTCAGACAACCATTGGCTTATGTATTTCATGTATGTTTTCTGTTTTATGCCGGTCGGTTTCCGGGTGTCAGTTGCGTGGGAAATTGCAGAGCATGTATGCCTTTTTCAGTCGTCTGTATACAAGAGCCGGCAGGAAAAGAAACAGCAGCATATACACAATATGTGGATACCACCCGCCGAATCCGCTCCCGAAAATCGCTTCCCGGACGTACATCAGGTAGTAGTGCCTGAGAGGAAATATTGATGCAAGACCTTGAATATAGGGAGGA
Organism: uncultured Bacteroidales bacterium; assembly: GCA_949294195.1. Taxonomy (GTDB): domain Bacteria; phylum Bacteroidota; class Bacteroidia; order Bacteroidales; family UBA932; genus Cryptobacteroides. Next base: position 160,587 of record CASFGK010000018.1, on the reverse strand, counting down.
AGGGCTTCTACCGGGAATGTGAATCCTGCCAATGAAAACCCGAGTATACTGTACAATGCCGAGATACTGAGGGCCAGCCTCAGGACAGGCAGCGTGCCGATAATGAAAAAAGCGACCGCCTCACATGCGAGAACCATTACGAAAGTCCCCGCAAACATGTGCCATACGGATCCGGCCATCGGGAACCCTGCCCAGCAGTACAATACTATATCGCATATTATCCCTATGGCCGTGAACAATACCGTATATGGAATCAGTTTCCCTGTCATTGCTGCCGACATGGAGCCTCCGGCCTTTTCGAGCATGTGTCTTGATGTCCCGTATTTCAGTTCCGAACCCAAAGCGAATACCGTTACCAGAATGACAATCATTTCCAGTATCCCCGGCATCAGTACGTTGGTCAGGTAGACACCGTAGTCTGTCGTGACGTTCCCTATCTGGTGCGCATCTATTGCAATGGGCTGTATCTGCCCCAGTATTGCATTGTCATTCATCCCTTTTGCCCTGAGCAGTTCTCTCTGCACTCCTCCGGAAGCCATATTCATCATGGTCAGAAGGTCCTTGTAGGCAAGCGCGCCTCCTACGAAATACAGTGAATTCACATAGAGGCACACTGTAGGCTGCCTTCCGGAAATCACGTCTTCATACATCCCGTCAGGAAAGACGCAGAATGCATTGATCCGTCCTGTCTGAAGCGCTTCCCGTGCACTTCTGTACGAGCTGAATTCCAATGTATGTCCGAGTTGCGTGGCATCTATCTGCCTGCTGATGTTTCGGGAAAGGGAGGAATTGTCCATATCCACCACACCTATCGGCAGGTCTTCCGGCATACCGTCTTTCAGGAATGTCAGGAAAAAAACCATGCAGAAAGCCATCACCCCTACAGATGCCAGAAGGTAGACCGGTCTTTGGCGCATCAGCCGCAGCTCTCTGAGCAAAGCGGACTTTATGTTGTGGAAGAAATTCATTTTTTCCGGTTTTGATTCCGATGCATGTTTATTTCTGAACGACTATTGCGGTCATTCCCGGCCTCAGTCCGTCAATCGGGCTTTCCGGTACGCTTCTGACTTCAAAGGTCCTGGCATCGAAACTGCCTGTGTCCAGTGTCGCTCTCCACGTGGCGTATGACTCAAGTACGCTTATGTAGTTCACTCTGGTCCTGTATACTGCGTTCCCCAGTGCCGGCACGGTAACGGCAAGTTCATCCCCCACCTTGAGTCCGTTCAGCATGTCTTCTCTGATACTGAATGTGAACCAGGCATCATCCAGATCAGTCACTGCCATTATCGGGGCCCCTTGTCCCACAAGTTCCCCCGCTTTCGGGAATCTGGCTGAAATGACACCGTCTGCAGGGGCCGTAAGATACAGTTCTCCGAGGTATGACTCCACTTCCATCAGTGCCGCATTTGCCTGGTTGACAAGAGCTATGGCTGTTTCCTTGTCTTCCTTTCTGGCTCCGTTCACAGCCATGTCATACTGTGATTTTGCAGCGGCGCTCGTGGCTTTGGCTGCCTTGTATCTTGCCTGTGCCTCATCGAACTTCTGCGCGCTTATCACGTTCTGTTCGTAGAGTCTTTCCACTCTGTCGAAGGATTTCTTCATGATTTCCTCATTGACAACGGCTTGCTGCCACAGTTCATACGCCCCGGCAATCTGTTCCTGTCTTGCTCCGGTCAAGGCTTTCTCTTTCTGCGCCTCGGCCGCCGATCTGACTGCCATGGCCTGTGCCAGTTTTGCCCTGACTTCAGGGCTGTCAATCTCCACCAGCGTATCTCCTTTATGCACGAAATCCCCTTCTGCTGCATGGAAACATTCGATTCTTCCCGGCACCTTTCCCGATACCCTGTATTCCGTTGCTTCCGCCTGTCCCTGAATTACTGCAGGTTCCGGTTTCGAAACGATATATCCTACCAATGCGACAGTCATTACTATCGCAAGAAGTGCTGCTATTCCTATTATAAGGTTGTAGCTCTTTTTACTCTTTTCCATTTTTTTGTTTCTTTTTAATGATAACTGCATCATATTTCATTTTCTCTTTTTTGCGAAAGGCAGAGCGCTGTCAGAGGAAACCGTTTTCCCTTCCTGTTTTCATCTGCTTAAGGTAGACTATTGTTTTCATGAACCGGGAAAAAGAGAAACGGTTCATGAAAACAATAGTCTACCGCCCCTCTGCAAGGGCCAGACTGACTGCATTGATCTGCATCTCCACACCCGCATCTATATACTCCGAATGAGCCTTCATCCATGCCGTCTGGGCTGCCATCAGGGTATTGGCCGGAATGACTCCCTCGGTATAACCGACAGTGGCGGTGCGCAGATTTTCCTCGGCGCTGGCAAGGTTGCTTCCGGCCATCTCCAGTTTTTCAAAGGCTTCGGACTCCAACTGACGCAGCCGTGCCACCTGAAGGGAAATCATCTCCTTGGCATCTTCCAGCTGATATGAAGTCAGGACAGCCTCGGCTTTGGCCTTGCGGACTTTCTGCATGGCCTCGCATCCGTGTATTATAGGAATATTGACAGCCACACCGACATTGAACATCCCGGCAAACTTGTTACGGTATCCGCAGTAAACATTGGGGTTTGTAATCAGATAGTTGGCCGTCAGGGCTATATGCGGCATCATGTCAGCGCGCGCCAGTGCCGCTTTTCTGTCACATATCTGCCGTGCCAGATCCAGACTCCGTATTTCCGGTCTGGCGGCATAGACCTCCTCATCGCTTATATGCGGACTCATCTTCGGTACGGGAATCCTGTCCAGCTGTTCGTCAGCAAGCTCCAGGTATGTGTCCAAAGGAAGCCCGCAGAGCTTGCATAGCAGCATCTTGCTGAGTATAAGTCCGTTGGTGGCTTTTGTAAGCAATATCCCGGCTTCATTGGCTTTCACTTTTACCGACAGGAGGTCTGCTTGTGTAGCTATACCTTCGGCTACCATCACATCGGTATCATGGAGCATCATTTCCAGAAGACCGGAATAATCCTGTGCAAGTTTCCGCTTGTTTGCTATGGAGACTATCTGCCAGTAGGCATTGTCGACTTCCGAGACGACCTCTCTGTACCGGGTGTCGTACTGTGACTGTGCCAGCTCTTCGGCAAGCATTGCCATCTTGTTGGCATTCACGATTTTGCCTCCCATGAATACCGGCTGCTGCAGGGAGACTGCCCCGACAAACATGTTCTTTATGTCCAGTTCGAAGGCCTTGTCTATTTCAGCGCCTATGGCATTTACCGGCCCGGCAATATCGGCGGAAGAGAGATTCCCGAGCAGCTGCAGGAGTTCAGGGTTCTTCTGAAGTATCTGGGAAAAGGACGGGTCTGACAGCAGTCCTCCAAGTCCGGACTGCAGTGCCTCCTGCATGGAACTCCCCAGATTGGCAAGTGTTTCCGACTGCCCGGAAGTGAGCAGGTCGATGTTCCGGCTGTTGTACATGTAGGCCGCAGAAGCGGAAATGTTCGGAAAATAGTTGGCCAATGCGATTTTTCTGTCATGTCCGGCAATCTCCACTTTCTGTGCGGCGATTTTTAGGTTCTTGTTGTTTGCGATGGCCGAATCCCTGCACTGCTGCAGTGTCATGACTTCTCTTGCCTGTGTCAGTAACGGCAGCAGGGCCAGAGTAGCAGCCATCATGAGCATTCGTGTTTTCATTGTCATATCCTGTTAAAACGCGATGGCAGGACTATACGAAAAAGGTGCCCGGATTGTCGGATTTAGAGTCCTTTGGAATGGTAAAATTGTCAAAAGGAGGAATTTTTGTACATTTGCCGGACTTATGGCAAAGTAATGGATTGTTGCCGGACTGATCTGAATAACAATGAACTGAAATGACAGGAAACATAACTCACACTATCAGCATGGCGCAGTTCCGCCAGCTGTTCCCGGTATCTGACTGTATAAATGTCGGAGATGACTTCTGTGTTATTGACATGAGGTATGACAAGAATCTCAACATCCTGAAGCACCCTTGCAGATTTGACGGGTATCTGGTTTTTTTCTGCGTTTCCGGAAGGGTCCGGATGACTGTCAATCTGACGGACTTCGATGTCGTGGAGGATTCCCTGTTCATCAACTTTCCCGGAGACATAATCACCGTCCCGGAACTTGATGACAGCCAAAAGGAGTCTCTGCACTTTATCGTGATGGCGATGACACGGGAATATATGTCGGGGATGAAAGTCAATATGCCGCAACTGATGTCCAGGGGAATAGCACTGCTCAGGAATCCGTGTCTCGTGCTGACCGGAGAGGAGAAGGCGATAGCCAAGAAATATCTGGAACTGGCATCTGATATTCTCAGGTCCAATCTTCTGTACAAGAGGGAATGTATCACATCCCTGCTTTCATCGCTGTTCTATCTGGACGGAGGTGTGATTGAAAGCAGGATGAATGACGCTAAGGCAAAAGCGGAACTGGCCGTAGCCGACCGGAGCAAAGTGGTGTTCGACCGCTTCATCAGTGTGGTTTCAGAGTACCATACACAGGAAAGGGGTATGGCATTCTATGCTGACAAGCTTTGCCTTACCCCGAAATATCTTTCAAAACTGGTGAAAGCCGCTTCCGGCCGTTCCGCGCCGGACTGGATAGACGCCTATGTCATGCTGGAAGCCAAAAACATGCTCAAGTATTCTGACATGCCGATTAAGGAAATAGTATCCCGTCTCAATTTCCCTAACCCTTCCACTTTCCATAAATTCTTCAAGGCCAATACCGGCATCACACCGCTTCAGTACAGGAAAAAATGATACGCCTGCAACACAGGCATGAGGCGTTACGTCTGCCGTATTACAGGGTATCTTTCCTGAGATTCTCTATATATCTGTCGATTTTGTGCAGCTCGTGCGGGATGTCGATGCTTTGCGGGCAGTGTTCGTTGCACTGGCCGCAGCCTGTGCAATGGTCTGCCTGCCGGAGAGACGGAACTGCCCGGTCGTAGCTGACCAGATATGCCCGGCGGGCCTTGCGGTAGTTCTCTGACTCCCGGCTGTTTGCGACGTTGCCCTCGTTCACGCATTTGTTGTAGTGCAGGAGGATTGCAGGTATGTCTATGCCGTAAGGACACGGCATGCAGTATTTGCAGTCATTGCATGGAACGGTTGGATAGGTCATCATCAGCTGTGCCGTTTCTTCCAGGAAGTCAAGTTCTTCCTGATTGAGTGACACCAGAGGCGAATAGGTCTTGATATTGTCCGCGAGATGCTCCATATAGGTCATGCCGCTCAATACGGTCAGCACTCCGGAAGGCGTCCCTGCAAATCTGAAAGCCCATGAGGCGACGCTTCCGTCCGGGTTGCGTTCCAGAAGTCTGTCGGCAACATGCTGGGGCACTTTCGACAGACGGCCTCCGAGCAGCGGCTCCATGATGACGGCCGGAATGCCGCGCTTTTCAAGCTCGCTGTAGAGATAGTCGGCGTTCACATTCCGGCCTGAAGCGTGTTTCCAGTCCACGTAGTTCAGCTGTATCTGGACGAAGTCCCAGTGGACCTTGTCGTGGAGACTGAGTGCGTAGTCGAAAGTTTCCCGTGTCCCGTGGAAAGAGAATCCGAGATTGCGTATCTTCCCGGCTTCTCGCTCTTTCATCAGGAAGTCTGCCATGCCGTTTTCAAAGTACCTTTCCTCGAACATCTTCGTGCCGCCGTTCCCGATGGAATGCAGGAGGTAGTAGTCGAAATAGTCGGTTTCCATGTTTTCGAAGGATTTCCGGTACATGAGCATGGAGTTCTCCCGGGACCAGTTGCTGAAGTTGGAAAGCTTGGTTGCCAGATAGTACGATTTTCGGGGATGCCTGTTGAGGGCTATTGCAGAGGCTCTTTCGGACTGTCCCTGGACATAGACAGGGGACGTGTCGTAATAGTTGACTCCGTGTTCCATGGCATAGTCGACAAGTCCGTTTACAGTCTCCTGGTCGATTATGTCCTTCCCTTCGCTGTCCTTGACAGTAGGCCATCTCATGCAGCCGTAGCCGAGCAGCGAGACCCTGTCTCCGTTCCCGGGGTTGACCCGGTAGGTCATTTCTCCTGCAGGAGCATCGGAGGATGCCTTGTCCCCTTTCCCGGAGGGAGTGCAACCGAGTGCTGCGGCTCCTGCAAGTGCAGAGCCTGCTCCGGCAATCTTCAGAAAGTCCCTTCTGGTATATGTTCTATCGTTTCCCATATTCTATATGATCTTATGTACCTGATGTCCCTCGACATATATTGCACTGAACGGACGGGCAGGGCAGAGGTTCTCGCAAGCGCCGCATCCTATGCATTTTTCCACGTTTACTACAGGGATCCGAAGCTCGCGTCCGTGCCTGTGCTGCCGTCCGTTTCCCTGTCCTCCGCCATCTCTGCCATGTGCGGAGTTTTCACCGTTTCCGTCCGGAGGGACCATTGTGATGGCTCCTGTCGGGCAATGCCTTTCACAGTTCCCGCAGCTTACTTCATCTGTATTTACGATACAGTTTTCCCGGATGACTACGGCATGTCCTATCTGTATGGACGATTTTTCTTCCGCTGTTACAGGGGAAATGGCTCCTGCCGGGCATACATCGGAGCATTTCGTGCATTCCGTACGGCAGTATCCGCGTTCGTATGACATTTCCGGCTGCATGAGTGTAAGCAGCGAGGCAGACGGCCTGAGTACCTGTTCCGGACATACGGACACACATAGCTGACAGGCTGTGCAGTGCTGGGCGAAATGGCTGATACCGAGTGCTCCTGCCGGAACGATACGTGTTGTCCGGTCAGGTATTTTCTTGTCCTGGATTTCTGCGAGCCCGCCGTCCAGTTTCATTTCCTGCGCCTTGAGTGTGGCGGCAGAAGCGGCCATTACCGCCGATGCGATGAATGTGCGTCTGGAAGTCCCGGAATTTTCCGCTTTCCCGGAGTCTTCATTTTTCCGGACTCCGGCGCTTCCGGCTTTGCCGTCTGTCTTTGCTGTCCTTTTTCCGTAGGCAAACCTGTAGCTGATGGCGCCGTCCCTGCATGTTTCCATGCAGTCCATGCAGTCCACACAGCGGCTGTAGTCTATCCTGTGGTTCTTGTAGTCTATGCAGGAGGCTTTGCACCCGCGTGAACACAGACTGCATTCCCGGCATTTGCCGGCATCTATGACCGGTCTGAACATAGCGAAGCGTGAAAGGAATCCCAGGACTGTCCCTACAGGGCAGACCGTGTTGCAGTATGTCCTTCCTCCGCGCCATGCGAGCACGGCGATTATGATGAAGGTGAGAATTGCTATTACGAATGTCGGCAGGCTTCTGAGCCATACATCGGTACTGTAGAATGCGTAACTGTCAGCCTTTTCGGCTATCCAGGCCAGAAAGTTGTTCCCCAGCTGCCACAGAGGTGCGAAAAGGTTGCTTGCGATGCGTCCGTAGGAAGCGTAAGGGTCAAGCAGCGCGGCCAGTGAAAATATCCCTGCTGCCAGAGCCGCAATGAAAATGACCAGAAACGGGTACCTGAGCCATGATTTTGCGGGAGAGTAGGAGAATCTGTTCCTGTACTTCTTCCCGCGTTTGCCGTTTATCCAGGATACTATGTCCTGGAAAACCCCTAACGGACAGATGACAGAACAGTAGACCCTTCCGAAAACCAGAGTCAGGACTGTCAGTGCCAGAACTGCGGCCGCATTGAGTGCAAGGACAGCGGGGATGAACTGGATTTCAGCCATCCATCCGAGCCATGCATGGAGAGTCCCGGTAAAGTCAAGAAAAAGCAGCGTGACAGCTGCAAAGAATACGGCGGCCAGCGCCACCCTCAGTTTTTTCAGCATAAGGCCAGATCCTTTTAAATGAAAGCCAATCGGTTGATTGGTACAAAAATACTACAAAAAATCATAGTGCAAGTATATATTTTACGGTAAAACATACCACAGTAACAGTCTTTCCGTCCGCTTTGTGGGTTTTTGCTGCATTTATTATTATGGATTGATAAGGCAATTAAGGCAATTTAGGCCGAAAATAGATGTCTGTATACCGAAAATTTATTACCTTTGTTTGTTTTTTGACAAGACCATAATAATTATTAACATAAATCAATCAAAAATGTCAAAGAAAAACAGCAATGTCCTGGCCATCGCGATCATGTTCTTCCTCTTTGCGATGATTTCATTTGTGACAGGACTCCAGAACCCGATGGGTATTATCGTCAAATCACAGTTCGGAGCGTCTAACGCCATGTCCCAGCTTGGTAACCTTGCAAACTTTATAGCCTATGCTTTCATGGGACTTCCTGCAGGTTTCATCCTCAAGAAATACGGTTACAAATTCACTTCACTTGCTGCTGTGGCAGTAGGTTTCATCGGAGTGGGTATTTCGTTCCTTTCAGGTGTAGCTGAAAGCTTTGCGGTATACCTTATCGGCGCGTTCGTTTCCGGATTCTCCATGTGTATGCTCAACACTGTCGTGAATCCTATGCTCAACACACTTGGCGGCGGTGGAAACAAAGGCAACCAGCTTATCCAGTTCGGAGGCTCTCTGAATTCACTCGCAGCTACGATCTGTCCCGTGCTTGTCGGCTATCTTATCGGTGAGGTGACCTCGGAGACGGCTATCAGCGATGCAAACCCTGCCCTGTTCATAGCTATGGGTGTGTTTGCCCTCGCATTCGTCATCATCCTGTTCTCCAAGATTCCCGAGCCTGAGCTTGAAGCTGCCGCTTCTTCAAAGCAGCCTCAGGAGAGCACCATGCAGAGTGTTTCAAAGGCTCTGTCACACAAGAACCTCGTATTCGGTGTCATCGCCATTTTCCTTTATGTCGGTATAGAGGTCGGTATCCCTAACATTGCAAACCTTTACATGACTTCCCCTGAAGTCGGCATGTCTGCGGGTGTTGCGGGAACAGTAGTCGGAATGTACTGGCTGCTCATGCTCTGCGGACGTCTTGTAGGAGGTGCTGTAGGCGCAAAGGTATCCAGCAAGGTCATGATGACAGTAGTAAGTTCAGTAGCCATTGTCTTCATCCTTGTCGGCATGTTCCTTCCCGAGACTTTCGTCAAATTCCCTGCTATCAATTCAAACCTTTCGTTCAGCATGGTAGACATTCCGCTCGGAGTCGTATTCTTCGTCCTGTGCGGTCTGTGTACTTCTGTAATGTGGGGCGCGATTTTCAACCTTGCGGTTGAGGGCCTTGGCAAATATACTTCCATAGCTTCAGGCCTGTTCATGGTGATGGTCTGCGGCGGCGGCGTGCTTCCTGTCATTCAGGGTGCGGTGGCTGACAGCTTCAGTTTCATTGACAGCTATTGGGTACTCGTTGCGGCTCTGGCTTATATCCTTGTGTTCGCACTTTATCTGTCAAAACCTACAGTTTCAAAATCAAGCAAATAGCAAAATATCCTGAAATATGAATACAGTAGATAAACCGTATGTTGTCGGTATAGACATCGGAGGCCAGACTACAAAAATGGGTATTGTCGATACCCGCGGTCAGGTGTTGGCGCAGACTGTCATCCGTACTGATAACCATGATGATGTCAACCTTTATATTGATGAAGTGTCTGCGGCTCTTGAAAAAATAATCTCCGAATCCGAGTCTGAAGGCAAGATAAGGGGAATAGGTGTCGGGGCTCCGAATGCCAATTACTATACGGGCAATATAGAATGTGCGGTCAATATCGTATGGGGAGGAAACAAGACCATCCCTTTTGCCAAACTTCTTACGGAAAAGACAAACGGACTTCCTGTCGCCCTTACAAATGATGCCAATGCCGCGGCTGTCGGAGAGATGACCTACGGTGCAGCCAGAGGTATGAAGAATTTCATAATGATCACTCTCGGTACAGGCGTAGGCAGCGGAATAGTCATCAACGGCGAGGTGGTTTACGGACATGACGGGTTTGCCGGAGAGCTCGGGCATACTTGTGCCGTAAGGCATAACGGCAGGCTCTGCAACTGCGGGAAAACGGGATGTCTGGAGACCTACACATCTGCCACCGGTGTCGCACGTACGGCACGTGAATGGCTGGAAATGAGTGATGAACCGTCTTCTCTCAGAAGTCTGGATGTCATTTCTTCAAAGGATGTATATGACGCTGCAAAGGAAGGCGACAGGCTGGCATTGAAGATATTCGAGTTCACAGGCAGGATTCTCGGTGAGTCATTTGCTGATTTTGTCGCATTCAGCGCTCCGGAAGCCATTGTCCTTTTCGGCGGGCTTGCCCGTGCGAAAGAGTATCTGTATCAGCCGATAATGGATTCCATGAACGCCAATCTCCTTCCTTTGTGGAAAAACAAGATAAAGATCGTGTTCTCCCAGCTCAAGGAGTCCGATGCGGCTATCCTCGGCGCTTCCGCCCTTGCATGGGAGCTGTAGACGGCACAGCGTGTGATAGAAAAAACCTGTCAAAGTCGTTCACTTTGACAGGTTTTTTTATAACTTTGAAACAAACGTTTTAACCCTATTATAAACTAAAACTAAAGCGCGATGGGCAGAAGAAAGTATATTCCGGCGATTCTGGTCATGTTCATACTGTTTTTCATGATAGCATTCGTTACCGGTCTCCAGAATCCGCTGGGTGTGATAGTCAAATTCCAGTTCGGTTTGAGCAACTGGGCGTCTCAGCTCGGCAATCTGTTGAATTTCATGGCATATGCCCTTATGGGGCTTCCGGCCGGTTTTCTTCTGAAAAAATACGGCTATAAAATTTCGGCTCTGATAGCTACGGGAATCGGTTTTGCCGGTGTCGGTCTGCTGTTTCTGTCCGGTATCACAGCCAGTTTCTGGGTTTATCTTCTTGGGGCATTCGTTGCCGGCTTTTCCATGTGTATGCTCAATGCGGTGGTCAACCCGATGCTGAATACTATCGGAGGAGGAGGAAACAGGGGTAACCAGCTCATACAGGTCGGAGGGTCATTCAACTCATTGGCAGCTACGGTTATCCCGTTTGTCGTCGGCTGGCTTATGGGACGCCATACCAGCCATACCATCAAGGATGCGGATCCGGTTTTCCTGGTTATCATGGGTATTTTCCTCATAGCTTTCATCATCATATTCTTCACTCCGATTCCGGAACCTGACAGAGACCCTCATGCAAAACTGCAGCTCCTGCCGGCAAGAGGTTCTGTAAGCTATCTTTCTTTCAGGCATTTCGTCCTTGGGGCAGTCGCCATTTTCCTTTATGTCGGAGTTGAAATCAGCATCGCCAATTCGGCCAATATTTATCTTATTCATGATATGGGTATCCACCCTCTGAAAGCAGGCATTATCGTAAGTTCATACTGGCTGTGCATGTTTATAGGAAGAGCTGTCGGAGGATATTACGGGGCAAGATTTTCCAGTCATGACATGCTTTCGTTTGCGGCCTTCGGGGCTCTCGCTCTGATTGTCATGGCGATATTCACCCCGTCCAAGATAATGTTCGTATTCGGACGTTACGGTACGGATATTCCGGTCAACGTCCTGTTCCTTATCCTTTGCGGACTTTTTACATCAGTAATGTGGGGCGCCATTTTCAACCTTGCGGTAGACGGTCTCGGCAAATACACTGCAGAGGCTTCGGGATTCTTCATGCTGATGGTCTGCGGCGGCGGAGTCATCCCTCTCCTTCAGGGTCTGCTTGCCGATCTGGTCGGATTCCTCAATTCGCTGTGGCTGATATTCGCCTGCCTTGCATTCATCCTCTACTATGCTTCGGCCGGATACAAGAATGTGAACAGGAAAATATCCGTATAGGTCAGTTTTCCATAGACATAAGGTAAATCATTCTGTCCAGGAACGCCTGCAGGCGGGATGAAGGTCCGAAGTAATTGTTTACCATTATCGAGAATACTATAGTGTCATCCCGGCTGCCTTCAGTCGGGATGATGTATCCGCAGTAGCATCTGACGCCTGTCATCGAGCCGCTTTTCATCCTGATCCGCGATTTTGAATCAGCCGGGTATTTGCGCATGGCATTTATCAGAGTTCCGGGACTTCCAGGCCTGGGAAGGCTTTCCGCATACAGGCCGAAAGAAGGGGAGTCCATCATTGCTTTGAGGAAACCGCACATGAATTCAGGTGACATGCAGCCCTGACGGGACAGTCCGCTTCCGTCTGCTATGCAGATGCCTCTTTCCGTTTCCGTACCGAGTTCTTCTAGCAGACTGAGTACGGCGGCTTTTGCAGAATCGTAGCAGCCTGTGCCGCAGTATTCTTTCCCCAGTGTCTTGAACAGTGTTTCCGCATACATGTTGTTGCTTTCATGATTTGTCTCGGATACTATGTCGGACAGGTATGGAGAAAACGTGGTGCCCAGCAGAATAAGGCTGTCCTGTGGTATGATTTCGTTTTTCGGTATTCCGAAAACGTTTCCCAGATCGGCAGCCCCGCCGCTGCACGGCACCCCGCATCCGTCCAGGTATTCAACGAAGTGCCAGGCACATGTGTATGCCGGAAACTTGTTGCTCACTTGTTCTGTCCTGGTTTTTCTGTCTATGGCCAGAGTCCCTCTCATTTCTCCTGCCGGAGCGAACGGTGTCGTATACATATACAGTGTATTTCCTGTCCCGGCTTTTCCTGTAGTGCATGGAAAACTGTATTCCATCCAGGGGAGCCGGGGATAGCCTGTGCTGACTTTCAGCGGCTTGCCCGGAGCGTCTCCCGGGGAGACGCTGATGCTCTGCATGTTCTCGTTGAAGGACAGTCCGCTGACTCCGGTGCCGTAGTATGTGCCGATGTCATTCCATTGCCACGAATCTATTTCGGCAATCCGGTCGAAAAACCTGTCATCTCCGATGACCCTGCCTTCGATTTTCCGTATTCCTGCTTCTGAAAGCAATGCTTTCCATGTCCCGAAAGTCTTTTCCACAGGTTCTGCAATATGGTTCTCAGAACCGAGGACAGGATCCCCTCCGCCTATTATATACAGGTCTCCATGAAGGATTCCTTCCGAGATTGTCCCGCTGTAGCCTATGCTTGTCCCGAACCTGTAGTCAGCTCCGAGCGAGTGCATGGCCAGACCTGTGGTTATGGCTTTCATTGTTGAGGCTGGAACCAGCATCTTCCTGCTTCCGTTGCATGCGACAGTATCTCCCGATATCTTTACGGCAAAAACGGCGGCAGAAGCATGTTCCAGCCACCCGTCGGAGATATTGTCCGAAAAATAATCCTGCGGGGATTCAGTCTGTAAGGCGCCGGGACTCTGTGATCTGGCGGCAAACGGGAAAATAATGGCCGATGCAAGTCCCATTATGCTTCCGCAGAGAAACTTTATATTCATATTTTTAGTAACTTTGTCTGGTTTGCAAGTCTATCGTACAATAATAAATATTTTTTGAATTATGGCAAAACGTGTTTTGGTTTCCGGCGGAGCCGGCTATATCGGCAGCCATGTCTCCGTGGAGCTTATCCAGGCAGGATATGATGTCGTCGTTGCGGACAATATGTCGAATTGCGACATGACCTGTTTTGAGGGTGTAAAAAAAATTACCGGCAGGAATGATATCCCGTTCGAGAAGATCGACTGCTGCGACTACGAGTCCGTAGACAAGCTTTTTACTGACTTCAGGATTGATGCAGTCATCCATTTCGCCGCTTTCAAGGCTGTAGGCGAGTCTGTTGCCGAGCCTGTGAAGTATTACAAGAACAACCTCATGTCTTTCCTGAACATCCTGGATGCTGCGAAAAGTCACGGCGGATGCAACGTCCTCTTCTCGTCCTCGGCAACGGTGTACGGCGAGACGGACAAGCTTCCTGTCACAGAGCAGTCGGAGCGTCAGCCTGCCACTTCTCCTTACGGAAATACAAAACAGATATGCGAAGACATCCTCAGGGATACAGTGAAAGCTACAGCCGTTTACGGGGATGAAGTGATGCCCGGGCTTGACAGGCAGGGACCTGTAAAAGGCATAGCCCTGAGATATTTCAATCCTATCGGAGCGCATCCGTCAGCCCTTATCGGCGAGCTTCCGCGCGGGGTGCCCAACAACCTTGTTCCGTACATCACCCAGACGGCAGCCGGCAAGCGCGAGTGCCTGAGCATTTTCGGCAACGATTATCCTACTCCTGACGGTACGTGTCTGAGGGATTATATTGATATTGTGGATCTTGCAAAAGCACATGTTGCGGCTGTGTCAAGGATGCTGGACGGAAAGATGGAAGAAGATTATGAAATTTACAACATCGGGACAGGCCGCCCTGTTTCAGTGCTCGAGCTCGTCACTACCTTTGAAAAGGTCAACGGTCTGAAGCTCAACTACAAGTTCGCTCCACGCCGTGCCGGTGACGTCACTGCCATCTGGGCTGATCCGTCGCTTGCGGAAAAGAAACTCGGGTGGAAAGCCGGACGCACTATCGACCAGACACTTGAGTCTGCGTGGAAATGGGAGTGCCATCTGAAAGAAACCTCCAGATAGACATGCCCGGCTTTCCAGACGGCAGAAGATACAATTCCTTTGTCGGATATTTCAGGAAAACATACGGTGAACGCCTGCAGAAGATAGTGATCGATGCAGGCTTCACTTGTCCTAACAGGGACGGCACCGTGGGGCGAGGGGGATGTACGTACTGTGACAACGCGGCTTTCCATCCGGCATACAGCAGTGCAGGCAAACCTATCCGGGAGCAGATAGACGAAGGTATCGGATTCCATAAGGTCCGTTACAGGAATGCGTCTCACTATCTGGCTTATTTCCAGTCGTATTCAAACACATACGCTCCGCTCGGGAGGCTTCGCTCCCTTTATGCGGAGGCTCTTTCCCATCCTCAGGTGGCGGGAATCGTGATCGGTACACGCCCGGACTGTGTAGATGAAGAGAAACTGGACTGGCTTTCTTCTCTTGTCCGCGGAGAGGCTTTGCCCGGCTGGTCGCGTACTGTCGGAGGCGTGGAAAGGAAGGCTCCTGTCGTCATTGTCGAGTATGGCATCGAGTCATGCTATGACAGTACTTTGTCGCGTATAAACCGGGGACATGATTTCGCCTGCGCCCGCAAGGCTGTGGAGCTTACCGCCGGGCGTGGCATAGACACCGGAGCCCATTTCATCCTCGGTCTGCCGGGAGAATCCGTGGAGATGATGCTGGAGGAAACGGCATTGGTAAATGAACTGCCTCTCAGATCCGTGAAGTTCCACCAGCTGCAGATAGTCAAGGGAACACGTATGGAGAAGGAGTTTGCTGTGCACCCTGAGGATTTCGTGAAGTTTACACTTGACGGCTATATTGATTTTTTCGCCGATATGCTGGAGCGGTTGCGTCCGGACCTTTATATAGAACGTTTTGCAGGTGAAGTGCCTCCGCGCTTTGTGAATGACACCCCATGGGGCCTGATACGCAATACGGAACTGCTCCGGCTGTTGGAAGAGCGTCTGGAAGAGCGTGATACCTGGCAAGGAAGACTGCTATAAAAAATAATAAATTTGTGTAAATAAGACAATAATTCTTATATTTGCGTGCAAAATTATTTGCGATGCAGACTTTTGTTAATTCTCAGATTCCCGAAGGACTGACCTTCGATGACGTTTTGCTTGTTCCTGCCCGTTCCGAGGTGCTTCCCCGGACTGTGGATGTCAGTACGAATTTCACTACGGATATAAAGCTTCAGACACCGGTGGTTTCGGCGGCAATGGATACCGTGACCGAGGCCGAGCTTGCTATTGCCATGGCCCGTTCAGGCGGTATCGGTGTGATACACAAGAATATGACCATTGAGGAGCAGATGAGGCAGGTCCGTCGTGTAAAGAGGGCTGAGAACGGTATGATTTATGACCCGGTCACCATCCATCCGGACGCGACGGTAGGAGATGCTCTCGGAATGATGGCCCATCATCATATCGGAGGGATTCCGGTAGTGGATGCGAACAATTACCTTATCGGTATTGTCACCAACCGTGACCTCCGTTTCCAGGACAACATGAAGCTTCCTGTCTCGCAGGTCATGACATCCGAAAATCTGGTGACTGCGCCTAAAGGGATAGGTCTGAAAGAGGCGACTGACATACTCAGACACCATAAATTCGAGAAACTTCCTGTTGTGGACGAAGACGGCAAGCTTGCCGGCCTTATCACATACAAGGACCTCATGAAGATCAAGGACAACCCTATCGCTTCAAAGGATTCAAAGGGCAGGCTTCTGGTGGCTGCTGCCGTAGGGGTCAAATCGGATACGATAGAAAGGATAGAGATGCTGACAAGCGCCGGCGCGGATGCCGTAGTGGTGGATACTGCCCACGGTCACTCTGTGTATGTGCTTGATGTCATAAAGAAAGCATGCGAGGCGCTTCCTGACATACAGATTGTCGCCGGAAACGTAGCGACAGGGGAAGCGGCCAAGGCACTTGCGGATGCAGGCGTAAAGGCTGTCAAGGTAGGAATAGGGCCGGGCTCCATATGCACGACACGTATCATAGCTGGAGTCGGCATGCCGCAGCTTTCTGCCGTGATGATGGCTTCCGAAGCATTGAAAGGTACGGGGATTCCTGTGATTGCCGATGGCGGTATCAGATATTCCGGAGATATTGTGAAGGCTCTGGCAGCGGGCGCCAGCACTATCATGGCCGGGTCGCTGTTTGCCGGAGTCGAGGAGTCTCCTGGAGAGACTATCATTCTGAACGGAAGGAAGTTCAAGTCATACAGGGGCATGGGCTCTCTTGAAGCCATGCAGCACGGGTCTAAGGACAGATATTTCCAGGATATGGAAGAAGATGTCAAGAAGCTTGTACCGGAAGGCATTGTGGCCCAGGTACCGTATAAGGGTACCCTTTCAGAGGTGGTTTACCAGCTTGTCGGAGGCCTTCGTGCCGGTATGGGATATTGCGGGGCGGCAAATATCGAGGCCCTCAGGTCCGCGAAGTTCGTGAGAATAACCAATGCCGGTTACATAGAGGGGCATCCTCATGATGTGACTATCACCCGGGAGGCTCCGAACTATTCACGTTAGGACTGTTCTGGAGAGAATGCGGAATCGTGGCAGTATATGGATTTTAGCCGGAATCGTCTTGCTGACCGTGGCGTCATGCAGGGCGATTTCATCACTTATTCATGATGACCAGATCGTTGCAAGGGTAGGAAAGTACTATTTGTACAAGAGCGAGGTGGAGAAGGTAATCCCGCCGGCAGCGACGCCGCAGGACAGCATTGCTCTGGCTCTCCAGTATATCAATACATGGGCTTCAGATGCCGTTTTCCTTGATGTGGCGGAATCAAGACTGTCCAAAAGCGACAAGGATGTCACGAAAGAGCTGGAAGAATACAGACGTTCGCTGCTGAAATACAAGTATGAGCAGAAATATGTGAACGAGCGGCTTGACACGGCTGTGACGGAAAGCGAGATAAGGAATTATTATACGGAACGCAGGGATCAGTTTGTCCTGGATGCCCCCATAGCCAAGGTCAGGTACATGCGTATTTCGTCCGATTCTCCTAATGTGGAGCTTATCAAGAAGAAAATGGCTTCTACGGCTGTGGAGGATCTTGTCGAGGCGGACAGTCTGGCATATTTTTCAGCGGATGTCTATACTGACTATTCCGGCAGATGGATAAGCATTGTCCAGCTGGCCAGGAGTTTCGGAATGGACTATGGAACACTTCTGTCAAAGGTGGTGCGTTCCATGGTAGAGACCAGGGATGCGGCTTCGGGAAAACTGAACGTAGCCTATATTGTCGACTATATTGCGGCCGGAGAAACAGCTCCGCTGGAATATTGCGAAGAACGCATCAAAGATATAATTGTCAGCACCAGAAAACAGGCTCTGATAAACGATTTGGAACGGGACTTGCTGGAGGACGCGCGCTCGAAAGGCAAGTTTGAGATTTTATAGATTATAACAGGCACTAAGATGGGTAATTTTTTGAGAACTGCTGTTGCTTTGGCCCTTGCCGGGATTTCATGTATGGCATACGGGCAGAAATATCCTAATGGTATTATAGACAAGACGATAGCGGTAGTAGGCAACGAGATGATAATGATTTCGCAGCTCGAGGAAGAGGTGCAGATTATGAAGGCGCAGGGTTTTTCCTCCGACAGGGACGCAAGGTGTGAAATCCTGGAAAACATGATGGTCTCCAAGCTTTTCCTTATGCAGGCAAGGCTTGACTCGCTTTCTGTCAACAATGATATGGTGGAAGGGGCGCTCCAGAACAGGATCGATCAGTTCAGAACCTATTTCGGAGGGGACGAAGGCATGGAAAAGCAGTTCGGCAAGCCGCTGTACAAGCTCCGTCAGGAGTGGAGGGAAGCTTTTCAGGACCAGAGCCTGACGCAGCAGATGCAGGACAATATCATGTCCGATATTCCGGAAGTGACACCGCATGATGTGGAGGAGTACCTCAAGAAGACTGATCCCGATGACCTGCCTGTAGTGCCTATAAAGTACCAGCTCAGCCAGATATGCATATATCCGGACAGGGAGGCCGCCAATCTGGCGGTGAAGGAGAGACTTCTTGCCATCCGTGAAAGGATTATCAACGGGGAGAAGTTTTCCACTCTTGCACGTATCTATTCACAGGATCCGGGAAGCGCCTTGAAAGGAGGAGAGCTCGGTATGGCTTCAAAGTCCATTTTCTGGCCTGCGTTTTCCGATGCCGCCATGGCGCTAAAGCCGGGGGTGGTTTCACAGATCGTAGAGACACCGGACGGGTTTCATATCATAGAAGTGCTTGAAAAGAAAGGAGATATGTTCAACGCAAGGCATATTCTCCTGAAGCCTGAATACACGGATGAAGACCGTACCAAGGCATTCAATGTGCTGGACAGTCTCAAGACGGAAATGACTAACGGAGCCGTTACGTTCGAGATGGCTGCAAGATTCTATTCTGAAGATCCTGCTACAAAGACAAACGGAGGCCAGATGGCAGACCCCAATACAGGCTCTTCATATTTTGAAATCGACCAGCTGAAGCCGCAGGACTACGCCGCAATCAAGGATTTGAAGGAAGGTGAAATTTCCGATCCGGTCGAATCCCTTGACAATGAGGGTAGAAACGGAAATACCGTATATAAGATAATAAAGGTTGACAAAATATTGCCTGCACACACTGCATCATTTGAAAATGATTACAGTCTGCTTGTCGGTCAGGTGGAGCAGGAAGCTTCCATGAAAGCCGTCGACGAGTTCATCGCTTCCAAACTCAAGACTACATATATAGTTATCGATCCTCTGTTCAAATATTGTGAGTTCGACCATGACGGCTGGGCTGACAAGTTCAGAGACAACTGATTCTTATGGGCCTTTTAAGGAGACTGATATATTTCCTGACCATAATGCTCCTCCCTTTCCATGCCTTCGCGCAGACACAGGAAAAGGAGGAGCCGGAGGATAGTATAGTCACTCTTATAAGTTCAAGGAAAGCACAGTTGCTCGAAATCGACGGACAGAGTCTGAGAAAGGTCACCGGACCGGCGGTATTCCTGCACAACAATACCTATCTTCATTGTGATACGGCATTGTGGAATGTCGATACCAAGATCATTGATGCCATCGGGAATGTGAGGATAATCCAGGAAGAAACGGAGCTTCAGAGCGAGAAGATGGTATACTACATCGACCGCAATCTCGCCGAATTCAGGGGGGATGTGGTGCAGCTGAGGGATAAGGACAACAATATCCTGAGGACGAAGAATCTGGACTATAACACCAAGGACAGTATAGCCGTTTTCCGCAGCGGAGGCTCGATGAAGGACAAGGACGGCCAGATAATAGAAAGTGAAAACGGGAAATACGAGTCCAAGATAAAGCTTTTTACGTTCACCGATAATGTGAACATGTTCACGGATTCCGCTTTCGTGAAAACGTCGCGGCTGCTGTACGAGTCTGACAGGAACCTTGCTACCTTCGGCTATGGAACTGATGCATGGAAAGACGAGAACATGCTGTCCGCAAATGCCGGATGGTATGACAGAGGCAGGGACATATTCTTTTTCAGGAATGACGTCCATGTAATGTCGGATGTCCAGGAGGGATGGAGTGACTCACTTTATTTTTACAGGACTACCATGGATGTCGACATGCTTGGAAATGCCCAGGTGACTGATACGACCAGGAACGTTTCGGGGCTTGCCGGCCGTATTTCCTATATAGATTCGCTGTCTCAAGTGACCATGACCAGGAACCCGGCTATAGTGGCTGAAGTTGAGGATAGTGAAACTCAGCGGGATACTGTTTATTTGGGGGCGGATACCCTTATCTACTATACGGTCAGGAAATGCGATGTGGATACCCTGCTGGTCAACGAGGCGGCCTCAAGGATTTCGGCAATGGATGTCGATCCTGTTTCTTCTTTCAGAAGGAAAGCGGCGGAGGAAGCCGCGAAAGAGGCAGAGGAGGCGGCGAAAAACGATCCTAACAGGAAACCTGATATCCAAAACAAGGGAACTGCTTCGAAAACTGACGGCAAGGATGCAGGGAAAACACTTTCCGCATCCCCGTCTGCAGGAACTGAAGCGGCTTCGTCTGCAGGAGCCGCTTCGGCAGGCGATTCGTTGTCTGTCAAGACGGATTCTCTGTCCGTCATGTCTGACTCCCTGTCTGTCGCTGCGGATTCCCTGTCGGCCGGTATTGATTCCCTGGCCGTGGCGGACAGTGCGTCTGCAGCGCCGATAGTCCCGGATACGACCAAGATAGGTTTTGTCAGGGCCTTGGACAATGTGAAGATTTACAGACGCAGTATGCAGATAGTGTGTGATTCTCTGGAGTATTGCGATCTGGATTCCATAGCGAGACTCTTCAAGCAGCCTATAATCTGGAATGAGGTGACTCAGCAGTATGTGGCGGACAGTGTGTTTGCACTTGTGCGTGGAAACATGATGGAAAAGGTGAGTCTTATGTCCAACGCATTTGTTCATAATCAGGAGGACAGCATTCATTTTGACCAGATCAGAAGTACGGAGATGATGGCGTATTTCGACGAGAATTCCCAGTTGAAGAGATTCGATGCCCTGGGAGGGGCATCCGCCTTGTTCTATCTGGAAGAAAACGATGTTCTGGCGACAGTGAACAAGAAGGATTCCAAGATGCTTTCCGCTGTTTTTGTCGATGGAACGGTAAACAGGATATATTATTTCGATACAGCCAAGAGTGACGCCTATCCCGTGGCCCAGATGACAAGAGATGACCAGATGCTTAAGGGATTCTGCTGGCAGCCCGAGAAACGTCCTGCTGACAGGTATGCAGTCACGCCTCTGGAGCTGAGACCGTCCGAGCGCCGCTACTATGCATCGCGGCCGCACGCGGCATTTGTCCATACCGGCTTGTATTTCCCGGGATATATTGATGATATTTACACCCAGATACAGGTCCGGGATTCTCTGGCCCGCGTCAGAGAGCGTGAGCGGCAGCTTATGGAACAGGACAGACAGCGGTATGAGCAGTTTGTCAAGGATTCCATTTCAGTGGCCAGACTGGACTCAATGGCGGTTGCTGATTCCATAGCTCTGGCGGACAGTCTTGCGTTTGCGGCTGATTCTTTGGCAAAGGCGGATTCCATTGCTTTTGCCGATTCGGTACGACAGATGGAGATTGCAGATTCTCTGGCTTCTGTGGTCCTGACCAAAGACCAGCTGAGAGAGCAGGCAAGGAAAGAGCGTGAGGAAAAGAGAGCCGCACGGATAGCTGCCAGGGAAAAACGGTGGGCGGATAAGGACCAGGCTGATCAGGACAGGAAGAAGGCAAAGGAGGAGAAGCGCAGGGAGAAGGAACGGTCCCGGAAGCTCAAGCTCATTCTTGAGACAGAGGAAAAAGCCAGAAAAGATCTTATAGAGCTGGAAAAATACAAGGAAAAATTCCTGCTCAGACAGGAACGGAAAAAGGCAAGGTTGGAAAAAAAGGCTGCACGCAGAAACAGGCAGCCGGGAAATGAAGCAGGGAATAAGATATTTCTGCCGGTAAAGGAAGATGAAGAGAAACTATAGGAAATTGTTTTCAAAGAAGTCGCTGCGCTTCCGAAGATGGGGGCACAAGTCCTATTCGGCGTTCTGCAGCATAGGACGCCATGTGACTATCGGCCATGTAAGCAAGGGTATTGCGGATGCTTCTCTGGAAAAGTCCGGAGCCATAGATGAAACGATGGTAGAGCGTATCATACGTAAAGGAGGACTGGACCGCGGGGAAGCTGAAAATATGGCCGGAGAGGTACCGTTGCCGCAGCTGACTGCCTTGGCTTCGGCGGTGACTGCCGCCTGTGCCTCGCGACGGTTCGATACATGTTCGATCATAAACGCCAAATCCGGGCGTTGTCCCGAAGACTGCAAGTGGTGCGCCCAGTCTGCCCGCTACCATACGGAAGCATCTGTATATCCGCTT
This sequence comes from uncultured Bacteroidales bacterium, assembly GCA_949294195.1. Classification (GTDB taxonomy): domain Bacteria; phylum Bacteroidota; class Bacteroidia; order Bacteroidales; family UBA932; genus Cryptobacteroides. Next base: position 138,401 of record CASFGK010000018.1, on the reverse strand, counting down.
CTGGACAGGGACAGTATCCTCAAGGCGGCACGGCAATGTGAAGAAAAGGGTATAGGACGCTTTTCAATCGTTACCAGCGGCCGAAGACTTACCGGGAAAGAAGTCGGTTCAATATGCGATACGGCTGCTTTTCTGAGAAAAGAGTGCGGCATATCCCTCTGTCTTTCTGCGGGACTGCTTGACAAGGACTCTCTGTCCCGGCTGCACAGTGCCGGGATTTCCAGATACCATTGCAACCTGGAGACGGCTCCATCCTATTTCGGACAACTCTGTTCAACGCACACCCAATCAGAAAAAATCAAAACATTGTCATCCGCCCGTGAAGCAGGCATGGATATATGCAGCGGAGGGATTATAGGGATGGGGGAAACGATGGTACAGCGTCTCGAACTGGCGTTTGCTCTCAGGGAACTCGGAGTGAAGTCAGTCCCCATTAATATTCTCTCACCCATAAAGGGAACTCCTCTTGCCGGGCAGATTCCCATCTCCGAAGACGAAATCATCAGAACAGTGGCACTGTTCCGTCTTGTCATGCCGGATGCGTATCTGCGTTTTGCAGGCGGCCGTGCCAGACTTTCGGAGGGGGCCTTAATGGCCGCTTTCAAAGCAGGGATAAACTCGGCTATCATAGGGGATATGCTTACCACGACAGGAGCGGATGTCGCTACCGACAAGTCCCGTATTCTTGCTGCAGGATATATCCTGTAGTTTTTCTGCTGTCCAGGAATCCGGAATTTTATGGCAGTTCGAGGCCGGGAAATCTTTCGGGCAACCTTTTTCATGAAAATAAGCTGGAGATAAATGATATGATTATTGAAACCAATATCGACCGGTTCGACACGGAACATCTGTGGCACCCGTATACATCAGCCACAAGACCGCTTCCTGCATATAAGGTGCGGGAGGCGCATGGATGCAGGATCATCCTTGAAGACGGTACGGAACTTATTGAGGGCATGTCATCCTGGTGGTGCGCCATTCATGGATACAACCATCCTGTGCTTGACGCTGCGGCGAAATCACAGCTGGACAGAATGTCCCATGTGATGTTCGGCGGACTTACCCATGACCCTGCGATAGAACTCGGAAAACTCCTGCTGGGGATACTTCCGGAACAGCTTTCCAGAATATTCTATGCAGACAGCGGTTCCGTTGCTGTAGAAGTCGCCATGAAAATGGCTGTCCAGTATCATTATGCACTTGGGAGGCCGGAGAGGACGGATTTTGTGACCATACGGTCCGGATATCACGGGGACACATGGAACGCGATGTCGGTGTGCGATCCTGTCACCGGAATGCACGGCATATTCGGCAGCGCCCTTCCGGTGAGGTATTTCGTTCCGTCTCCGTCAAGCCGTTTCCACGGGGAATGGGATCCGCGCGATATGGAATCTCTGGAGAAAGTGATAGAGAAGCACGGCGGCTCTCTGGCGGCCATGATCCTGGAGCCGGTGGTCCAGGGGGCCGGCGGAATGCGTTTCTATCATCCGGAGTATCTGAGGCAGGCGGCACGGCTGTGCAGGGAACATGGTATACTGTTGATATTCGATGAGATAGCGACCGGATTCGGCAGGACGGGCAAACTGTTTGCCTGGGAGCATGCAGGTGTGGTGCCGGATATCATGTGTATAGGAAAGTCATTGACGGGAGGCTATATGACACTTTCTGCCGTATTGACTACTGAAGAAGTTGCGCATACGATTTCAGACAATTATCCTTATGCCTTCATGCACGGTCCGACCTTCATGGCCAACCCTCTTGCATGTGCCGTTGCCGGAGCCTCCGTGCAGCTGCTTCTCGATTCCGGCTGGCAGGAAAAGGTGGAAAACATCGAGACGCAGATGAAAGCGGAACTTGCACCGGCCGCCGGCCTTCCTCAGGTGGAAGATGTGCGGGTATTGGGTGCGATAGGAGTCATCCAGACCAGGAAACCGGTGGATATGGCCTGTATCCAGCGCCGTTTCATTGAAGAAGGGATCTGGGTCAGGCCTTTCGGCAGACTGGTGTATATCATGCCTCCGTACATAATCTCTCCGGAAGAGCTCTCGAGGCTTGCTTCCGGTCTTGTCAAAGTAGTGGGCGAAATGCCGTAATTCATAGGATTAATATTATGGAAAACAATGTATATTTCGTGAGCGGTATAGATACCGATGCCGGAAAGAGTTATGCTACAGGGTATATAGCCAGAATGTGGAATGAGAACGGAGTGAGGACGGTTACGCAGAAGTTCGTCCAGACCGGGAACGAAGGCATGTCGGAGGACATAGCCATCCACAGGAAGATCATGGGATGCGGTCTGCTACCGGAGGATGAGGAGAGGCTTACCATGCCGGAAATCTTCTCCTATCCGTGTTCCCCGCATCTGGCGGCGGAAATCGACGGCAGGGAGATAGACTTCGGGAAAATAGAGACCGCAACAGACACATTGAGCGAGCGGTACGATGCCGTCCTTCTGGAAGGTGCCGGAGGGCTGATGGTACCTCTTACACGCACCCTGCTTACAATCGATTACATCAAGGAGAAAGGCTATCCCCTTATCTTCGTTACATCCGGCAGGCTCGGCAGCATCAGCCATACCCTTCTGAGCCTGGAAGCCGTCAAGTCCAGGGGTATTCCTTTGAAAATGCTGGTTTTCAACATGTTCCCGCATGAAGAGGACAGCACCATCGCCGACGATACCAGGACTTTTCTCAAAGACCGTATCGACTGCGAATTTCCCGGAACGGAATACTTTACCGTTCCGGTGCTGTAGCAGTCCCTGCATGAGGGATGTTTCCGGATAACCCATGTGGTGCGGCAGAGAATGATGCGCGGGGCGCTGACGAAAACCGCAAGGACGGAAGTATACGCAAATGAACTACCCTTGCTGGAACTTGCGGGAAGACCGTGACATCTGCTGCAGCTCGATTGTAATCTGCTCCGACTCCTGCAGAAGATTCAGATACAGGTAAGCCACAGTAAGGTTCACATTCTCATTCTGTATGTCGACCATGAGCGACTTCCTGAGATTTGAGAATTCGATCTGCATTTCAGAGATTTCCTTGTCGAAATTCCTAAGGTCGGAATAGTCTCCGGCCTTGCACAGGTCAGCGATTCCGCGTATGATTTTTGCCGTCCTGTCGCGCTGGACGGTAAATTCATCGATATATTTCTGCGGCAGAGGGGAGAAATGGTTGTCTACGTGCTCGTAAAGAGGTTCGCATATGCGTCTGATGGAGTAGTAAAGCTGTTCCATGCTGTTGAATACCATGTGGAACCATGCACTTTTCCTAAGCCCTTCCTCAGGCTCTATGTGCCGCAGGCAGAGGGTTTCCTTGCGTCTGAGATTCTTCAGCCGCATTTTCTCCTGTTTCAGGTCGTTTGAGCTTTTCCTGAGAATCTTGACGTTTTCCTCGAAAAGACCGTCTGTGATATCCTTGTATTTGTCAGCCATGTCATTGAGGAAGCGGGATTCGTTGTCAGCGACATAGTTGCTGAACAGATTCCATGTCTGTTCGTAGTTCTGGGAAGAAAGTATGGCGCGGAACTGTTTGTCCCCGTTCTCCTCCTCATTTTTCTGCTTGTAGCGGATATTGTTGTGTATGAGGGCTGCAAGTCCTGCAAGAACTATTATGACAGCAACGATATTCCCGCCGAAATGCATCAGGATGACAATTATGAACGCGCATGTGAATGCCACTCCGGCAGTGATGAACCATCCTCCGATGACGGAAAGGACACCCGTAACCCTGAATACAGCACTCTCACGGCTCCATGCCCTGTCGGCAAGAGAGGAACCCATGGCGACCATGAATGTCACGTAGGTCGTGGAAAGAGGCAGCTTGAGCGATGTTCCCAGCGCTATGAGCAGGGAAGCCACTACCAGATTGGTAGATGCCCTGACAAGGTCGTAGGCTGCTCCGTCCTCTATTTCTATATTGCTCTTGTCGAATCTCGCGTTGATCCAGGCTCTTGCCTTTTCAGGAGTGACAGTCACAAGCCAGTTGGCTGTCGCATTGCTCCAGCGGACTATGCTGCGTGCAACTCTTGATGATCCGAACATCTCGTCTCCTTCATCCTGCTTGGCGAGGCTGATTTCGGTCTTTGTCACGTTATGGGCTTTCTTTGAAGTGGCCAGTGCTATTACCATTACCACTCCGGCCAGGAACAGGAAGATGAACGGAGTCTTGGCCGGTTCGTTGAGTACCCCCATCATATATGAATCAGGGTCAGAGCTGCCTGAAGCCATATAATCAAGGTACGAGTCATAACCTGCCAGCGGCACTCCGATGAAATTCACCAGGTCATTTCCTGCGAAAGCCGTCGCGAGGGCGAATGTGCCTATCAGGACCACCACCTTGAATACGTTGACTTTGCACCAGTGAAGAATCTGCATCAGAAGAGTGAAGAACACCAGGCAGCATCCGAGCACTTCAAGTGTATGCGTGTGTACCCAGCTCTTCAGTTCCGGTGTCATGAAGGAAAGGTCCTTTACTCCTTTTATAAGCATGAAATATATTATGGCCGTAGCGGCAACACCGCCGAACAGCCCTATTTTCCATTTCAGTTTTCCGGAATAGCTGAATGTGAAAAGCAACCTTGAGAGATACTGTATCAGCAGACCGAAAATGAAGGCAAGCGCTACCGATACGAATATGGCCATAATCACCGAAAGCGCCTTTTCAGTGTTGAGATAGTCTGAGAACCCGGCTTCGTCACCTGCTCCAGCTATTTTGAACATGGCCATTGCAAATGACGCTCCAAGCAGTTCGAAGACCATCGACACGGTCGTAGATGTCGGCATTCCGAGCGAATTGAACACATCCAGAAGTATGATGTCTGTAACCATCACCGCAAGGAAGATGTACATGATTTCCTGGAAACAGTACTGTTCCGGAAGGAATATGCCGTGCCGCGCTATGTCCATCATGCCGTTGCTCATGATGGCTCCGCAGAAAACTCCGATGGCGGCGACAGTGATGATGGTGCGGAATCTGGCGGCTTTTGAACCGATTGCCGAATTGAGGAAATTGACGGCGTCATTGCTGACTCCTACCCACAGGTCAGAGATTGCAAGAATAAACAGGAATATTACAAATCCCAGAAAAATCCAATCCATAAAATGCTGAAATAGTTTCGGGCGCAAAATTAGTTATCAGTTATTAGTGAACCATGAAGTTTTTGTTAAATTTTTGTTACGGAAAATTGTAACAAAATATTTATTGTTTTCCGGAATGCCGAAAACGCGAAAAATCATAACTTTGCAAAGTTTTAACCGCAAGTTTATGGAACAAGGAAGAATACTGGTTGTAGATGACGAAGCCGATATAAGGGAAATTCTCCAGTTCAATCTGGAAAATGCCGGATATGAAGTGGACAGTGCCGCTTCGGCGGAGGAAGCTCTGGAAATCCTGAGTCCGAAATATTCCCTTATTCTGCTGGACGTGATGATGGACGGCATGTCGGGATTCAAGATGGCTGAAATAGTGCGCAAGGAAAAGGGAAGTCAGGTGCCGATCATCTTCCTGACGGCAAGAAGTGCGGAGAACGATCTTCTTACAGGATTTTCTGCCGGCGGGGACGATTATATAGGCAAGCCGTTTTCCATACATGAAGTACTGGCTAGAGTCAGGGCGGTCATGAAAAGGACGGCGGGATATCAGACTGCAGCTGAAGCCGGAAATTCTCCCATAGTCGCGGGGAAACTCAAGATAGACATCACCGGCAAGATGGTCTATGCCGACGGTAGTGCGGTAGTACTTTCAAAAAAGGAATTCGAGATTCTCAGCCTGCTGGCATCCCATCAGGGAAGGGTGTATTCCAGAGAGGAAATTATCGGGGAACTGTGGAAAGACGCCCCTTATGTGCTTGACAGGACCGTGGATGTCCATATTGCCAGGATAAGGAACAAACTCGGTGAATACAAAAAATATATAACCAACAGATCCGGATACGGGTATTGCTTCAATGTAACAGATCAGGATGGTGAAGAGAAGGTCGACTTATAAGAAACAGCTCCTTACATATTTTGCGGGCGTCTTTACTGTTTTTGCTGTCTTGCTGGTGGTTTTCCAGCTCAGGACGGAAAGACGTTACAAATCCGAAATACTGCAGTCGAAACTGTCCGGATATGCCGATATCATAGCGCAGACAGATGACTATGCCACTGTGGTCGCTCTTCTGCCGAGGGAATTGAGGGTGACTGTCATTGACAAGGGAGGAGTCGTCCTTTTCGATTCCCAGGCGGACAGTGCGTCGATGGACAACCATTTCATGCGTCCTGAGGTGCAGAAGTCAATAGAGCATTCGGAAAGTTTTTCCATCAGGACTTCCGGTACTACAGGCATACCGTATTTTTATTTCGCCAAGTCATACGGAGGATTCATCATAAGGGTGGCCATGCCGTACGAACTGGATGTCAAACGGTTTTTTCAGCCGGACACGCTTTTCCTCATACTGGTCTTCTCCCTCTTTACTGTGGCCTTGTTTTTCCTGATATTCATTTCCGACCATTTCGGACAGGGTATTTCCAAACTCCGCGATTTCGCCGAGGCGGCGGTCAGAGGGAATGTAGATTATGAGGGAATTGTTTTCCCTGATTCCGAGCTTGGGGAAATCGGAGAGAAAATGCTGGAGAGCTATAAGATGCTCAAGCGTAGCAATGAAATGATCGCTCTGGAGAAAGAGCGTCTGCTCCTCCATATACATTACTATGACGGAGGTATCGCGATTTTTACCCCTGACCGTGAAAAACAGTATGCCAATCCGCGTTTTGTCCAGTATGTCAATACTTTGCTTGACAGACCGACACCGGATCTCAATGATATATGGAAGAGCGGGGTCTTTTCTCCCCTTGTGGAATTCCTGGACAGGAATACTCCGGTAAAGAATGACTCGGCTCCGGTTTTCAACTTCAAGCTCTCGAAAGGAGGTCACAACTACGGCATACAGATGCTTATCTATCCGGACAACGGGTTCGAGATAACGGTGAACGATATTTCTGAAGCTGAAAAGAGCAAGGTGATGAAGCAGCAGATGACCAACAACATAGCACACGAGTTGCGCACCCCGGTGAGCAGTGTGAGGGGCTATCTGGAGACTCTTATCACATGTCCCGGGATTTCCGAGGAGAGGAAGAACATGTTCATTGACAGGGCATACGTACAGACTCTCCGTCTGTCCGACCTGATCCGCGACATTTCTCTGATCACCAAGATAGAAGAAGCTCCGGAACAGCTGCAGAGGGAGGAGGTCGACCTGCATAATGTTGTGGACGAGATATTCGAAGAGTTCCGTTCCGCACTTGAGGCTAAGGGCATAAAGGCCGAGAACTGTCTGGAGAAGGGCCTGACAGTCAATGGCAACGCATCGCTTCTGTATGCCATATTCCGTAATCTTGTCGAGAACAGTATCAAGTACGCCGGAGATGACATCGCTGTCCATGTGGAATGCTATGCAAGAAACGAGGGCTTCTGTCATTTCACTTATTATGATACCGGAAACGGAGTCAGCGAGGAGCATCTTTCCAGGATTTTCGAGCGGTTCTACCGTGTTTCCGAGGGACGTACCCGTGATGACGGAGGTTCGGGACTCGGATTGTCGATAGTGCGCAATGCAGTGGCTTTCCATGGCGGGGAAATCCGTGCCGTCAACCGCAAGACAGGCGGACTTGAATTCATCTTCTCCCTGAAGGAAGACTGATATGCCCAATACAGGTCTGACAGTCTTGAAATGTCTTTTATGTCAAATCTCTCCGGAGGTTGAATGTGGAATTGCAATTTTCCGATAAAATAAGCTAATTTTACATTTTTTCCGCAAAACAATCCGTAGTCACAGATGAAAATGAAGCCGATGGTCTTTCTGTTTTTGCTTATGTGCGTTTCCCTTGTGCGGGCCGAAAGCTGGAATGACATGACAATCTGGTTTGACAAGCCATGTTCGTCCGGGACACCTCCGGCCTGGGGTGATTTTCCGTCGTTGCTTTCCGGTGATTCCATGACCAATGCCGACTGGGAGTGGGAGCATGTTTCGTTACCGGTGGGGAACGGAAGCATAGGGGCAAATGTTTTCGGATCGGTCTTTACCGAGCGTTTTACTTTCAATGAGAAGACCCTCTGGACCGGAGGCCCGGGGACAGGAGCTGCGAGCTACTGGGACGTCAACAAGGAGTCCGCACATGTCCTTCCGGAAATACGGAAGGCTTTCACGGACGGGGACAATGAAAATGCAGCCAGACTTACCGGAGACAATTTCAACAGCGGAGTCCCGTACGAACCGTCGGCGGAAACTCCGTTCCGTTTCGGGAATTTCACCACTTGCGGGGAATTCCGTGTCAGGACAGGTCTGGATGAAAGCAAGGTATCCGGCTACAGAAGAGCCCTTTCTCTGGATTCGGCGCTTGTGAAAGTATCATTTTCCATTGATGAAGTCCGTTACATCAGGGAGTTTTTCGTCTCTTATCCGGATGATGTGATGGTTGTCCGCTTTGTTTCGGATCATCCTGAATCTCAGAATCTTGAATTTACGTATCTTCCCAATCCGATTCTGGAGAACGGCACTTTCTCCGCTGTCGGGAAAAAAGAGCTGCTTTATACGGCCACTGTGCCGGGAAACGATATGGAATATGCACTCAGGGTAGCAGTGAGAACTTCCGGAGGAGATGCGGAAGTGACTGCCGACGGGACAATCCTGGTAAAAGGAGCCGATGAAGCGGTTTTCATTATTGCCGCGGACACCGGTTACAGAATGAATTTCAATCCTGATTTTGAAGATCCGCTCACTTATACGGGAGAAAATCCTGTATCGGTTACAGGCAGGTGGATGAAGGCTGCAGGCAGGAAAACCTTCAGGCAGCTGTTCCGGAGCCATTATGAAGACTATTCGGCCCTTTACGGTCGTTCTTCCCTGGCGCTCAATCCGGGAGTCCCGTGCCCAGGCGCGGACTTTCCCACTCCGGAGCGGCTTGAAAGATACAGGGCCGGAGAACCTGATTTCGGTCTGGAAACGCTTTACTGGCAGTTCGGCAGATATCTTCTGATAGCCTCTTCCCGGCCTGGCAACATGCCGGCAAACCTTCAGGGCCTCTGGCACAACAACATCAACGGGCCATGGCGTGTCGACTATCACAACAACATCAATATCCAGATGAATTACTGGCCTGCGTGTCAGACAGGCCTTCCGGAATGTGAGATTCCCTTGTTCGACTATATCCGCACTCTTGTCAGGCCGGGGGAGAAAACTGCCGGAGCATATTTCGGGGCTCGGGGCTGGACGGCATCAGTATCTTCGAACATATTCGGGTTCACATCTCCGCTCAGGGACAAGGATATGTCATGGAATTTCAACCCGATGGCAGGGCCGTGGCTGGCGACTCATGTCTGGGACTGGTACGACTATACCAGAGACAGTTCTTTCCTGAAGGAGATCGGATATGAGCTGATAAGGGGAGGCGCAATGTTTGCCGCCGATTTTCTCTGGCGCCGGCCTGACGGATATTATGCGGCGGTCCCGTCTACCTCTCCCGAACACGGTCCTGTGGATAAGGGAGCCACGTTTGTCCATGCCGTCGCCCGTGAAATCCTGTCCGATGCCATAGCGGCAAGTGAAATCCTGGGAGCCGACGAGCTGGAACGCATGCATTGGCAGGCTGTCCTTGACAGCATCGCCCCGTATATGACCGGCCGTTACGGACAGCTGATGGAATGGTCCGAAGACATAGATGATCCGAAGGACAGGCACCGTCACGTGAATCATCTTTTCGGGCTGCATCCGGGACATACCATATCCCCTCTGACAACACCGGAGCTTGCAGAGGCATCAAGAGTGGTGCTGGAGCACCGCGGAGATCTGGCTACCGGCTGGAGTATGGGCTGGAAACTGAACCAGTGGGCAAGACTGCATGACGGGAACCGGGCTTATACACTGTATGGCAATCTGCTGAAAACAGGCACTAATGAAAATCTGTGGGACTCGCATCCTCCGTTCCAGATAGATGGAAATTTCGGGGGGACTGCAGGAGTCACCGAAATGCTCCTGCAGAGCCACATGGGATTCATACATCTGCTCCCTGCGCTTCCGGATGCGTGGAGGGATGGCACTCTCAGCGGTGTCATGGCCCGAGGGAATTTCATTGTGGACATAAGCTGGAAAGAGGGTTTTCTCGAAAGTGCCGTCATCCGTTCCGGGGCCGGAGAAGTGTGCCGGCTGTATTATAACGGAATGGAAAAGACATTCAGTACGGAGGCCGGGAAAAGCTATATTGCTGTTGTAAGGGATGGCAGAATAGAATTGGTCCGGCAGGAAATCTGAAAACCGGGAAGGCGGCAAATCCAAAGCGCAATATGTGAAACTTATACTAAAACCAGAGACATGAACAGCAGTTTATACATTCTTGCAGGCCTTGTCCCTCTGGCTTCTGCATCAGAGGCTTTTGCAGAAGAAGCGGGAAACAGGCGCGATGACCAGGCAGACAAAAGGCCGAACATCCTTTTCATACTGAGTGACGACCATACATCCCAGACATGGGGCATTTATGGAGGCGTGCTGGCGGACTATGCTGTATCGGACAATATCGGGAGACTCGCCGATGAAGGCGTGACTTTGGACAACTGCTTCTGTACCAATTCCATCTCCGCCCCAAGCCGTGCTTCCATCCTGACAGGCCGCTACAGCCACGGCAACGGGGTCTACACACTTGACGATACGCTCTGCACTTCCATTCCAACCATTGCCACTGTCCTGCAGAAGAACGGATACAATACCGCACTCATAGGGAAATGGCACCTGAAGTCACAGCCTCAGGGGTTTGATTATTATTCCATATTCTATGACCAGGGCGAATACCGTGACCCTACTTTTATAAACAGTACCGACCTGTGGCCCGGAGACCGGAATTTCGGAGAAAGAGTCAGGGGTTTTTCTACCGATCTGGTTACGGAAAAGGCCATAAACTGGATGAAGGGGCAGCCGGAGGACGAGCCGTTTCTCATGTGCTGCCATTTCAAGGCTACGCATGAACCTTATGATTTCCCTGAAAGAATGCGTCATCTGTACGACGGAGTGGTCTTTCCCGAACCGGAGAATTTTATGGACTGGGGACCGGAAGCCAACGGACGGACATTCGAGGGACAGAAAATAGAGGAAATCGCCCGTCGTTGGACAGAGGCTTCGAAGGATCCCGACAGATGGTGGTGCCGTTACCCTGAACTGCCTTTCTCTACAGAAGGGATGAGTCCGCTGGCAGCCCGGAAAGCGGCTTACCAGAAACTAGTGAGGGACTATCTGCGCTGTGCCGCAACAATAGATGACAACATAGGGAAACTTCTTGATGCCCTTGATGATATGGGGATTGCAGACAATACCATAGTCATTTATGTCGCCGATCAGGGGTATTTTCTCGGCGAACACGGCTTCTTTGACAAGCGTATGTATTATGAAGAGGCTGCAAGGATGCCTTTCGTCATACGTTATCCGGGAGAAATACCTGCAGGAAGAAGAGTCGGAGACCTTATTCTGAATGTCGATTTTGCCGCTACGCTGGCTGATTATGCCGGTGTCGGAGCTCCTGATGGTTCCCAGGGACGCAGCTTCAGGGCAAACCTTAGGGGGGATACGCCTGCCGACTGGCGCAAAAGCATCTATTACCGTTACTGGACGCAGCACAAGGAGCGGCCTGCCCATATCGGAGTGAGGACAGACCGTTACAAGCTGATTTTCCTGTACGGAAACAGACTGGACATGACAGGTTCGGAAGACTATGTGTCAGAGCCTTCATGGGAGTTCTATGACCTTCAGGCTGATCCACATGAAGATCATAATGCCTATAATGACCCGGAATATCAGTATGTTATAGGAAAAATGAAAAAAGAAATGATGAGGTTGCGTTCTGAAACGGGCGATACGGATGCTTCCAGAACGGAAATGCACAGGATTCTCCAGTCACAGGGTCTTGAAAACCCGTCTGGAAGACGGATGTGAAAAAATGACAAGAAAAGGAGAAAAAACATCCTAAATCGCTTTGCTGACATGCCTGTATTGGCACGGGATTTTCATCCTACGCCCCCGGTTTAAATATTGAGAAAGATGCCAGGATTAACAGGACACATATCGCAGGTGATAGGGCCGGTGGTCGATGTGCATTTCGACCTTTCAGGAGAGGATGTCGCAAAAGAACTGCCCCGCATCCATGATGCTCTGACTGTCAAGCGTAAAGACGGGAAGATACTTGTAGTCGAGGTACAGCAGCATATCGGTGAAGATACGGTCAGGACGGTGGCGATGGACTCTACGGACGGACTCCAGAGAGGAATGGAAGTCACGAATACGTTCGCTCCTGTCACGATGCCTGTAGGAGCCCAGATACGCGGAAGGGTAATGAATGTAACAGGCGACACTATAGACGGGATGGGGGAACTGGACAGGAAAGGAGCCCTTCCTATTCATAGGGAACCTCCCAAATTTGAAGATCTTACTACATCGCAGGAAGTCCTTTTCACAGGAATCAAGGTCATTGACCTGCTTGAGCCTTATCTGAAAGGCGGAAAAATCGGCCTGTTCGGCGGGGCCGGCGTGGGAAAGACAGTCCTGATAAAGGAACTCATCAACAATATTGCAAAAAAGCACAACGGATTCTCGGTTTTTGCAGGTGTAGGGGAGCGTACCCGTGAGGGGAATGACCTTCTCCGCGAAATGATCGAGTCCGGAGTCATCAAATACGGAGACGAGTTTCTCAAAAGCATGGAGCAAGGGCATTGGGATCTGTCGAAAGTAGATCATGACGAACTCCCGAAGTCACAGGTGGCCATGGTCTTCGGTCAGATGAACGAGCCTCCCGGAGCACGTTCTTCAGTGGCACTTTCCGGCCTTACGCTTGCAGAGTCCTTCAGGGACAGTGCAGGCTCGGAAGGGCCAAAGGACATACTTTTCTTTATTGACAATATCTTCCGTTTCACCCAGGCAGGTTCTGAAGTCTCCGCGCTTCTGGGGCGTATGCCTTCTGCCGTCGGCTACCAGCCGACCCTTGCAACGGAGATGGGCCAGATGCAGGAGCGCATCACATCTACCAAAAACGGGTCAATCACTTCCGTTCAGGCCGTGTATGTGCCTGCGGATGACCTTACTGACCCTGCCCCGGCGACGACCTTCACCCATCTGGACGCCACTACGGTACTGAGCCGAAAAATCACGGAACTCGGCATCTATCCTGCAGTAGACCCTCTGGAGTCCACATCAAGGATACTGGACCCGAACATCGTAGGCAAGGACCATTATGAAACGGCGCAGAGGGTCAAGCAGATACTTCAGCGGAACAAGGAACTTCAGGATATCATCTCGATTCTGGGTATGGACGAGCTGTCGGAGGAAGACAGGCAGACTGTAAACAGGGCGCGCCGCGTACAGCGTTTCCTGTCGCAGCCTTTTGCCGTGGCCGAGCAGTTTACCGGTGTCCCTGGTGTAATGGTATCCATTGAAGATACTGTCAGGGGGTTCAAGATGATTCTTGACGGTGAGGTGGACTATCTTCCTGAACAGGCCTTTCTCAATGTAGGTACTATCGACGATGCCATAAAGAAGGGAGAGGCGCTTCTTGCCGCAGCGAAGAAAGCCTGAGTGCTTTTCAAGGAGGTGAAAAATGGATAATGTCAGAAGTGGAATTTACCTCAGCATATCCTCTCCCGGGTCGCGGATACTGGGTCAGATGGTAAGTGCCGTATCTCTGCCGGGTCTCGGCGGTCGTTTCTGTGTGCTGCATGACCATGCCCCTCTCATTTCGGCTCTTGAAGAAGGCGATATCGAATATACTGTAGGCGGAGAGAAGAATATCCTGCATATAAGGTCGGGATTTGCCGAAGTGTCAGACAACACAGTATCGGTTTGTGTCGAGGTATAAGGAGACAATCGATGAAATGGTTGGAATACATATTGATATTTTCAGTGCTGCTGCTTCCGGTCCGGATGTCTGCCGCTGAAAGAGAAGCAGCTGCTGAAACTGCGTCGGAAGAGTCGGGACCGGACATCAGGTCCTTGCTTTTCGGTCATATAGGAGATGCGTACCAGTGGCATATCACCAGACTGGGAGACAGGGAACTTGCAATCCCCCTTCCGGTGATAGTGTACAGCAGGACTACAGGATGGCACTGTTTCCTGTCTTCCGAGTTCGGGAACGGACCTTATGAGGGCCTTTATATTGCTGAAGGAGGGAAGTATGACGGCAAGATAGTGGAAAAGGATGCTTCCGGGGCCGAGGTCAGGCCTTTCGACATTTCGATTACGAAAAATGTTCTCGGACTGATGATCAACAGCATCATACTGGTTACCCTGATATTGTGCTGTTCCCGTTGGTATCGCACACATGATGTGCTGAAAGAGGCCCCCGGTGGCGTGGCGGCACTGCTTGAGCCTGTAATAGAGATGATTGACGACGATGTCATCAAGGGCTCCATTCCGCCCGGACAGAGCCGGAAATACTCGCCCTATCTGCTCACCGTATTCTTCTTCATCCTGGTGAACAATCTTATGGGTATTATCCCGGTTTTCCCTGGCGGTGCCAATATTACGGGTAACATAGCTGTCACACTTGTTCTGGCAGTATGTACTTTTCTCGCAGTCAACCTGTTTGCCAACAGATACTACTGGAAGGAAAAGTTCTGGCCGGATGTTCCCTGGTGGCTCAAGGTCCCGGTGCCGCTGATTCCGTTCACAGAGGTATTCGGCATATTCACCAAGCCTTTTGCCTTGATGATCAGGTTGTTTGCCAACATTATGGCCGGACACGCAGTTATTCTGAGCTTTGTCTGCATAATTTTCATTACGGTCAAGCTCGGACCTCTGCTTAACGGAACGATGACGTTCATCGCAGTGTTGTTCGGCATATTCATGGATTTCCTTGAATTGCTGGTTGCATTCATCCAGGCCTATGTGTTTACGATGCTGTCGGCTGTGTTCATCGGCCTGGCCCATGAAACCCCCGAAACGGAATAATGTTCTCATGACAGACCGGAAACAGCAGGATGAGATTTGGGAAATTGGGTATAAACAATAATAAAATTCAATAACTATGTTACTTTCAACATTGCTTCTTCAAGCTGCGGCAGGTGCCGCTCTTGGAAAAATCGGCGCCGCTCTCGGCGCAGGTCTGGCTGCCATAGGAGCCGGGATAGGAATCGGTAAAATCGGTGCTTCCGCAATGGAGTCCATGGCGCGTCAGCCGGAAGTCGCGGGCAAGCTCCGTACCAACATGCTTATCATCGCCGCTTTGATCGAAGGTGTGGCGATGTTTGCCGTCATCATCTGTTTCATGGCAGTAATCTGAATGGTGGAGGAAGGAGATGTCATTGCTAATGCCAGACAGCGGCCTCCTTTTCTGGATGGTACTCATTTTCGCAGTGGTGCTTTTCGTACTTGCGAAGTGGGGCTTTCCCGTAATCACGTCCATGGTCGACAAGCGCAAAAGCTATATCGGCCATTCTCTCCAGCTCGCAAAGGAGGCTGACGAGAAAATGTCGAACATGATGAAAGAACAGGCCAGAATTATAGGTGAGGCCCGTTCAGAACAGAACAGGATACTTAAAGAGGCTGCTGAAGCCAGAAACAGCATTATAAAGCAGGCTCAGGAACAGGCCCGGGACGAGGCCGGAAAACTCCTTGCCGAAGCCAGAATGCAGATTCAGGCCGAAAAAGAGAGCGCACTCAGCGAGATCCGCAGTCAGGTGGCTATGCTTTCCGTCGGTGTGGCGGAGAAAGTAATACGGGAAAAACTCTCTTCCGACAAGGAGCAGATGGACCTGATAGAGAAGATGGTCGGGGAAGCGTCCGCGCTGGATACTTCCGGAAGGAAGAACTGATAAAGGCAGAGACGGAATATGAACACAGGTTTGGTATCATACAGGTACGCTTCGGCTCTGATGAAGTATGCGACAGAGAGCGGCAACGCGGAAAAGGTTTATGACCAGGTCCTTGTCCTAGTCCGCAGCCTTGCTGCCGTTCCGGAACTGAGAGTTCTGATAGACAACCCGTTGTCTGTTTCCGACGGACAGAAGTTCAGTCTGCTTGAATCCGCTCTCGGAAATGACAGGATGGCGGAAGAGCTGGACCGGTTCATTCATCTGGTAATGAAAAACCGGAGGACCAGAATACTCCGTCTGATGCTGCTTTCGTTCGTTTCCATATACAGGGAAGCCAACAAGATAAAGGTCAGCCGTCTGATAACGGCCGTTCCATCTCCGGAACTTGAAAAGGAACTGGCGGCAGAGATGAAGCGCAGATATGGAGAGACAGTGCTTTTCGAGCATAGGGTCGATCCCGATATAATCGGGGGCTTCATATTGGAGATTGACGGCTACAGACTGGATGCCAGTGTGTCATCGCAGTTGGAATCAGTGCGGCGTCAGTTTATGGAAAAGAACCGAAGAATCGTTTAAAGAATCAATTTATGCCTCAGAATATAAAACCAAGTGAAATCTCGGATGTGCTGCTAAGGCAGCTGAAAGATATAGATACCGGACTGAAATTCGAAGAAGTCGGTGAAGTGCTTCAGGTGAGCGACGGAGTGGTGAGAATCTACGGCCTGCTCAATGCCGAAGCCAACGAACTGCTCGAATTCGAGAACGGAATCAAGGCGGTAGTGATGAATCTGGAAGAGGATAATGTGGGTGCTGTCCTTCTTGGTCCTACAGACCAGATCAAGGAAGGCATGACAGTACGCCGTACAGGAAGAATCGCTTCGATAAATGTCGGTGAAGGAATGCTTGGCCGGGTGGTAGACCCGCTGGGCGAACCTTTGGACGGCAGGGGCAAGGTCGGGGGCGATCTTGTCGAGATGCCTCTGGAGAGAAAGGCGCCGGGCGTGATTTTCAGACAGCCGGTAACGGAGCCTCTGCAGACTGGACTGAAGGCCATCGATGCCATGATTCCTATCGGAAGAGGACAGAGGGAACTGATCATCGGCGACCGGCAGACAGGCAAAACAGCCATAGCCATAGATACCATTATCAATCAGAGAGATAATTATCTGGCCGGGAAGCCGGTATATTGCATATACGTGGCAGTCGGCCAGAAGGGCTCCACTGTTGCAAACATCGTGAATACTCTTCGGGAGAAAGGTGCGATGGACTATACTGTAGTCGTAGCGGCAACAGCTGCGGATCCGGCTGCGCTCCAGTATTTCGCCCCGTTTGCCGGAGCTGCAATCGGGGAGTACTTCAGGGATACTGGAAGACATGCGCTGGTAGTGTATGACGACCTTTCAAAACAGGCGGTCGCATATAGGGAGGTATCTCTGATCCTCCGTCGTCCTTCGGGCCGCGAGGCGTACCCGGGCGATATCTTCTACCTGCATTCCAGATTGTTGGAAAGAGCCGCGAAAATCATTGACCAGCAGGAAGTCGCAGAGCATATGAATGATCTTCCCGAAAGTCTTTCCGGAAAAGTCAGATGCGGAGGGTCGCTGACGGCGCTGCCTATTATCGAGACTCAGGCGGGCGATGTTTCGGCCTATATCCCTACCAATGTGATTTCAATCACGGACGGTCAGATATTTCTGGAGACGGATCTTTTCAACCAGGGATTCCGCCCTGCCATAAATGTCGGTATTTCGGTATCGCGTGTCGGAGGAAGCGCCCAGATCAGAAGCATGAAGAAAGTGGCCGGTACACTTAAAATTGACCAGGCGCAGTACCGGGAACTGGAATCATTCTCCAAGTTCAGCAGCGACATGGATCCGGTGACTGCAATGTCCATAGACAAGGGACGCAAGAACAACCAGCTTCTGATCCAGCCGCAGTATTCACCGATGCCGGTAGGAGATCAGATAGCGATTCTATATTGCGGGACCCACGGGCTCATGCGTGATATACCTGTGGAAAAAGTACGTGAATTCCAGTCTGCTTTTCTTGACAGGATGCATGCTTCCCATGAAGCGGATGTGCTGGCTCCGCTTGCCTCGGGCGATATGGATGACACCATCGGAAAGATAATAGAGCAGGAAGCGGCGGCTACTGCGCTGGCTTTCAGAAAATAGGGAAATGGCATCATTAAAGGAAATAAAAAGCAGGATAAATTCTGTAAACGGGACTTTGAAGATAACCTCCGCCATGAAGATGGTTGCATCCTCAAAGCTTCGCAAGGCTCAGAATGCAATAGGCAACCTGCTGCCGTATGAGCAGCAGATGCACCGTATCCTGAGGGATCTTCTTGCTGGCAATGTATCAGGAGGAGACCGTTATATCGCGCAAAGGCCTGTGAAGAAGGTTGCAATAGTGGCTTTTGCATCCAACTCTTCCCTTTGTGGGGGATTCAATTCGACAGCAGTCAGGCATTTCATGGAAGCGGTAAGGCAGTATAGGGAACAAGGTCTGGCTCCGGACGATTTCTTTGTATTTCCGGTAGGAAGAAAGATGGCTGATGCTGTGAAAAAGGCCGGTTTCAAGCCGCAAGGTGATTATACCGGCATGGCAGACAAGCCGTCATATGAAGAGACTTCCGCACTTGCGGAAAAGCTTATGGGGATGTTTGCGGAAAAACAGGTAGACAGGGTGGAGCTGATATACAACCACTGCAGATCAACCTCTTTGCAGCTCCCTGTCCGGGAGACGTATCTTCCTGTCATGTTTGAGCGGCCTTCCGTAAAGGAAGGCGATGGGGCAGTCCCGGACTATATTGTCGAGCCGTCCGCACCGCAGGTCCTGGAAGCGCTTCTTCCGAAGGTGCTGCTTTTGAAAATGTATGCCGTTCTTCTGGATGCCAATGCAGCGGAACATTCAGCCAGGACTGTCGCGATGCAGGTGGCAACGGACAACGGCAAGGAACTGCTGCAGGATCTTACACTCCAGTTCAACAAGCAGCGGCAGCAGTCCATAACAGACGAACTCCTTGATATGGCAGGCGGGCAGCAGTAGAATATAATGAAAAGGGACCGATCTCACGACCAGGTCCCTTTTTATAACTTGTTTTAATTCAATATTTATGTTTAACTAAATCTGCCAATCACTTTGCCAACATTGTGCCAAAGAATGAAAAAAGTACTATATTAGAGGAAAATTCCGAAAAATATGTTTGGTAGCGATATCACTGAAGAAAAGAAAGTCAGGCTGGCTTCTGCGGCAACAGCCGTTTTCATGCTTCTGTCACTGCTTTACTTCATCCCTGTGGACATACCGTATAAGATTTCTTTCCCGTTATGGATTCTTGCCGGCTTCTCGCTATGGCTGCTGCCCTGGCCCGTAAGTTTTGCCATGTTTGCATCTGCAGTAGGTGATTTGGCAGGAGCTTCCGGCAACTTCATGGTGCAGATGGAGTGTTTTGCTGCCGCACATCTGTTTATGATCATATTTTTCGTACGCAGGTTCATATGGAGGAACAGGAATGCGGCTGTGCAGGGCAAGGCCAGAAAATCCAGACATCTGGCCTATACCATACTGCTGGCCCTGCTTATATTGGTGGTAGTGGCGTTCTCCATGGCTGAAATCATCCCCGGGACACCTTCCGGTGCAGTCCGTTCGGGCGTTATATTCTATGCTCTGGTGATATCCATGATGCTTTTCATGGCACTGCTCCAGAGGAGCAGGCTTTATGCCGCCGGAGCATGCCTGTTCGTATTTTCCGACCTTATGCTGGCATGGAACAGGTTTGTCGAACCGCTTGAGTATGAGATGTATCTTGTCATGGTTCCGTATTATCTCGGACAGATATGCCTGTTTCTCAGGGCTTCTCGTCTCAGACTGGTCTATGACAAGCTGAAATCCGGCGGAAAGCGGTTTACGGGGAAAATAATGGAAGAATACTAGATACGGTTTCCGGCAGCCCCTTTCCTGAGTATTTTCGGGAAACTGATCATGAAAATCACTGTACAGCATATAGCCGCAGCGGCGTCAGCTATGCTTTCAGCAGCGAAGACACCGGTCACTCCCCAGAATTCCGGAAGTATGATTGCCAGCGGTACCAGCAGTATGACCTTACGCAGCAGGGCTATGAATACTGAAATCTTTGCCTGTCCGAGAGCGATGAACGTATTCTGGCAGGCTCTCTGAAGCCCGAATATTGTCATGCCGGACAGGAAATAAGGCATCATTTTGTCCACGCAGTCCACCAGAGTACTGTCGCCGGTAAACGCTGACGCTACAATGTCCGGAAACAGTATCATCAGAATCATCAGTACAGCATTGAATGTGAACATGATGCTTACCGAGACCTTGAAGCACTCCCTTACTCTGTCCATGTTCCCGTGACCGAAGTTGTAGCTCGATACGGGTATGAATCCCTGTGCAAAACCGGTTAGAGGGGCGCTGCCGAACTGCATGACGCTCTGCATCACGGCAAGGGCACTGACGTAAATGTCACCGAAATGCTTGAGATTTGTGTTGAGGACGAACCCTACCAGGCTTTCCGTGCTTGCCATGATAAAGGGCGATATGCCCAGACCGAGCATGGCAAGTATGATTTTCCTGTCAAGGCGCATGTATTTTCCGGCAAGATTGAGTGATGCTTTTTTTGAAAAAAGGAATCCAAGTACCCATGCTGCGCTGCATGCCTGTGAAATCACTGTGGCCAGCGCTGCTCCCTTCACACCCATATCCAGCACAAAAATGAACACGGGATCCAGCACGATGTTCAGAAAGGCTCCTATCAGGGTGGACATCATGGCTATTCCCGGCCGTCCCTGAGTATTGATGAAAGTGTTGAGACCTACTGATATCTGGACGAAAACCGTTCCGGTCAGATACATCGACAGATAATCTGTCGCATACCCTATGGTGTTTTGGGAAGCTCCCGTGAAAAGGAGTACCGGTTCCATGAACATATAGCATAAGGCCGAGATGACAATCGTGAAAAAGAGGAGCAGTATGAAGCCGTTGCCCAGAATCCTCTCTGCCTTTTCCCTGTCTCCCTGTCCTAATGCAATGGCGGCAAGCGGCGCCCCGCCTCCGCTTACTATTGCCGAAAAAGCGGATACCAGAATTATTATGGAGCCGGTAACGCCTACACCTGCAAGAGCGTCGGTGCCTATACCCGGAATGTGTCCGATGTATATTCTGTCGATTATGTTGTAGAGAAGATTTACCATCTGGGCCGCCACGGCCGGCAAAGCCATCTTCAGTACAAGAGGCAGCATCCTGTCAGTACCCAGCCGTTCCTCATATGCGTTTCCTGATGCCATCCTTATCTGTCTGTTGGAACACAGTTGAAGCCGGCACAAAAGGGTACTTTCTGCGTTACATTTGATAATTTCTCCTTTTGGCCGTTCTTGTGCAAAAGTACGATTTTATTTCTGAATTATTCAGATCAGACCAGTGTATGCAGATATTTTCTGTATTTGTCCCAGTCGTCTACAGGCCTTCGTGCGGCTCCTGAATCCATGGCCGCCTTGGCTACCGCAGTGGAGACCGTTTCCAGAAGCCTTTTGTCCAAGGCTTTGGGAATCATGTAGTCGGGACCGAAAGTCAGGCTGCTGACATTGTATGCCTTAAGAATGTCTTCCGGTACCGGATCTTTGGCCAGAGCCGCGATTGCATGCGCAGCGGCGATTTTCATTTCATCGTTGATGGCCTTTGCTCTGGTGTCAAGCGCTCCCCTGAAAATATACGGGAATCCGATTACGTTGTTTACCTGATTCGGATAGTCGCTTCTTCCTGTCGCCACCAGGGCGTCGGGTCTTGCTTCCCGGGCATCTTCGTAGCTGATTTCAGGGTACGGGTTTGCAAGAGCCATGATGATAGGGCGTTCTGCCATTGTCTTGACCATTTCCTTGCTCAGGACACCCGCCTTCGAGAACCCTGCAAAGACATCAGCTCCGCTGATGGCATCCTCAAGTGTGTGCAGGCCTCTTCCGGTGGCGAATCTGCGTTTCTGCGGATTAAGGTCGGTACGGTCAGCCCTTATGACACCCTTACTGTCACACATGACGATATTTTCAGGACGGATGCCTATCTTGATATACATGTCGGTACAGGCTATCGCTGCCGCGCCTGCCCCGTTTACGACCACTTTCACTTCATCAGGGCGCTTGCCTGCAATTTCAAGTGCGTTGATGAGGGCGGCGGAAGTGATGATTGCAGTCCCGTGCTGGTCGTCATGCATTACTGGGATATCAAGTTCATTTATAAGCCGGTCCTCTATTTCAAAACATTCCGGAGCCTTTATGTCTTCCAGGTTTATGCCGCCGAACGATACGGAAATGGCTTTGACTGTCCTTATGAACTCATCCACGTCTCTTGTGTCGACTTCAATGTCAAAAGCGTCTACTCCGCCCAGAATCTTGAACAGCAGGGCTTTGCCTTCCATTACAGGTTTTGAGGCTGCGGCTCCGATGTTTCCCAGACCAAGTACGGCAGTACCGTTTGAGATGACAGCTACCAGATTTCCTTTACCGGTATAGTCATAAATCGTGTCAGGACTCTCCGCAATGGCCAGGGAGGGCACGGCTACACCGGGAGTATATGCAAGTGCCAGATCGTCCTGGGATGCGGTAGGTTTTGTGGGAATGATGCCGATTTTTCCAGCGGGGAAGCTGCTGTGATACTTAAGTGCAAGTTCGTCTGTCTTGTTCATCTGATAAATCCTTTTTTATTTGAAAAGCTGCCCCGATGTATCAAAAATAACGCCAGACTTGATTCCCCGGTTCTTCTGTCAGTGAATGCCTTCGTATTTGTCAAGGGCCTCCTTCATTAGCTGCCGTCCCCTTTCAGATATCTCTTCTGCCCTGGCATAGTCGGATATGGCTCCGAATTCATCGAAAGGCATGCTGACAAGAATGTCAGGAGGAGTCAGTGCGATGCCCATCTTGGCATTTACGTGGTTCATCAGGCTGAATGTCCGTCCGAGTACCTTGTAGTAGTTGGATTCTTCATTGAACAGTTCTGGCTGCGGTACATCCTGGTCAAACACGTGTCTGACCATTTCATGGCCTTGCATGCCCGCAAGCTTGATTTTTTCGAGTATGGTCATTGTGTCGTTGTATCTGACAGCATGCAGTACGGCTTTTGTCTTTTCAGACCGCGCCCTGTCCTCCTGTTCTTTTTTTGCTTCTGCATCGGCGTCTTCCCGTATGATTCCCCGTATTTTTTCCACATTCACGTCATTCACATCAAATCCTACCAGAATGTCTCCAGGTGTCCTGTCGACCCTGTTCAGAGGCATGGTGTTGGCTATGCCTCCGTCAATCAGTGTCCTCGATCCGATTTTGACCGGACGGAACAGGGACGGAATCGAAATGGATGCCCGGATGGCCTGAAACAGATTTCCCCGGTCAAAAATGACCTCTTCCCCCGTGTAGAAATCGGTAGCTATGGCCTTAAAAGGTATTTTCAGGTCTTCTATATTCGTATCCGGAACAATTCCCTTGAGCGCCTCAATCACCTTGTCCCCTTTTACCAGATGGTTCATGCTGATGGATATATCCATGAGTGTGAATACTTTCCATACGTCAAGACTGAAAAGCCACTGTTTGACTTCGGCAAGTTTTCCCGCAGCATGAATCCCTCCCACCAGCGAGCCTATGGACGTCCCGGCAATGGATGTTATTTCATAGCCTCTGGCTTCAAGTTCTTCAATCGCCCCTATGTAGGCGAATCCTCTTGGTCCTCCGCTCGAAAGGGCGAGAGCCGCTTTTTTCCTGTTGTTTTCTGTTGGCATGGTGTGGTGTATTTTAGTGTTTCGTGATCATGCTTCCGTTTCCGGATGGAAGTCCGTACAGGCTTACAGCCGGGACATGCACAGCTTGCGGGATTCGAAATGTGCCGTATACCTGAAGCCGGCATTTCTTATGATTCCGGCAAAGGCCTGGAAGTTGTCTCCGGGTCTTGCTCCGTCATGGGAGTCGGAACCGAGGCTGACGGCTTCTCCGCCAAGCTCCCGGAACCTTTTGAGGATATCGGTGTCAAGGACAGGAGTCCTGCCATTATAGTCCTTATATGTCTTGGTGTTGATTTCCAATGCTTTGCCTCCTTCTGCAAGGAGCCTGAGCATCGCATCGAAAATGTCGCTGAAATCCTTGTACAGAATGCTGGACTGAGGGTAAGGGGCATATCGTGCCACATAGTCGTAGTGTCCCATGATATCGAAATCCCTGCCGAGCCAGACCATTTCCTCATATAGGGTTTCAAGGTAATGTCCGTAGGCTGTCTTCCAGTCTTTCCCTTCATAATATCCTCCGTAGAAGGGATCCGTATCGTCAAGATAGTGGACTGAAGCTATTATCTGGTCGAAACTGTGATCCGAGAGGTGTTTCCGTATCCGGTCCCTGCAGCTTTTCTGTACACCGATTTCAATGCCCTTGAAGATCCTGAACGCATCTCCGTCCTCTGTCATGAGCCGGGTTGAAGAAAATTCCGCGCAGACCCTGTCTATTTCCCGCTGTTGGGCATCTACATCAAAGACCTCCGGTACAAGGTCTTCATGCAGGGCTTTCATAGGAGGGACGAAAAAGTCGCAGTGGTCTGTAAAACAGATGCCTGACAGCCCTTTTTCAAAAGCTGACCTGGCGGAATTTTCCACGCTTGTCTTTTTCCCGTCAAAGGAGAACTGGCTATGGTTATGGTTGTCGAACAGTTTCATTGCCTTCAAGTCATTCCGGAACACCGGGATTCTTAGCTGAGTCCGTTGATAAATCCGTTTTCAACATCAATGTCCAGCGCCTGAGGGTGCTTCGGCAGTCCCGGCATCCGGATGATGTCACCTGCAACAGCCACAATCATTTCAGAACCTGAATTTATGACGATGTCATTGATTTCAAAGTCGAAGCCTTCAGGGGCGCCATATCCTTTGGGGTCCTGCGAGAAGGAATACTGTGTCTTGGCGATGCAGACCGGAAAACCGGAAAAGCCCAGCTTTTCTGCCGCTTCAAGTTTTCTGAGTGCCGTCTTGCTGAATATGACACTGCCTGCCTTGTATATTCCCCGGGCCACTTTGCATATCTTTTCCATGAGGCTGTCCTGGTCACTGTATGTGAACTCCAGCGGACCTGAAGGGTTCCTGTCGATGACTTCCACTACTTTGCGGGCCAGATCCGCGGCTCCTTCACCTCCATGTGCATATCCGTCATTGACAGCGAATTCCACGCCCATTTCCGAACAGTGCCGGCGCACTAGTTCAATCTCTTCCTGCGTGTCGCTTGCAAATCTGTTGAAGCATACCATTACTGTCTGCCCGAAGCCCTGCAGATTCCGGATATGTCTGTCCAGATTGCCGAATCCTTTCCTGACTCCTTCCAGGGACGGCTCCTTTATCTTTTCAAGAGGCACTTCTCCGTGCATTTTCAACCCCTGGAGCGATGCGACCAGCAGAGTCAGAGCCGGATACAGGCCGCTTTTGCGGCATTTTATGTTGAGGAATTTCTCTGCTCCCAGATCAGCGCCGAAGCCTGCCTCTGTAATTGCATAGTCTCCGAAAGTCATTGCCATTTTGGTTGCCGCCACGGAGTTGCATCCGTGTGCAATGTTCGCGAAAGGACCTCCGTGGACAAATGCCGCTGTTCCCTCCGTCGTCTGCACCAGATTGGGATTGAGCGCATCCATCAGCAGGGCAGTGACTGCGCCCTCTATTCCCATATCCTTGACAGTGAATGCGCTGCCGTCAAACCTGTACCCCAGCAGTATGTTCCCGACTCTGCGTCTGAGATCATCCAGATCGCTTGCCAGACAGAGGATTGCCATGATTTCCGATGCAGGTGTGATGTCAAATCCGGACTCCTGTACCAGACCGTTCGTACGGGGCCCCAGTCCTGTCACTATGTTCCTGAGCGACCTGTCGTTTACGTCCAGCACTCTTTTCCACAGGATCTCTTTCAGGGCGAAGCCTTCTGCCTGATGCTGGTACAGATAGTTGTCCAGCAAGGCTGCAATCATATTGTGGGCGGAAGTTATGGCATGGAAGTCTCCAGTAAAATGAAGGTTTATCTTTTCCATCGGCACCACCTGGGCATATCCTCCTCCGGCCGCTCCTCCTTTCATGCCGAAGCAGGGACCGAGTGACGGCTCCCTGAGTGCAAGCACGGCTTTCTTGCCTATCCTGTTCATTCCCAGAGCAAGCCCGATGGAAGCCGTTGTCTTCCCGATACCGGTCTTGGTAGCCGTAATTGCCGTAACAAGTATGAGTTTGCTCCTGCGTACTTTCTTTTCATCAATCAGGCCGACAGGCACTTTGGCCATGTATTTCCCGTACTGTTCGATGTCTTCCTGCGGGATGCCTGTTCCCGATGCCACATCGGTGATTTTCCGCATTTTTACGTTTCTTGCGATTTCTATGTCAGGTTTCATGTGCTGATGATTTGATTACGGTATGCGAAAGTAACAAATATTGAGGAATAATTGCTAACTTCGCAAGTTAAAACTCAATAATATTATGATAACATTCGGGTTCAGAAACAGGACGGGCGGACTGCTGAGGGCAGCCGTTGCGATTGCGCTTGGTGTGGTGATGGTATCCTTTCCGGCCACATCGCTCGTGATAATAGTGAAAATAGTCGCCGCGTTCCTGATTGCTTCAGGCATAGTGTCTCTTGTCTTCGGAATAGCCAACCGCTCAAACGGCGGACTTGCCCTTATGATAACGAATACAGCCGTAGACATCATTCTCGGTATCCTCATATTCATCTTCCCGGCGGAGGTGGCAAGCATAGTGATGTTCCTTCTCGGACTGATACTGATGATATTCGGAATATTCCAGATTTCGGCTCTTGTCAGTGCGAACAGGGTGCTTCCTGTCGGGGCATGGGCCTTTTTCATGCCCGTCCTCTGTACTGTCGGCGGTGCGCTGGTGACATTCCATCCTTTCGGACTGGGGCAGTTCATTACTCTTGTGGCCGGGGTCTCGCTTCTGGTCTATGGTGTCTCCGACCTTGTCTCTACATGGAAAATGCGCAAGGCCATGAAGGAATACGAGATAAAATTCAATGCAGATTCAGCTTCCGGGCATGACGGCGGTACGGGTGAAGGTGATGTCAGGGATGTGGATTACGAAAAAGTAGGGGAAGACAAATAAGAGGTTTTCTCCGGATGATTCCAAAAGAAACAGCAGACAGGATTCTTGATACAGCCCAGATAGCGGATGTCGTGGGCGATTTCGTCCCGCTCAAAAGGCGGGGCGCCAATTTTGTCGCGTGCTGTCCGTTCCACAACGAGAAGACCCCTTCGTTCTATGTGTCCCCTGCTAAAGGCATATACAAGTGTTTCGGATGCGGAAAGTCCGGAACGGCAGTGGGTTTCGTGATGGAGCACGAAAGCATGACTTATGCCGAGGCGCTGAGATATCTGGCCCGTAAATACAATATCGAGATAGTGGAGAAGGAAGAGTCGGCGGAGGATATCGCATTGCGCCAGCGCAGCGAAAGCATGTATCTGGTATCCGGTTTCGCAGCCGGTTTTTTCAAGGAAAGCCTCAGGACCGGAGAGGGGAGGGCCGTGGGCTACGCATATTTCAAGTCCAGAAAACTTGAAGACGAAACAATAGAAAAATTCGGTCTCGGCTGGGCTCCCTCAGGCCGGCATGCCCTGACGGATGCGGCCAGGGCTTCAGGATACAAGGAGGAATTCCTTATCGATACGGGACTGTGTGTCAAGAGGGATGACGGAAGTCTTCAGGACCGGTTCCACGACAGGGTGATGTTCCCGATACATTCGGTAAGCGGCCGGGTGATAGCATTCGGCGGCCGTACTCTCAGGACAGACAAGTCGGTAGCAAAGTACGTCAATTCTCCGGAAACCGAGATTTACGTAAAGAGCAGGTCGTTGTACGGGATCTGCTTCGCGCGGAACGAAATCGCCCGTCAGGACAGATGTTATCTGGTCGAAGGGTATCTTGACGTCATTTCCATGCATCAGCTTGGAATAACCAATGTGGCGGCTTCTAGCGGGACCTCGCTGACAGTGGAGCAGATACGTCTTGTCAGAAAATTCACCCGGAATATAACTGTGATATATGACGGCGATTCGGCGGGCATTCATGCCGCGCTGCGCGGTATCGGCCTGATACTGAAGGAGGGCATGAATGTGAAAGTGGTGCTTCTTCCCGACGGCGACGACCCGGATTCCTTCTCGCACAAGCATACTCTGGATGAAGTGCGTCGTTTCATACAGGAGCATGAGCAGGATTTCATCAGTTTCAAGACTGATATCCTTCTGGGCCGGGCCGGGGACGATCCTCTCAGGAAAGCTGAGCTGATAAATGATATCGCGGATACGGTAGCCCTTATCCCGGACGCAGTCAAACGCTCCGTGTATGTAGAGTCAGTCAGCGTGAAGTTCAATATCGAGTCGCAGATCCTTTTCGACAGGATAAACCGTACCCGCACTGAAATGCTGCTTGCAGACAAGAAGCAGAGGAATGCAAGATCAGGAAGGGGCCGTCCGGAACAGGCGGAGGAAGGACAGGAAGCGGTATTTGCCGGCAGCGCCATACCGGATACGGAGCCAGGGCCTGCCGTCAAGGATCCGGTACATCTGGACGATCCTTCTCTTGCACCGTGCGAAAAGGAACTGCTCGGTTTCATTCTGGAACACGGTGACAAGCTCCTCGCATTTGACCGTGATTCGGAGTTCTATCAGGAAAACGGGGAGCAGATGACCGTTGCGGAGTTTATCGACAGCGCCCTGGCATCTGATGAAGCGGAGTTTGCGAACACTGCGTACAGAAATGTCTACAACGAGTATTTTTCCATGTATGACGAAGGCCTGGCCCAGGATCTGATCCAGCGCAGGCTTCTGAACAGCACAGACAGGGAAACGGCTCTGGTGGCTTCGGATATCCTTGTCGAGAAATATATCATAACTGTGGAAAATTACCGTAATTCGCTGACATCAGTCGGAACACAATTGGTTATCTTTGTGCCGAAAGCCGTCATGGCATATCAGGTCAAGAGGATAGAAAAGAAGCTGAAAGAGCTTTCGTCCATGCTTGCACAGGCCGGAGACGATCTTGAGTCCCAGACAGGGATATTGAATGAAATCGCTCTGTGGAACAGGGCAAAAGTGATGATTAATACTAAGTTAGGAAGATAAGATATGGAAAAGAAAGATTACAGAAGGACTTTGGTGACATGTGCTCTGCCATATGCCAACGGACCGGTGCACATCGGACATCTTGCCGGAGTATATGTCCCGGCAGATATTTATGTGAGATACTTGAGGATGAGGGGAGAGGATGTCCTGTTCATCTGCGGTTCCGACGAGCACGGCGTACCGATCACAATAAAGGCCAGAAAGGAAGGATGCACTCCGCAGGATGTCGTGGACAGATACCACGCACTCATCAAGAAGTCATTTGAGGGGTTCGGGATCAATTTCGACATATATTCGCGCACGTCTTCGAAAATCCATTCGGAAGTCGCATCCGGGTTTTTCCGCAAGATGTATGACGAAGGCAAATTCATAGAGAAGGAGAGTGAACAGTACTTTGATACGGAGGCCAATACCTTTCTTGCCGACCGCTATATCGTGGGGACCTGCCCTAAATGCGGCAATGAAGGAGCATACGGAGACCAGTGTGAGAAGTGCGGAAGCACTCTCAGCCCGGACGAGCTTCTGAATCCGCATTCGGCTCTGAGCGGGAGTACTCCTGTAAAGAAAAAGACAAAGCATTGGTATCTTCCTCTGGACCAGTATGAACCGTGGCTTAAGGAGTGGATTCTCGAAGGCCATAAGGAATGGAGGACCAATGTTTACGGGCAGTGCAAGTCATGGATTGACGGCGGCCTGCAGCCCAGGGCGGTAAGCCGTGACCTTGACTGGGGTGTTCCTGTACCTGTTGAGGGGGCTGAAGGCAAAGTGCTGTATGTCTGGTTTGATGCTCCTATCGGATACATATCCAACACCAGGGAACTGCTTCCGCAAAGCTGGGAAAAATGGTGGAAATCGGAAGAAACAAGACTTGTCCATTTTATCGGGAAGGACAATATCGTATTCCACTGCATCGTTTTCCCTTCCATGCTGAAGGCATACGGCGGATATATCCTTCCGGACAATGTGCCTGCAAACGAATTTCTCAATCTTGAGGGCAACAAGATTTCCACATCAAAGAACTGGGCGGTCTGGCTCAATGAGTATCTGGAGCAGTTCCCCGGCCAGGAGGATGTTCTCCGCTATGTACTTTGCTCCAATGCCCCTGAGACCAAGGACAATGATTTCACATGGAAAGAATTCCAGTCCCGCAACAACAGCGAACTGGTCGCGATTCTCGGCAATTTCGTGAACCGGGCCGTTGTCCTTACGCACAAATATTTCGGAGGAAAAGTCCCTGCGGACCTGAAGCCTGAAGCCATAGACAGGGATACCCTTGCACAGATACCTGCCATGAAGAAGGCCGTCGAGGAGAATATAGGCAGCTACAAGTTCCGCGAGGCCTTGAAAGAAGCCATGAACATTGCACGTCTGGGAAACAAATATCTGACAGATACCGAGCCATGGAAAGTCGCCAAGACAGATATGGACCGGACTGCCTCCATTCTGAATGTATCACTTCAGATCTGTGCGGACCTCGCTGTCGTTTTCGAGCCGTTCCTGCCTTTCTCTGCGGAGAAACTCCGCAATATCCTGAATGTGGGAATCGCTGCTGGACATGACCATCGCAGCGGAGAAGAAGGTACATGCGGGGAGAATGTTTTCCGGCATGGAGAAGGCGCTGCAATCCATACGGTTCCGGCCAGCGGTCCGGAGGGCTTCCCTTCAGGATGCGGAGACGGCAAGTCCCCTGTCCTTTCATGGTCTGACCTCGGACGGGAATCCATCCTTCATGCCGGGCATCAGCTCGGCGAGGCGGTCCTCCTGTTCAGCAAGATAGAAGACAGCGTCGTAGACGCTCAGGTAAGGAGACTGGAAGACATCAGGAAGACAAATGAAGCTGCCGCCGCCGAAGCCGCTGCACATATAGTAGAGCCTCAGAAGAAGGAATGTACGTTTGAGGATTTCGAGAAGATGGATATCCGCACGGCCACCGTACTGGAGGCCGAGCGCGTCCCTAAGACAGACAAACTTCTGAAACTCACTATAGATACAGGCATCGACAAGCGGGTGATAGTATCCGGCATCGCCGAGTTCTATACTCCTGAGCAGATGGTGGGCAGGCAGATATGCATTCTTGCCAATCTGGCTCCGCGTAAAATCCGCGGAATCGAATCCAAAGGGATGATCCTGATGGCCCGTCAGAGAGACGGAAAGATGAGGTTCATCACCCCTCAGGAGGTTCTGGCCAACGGGTCCGCAATAGGTTAACCGCAATAAATGCCGCCCAGGAATGAAGATAGAGTACAACAAGGATCTTACCCGGCTGAATACCTTCGGGATGAAGGTGTCATGTGCCTGCTATGTGGAATTCGGTTCAGTCGGGGAACTGGCTGAAATATACAAGGAAAGTGAAGTCCGCAAGTTTCCCCAGCCGTTCTTCCATATAGGAGGAGGAAGCAATCTTCTGTTTACAAAGGATTTTTCCGGCACTGTCTTCCATTCCGCAATAAGATTCATCAGGGTCTGTCCGCGTTCGGGAGAACAGGCCCGAGCCTTTCCGTCCGGAAGCGTCGGGGAAGCGGCAGGATCCGGTTGCTGTGAAGTGGAAGCCGGTTCCGGCGTATTGTGGGACGATTTCTGCTCATGGTGTTCCGACCGGGGGCTTTGGGGACCGGAAAACCTTTCCGGCATTCCCGGTGAAGTCGGGGCGGCAGCAGTCCAGAATATCGGCGCGTATGGCGTGGAGGTAAAGGATATAGTCAGAAAAGTCAGATGTTTCGATGTCGTTACGGGAGAAGAGCGCTGGCTGTCTGTGAAGGATTGCAGGTACGGATACAGGGATTCCGTTTTCAAGGATACGGCCAAGGGCAGGTATGTCGTGACTTCCGTCGTGTTCCGCCTGTCGGAGAATTCCGGGCCGCGTCTGGATTACGGCCATGTCAGGAAAGCTGTCGCGGAGTATGCCGGGACCGGGCCTCTGACTCCTTCCCAGGTAAGAAAGACGATCCTGGAAATCCGCAATTCCAAACTGCCGGATCCTGCCGTTGTCGGAAGTGCAGGCAGTTTCTTCAAGAATCCAGTCGTTCCGAAATCATCGTATGACATAGTGGAGAATTATGCAAAAGGGAAATACGGTCAGGATTATGCCGTTCCGCATTTTGATGCCGGATCCGGTTTTGTGAAGATTCCGGCAGCATGGCTGATAGAGCAGTGCGGATGGAAAGGTTACAGGGAGGGCAATGCAGGCGTATATGAGAATCAGCCGCTGGTGATTGTGAATGCGACCGGCAATGCGACTCCGGATGAGATTCTGGCTCTTGAACGCAGGATAACCGACTCTGTCCGGAATCTTTTCGGCATCACTCTGCATCCTGAAGTCGAGCATATATAGGAAAGGAAGAAATAACGCACAACTCTGAAACTGATAAAAATATGAGTTCGTTTGTAATAGAAGGCGGACATAAACTCAGCGGAGCCATCCGTCCTCAAGGAGCCAAAAACGAGGCTCTGGAAGTAATCAGCGCGGTACTTCTGACAGAAAAGGAAGTGACCATCTCGAACGTTCCGGAAATCCTCGATGTCAGAAACCTTATTCTCATGCTGGAGGGAATGGGAGTGAAAGTTACCCGCCATGAAAAGGGAAAATACACATTCAAGGCGGATGAGATAGACACGGCATATATAGAAAGCGAGGACTTTGTCCGCAAATGCGCATCGCTCCGAGGGTCCGTGATGGTAATCGGTCCGCTCCTGACACGTTTCGGACAGGCATACTTCCCGAAGCCGGGAGGAGACAAGATCGGCCGCCGCAGAGTGGACACCCATATTACCGGAATGGCAAACCTCGGTGCGGAACTGGAGTACAGCCATGAGATGAAGGCATTCAGACTCACCACTCCACGGGCAGGCAAGCTGAAAGGCTGCTATATGCTTCTGGACGAGGCTTCCGTGACAGGAACCGCCAACATCATCATGGCATCTGTCCTTGCCGAAGGCCGGACAGTCATATATAATGCTGCCTGCGAACCTTACATCCAGCAGCTGTGCCGTCTGCTTGCATCTATGGGGGCGAAAATAGAAGGTGTCGGGTCCAACCTTTTGACCATTACCGGGGTAGAGTCCCTTCACGGAGCATCGCACACTATTCTTCCTGATATGATAGAAGTGGGCAGTTTCATTGGAATGGCAGCACTCAACCGCAGTTCCATCACAATCAAGGACGTATCATACAGGAATCTCGGCATTATACCGGAGTCTTTCCGCCGGTTGGGCATAAATCTGGAGCAGAAGGGAGACGATATTTTTGTCCCTGAACAGGAAAGCTATGTCATAGAGTCGTTTCTGGACGGCTCGATAATGACTCTGGCCGATGCTCCATGGCCGGGTCTTACTCCTGACCTTCTGAGTGTCATGCTTGTGGTGGCGACCCAGTGCAAAGGCAGCGTACTCATACATCAGAAGATGTTCGAGAGCAGGCTCTTCTTTGTGGACCGGCTGATAGATATGGGAGCCCAGATTATCCTGTGTGACCCGCACAGGGCGGTAGTAATCGGACATGACCACAACTTCAGGCTTCGTCCCGGCAACATGGTTTCTCCTGATATCCGTGCCGGTATCGCACTTCTTATCGCTGCCATGTCGGCCAACGGCACAAGTGTCATAGGGAACATCGAGCAGATAGATCGCGGATACGAAGATATCGACATCCGCCTTAATGCTCTGGGAGCCAGTATATCGAGGCAGTAGTGCGGCAGAGAGCCCTTCCATGCCCGTATGAAACGTCAAGCCCCGGCCGAAAGCGGCCGGGGCTTGTTCAGGCAATGTCTGGGCTTGCGTTTATTTTACTCGCTCTCCGTAAGATCTGTCAGTCGTATTGACTCTGATTTTTTCTCCCTGGTTGATGAAGAGCGGAACCATGATTGTCGCTCCTGTCTCCAGAGTCGCTTCCTTCAGTGCGCTTGTGGATGCTGTGTCGCCTTTTACAGCAGGCTCGGTGTAAGTCACTTCAAGCTCTACATAAGTAGGAAGCTCGCAGGTAAGGCATCTTTCCTCGTCAGCTACGAACATCATTTCCACATGCTGTCCCTCTTTCATGAGATCCGCGTTGCTTACGATGTCTTCATCAAGATGGATCTGCTCGAAAGTCTCCTCGTGCATGAAGTTGTATCCGTCCTCATCCTTGTAGAGGAACTGGTAAGGCCTTCTTTCGACATTGATTGTCTCGATTTTCGCTCCTGCAGTGAAAGTATTTTCAAGGATACGTCCGTTTTCAAGATTGCGGAGTTTAGTCTTTACGAATGCCGGACCTTTGCCTGGCTTTACATGCTGGAACCATACGATTGAGCATGGCTTGCCGTTGAAGTTGAGGTAAAGCCCGTTTTTGAAATCAGCTGTTGTTGCCATAATATCTAAATCTAAATTAATCTGTATTGTGATAAAACCGATCGTTTTCCTGAAGCGGCGTGCAAAATTATAAAACTGTCCTGATTTTACAAAATAATTGTAAATCTGCACTTTCGTCCGGAAAACCTATTGCCGGGTCTGACTACAGGCCTTTGATGTAGTCAGCCACTTCCTCCAGCAGCCACTTAGGGGTGGATGTCGCTCCGCAGACGCCTACCTTGTCATCATCTCTGAACCATTCCTTGCGGATGTCATCGGGGCCGCCAATGTAATAAGTCCTGATATTTACTGACTTGCAGAGGCTGCACAGGACCTTCCCGTTTGAACTGGCCTTGCCTGCCACGAAAATGACGATGTCATGCTCCAGAGCGAATTTCGAGAGCCTGGCATGCCGGGATGCGACCTGCCCGCATATGGTATTGTGTACGGTAAGAAGATTGGTTCCCTTGAATCTTTCGATGGAAAGCTCTCTTGCACTTGCCATGCGCTCCTCAAGCCTGCTGCAGATGGTTGCATAT
The DNA here is from genome assembly GCA_949294195.1 of uncultured Bacteroidales bacterium. Classification (GTDB taxonomy): domain Bacteria; phylum Bacteroidota; class Bacteroidia; order Bacteroidales; family UBA932; genus Cryptobacteroides. Next base: position 103,576 of record CASFGK010000018.1, on the reverse strand, counting down.
TCGGCAGGACTCTTGGTCGTCTGGGAGAAGACTTCCGTAGGCCGTGTGATGTCGATCGTCCCGTCGTCTATCCTGTCCTCGAGCATACGGAGGTCTTCCACGACTATGGCATTGCCTCCTACCTGTCCTACAAGACCGAGGACTTCGGCATGGCCTATTTTGCCGAAGATGATGATCTGTCCCTTTCTCCCGTCTTGCGTCAGCCTTTCCGATGCTTCCCTTATGCTTTCCTGCAGCTTCAGGACTACCGGGCAGGTACAGTCTATGACATTGAATCCTTTTTCCCGTGCCGTGGCAAAGGTCTCGGGCGGTTCTCCATGTGCCCGGATAAGCAGATGTTCTCCGTCTACCTGCCGGATTTCATTCAGGTCATCTTTGTCGATTGAAACGAGTCCCTGCCTCTCAAGTCTCTGGAGTTCAAGATCATTGTGTACGATGGCACCTAAGGAGAACAGTTTGCGGTGCTCGCCTGTCTTCCTGCTTTTTTCCAGAAAATCCTCTGCTTTGGTTATAGCTCCTATTACCCCTGCGCAGAATCCGGAAGCCTTGTCAATTTCTACAGTCAGTCCCATTTCCGAAACGGTTTAGTCAGATACATTACCGAACTTTTCCCTTATGACTTCCCTGATCCATTCCATCTGATCCTGAAGGGTCATCCGGGAGTTGTCTAGTACCAATGCGTCAGCTGCTTTCGATAGAGGGGAAGTCTCCCTGTGGGAGTCTATATAGTCCCTTTCCCTGAGATTTGCCATGACGCTCTCCAGGGATACGTCATCTCCTTTGGCTATCATCTCTGCGGCGCGTCTCCGGGCCCTTACTTCAAGGTCTGCCGTCATGAAGATCTTGAGCTCTGCATCGGGAAATACTGTAGTGCCTATGTCGCGGCCGTCCATGACTACGCGTTTCTTCTTCCCGAACTCCCTGAGCCTCATGTCGACGAACTCCCTGACACAGGGAACGGCGGCTATCGGACTGACTTTGCCGGAAATCTCCATGGTCCTTATTTCCTTTTCGATGCATCTGTCTCCGATGAAAGTCTTGCTTCCGTCAGGCGTGCTGCTGAAATGGAGGTCGAAAGACAGGAGAGCCGACCGGAGGGCCGGAATATCGACAATGTTGTCCGAATCAATCAGACCCTGCTCGACCGCGAGCAGGGTGACTCCTCTGTACATGGCGCCCGAGTCGAGGTACAGGAACGAGAATTCGGATGCGATAAGACGGGCAAAAGAACTTTTCCCGGTAGAGGAATAGCCGTCTATCGCAATGATGATATCAGGAATATGCATCAGTACACGTTTTAGAAAACAAAATTAATGAAAAATCGGTTGAGTGACTAAAAAAGTATACAACAGATTGTAAAATATCCGATATTTGCAGACCGATAAAGCGAGAATTATGAGACTTCTAGTGATTGATGACGAACGCTCCATCCGCAATTCCCTCAAGGAGATCCTTATGGACGAAGGATATGAAGTGGATGTTGCCGAAGACGGCGCAGCAGGATGTGCAATGGCCGAAAAGGAAAGGTACAACGCCATTTTCTGCGATATCAAGATGCCCAATATGGACGGGCTTGAGGTGCTGGACAAGCTGAATGAAGAGGGCGTGGATTCGGCCGTGATAATGATTTCCGGCCACGGAGACATCGATACGGCTGTGGAGTGCATCAAGAAAGGGGCATTCGATTTTATCCAGAAGCCATTGGATCTCAACAGGATACTTATTACCATCAAGAATGCTACGGAAAAAGCCTCTCTTGTAAAGGAGACGAAAATCCTGAAGAAGAAGGTTTACGGGCAGGAAATGGTAGGAGAGTCTGAGCCTATCATGAAAGTCAGGGATATGATAGAAAAGGTGGCGCCTACAGATGCCAGAGTCCTCATAACCGGGGCGAACGGATCCGGCAAGGAACTGGTTGCCAGAAGCCTCCACCAGAAAAGCCACCGCAGCGCAATGCCGTATGTCGAAGTCAATTGCGCGGCAATCCCGTCCGAACTGATAGAAAGCGAGCTTTTCGGACATGAAAAAGGGGCCTTTACATCTGCTGTCAAACAGCACAAGGGCAAGTTCGAGCAGGCTGACGGAGGTACACTGTTTCTGGATGAAATCGGGGACATGAGCCTTGCCGCACAGGCAAAGGTGCTTCGCGTGCTCCAGGAAAAGAAGCTGTCCCGTGTCGGAAGCGACAAGGACATACAGGTGGATGTAAGGGTACTTGCCGCCACCAACAAGGACCTGAAGGAAGAAATCGCGAAAGGAAACTTCAGGGAAGATCTTTACCACAGGATCAGCGTCATTGTCATCAAGGTCCCTTCTCTTGATGAGCGCAAGTCGGACATCCCTCTGCTTGTGAACTATTTCGTCGACCGGATTACGGCAGAGACCGGACTTTCCCGCAGGGAGATCGCTCCTGAAGCGATGCAGCTTCTCATAGACAAGAACTGGACCGGAAACATCCGTGAGCTGCGCAATGTCGTGGAGCGTCTGCTGATCCTTTCAGGAGATACCATAACGGCTGACGATGTACGCAGCTATGTCTACTAGTTCCTGTCTGTCCTTGAAGATAAGATATGACTCCATCTGAAAAGTACATACGGGACCATTCTTCGCCCCAGACAGGTGCTCTTGAGTGGATTGTGAAGCAGACGAATATCCGTACCAACCATGCCAGGATGCTTACGGGTCCCGTCCAGGGACGTTTCATGACCATGCTGGTGCAGATGCTGGGTGCAAGGAAAATCCTGGAATTGGGTACGTTTACAGGGTATTCCGCAGTCTGCATGGCAATGGGACTTCCTCCTGACGGGCATCTTGATACTCTTGAAGTGAATGACGAACTGGAAGATCTTATACTGGAAGGGTTTGAAAGGTCCGGACTGTCGGACCGCATATCCCTGCATATAGGAGATGCAAAGGAGACTCTGATACGGCTCAGGTCCGGGATTCTTGTACATGATGCCGGTACTGTACAGGAAGTTCCGGAGCAGTCAGCCGGTCTTTACGATCTGGTCTATATCGACGCCAACAAGCGCGAGTACTGCGACTATTACGATCTGGTTTTCGACATGGTACGTTCCGGAGGATTCATATTTGCCGACAATGTTCTGTGGGACGGTAAGGTATATGAAGATCCCATGCCACAGGACAAGCAGACCCTCGGTATCGCCAGATTCAATGACATGGTGGTTTCCGACCCGCGTGTCGACTCTGTCATTCTTCCCCTTCGGGACGGTCTGAACATTATACGTAAGCTGTAAGCGCTGTTGAGGAATGGGATTGCTCCCTAAAAAGCCTCTGTCATATTCATGTAGAACAGGATTCCCTTCACACCGGGCTCTCTTCCGAAATCCAGCCTGAAATTCTTGTTTTTCTGTATCTGGATTCTGAGTCCGGCGCCGTAGTTCAGCTTCCATTTCTTCCATTCCAGAGGAGTGTCGCCTATAGTGCCGATGCCTCCCCATACCACAAAACCCAGTTTTGACCAGAAAGTTCCTCTCTGATATGCTTCGTCGGATCCGAACATGTGCCGGTATTCCACTATTCCGTATGCCATCGACTTGTCCCTGTATTTGCCCCAGTAGTAGCCTCTCAGGTCAAACGGGGATCCGAACATCGGGAGTTCGGTAAAGGGTATGTCATTGAACCCTATCTGGGTCTTTGCTGTCCATCCGAGCACGCTCCTGCGGTGGAAAAGCGGAACAAACTGCCTGTATTCCAGTTCGGCCGTCTGGTAGTTGTATGCTCCTCCGAACGCGCGGCTGTAGACCTTTCCCGAACCGCTGATCAGAAAACCGCGGGAAGGTGTGGCTACATCATCGCGGGTATCATATTGGATCAAGGCCCCCAGTCCGACATTAAGATAGGAAGGTTTGAACCTGTTTACATACGGATCCGCGAGCATTACGGGGTTCATGTCTGTGGACCGCGTGTAGTTGATATCCGCGAGTCCTCCTATGAACAATCCCGGTCTTGCCTGCCAGACAAAACGTGGATTCAGCTGGAAAAGGGTCTTGTGAAAGCCTGTCGTCCCGTCTCCGCGCGGGGTGTTTTCTATGGTCTCCATGCCTTTCCCGTAATAGTTGGCAGGTTCATCCCTGTATGAATATTTCATATACAGGCGGTACTTGTCCTGATTGAAGAAGAACGTACCGGAGCCGGCGATGACTATCGTGCCGTTCAGAGAGAGGTTGAATCCGACGGGCAGGAAAGAGCGTTGGGAGACAGTGTCTTTTTTGTCTGTCCTGAATGACATGAGCATCGCTCCTCCTACTCCGAGGGAGGCTTCAGGAGTATAGGACGGTCCTCCCAGGACAGACACCCAGACCTTGTCCGGATCGCGTACCCTTTTCTTTTTTCCGGCCGACAGGTCATGCCCTCCAAGGAATAGCAGAGCCATACAGGCCAGTCCGAACAGGATTCCGGACAATCTGACTGATGATCTCATAACCTGTATCCCCATTTGTCCAGTGCTTCAGACCAGTTCTTCTCGACAAGCTCTATTGTCCTGTCTGAGTAGCTGTATCTGTTTTTCCGGAATCCCTTATGCCCGATGACATATTTCTCCATCCCGTTGCGGGCTTCTTCGAATCCGCTGACAGACAGTCTGCCATATATTTCCTGAGCCATACCCACCGGGTCTTTTTCAAAATCTTCAAAACGCACTTCTGCCAGGTTCCCTTCAGGAATGAGCCCTTTTTCAGACTCGTACTTCGCGAACAGTTCCCGGTAAGTGGCAAGTATCTCTTCTTCCAGTTGCCCGTCTGATATCTTCTGGAGCTGGAGGGACCGGATTATGTTCCTGAAGAAGCTTCGGGTAGACTCGAATACAGTATACGGATTTCTGAACAGATAGATGAATTTCGCATCAGGGTACATTTCCAGCAGGGTGCTGATTCTTCCTGTATGAGGAGGATTCTTGCTGAGAAATACGCTTTTGCCCTGCTTATAAAGCGAGATTCTTATCAGTTTGTCCAGACTTGACTTGAATGCTTCTTTTTCCTGGTCTGAGATTCCGTTGAACAGCAGGTATCTTTCCCTGTAGATCCCTGTCAACTGTGGAAAGAACCAGAAATTGTAGAAGGAATACGGCATCATGTTAACCAGGGCGAATTCCTCTTCCTGAGGAAGGTCCGGACCGAGCTCTACGGAATCCGTAGGTCTGTGTGTAGGCATGAGTACTTTGGTGCATGCCCTGAAAAATCCGTAGCCCCGCAGCATGATGTGCGGGAATACGGTCTGATAAGTGGTGCAGTAGCCGTACCGGTTGTCTCCCGAGAGCACGTTATGCACGAATGTGGTGCCGCTGCGCCAGTGTCCCAGTATGAATACAGGTGCTTCCATTTTCATTTCAGGGAGTCTTTCCCAGCATCTGCTGTTTATACTGTAGACAGGATCAAGAATCCTCTGGATGCATTTTGTGGTCCGGAACCTGCCGAGATATTCAGGGTCTATTCTGACTCCGTTGCATATTTTGTCGAATGTCTTCCGGTCTGCCCCGACCAGAGTGTTGACCGGAAGCGTCTCGAATCTGAGTATTCCCATCTTTCTGTCAGTTTATTTTACACATTTGACATCGATGCCTTTGCTTCGCATGAACGCACATGCCTTCTCTACGGCTTCGAAGTGCTCTTCTCCTATTCCGAGTTCGTGCAGGACTACCGTCATAGTCCCGGCACCGGAGGTTTCCGCATCGTCATCCGGTCCGATAATCATTCCCACGCCTGAGGTGAAATTGCTGATAGGGTCGATGATGATGAACGAGCCTGTGGCCCTGTTGGTCCTGTAGCTGTCATACATCAGGACACTTGATGAGGAAATGTGCACAAGCCCCACTTCATTAAGGGAAAGCCCGTCAGATTCCAGATGCTCAAGAGTGTTGACGTCCACCCTGTAGTCGATTTTTCCGATATGGGCACGGGTGGTGTTTGTAGTCTGTTTCAGGAAGAACGCTTTGTTCCTGTCCATCTTCTCCTCGTCCATCCATACGACCATCGCCTTGAAATGGTGTCCGGTTAATGGCCTGTTGTCAGGCTTTACCAGCATTTCCCCTCTTGAAAGGTCTATTTCGTCTTCCAGTGTGACGGTGATGCACTGCGGAGCGAATGCGTAGTCCGGATTGCCGTCGTATGTCACTATGCTCCTGACTCTGGAAGTCTTTCCGGACGGAAGGGCCATGACAGTGTCGCCCTTGCGGATAGTGCCGGACGATATCTTTCCGCTGAATCCCCTGAAATTCAGATCGGGTCTTAGAACATACTGTACCGGGAAGCGGAAGTCATCCATGTTGATGTCCCTGTCTATCCTGACAGTCTCAAGGTATTCCATCAGGGACGGGCCTTCATACCACGGGGTCCTCCCGCTTTTTTCCACGACATTGTCTCCGTCCAGGGCAGAAAGCGGGATGCACTGTATGTCTTCTATGCCGAGATTCCTTGCAAATCCGATATATTCCGATGTTATTTCATCATATCGTTCCCTGGAGAAATCCACCAGATCCATCTTGTTTACTGCCAGTACAATATGCTTTATGCCGAGCAGCGAGACCAGATAGGTGTGCCTGTGGGTCTGCGTGAGAATGCCGTTTCGTGCATCCACCAGGATTATCGCAAGATTGGCGGTGGAGCCGCCTGTAATCATATTTCTGGTGTACTGTTCGTGTCCGGGAGTGTCTGCTATGATGAACTTCCTTTTGTTTGTGGAGAAATACCTGTATGCGACATCGATGGTTATGCCTTGCTCCCTTTCCGCCTTGAGTCCGTCAAGAAGGAGGGCATAGTCGATGTGGTCTCCGGCTTTTCCCATTCTTTGGCTGTCCCTTTCCAGAGACTGCAGCTGGTCATCGTATATTCTTTTGCTGTCGTACAGAAGTCTTCCGATGAGCGTGGACTTGCCGTCATCTACAGATCCTGCAGTGAGCAGGCGCAGAAGGTCCTTTTTCTCGTCCTGCTCAAGGTATTCTTCTATGCTGGGTTTCTTTGTTTCCATTGCTGTTGCTTTAAAAATAACCTTCCCTCTTTTTCTGTTCCATACTGCTTTCCTGGTCGAAATCGATTACTCTGGTGGTGCGTTCGCTCTTGGTCGTTACCATCATTTCTTCCACGATTTTCTCGATTGTGTCGGCATCGCTCTCTATTGCGCCTGTCAGCGGCCAGCACCCGAGTGTCCTGAAACGGACCCTGCGCATTTTTATCCGGTTCCGGTATTTCTCCGGAAGACGGTCGTCATCTGCCATGATGAGATTCCCGTCTATCTCTACAGTAGGACGTTCCTTTGCAAAATACAGAGGGACGATAGGGATGTTCTCGCGGCGGATATACTGCCAGATATCAAGCTCCGTCCAGTTGCTCAGAGGAAATACCCGGATGCTTTCCCCTTCCCGGATCCGGGTGTTGTAGATATCCCACAGTTCAGGCCTCTGGTTTTTGGGGTCCCAGTGCTGGAATTCGTCCCTGAAAGAGAATATCCTTTCCTTCGCACGGCTCTTTTCCTCGTCTCTCCTCGCCCCTCCGAAGGCTGCGTCGAACTTGTATTTTCCCAGAGCTTCAAGCAGTGCCTGTGTCTTCATCAGATCCGTATGCACTTTGCTTCCGTGCGTAAACGGACCGACTCCGGCTTCGTATGCTTTCCTGTTGTACTCTACTATGAGATTCCATCCGTGCTCTTTTGCGTACCGGTCGCGGAACTGTATCATTTCCTTGAATTTCCATTTTGTGTCGATGTGCATGAGCGGAAACGGCGGTTTTCCCGGATAGAACGCTTTTTCGGCAAGTCTTGCCATCACGGATGAATCTTTCCCTATGGAATACAGCATCACCGGATTGCGGAACTCTGCCGCCACTTCCCTGATGATGTGGATAGACTCGGCTTCAAGAGCCTTAAGATGGCTCAAACTGTAATTTTCTTCCATTATATTGACTTTATTGTTGTTCATATCTTCACTTTCGGAATCACGGCATCGAGGATCCTTTCCACGCACTCTTCCACGCCCAGACGGGAAGTGTCTATGCTCATGTCCGGGCTCACGGGGGCTTCGAACGGAGCGGATATCCCGGTGAATTCACTGATTTCACCACGTCTTGCCTTGGCATAGAGTCCTTTCACGTCCCTTTTTTCGCATTCTTCCAGAGGCGTTGAAATGAAGATTTCCATGAAATCGTCAGCTCCGATGATTTCTCTTGCCATCTCCCTCAGTTCCCTTGTCGGGCTTATGAATGTAGCCAGAGTGACTATTCCGGTCTGTGTGAACAGTCTGCATACTTCTGCTACCCTGCGTATGTTTTCTTTCCGGTCTTGAGGAGAGAATCCGAGACCTGAGTTGAGTCCGCACCGGACATTGTCTCCGTCTATGATCCTGCAGAAAATCCCTTCCCCGGAGAGAGCCTGTTCAAGCGCAACGGCTACTGTGCTTTTCCCGGATCCGGAAAGTCCGGTAAACCATAGGGTAAGACCTTTCTGCCCCAGAAACCGTTCTTTATCTGAGCGGCTCTGCATTTTCGAGAATATAGGGTAAATGTTGTTTTCTTCCATAGTGTCAGAATTTCCAGAACACAGGTATAAGTATCATCGATATAATGAATGCCAGCAGGTTCAGCGGCAGTCCGATCCGGGTGAAATCCCTGAACTTGTAGTTCCCGATACCCTGGGCTATCATGTTGGTCTGGTAACCTATAGGTGTCGAGAAACTTGCCGAGGCTGCAATGGTTATGGCTACGAAAAACGGCATCGGGTCGACTCCGAGCTGTGTGGCGGCGGACATTGCAATAGGAAATGCGAAAGCCGCCGCGGCGTTGTTCGTGATAAGTTCCGTAATGATGTTGGTGGTGATGTAAAGTGCGGCCAGAACTACCAGCGGGGATACATTGCCTGATATGGCGGAAGTAAGCATGCCTGCAAGCATGTCCGCAAGGCCGGAATTGGCCATGGCCTTGCTGATTGCCAGGGCGCTGGCTATGGTCACCAGTATGTCCCAGGAAATGAATTTCGTATATCTTTTTGCCGGGAAAAGATTCAGGACGGCCATGATGACCGTTACCAGACACACCCAGAAGAACATGTCCAGCTCCATTCCCGGTACCAGTGCCTTTACCGCCGGCATCTGTCCGAAAGTTGCGCCTGCGATCATGAGTGTCAGAAGTCCTACGGAAACCCATTTTTTCCATTTGGGGCACGGGAGGCGGTGTGGCTTGCCGTTGCTCAGCATCAGGAATTCGCTGGAATCCCCCCAACTTGAAAAAAAGGAATCATCGGCATTGATTATGAGGGTGTCGCCTTCCTTGAGTGTCAGGTTTTCCAGATCGGACTGGGGTTCGCCGTTCCTGCGGACTTCAACTATTTCCGCTCCGTAGCGCTTGGAGAAATCGAAATCCCTGAAAGGGATATTCACCCCCTTGAAACGAGGCCCGATGACAGCTTCTGTTTTGTGGAGGTTTTTCCCTTGTTCCGATACGGCTTCTTCTTCAGGAGTCTTGTCCGAAGGCAGAAGCCTGTTCCCGAACAGCATTATGTATAATATGCCTGCGACGGCAATCACACCCCCGACTTTTCCGAGCTCGAACATCGAAAATCCTTCATATCCTTCTTCCAGCATCATTCCATGTACTACTAGATTTGTGGAAGTGCCTATCAGGGTGCACATTCCTCCGAGAATGGCGGCGTAGGAAACAGGTATGAGGAACTTTTTCACATTCAGTCCCGCCTTTGCGGCCCATTCCTTTACGATCGGGATGAAAATCACCACAATAGGGGTGTTGTTCAGAAATGCGGAAATACCTGCGACAGTAGGCATCAGCTTGGAATAGCCTTTCCTTACCGTCTGTTTTTTTCCGGGGCGTACCGGCAGTATGTGACTGATCATGTGTCCCAGTGCGTCACTTCTCCGGATGCCCTCGCTCACAAGGAAAAGCAGGGCGACCGTTATCATTCCTTCGTTGCTGAATCCTGCCAGGAGTTCTTGCGGGGACAGAATTCCCGTACACATGAAAAGTACGCACACTGAAAACATGACAAGTCCCGGCCGCATGAGGTCTGCAACCAGGACGGCAAGCATTACAAGGAGAGTCAGAAGTACAAAAATTATCTCAAAATTCCCTTCCATCAGAACATGCTTATGTCGATAAGTCAGCAAAAACGGTTTTTCCAAGCAATAAGCATGCAACGGAAGTTACATGACAGATGTATTTGTTGTCAATTTTTCGCTTTTTATAGTCTTGGCTTCTTTTCTTCCGGATCCGGGACAGGATTGACTATAGGTATTGTCCAGGTCAGGTTGTCGCCGATAGAATATTTATCATGGATTCTGTACATTTTCAGTCTGCCGGCCCGCTTCAGCTCATCTTTGAAAGCCGAGACTATGGCATCAGTCCTGTCATCCGTCAGTTGCGTCCTTAATACGCGGATATCACAGTCGAGCAGATTGCCTTCTTCGTCCGCCTGGCATTTCAGTGAGTTTAACATAAGGGTAATCCGGAACCGTTCCTTCCGGATAAATGTCCCGAGTTCTCCTCCTGAAATTTTAGCATGGACCTTATTCCTGGCGATATCGAGCAATTCACTGAATTCGATCCCGTCATTTGCCGGCTTGTTTTCGAAAGACCTGACAGACACAAGCATGCCGTCCTTGAAAACGAGTTCGTTTTCCATTTCATATATTCTTTAAAGCCGGCTTTTCCGGGATGTGCCTAACGGCTTCCCTTTGTATGCGTACAGTGTGTCGCTGAACCAGTATGCCGGGATTCCATTCCCGGTAAACTTCATGCGGGTGGCTTTTTCAATGTTTTCGGCAGGAACGTATTCTCCGGGCCACATCCTGTACTGCGGTTCCCGTCCGCTTTCTGCTTTCCTGATGCAGGTCAGGTACAGTCTGCCGTCCGTGATTTTCCAGTAGACGTAATAGTCTTCCGGGAATACAAGGCCGAGACTTCCGAAATCCTTTTCATCGAGATCTCTGAGTGGAGATTCCTTGAGATTCCATCCGGTCCCGTCAATTTCTATTTTGTTGAACAGAGTCGTCTCTTCTACGGGAATCCAGCCGGTCAAGGCCAGAATCAGGGCTGATATCAATACGGTCATGGTAAATATTTGGCGGTTATCGTTGAGGTTTTGGACAGGCTCTTACAAATGTAGGATTTTATTGCTATCTTTGCAAGATTTATAACCTGCAAGACATTCAATAAATAATATGGGCATATTCGATAAAGGGGTACAGAAGACCAAGCGCAGTTTTTTCGAGAAGCTTTCCAGAGCGGTTGTCGGGAAGTCCAGAGTGGACGACGATCTGCTGGATGCTATAGAAGAAGCTCTCGTCGCATCTGACATGGGCGTGGATACTACCCTGAAAATCATTGACAATCTGGAAGAGCGCGTCCATAAGGACAAGTACGTTTCCCTTGACGAACTCGCTGAAATGCTCAGGGAAGAGATAAGCGGTCTTCTGGACATTTCCGATGACGGTGCGGATACTGTAAGTCCGTTTGACTTTACGAAGAAACCGTATGTCATCATGGTGGTCGGGGTGAACGGAGTGGGGAAGACTACCACTATCGGGAAGCTGGCAGGCATGCTCAAGGCTCAGGGCAGGAAAGTGGTGCTCGGCGCTGCCGACACTTTCAGGGCTGCGGCGGTGGACCAGCTGTCCATCTGGGCGGAACGGACCGGAGTGGATATCGTGAAGCAGGCTATGGGCTCTGATCCCGCATCGGTAGCCTATGATACGGTCCGGTCTGCCGTGGCAAAAGGGGCTGACGTGGTGCTTGTAGATACTGCAGGCCGCCTCCACAACAGGATAGACCTCATGAACGAGCTTACCAAGATACGCAATGTGATGCGTAAGGTAATACCGGACGCTCCGCACGAGGTCCTGCTGGTGCTTGATGCTTCTACGGGACAGAATGCTTTCCAGCAGGCAAAGGAATTCGCCAGGGCTACGGACATCACCGCGCTTGCAGTCACCAAACTTGACGGTACTGCCAAAGGTGGCGTGGTCATAGGTATCGTCGACCAGTTCAGGGTTCCTGTCAAGTTCATCGGTATCGGAGAGGGTGTGGATGATCTGAAAGTTTTTGACAAGAAAGAGTTTGTGGATTCATTGTTCTCGAAAGAGGATTTCAATAAATAAAGGAAGTTATGACAATATCTTATAATTGGCTCAAAGATTATATCGAGTGCGGCCTTACTGCGCAGCAGATCGCCGACGCACTTACTTCAATAGGTCTGGAAGTGGATTCCCTTGAACAGGTGGAAGAGATTCCGGGAGGTCTTGCCGGAGTCATAGTGGCAGAGGTGGTCGAGTGTTATGACCATCCTGATTCAGACCATCTGCACATTACGAAACTTAATACAGGCGCTCCTGAACTGCTGCAGGTTGTCTGCGGAGCCCCTAACGTAGCTGCCGGACAGAAGGTCCTGCTGGCTACTGTCGGAACCAGGCTCGGTGAGGACTTCAAGATCAAGAAGTCAAAGATAAGGGGTGTGGAGTCCAACGGTATGATCTGTGCCGAAGACGAGCTCGGAATCGGGGCTTCGCATGACGGTATCATGGTCCTTGACCCGTCAGCCGTGCCGGGGACTCCGGCCAGGGACTACCTTCATCTTGCCACTGACTATGTGATAGAGATAGGGCTTACGGCCAACAGGGTAGATGCCGCTTCTCATATCGGTGTCGCACGCGATCTGTATGCATACCTCAGACTCAACGATATTCCGTGCAGGCTGAATATTCCCGATGTGTCGGCGTTCAGAGAAGGTCCGGAAGGGATCTGTACTTCCGCTGATGAAATCGACGGAGCCATTCCGGTGGATGTACATGCCGCTGACGGAGCTCCGAGATATGCCGGCATTACAATCAAAGGGGTAAGGATAGGTCCCTCACCCGAGTGGATGCAGAAAAAACTTCTTTCAATAGGACTCAGACCTATCAACAATGTAGTGGATATCACCAATTTCGTCCAGATGGAGACCGGACATCCCCTCCATGCTTTCGACGCATCGAAGATTCTCGGACACAAGGTGGTGGTCCGCAGGGCTGCGGAAGGGGAGAAATTCGTTACTCTGGACGGTGTTGAAAGGACGCTTTCCTCTGAGGACCTGATGATTGCAAATCCACAGAAAGCGATGTGCCTTGCCGGTGTATTCGGAGGCGAGGAGTCCGGAGTTACGGAGTCCACGACAGATGTCTTTCTTGAGAGCGCATATTTCAACCCTGTGTCTGTCAGGAAGAGCTCCAAGAGGCATGGACTGAAGACCGACGCGTCTTTCCGCAATGAAAGAGGGGCCGATCCGCTCATCATAGAATATGCGGGGAAGAGGGCGGCTCTTCTCATTGAAGAACTTGCAGGAGGCAAAGTTGTCGGAAAGATCCAGGAATTCTATCCGGAGAAGATTGAAAAGAAGGTCGTAGACCTTGACTATGACAGGATAGAGTCTTTCATAGGAAAGAAGATAGGACATGATACCATAGAGAAGATACTTGAATACCTGGCCTATGAGTTCATCGGGCGCAGGACTGCTGCAGACGGGACTCCGTGCGGAGCTGTAGTGGCGGTCCCTTCATATATGGTGGATGTCTGCCGTGAATGCGATGTGGTGGAGGAGATTCTCAGAATTTACGGTTACAACAACATTGAGCTTCCTGCAGGAGTCCGTATGTCGGTCAATGCTTCGGTAAAGCCTGAACCGGAGGCAGTCCGCAATGCCGTTTCTGATTTCCTTGCTGCAAACGGATTTGTAGAGACGATGAACAATTCCCTCACGAAAGAGGAATATTATGAAAAACTGACAACCTTTCCGAAAGAGAAGTGCGTCCACATAGTAAATCCGCTCAGTTCCGATCTCAATGTCATGAGGCAGACCCTCCTGCTCAACGGGCTGGAGGTGATAGCATACAATATCAACAGACAGGCGAACAATCTCCGCATTTTCGAGTACGGCTCGGTATACGCACTCAAACCGGACGGGGATCCGAAAGTACTTTCATCTTATGATGAAAAGACAGCATATTCAATCCTGATATCCGGTCCCGGAGAGAAGTCATGGTGCGCGGAAGCGCAAAAAGGAAGCTATTTCCAGCTGAAAGGATATCTTGAACTTCTGTTTAAACGTTTCGGCGCCGATATCTATTCCATGGAATATGAAGCGGCTCCGTCTGACATGTTTTCCGAGGGGCTCATATACAGGCTTCCGGGCACGGGCCAGCAGCTTGCCGTCATGGGAACAGTAGCTCCTGCAAGGCTCAGGCAGTTCGGCATAAAGCAGCCTGTATTTGCTGCTGAAATCAGCTGGCCTGTATTCTTCGAGCTTGTCAAGAGAGACAGAATCAGATACAGGGAACTGCCAAAGTTCCCGGAGGTGCGCCGCGACCTGGCCCTTCTTCTTGACGAGGGAGTGGAATATGCACAGCTGCGCAAGGCTGCGTTCAGGAGTGCGAAGAAACTTCTCAAGAACGTTTCCCTGTTTGATGTCTACAGAGGAGACAAGATTCCTCAGGGCAAGAAACAGTACGCCATCGCGTTCGTTCTTCAGGATCCGGAAAAGACTTTGACGGACAACGAAGTGGAGAAAGTGATGTCAAGACTGCTTTCTGCCTTTACAAATGAATTCGGAGCAGTATTGAGATAGGATGTATGCGTAGGTTTTTCCTGTTTTCTGCCGTTGTGGCTGCCATTGTCTTTTCTTCTGCCGCGTGCGGAAGGAAAGGCAAGGTCATACCGCGCGGCAAGATGGCAGAGATTTACGCCATGATGTTTGTCGTGGACGAAAGGATTTCGTCTGATGCCAACACCAGGCGTATGGCGGATACATTGCTGGTGTACGAGCCTGTATTCGAAAAGTTCGGCTATACGGCTGATGACTACAGGCGCAGTATGGCCTATTATATAAAGGATCCGGACAGGTATGCAAGGATACTGAAAGAGTCTGTGGTGATACTGGAAGACAGACTTCAGGAGCTCAAAGCCGAGAGAGTGCGCCTTGAGAGCATTTCCCAGTCCAAAGCCATCACAGAATCCTACCGTCCGGAAAGGATATTCTACCTGTCTGGACTTGCAAACAGGGACTTGCTGACAGTAGACAGTGTGACATTCTATATCGACTCGACCGGTACCGGCTCTTATGATTTCGATGTGCAGAAAGGGTATGATACATTGTTCGTCGGGCCGAAAACCGTTATCCTGACAGATACTCTCGCTCTGGACAGGGATTCGTCGGCGGTATCGTCAGAGCCGGAAGGCGGGGTCATGTCCGTCCGGAAAGTCATGAACGGGAAAGAAGCCGGAGCGGAAAAGCTCAAGCCGCTTCAGCCGTCGGACCAGGGCAGGCAGGTTGCCAGGAAGATATCACCAAACAAGGAGAAGATATAATGAAGCGGATAGCAGCGCAATATGTATATACTCTGGAGTCGGAAGAGCCTGTAGTCAACGGTTTTGTAGAATATGATGACGATGGCAGGATCATCAGGACCGGAGTATGCGACGACCCTTCCGGAGAAGAAGTCTGCTACAGGGGGGCGATAGTCCCCGGTTTTGTGAATACACACTGCCATATAGAGCTTTCCCATCTGCGGGGAAAGTTCGCCAGGAAGACCGGGATGGCCGGGTTCATAGACCAGATAAATGCCATGAGAGACACTTCTGACCGTGATTCCCGTATGGCATGTATCCGTAAATGGATGGATATCCTGTGGAATCAGGGGGTCTCTGCAATGGGAGATATCAGCAACGGGGAAGAAAGCTTTCCTGCAAAGGCGGCTTCTCCCATGTATACGAGGACTTTTCTGGAGGTATTCGGCTCCGAACCGGGTGACTGTACCGGAGTGATGGAGTCTGTAAGGAAACTGCAGGAGACAGCGGGAAAATACGGACTTGATGCTGCACCGACACCCCATTCATGCTATACCATGAGTCCTGAACTTCTTACGGCATCGGCTGCGGAAGCCCTTAAGGCAGGATATCTGTCATATCATTCGCAGGAAAGTCCTGAAGAAGAGCAGATGCTGCTGTCAGGCACGGGGGCTCTGTATGAAAACCGCAGGCGGCTGGGCATGAGCACTCCTCCGGTTACGGGCAAGCCTTCTGTCTTCTATTTCCTTGACAGGCTGGAGAAAGTCCATCATGCGCCTTTCCGGGAACATATCCTGCTGGTACACGAGGTATGCCTGACGGAAGAGGCTGCAGATGCCGTACTAGACAAGTTCGAGAACGTTTATGTGGCTCTCTGTCCCCTGTCGAACATTTTCATACATGATACGCTTCCTCCGGTAGAACTTATGCGCAGGAAGAATATGAGAATCACGATAGGCACCGATTCACTGTCCAGCAACACCACTCTGGATATTGTCAAGGAGATGCATTGCCTGCAGTCCTCATTCCCTGATATCAGTCTGGGAGAGATACTGACTTGGGCATGCACCAACGGAGCTGCATTTCTCGGGAAAGACCGGGAACTCGGAACCATTGCTGCCGGGAAAAGGCCGGGTATAGTCCTGATAGAAGGACTTGACGCTGACGGAAGACTTACAGGGAAAAGCCATTCCCGCCGTATAATATAAATTCGATAGTCATATCACACTGATGTTGAGATTTGAAGATATTGTTTTCGGTCCGGTGCACAGCAGGAGGCTGGGATCGTCTCTGGGGGTGAATCTTCTCCCTCCTGACGGCAAACTGTGCAATTTTGACTGTATCTACTGCGAATGCGGATGGAACAGGGACGGACGCAGCGGCGGGAAAATGCCTGATGCCGTTTCTGTCAGAAAGGCGATGGAAGCAAGGTTTCCTGTTCTTGCGGCAGAGGGAGTGAAAGTGGATTCCATTACCTTTTCAGGCAACGGCGAGCCGACTTTGAACAGGGATTTCCCGGAGATAATAGATATTACGGTGGAGCTGCGCAACAGATATTTCCCGGATGCAGTGATTTCCGTACTCTCAAATGCCACCATGACTTCACGTCCGGATGTCCTTGAGGCATTGAGGAAAGTGGACAATCCCATACTGAAGATAGATGCTCCGGCGGACAATATGGCAATAGCAGTCAACAGGCCTGCTCCCGGATATCATGTGGAGGACATTGTGGAAAACCTTGCCGCGTTTGACGGCAATTTCATCCTTCAGACCATGTTCCTCAGGGGGGCCGGATGCGATTCATCGGATCCTGAGTGGCTTTCGGGGTGGATGGAGATAGTCCGCAGGTTGCGGCCGCGTGAGGTGATGGTTTACACGATAGACAGGGAGACACCGCAGAGAGGACTGGAAAAAATGACGGCCGAGGAAATGGCCTTGCTGGTAAAGCCGTTGGTTGACAGTGGATTCTATATTCAGATAAGAGGATGATATGAGAGTTGTGATTCAGAGAGTCAGGAACGCGCGCGTGGATGTTCCGGAGTCCGGATATGTGTCTGAAATAGGACCGGGACTGCTGGTGCTTGCCGCTTTTTCCGAGGATGACACCGACAGTGATCTGGACTGGATGGCAAGGAAAATCGCCGCTCTGCGTGTTTTCGATGACGGGAACGGAATCATGAACATTTCCGTCAAGGATACCGGCGGGCAGATCATGGTCGTGAGCCAGTTCACCCTGTATGCCTCTACAGCCAGAGGCAACCGTCCGTCTTACATCAAGGCGGCCAAACCGGAAACGGCGGTACCTCTTTACGGCAGGTTCTGCGAGAAGACGGAAGCGGAGCTGGGAAAACCGGTCGCATGCGGCGTTTTCGGCGCGGACATGAAGGTCTCGCTGCTCAACGACGGGCCTGTGACTATTATAATTGACTCGAAAATAAGGGAATAGAACTTATAAACAAACGTCGAATTTACTTTGGCAATATGAAGGACTTTTATAAAGAATACGGTTATTCTCCTGACAAGGAGGCTATGGACAGGACTCTTGACCTGATCGCTGCAAATCTTGAGAATGTCGTGACACGCCCGGTGCTGCTGTCATGTTTCTCCATGATGGATGTCACATCTCTTAAAACGGATGATACGAAGACTTCAATCAGAAAGCTGACGGAAAAGGTAAACAATATCCAGAAGGAGTATCCGGGCTTTCCGATGCCTGCATCTATATGCGTCTATCCTGATTTTGCAGGTACCGTAAAGGAATACAAGACCTGTGACGAGGTGCATGTTACTGCTGTTGCCGGGTGTTTCCCGTCATCGCAGAGTTTTCTTGAAGTAAAGCTTCTGGAGTGCGGAATGGCTGTGGAGCAGGGCGCTGATGAAATAGATATAGTCCTGTCATTGGGAGCTTTTCTGGAAGGGGATTACGAGAGGGCTTCAGACGAAATCAGGCAGATCCGTTCATGTATAGATGAAAAGGCGGCCCGGCAGGGACGGAAAATCATACTCAAGGTAATACTTGAGACAGGACTGCTGGTATCCCAGGACCTTATCGCCAAGGCTTCATTCCTGGCAATGGAGGCAGGTGCGGACTTTATCAAGACATCTACAGGAAAGGTCAGTGTGAACGCCACGCCTGCAGCGGCATATACAATGTGCGAATGTATCGCTGCATATTACAGGAAAACAGGCCGGAAAGTCGGATTCAAGCCTGCCGGCGGGATATCCACTGTGCTTGATGCCGTTTCATACTATACAATAGTATCGACTGTCCTCGGGGAAGAATGGCTTGACAAGAGCCTTTTCCGGTTCGGCGTAAGCCGTCTGGCAAACAGCATAATTTCAGAACTGCTCCGTAAATCCGAGTCATATTTCTGATTTCGCCGCCTTTTTCTGGGTCGCGACATTTGAAAGAGGTCTTGCAGATATCTGCAAGGCCTCTTTTTCAATTAAACGTTTACGCTTTTACGAATACGGATAAGTCCGGATAATTTTGCCGCCGTTTTAAAAAATCAGTGTATATGAAAAGATTATTTGGATTTATCGTGCTGTTCCTGACAATGATGTCATGCAGCAAAGGAGGATTTGATCACTCCTCCGCAGATGGCTGGGACGATGCCGGCTCCCTTGACATGATAGTTCTGGGAGACAGGCTTGAGAACCCTTATACTGTCGAAAACGTATCTGCGGCAATCGCGGCGGTATACCCGGAAAGAGGTAGAGTGGAAGTCGAGCCTACACATCTGTATGTAAGATTCCTTCCTACTGACGAGAATGAATTTAAAATGATTTCGGATCTGGATCTTTCGGACCACCCTCTTGATTATGAAATTATCAGGGACGGGGACTATTATCATGATCCCGCCATTGGCGATGACAAGGCTACATGGCAGTATGCGGTTGTCCCTCAGGACTATCAGTTTCCGGATGTTTATTATGAAATAATAGACAGGTGTTTCATTACCGAAAACGATGCCCCTGAAAGAAACGGGGACGGGATAGACTGGGCTGCAGTCGAACGGGAAGCATACAGGCTTACGGGAAACGGGGATATGCTTGTGGACATGGACGCAAGAGCCAAGGTCAACCCGACCGGAAGAATAACCATAGTGGACGACAAGGCCTGCGACGGAAAACCTTTCGGCGTGGCTGGAGTCAGAGTGAGGTGCAATACATTTGTCAAGTATTCACACACTTATACTGACAGAGACGGCTATTATACCATACCGAAGACATTTTCTTCGAAAGTAAGGTACCGTATAATATACAAGAATGAAAAGGGGTTTGCCATCGGATTCAACAAACTGCTCGTCCCTGCCAGTACATCCGCTCTTGGAAAAGGTTCTCCGGAAGGAATGGACTACACCGTTACCGCCGAATCCGGAAGGAAGATGTTCTCAAGGTGTGTGGTAAACAATTCCGCTTATGACTATATCTCAAGATGTTCGGCAGATGACATGAATATAGCTCTCCCTCCAGGGGATTTGAGGCTGTGGCTGTTCCCGACATTGACCCACAGTGCTACGGTGATGATTCATCACAAGGCTTTCGTGGAAAGCAAGGACCTGAAGAGATTTCTTGGCGCCGTTTCTTCCATAATAGCTTTTTTCGCTCCCGATATCACTTTGGGAACCAAGGGAATGAATGACTATAGCAGCCTGTATGGAGCTGTCTGCCATGAAATGGCGCATGCCAGCCACTTCGCACAGGTTTCAACCGAATACTGGGACAAGTATATTTCGTATTTCATCAAGTCATTCATTTCATCAGGATCAGGAGACATGCCGTTCGGAACGGGAAGTGAGCCGTATGCGGGACATTGTGCAGTGAGCGAGATGTGGGCGTATTATATGGAAGACAGAATGTATATGGACAGATACGGGGAGCCCGCCGAGAATGAATGGGATTCTTACTGGTTTCATCCTCAAGTGCTCAGTGCGCTCGGCGGCCACTCGTTTTCCGAGTCGGATATATTCAATGCCATGCAGAAAGATGTGACGGATGTCGACATGCTGAAAGAGAAGATTATATCCGCATATCCCGGGGATGGCAAGGAAATAGAGCAGATATTCAACAGATTCGGAAGAAAGAGATGAAGATTCTACACTGTATTTTAGTGGCGGTCATGCTGGCGGCAGGCGGAACGGAGTCGTTCGGACAGAAAATAGCTGTATCCACCAATCTTATGGACCTTATGGATCTTGCGACTCTTAATGCTGATGTTTCTTATGCGGTTTCAAGACACTGGAGTGTATATGCGGCGTTTAAATACAATCCATGGACTTTTAGCAGCAAAAAGTCCGGCAGGCAGTTCCAGAACCGGCAGCAGTGCTATAGTGCCGGCGGACGCTACTGGCTGTGGCATACATATTCCGGATGGTGGTTTTCCGGCAGGGTACAGTATCAGGAATACAATAATGGAGGTGTAAGGAAAGCCACTACGGAAGAAGGCGACAGGGTGGGTCTCGGTGTTGATGCGGGATATACCTGGATGCTTCATCCTCATTTGAATATTGAACTCGGGACAGGCTTGTGGGGCGGATATAAAAGCAGTGTCCGCTACAGTTGTCCGTCCTGCGGTCTGACAGAAGAGAAAAGCAAAGGGACTTTCCTTAGTCCTGACGGCATAATCATTTCGCTTTCTTATGTGTTCTGATATTTACAGATATCTGGCATTTGCAGCCGCGGTACTCGCAGTTTCATGTTCGTCTTACCGCCAGCTTTCTGAAATCCGAAGGAATATGACCGATGTGGATGTGACGATTCCTTCCTGTGAACCGTCGGAAGACGAACTTGAAATTGTTGTGGCTCAGGAATCTGAAAAGGGAAACGGACCGGCTCTCATGAATGCCGAAAAGGATATGGAGACAGGGGAAATGGTAGCCGTGGATGTTATAGATGCATCCACAGTGGTGGCAAGATTCCGCAATGTGGCAGAACGTTCCGGCAATGTGTCTCTCGGGTTCGATATATCTGTACCCGCATCCATGGTGGGATCCCGGTGGCAGTTGAGGCTCTTTCCGGAGGTTTGCATGTCTGGAGATACATTGCTTCTTGATCCTGTATTTATTACCGGGGAAAAGTACAGGGCCATGCAGATAAGAGGGTATGAGCGTTACAGGGAATTTATGGCTTCCATTGTCAGTGACAGTTCGGATTTTGTCAGGATGAAACCCCTGGAGATTTTTATCGAAAGGTATTATCCCGTGATATACAGGATGAAAAACGATACATCCATAGTCTCGTCTCCTGATTCGGAAAACATATTCGGAGTAACTCAGAAAGAAGTCAGGGAGCATTATACGCGATACAGACTTGTGCACAGGAACAACAGGAAGAAAGAGAAGTCTGAAAAGATGCTCGGGCGTCTGACAGGAGGGCTGACCGGCAGAATCAGACTGGATACGGTACTGCTTGCCGGCAATGACGTATGCTACAGGTACACTCAGACTGTTGAAGCCATGCCCGGACTGAAGAAAATACCTGTGACATTGTCCGGAGGCGTGTATGAAGACGGCAGGCTGATATACAGAATTCCGGGGAAGAAAAGTATCGATTTTTACGTAAGTTCCCTTTCAGCTCTTGCCGACACGACCCTTCATTACATGAAAATGACGGATACGGTATGCATATCTGATGTGGATACCGCCTATATGAGCGGAGTGGATGCACTGAGAAACCTTGATTATCAGAAAGCTGTTGAAATTCTGGGTGAATACCGTGATTACAATTCCGCTTTGGCCTACCTTTCTGCCGGATATGATGCCAAGGCTCTCGAAATTCTCCAAAGTCTGGAGCCGGTTTCCGCAAAGGTGCTGTATCTTGAAGCTCTTGCTCTGTCAAGACTTGGTATGGAAGAGGCTGCCTTTGATATTTTCGGCAAATGCCTGCTTAAAGACCGGTCAATGCTTCATAGAGGCAGATTGGATCCTGAAATTCAAAAATTTACGAAGTTTTACGATTAATTTATCACTGTGTTTTATGAGAAAAATGATCAGAGAATTGTTTTTGTGCAGCCTTATACTGACGGCTGTCGGATGTTCAAAAGAAAATATTGTGGAAGGAAACCATGAAACCGACGCTTCTTTTCCTCTTGAGATTACCATTCCTCTTTCGAAGACAAAAGTTACGGATATTAAAGATGAAGAAAAAATTAATTCTCTTCAGGTTTTTGTGTTCCGGAACAACGGAGCTCTGGAAGCTTATGCGAAAAGTACGGCCAATACCGCTACGGTGGAGTGCACGAACGGAGTCAAGACCATACTTGCGATTGCCAACGCTCCCGATATAACCGATGTGACGACAAAGGATGAAATGGACCTTAAGGTTTCTAATCTGAAGGAAAATTCAAAAGGATCGTTCGTCATGTACGGGGCCGTAACGGACACGCTTTCCGTATCGACAAAGAAGCTTTCGATACCGGTGACCAGGCTGGTCGCAAGGGTTTCGATCCAGAAGATAACCAATGGAATGAAAGCGCCACAGTATGCTGATATTCCAATTATGTTAAAGCGGATTTATTTAATAAATGTTGCTGGAAATATGCTGTATAAGGATACAAAATATAATGAAGAGAATGTAGAAAATGTGTTTACGCCTACGATATGGTATAACATAGGAGTTTTTAAAAATACTGATTTTCCAGCTCTACTTGGTACAGAAGAATTTATGAACATTTCATTGACAAAGACAGCGCCTTATGTTACTACTCATTACTTCTATTGCTATCCTAACCCTTCCACATCGGATACGACTCCAGGCAAACCGGGATATACCAGACTTGTTGTCGAAGTGCAGATTGGAGAAATGACATATTATTATCCGATTACAATCAAGGGAATCCAGAATAACCATACATATAATATCAGTGAATTGGTTATCACGCGATTAGGTTCTGACAGCCCAAATGTACCGGTAACTTCCACCCAGGCGACTTTTGACGTGACGGTCAACCCGTGGTTGCCTGGCAGTGACGAGAGTGTGACAATCTGATATGAGAACGGTTTTATTACAGTTGATATCTGTCATTATTCTGGCAGGATGCTCCATTAAGGAGGACAGGTCGGACTGTCCGTGTACAGTCCTGATCGATTTCAGCGGTCTTGATCCTGTAGAGTCTCCGTCTGTCGGTCTGGCGGCATTTACAGAAGACAGGGCGGTGCTGGAAGATACAGTTTTTGCTGAAGAATACCAGGAACTGTATTCTTTCCGTATCCGGAGGGTGTCATCGCTTCTGAATATATTCAGCGGCTGGACAGAGAAAATTCCGCCGGAAGACGGATTTGTGGTAGAGGAGGGCGAGCAGTTCCCTCCTCTATATCTGCAGACTGTAGTGCCGGATACAGACAGTGAATCGGTATCGGTCAAGGCAGATGTGCACAAAGCCTATTGTACAGTCACCATCAATGTGAAATCTGCAGGAAAATATTCGTACAGCCTTTCTGTCAGGGGAGACTGTACCGGATATACCAGGGAGGGGAGTACGGTCTCCGGAGCATTCCTGTGTTCTCTTTCTCCTGATGATGAAGGTCTATGCAGTGTCCGGATTCCGAGACAATATGATTCTTCACTGACGTTGTGCGTGCTGGAAGACCAGAACACATTGAGAGAGTTTGCCATAGGGGAGTACATAGTACAGAGCGGGTACGACTGGCAGTCTGAAGACCTGGAAGACATTGAGATTGAGATAGATTATGCGAGAACGGAGGTCTCGTTCAAGGTCAATGAATGGGAGACTACCGTTTCTTTCGATGTAATTATTTGAAAAAAATACTTTCAAATTAAAAAACCTTTTATATCTTTGCATCCACTTTTGAGGCGCAGGTGGCGAAATTGGTAGACGCGCTACTCTCAGGAGGTAGTGCCAGAAATGGCGTGTCAGTTCGACTCTGATCCTGCGCACGTTTAAGAGGATGAATCCTGAAGTCGGGTTCATCCTCTTTTCGTCATTAATTATCGGTAAATATGAAAATAGTGTTTCTGGATGCTGCCACTATGGGCGGCGACGTTTCATTTGCCCCGATACAGTCGCTGGGCCGTCTTGTCTGTCATGATACTTCTTCCCCGCAGGAGGCGCTTGAACGTGTGTCTGACTGTGATGTGCTGATTGTCAACAAAGTGAAGGTAACCCCTGCACTTATTGACGCCGCACCGTCTCTGAAGCTTATATGTGAGGCGGCAACAGGTGTAAACAATATCGATCTTGAGTATGCCGCTTCCAAAGGCATACCGGTACGGAATGCAGCCGGCTATTCTACAGACTCTGTTGTCCAGACGACATTCATGCATATACTTGCGCTGACAGGGAAAAGTTCCTATTTTGACAGGGCCGTGAAGTCTGGCCGTTACACCCGTAGCGGGATTTTCACTGATGTGACGGTACCCTATACGGAACTTTCCGGCAAGAAGATGGGCATTATAGGGATGGGGAACATCGGAAGCAAAGTTGCCCGTGTCGCCGAGGCTTTCGGAATGACTGTGAGCTATTTCTCGACATCCGGCACTTCCCATTGCAGGGATTATCCCAGCGTGTCGCTTGAACAGCTGATGTCCGAGTCCGACATAGTTTCAATTCATGCACCTTATAATGGACGGACAGCGGGGTTGATAGGGGCCAGGCAGCTGGGATGGATGAAGCCTACGGCCATTATCGTGAATATGGGACGTGGCGGCATTGTGGATGAAGCAGCTTTGGCAGCGGCTGCCGATAGCGGTATGATAGCCGGAGCCGCCCTTGATGTCTTTTCTGCCGAGCCCCTTCCGGAGGACAGTCCTCTGCTGAAAATGAACCACCCTGAGCGCCTGATCCTGTCTCCTCATATAGCGTGGGCTTCTGTCGAGGCCAGAGAGCGTCTTGTGGGAATGATTGCGGAGAACATTGCCAAAGGCTGGTAACCGGAAAAGAGGTTCATTCCCGATAACAGAAAGAGGGACGATGCGTTGCATCGCCCCTCTTCTTTCAGCTTATATACCGTCTAATTGTTTCTTTTCTCCTTTGCCCTTACAAGTTTGTCTTTGAGAATATCTACACAGTCTACCAACGCGTCCTCAAATGTTTTTGCGTTCCTTTCGATTACTACGTCATTGCCGGGAATCTGGACATGAACCTTGACATTCTTGTTCTGGTGTTCGGCCAGCAGTGAAAGAGCTACATCTACACCGATGATCCCGTCGTGGAATTTCTCCAGCTTCGAAACTTTCTTCTCTACGAAATCAAGGAGTTTCTGGTCTGCGTTGAATTTGATGGATTGAACTCTAATCTCCATGTTTACCTCCGCTTTTTGCCCGTGGATGGGCAGTTTCATAAACTTTCTTAAGTTTTGCGACAGAGTTGTGGGTGTATACCTGGGTGGCGGCGAGTGACGAGTGCCCGAGGAGTTCTTTTATTGAATTGAGGTCAGTCCCTTCGTCAAGCAGCTCTGTAGCCAATGTATGTCTGAGGACATGCGGGGATTTCCTTGCGGTAAACCCTCCGGCTTCTCCCAGCTCGCTTTTGACTGCCCTGTCAACATAGACCGGATAAACAGCTGTTCCGTTATATGTTATGAACAGAGGCGAATCCCATTTGCGGTTCTCACAAACCGTCGCTTCAACTGCTTGTAAATATAATGAAATTTCTTTACAAAGCGATGGTACCATCGGAATTTCTCTCGTTTTGTCCCCTTTACCTGCCACTTTGATTATCCTGCGGGCGAAATCCACATCGGCTCTTTTCAGTGAAACAAGCTCGGCACGCCGCATCCCTGTAGCGTAAAGTGTAGATACAATGACTCTTTTCAGCCTCTTTTCAAAAAGCCATGCGGAGAACTTGTCAGGTTTCTCTGAAAGTTTTGAGGCTGTCTGATATACAGGATCCTTTTCCGGGCGGTATCCGGGCCTGCCGACCGATTCAAGATATGTGTCCATGAATTCTTCCGGAGAATGGAACATGCGTTCTCCTGCAAATATCCCGCTTTGCTCTAAATACCTGTTCATGGCTCCTTTCCGATAGAATACGGGAAGTCTCTTCCCCTGTTTTGGTCTGGAAACCGATTTGGCCGGATTGGAAGTCAGTATGCCTTTTTTAATAAGGAATCTGCAGAGTCCGCTCAGAACCGAGATATGCAGATTCACCGTTCTAGGGCCGAGCTTTTTCTTCTCGAGCAGATATACCTCATAGCCTCTGATGACATGGGACGAAAGCGCCTCCTTGAGCTCATCATCGGCAATCATGCCGGCAGAGCAGCCCTTCCGGTCTGATAAGAACTCCGCAAAAACGTCCAGCACACCGGAATAGATGTCCTGTGTCCGCGCCGAATATCTGCGGACAGTGGAGATGTATTCCAGATATTTTTCAGTCAGGGTCATTCAGGATTACCTTTCTTTAAAACCGAGCTCTGCAGCCTTTTCTTTCATAAGTCTGTCGGCTTCCTCGAACCTGTTTTCTATCACGCCGTCCAGTATTGCGTTCTTGACATACTCCTTGATGATTCCGATTTCACGGCAGGGCGGTATTCCGTACACTTCCATTATATGCTCCCCTGTTATCGGGTTTTTGAAGTTCCGGATTGCATCCTTGGCTTCCACATCGGCAAGTTTCTGCTTCACAAGATCAAAATTCCTTTTCAGTCTTTCTACTTTTCTGGGATTCTTGGATGTTATGTCGGCATTGCACAGCAGCATCAGGTCGTCGATGCTGTTGCCGGCGTCAAACAGCAGTCTTCTTACTGCAGAATCCGTGACCTCTTCTGTGACAAGGGCAATCGGGCGCAGGTGCAGGCTTACGAGTTTCTGCACGTATTTCATCTTTTCATTCAGAGGCAGCTTCATCTGCTGGAACAGTCTTGGAATCATTTTCGCTCCTACGACCTCATGTCCGTGGAACGTCCATCCTGTCTGCGGTGTATACCGTTTGGTAGCCGGTTTGCCGATATCGTGCAGCAGGGCCGCCCACCTGAGCCACAAGTAAGGTTCCGTGCGGATCCGTACTGTTTCAGTGCCGTCTTCAAATTCGTAGTTGTTGAGTTTCCCTTCTGCAATGGCGGCAGCTTCGTTTTCCGCGACATTGTCCACTACTTCCAGCGTATGGCTGAAATTCTCTTTATGTCCTTTCCCTTCCACGGTTTCCACTCCTTTGAGCTTTGTCAGCTGGGGGAGTATGTATTCCAGCAGCCCTGTATCATCGAGTAGCCTGAATCCTATTGAGGGTTTTTCGCATACCAGTATCTTGTTCAGTTCTTCCGTTATCCTTTCCTTGGACAATATTGACAGACGTTCCCTGTTCCTTCTGATCGATTCGAGAGACTCCGGAACAATCCTGAATACCCTGTTCCCGGATGTGAGTTTGGTTGCAAACCTTATGGCGCGTATCATCCTCAACGGGTCATCACTGTAGGTGGTATCCGGGTCCAACGGGGTGCGTATGATACCTGAAGCAAGATCCCTGATTCCTCCGAAAGGATCCACCAATGCACCGAAATCCTCTTTCTGGAGGCTGAACGCCATTGCGTTTATTGTAAAATCCCGTCTCAGCTGGTCATCTTCCAGCGATCCGTCTTCGACAATGGGCTTTCGCGAGTCCCTTCGGTATGATTCTTTTCGGGCTCCGACAAATTCTACTTCCATTCCGTGGTATCTGAGCATCGCTGTCCCGAAATTCCTGAAAACGGAAACGTTGCTTCCGACTGTTTCTCCGACTGTCTGGGCGAGTTCGATTCCGCTTCCTTCCACTACAATGTCGATATCCTTGCATGGCCTTCCAAGAAAGCAGTCCCTGACGTAGCCTCCGATTACAAAGGCCCGTACTCCCAGCTTTTCTGCCGCATTTGATACTATGCCGAATATTTTATGGTCGAGAAATCCTTCAGTGATGGTGGTCATATCCTGTTCCAGGTTTAAAAAATTGTCTGTCCTGAATTGAAATGCAAAGTTAGCAGTTTATTTCAGCATTTCTTCATATTCCGGAGCTGACTGTTCCGGCAGATAACCTTCCCGGGTTTTCCGCAGAATTACCGTACGGGTACCGTTGGTTATGATTATGTATTTGACAGACAGCGCCATATTGTATCTGATGGTCTGTTCAAGAACGTTCCTGTCCAGCCTTGTTTCCGGGCGTTTGCACTCAACGACGGCAAGCGGGCCGGCCTCCCTGTCATAAATGAGGATGTCGGCTCTGAACAGTTTGTCTCCAAGCCTGAATCCTGTTTCGCTCATCATCATGTGCATGGGGACTTTCATCTGTCCGTGCAGCAGCTCTCGGATACACCACTGCCTTACGGCCTCTTCCGGAGTCAGCATGATTTCCTTTTTCCTCAACGGGTCCCATACGGTATTCCTCCTGGTGTTTCCGGTCTTCCTGTTTTCCTGCTTGGAAGACAGATCTTTCAGTCTGCAGGCAATTTCCTGTGCTATGTCTCCGATGCTCTTCCCGTCGATATCGGTGATGTGTATGGCTGCATTTTCATATATACTGGCCCGCTGTCCCATCAGCTGCTCTATTCTCAGACGCAGTTTCCCTGTATCGGCAGATGTCCCTGTGTTTTCTTCCTTCATGAAGCCATTTAGCATCGGACGTCTTTCAAAATCCTTTTCCAGATTGCTCACCAGCGTATCTGTAGAAGCTCTGAGGTAGATGCATAACGTCCTT
Source organism: uncultured Bacteroidales bacterium (assembly GCA_949294195.1). GTDB lineage: Bacteria > Bacteroidota > Bacteroidia > Bacteroidales > UBA932 > Cryptobacteroides. Next base: position 74,626 of record CASFGK010000018.1, on the reverse strand, counting down.
GCCCTGACCAGTTCCAGGCATTCCGGCGTGGTAAGCGTCCCGCCTCCGAGCGAGAGTACGAGCATTTCTTCCCTGCCTGCCGCATCCGGCCCGTGATGACAGTTATCCTGACCGCCAGGCCTGCAAGCTGTCACTTCTCCAAGTGCGTCCCTTTCAATTTGTCTGAATCCCGCTTCTCCTTCGGATTTGAAAATATCGGGTATGCTTCTTCCCTCCCTGGTTTCTATATATTCGTCCAGATCCACGAAAGAGCAGGAAAGCAGCGCTGCAAGTGCTCTGCCTACGCTGCTTTTCCCGCATCCCATAAATCCTGTCAAAGTGATTGTCATAAGTATGGCCGGATATATATCAAAGTTTCTTACCCTGAAAATCAGAAAAGGCTGAGCTGTTCGTCGGATTCGTCCTCTTCCCTGCCTGCATCGTTTCCCGTTTCCTCGGCGATATCGGTTGCGTCTCCGGGAACAGTACTTGCGTTCTGTATGTCCACGGCCTCTTCCATATCATCTTCTGGCTTGTGAAGCGGTTCAATGAACCTGATTTCCTTGATTTCATACTGGCTGGCTTTCTTCCCTTTTGCCTGGATACCCTTCTTCCCTATGAATTCTTCCGCATCGATATCTTCAGGCTGTCTGTATTCGTGCCTGCCTCCGAACGTGATCTCGATCTGAGGGTGTCTGTCATCGCTCAAAGCTACCAGATATGATCCTTTTTCGTCAGAGATGAATGACTGCAAGGTGTTGTCGCTTACATCAAAAGAGAAGCGTTTTATATAGAAGCATTCCGGCTTTCCGTCATAATATACTGCTGTGTATGTCTTTGCAGTATCGAGTTTCTCTATTTTGAGAAGGTTGTCCTGGTATCTGTTGCTCAGGTCGAAGGATGTCGTGTAATATGTCCCGTCACTGAAAACGGCAAGAATGTGTTCTCCTGTATTGAACTGTCCCAGATACAGGCCCCTTCCATCTTCGTTGAGTCTGTTTATGTCCTGGTCGAACCAGATGTCTTTCCCTCCTATGGTAGAAATGCCTTTTGACTTGAGGGAAATCCTCTGGACCGGATTCTTGGACACGAGGTTTCCTCTTGAAGCCCTGCCTTTGATTGCCAGCTGCGAGAAATCATATTCGAAAGAGGATTTCTTCAGCTTCGGCCTCGGTCTGAGATTGATGCGTACTGTTTCCGCCTCACCGTTCCCGTTGGCTGTAAACCACAGGACTGCAGAGCCGGGAGTCCCGACAGTCAGGTCGTATTCCTTGTCTCTGGTGATGCTTGTGACGGCAAATCTCTTGGCGTAGGTTATGCTGCTTTTCCCGTCGCGGTATATGGCATTGTATATTGTCCTGGAGTCGTTTCTGTCGAAAAGTCCCACATAAAGCAGGTCTTTCCCGAAGAAAGCCTTGTCGCTGACTTTGGTGACACTGTATTTGCCGTCTTTGCGGAATACTATGATTTCGGAAAGGTCCGAACAGTCACAGATATAGTCTGCATTGTCCTCCTTTTTCAGATTAATGCCGACAAAGCCGTCAGCCATGTTTGCATACAGTTTCGCGTTGTTGTTTACTACGCGGGAAACTGTAATGGACTCGAAATTGACTATCTCGGTGTGACGGGGGAATTCACTCCCGTATTTTTTCTTGAGGTTTCTGAAATAGTTGATTGTAAATTCGGTAAGATGTTCAAGATGGTTGTTCACTTCGTCGATTTCAGCCTCTATTCCTTTCAGCTTCTCGTCCAGGGCTCCGACGTCGAATTTTGAAATTTTCCTGACCGGCTTTTCCACCAGCCGGTTGATGTCTTCCATGACGATTTCCCTTTTCAGGAGGCTCCGGTATGCCTTCATGGCTGCGAATACTTCGTCAAGCTGCTCTTCCCAGCTTCCCGAATCCTTTTCCAGAATCTTGTATACCTTGTTTTCAAAGAAGATCCTTTCCATGGAACTGTAGTGCCAGTCGTTCTCAAGCTCGTCAAGCCTGATCTGCAGTTCCTGGCCGAGGAGGTCCTTTGTATGGTAGGTGTCGTATATAAGTATGTCGTTGACATTCATGAACTGCGGCTTGTTGTCCACGATTACGCAGGCATTGGGTGATACAGACACCTCGCAGTCGGTGAAGGCATACAGTGCGTCTATTGTCTTGTCTGGCGAGACGTCATTCGGAAGATGGATTACCAGATTTGCCTTCTCGGTAGTGAGATCGTCGATTTTCTTGATCTTTATCTTCCCCTTGTTCTTTGCCTTGATTATGGATTCGATCACCATGTGCGTTGTCTTTCCGTAAGGGACTTCCGTAATGGCAATGGTGTTCTTGTCCAGCTTCTCGATTTTGGCCCGGACTTTTACGGCTCCTCCTCTGTGTCCTCTGTTGTATTTCGAGCAGTCGGCATAACCTCCTGTAGGGAAATCCGGAAGGAGTTCGAATTCCTCTCCTTTCAGAATGGATATGGAAGCATCTATGAGTTCGTTGAAGTTGTGCGGAAGGATCTTTGACGCCAGACCTACGGCGATGCCTTCCGCTCCTTGGGCAAGGAGCAGAGGAAATTTTACCGGCAGTTCCACAGGCTCCTGGTTCCTTCCGTCATAGGATGTCATCCAGTTGGTGATTTTAGGGTTGAACACCACTTCTTTCGCAAATCTTGAAAGTCTGGCTTCAATATACCTTGCTGCAGCGTTGGGGTCTCCGGTTATGATATTTCCCCAGTTCCCCTGACAGTCGATAAGCAGGTTTTTCTGGCCCAGCTGGACCAGTGCCCCGAGAATGGAAGCGTCTCCGTGAGGATGGAACTGCATTGCCTCTCCCACCAGATTGGCGACTTTCGTGTAGTGTCCGTCATCCTTTCTGTACATGGCATGGAGCACCCTTCTCTGTACAGGCTTCAGCCCGTCGATTATATGCGGTACGGCTCTCTGGAGAATGACGTATGAGGAATAGTCCAGAAACCATTCCCTGAACATTCCGGAAAGCTTGTATTTCCGGCTGTTCTCGCTCAGAAGCTTGTCGAACTTTCCTGTAGACTGTATCCCTTCGTCTACAGGAGTGTCGCTGTAATCATCCTCCTGCCCTTCTACGGGCAGATCCATATCGTCCATCTCCATAAATGCTATCCAAAAGTTTTAGTATTCGTAACCGAACCTTTTCAGTTCCTTCTTGTTTTCCCTCCAGTCGGGATCTGTCTTGACATAGAGTCTCAGGAAGACTTTCTTCTGGAAGAAGTCCTCCATTTCCAGCCGGGCCTGTGTGCCGGTTTTTTTCAGCGCAGCCCCTCCTTTACCTATGATTATCCCTTTCTGGGATTCACGGATGACATAGATTACAGCGCTGATTTCATACCTTTCGGCCCCTTCCTTGAATTCTTCAACTGCCACTTCGCAACTGTATGGAATCTCCTGGCTGTAGTTCAGCAGGATCTTCTCCCTTATGATTTCGGAAGCGAAGAACCTGAGATTCCTGTCTGTGAACACGTCCTTGTCATACCACGGAGGTGCTGCAGGAAGGTTTTCTATTATTGCGTCGAATATGTTTTCCAGATTGAATCTTTCCTGGGCGGATGCCGGGAAGACCGTGGCCTTGGGCAATTGTTCATGCCACCAGTCCATCAGCTGACGGACCTGTTCCTGTGTGCTTATATCTATTTTGTTGATAACCAGTATTACAGGACATTCTATCTTGCGGAGCTTCTCTATGTATTCGGCATTCTTGTCGCTTTTCTCCACTACGTCTGTCACATACAGGATGATATCCGCATCGCCTATGGCGGCGTCCACGAAATTCATCATGCTCTGCTGCAGCCTGTAATTGGGTTTGAGGATTCCGGGAGTGTCGGAGTAGACTATCTGATAGTCTTCCCCGTTCACTATACCCATGATCCTGTGCCTGGTAGTCTGGGCCTTGGCTGTGACGATTGACAGCTTTTCCCCGACCAGAGCGTTCATCAAAGTCGATTTGCCTACATTCGGATTGCCGATGATGTTGACAAAGCCTGCGCGATGCTTCTTTTCACTCATATCGTGCCGTTATACGTATGCGCCCATTTTGAGAATATTCACTTCTCCCTGTGAAAGATACCTCCAGGCTCCTCTTTTGAGGCCTTTTTTGGTTAGTCCGGCAAAGTATACCCTGTCCAGCGCTTTCACGTTGTATCCCAGCGATTCGAAAATCCTTCTTACGATTCGGTTCTTTCCCGAGTGAATCTCTATGCCGAGTTTCCGGTGGTCGTTGTCATCGATATATTCAAGCTCGTCAGCACAGATCGTCCCGTCCGAAAGTTCGATTCCGTTGATGATACGGTCGAAATCTTCCTGGCTGAGATCCTTGTCCAGACTCACCTGATAGATTTTCTTCTTGTCGTATGAAGGATGAGTGAGTTTTTCCGCAATTTCCCCGTCATTGGTGAACATCAGCACTCCTGTGGTGTTCTTGTCCAGACGGCCTACCGGGAAAACCCTTGCCGTACAGCTTTTCATCAGGTCCATGACGGTCTTGTCCGCATGGGGATCACTTGCTGTAGTCACGAAACCTTTCGGCTTGTTCATTACGATATATACCTTTTCTTCGCCTCTGAGCCTTTCTCCGTTGAATCTGACATCATCGGTATATATGTTGACTTTTGTACCCAGTTCAGTGACCAGCTTGCCGTTTACGGTCACGACACCGGCAAGTATGAGGTTATCTGCCTCACGACGGGAGCATACTCCTGAATTCGCGATGAACTTGTTGAGCCTTACTTCCTCCTTTACCGGAATGTTGACCATATCGTTGTCGGAGAACCTTGTGTCGTCAAGCTGCGGTTTTCTGCTGATCATCCTGTTTATACCGGCTGCGGCGCTGTCCTGCATCCTGTTCATTCCGTTCTTTGCAGGTGCTCCCGGCCTGCGTCCGCGGCCTGCCGCCTGAGCTCCTTTCCTTGTGTCACCGAAAGACCTTTTTCCTGCAGGCCTTCCTGAAGAAAAGCCTCTTCTTTCATTGTTCTCTCCGAATGGCCTTCTGCTGTCGCTGTCGCCGAACGGTCTTCTGCCGTCGCTCTCTCCATAAGGCCTTCTCTGGGCAGGCTTTCTGAATCCTCCTCTGTCCGGCCTTTCACCGAAATTGCGTTCGCCGTATCCGCGGCTTCTGTCTGAAGTCCTGTTCCCGTAGCCCCTGCTTTCACCGTAGCTTCTTCTTTCCGGTGAAGTGCGTCCGCCGGTGCGTTCATCTGACGAATAGGAATTTTTCCTGTTTGACTGGTAGCTGAAATCGTTTTCAGGACCGCTTGTGTAGTTTTTCCTGTGACGGAGTTTCCGTCCGGCCTGCGAATAGCCGCTGGTGTGACTCCTTTCTGAATTCCTCATGCTTCCGTAATCCCTACGGTCGCTGCTCTGGCCGTCAAAGCCGTCATTCTTGTAATGTTCCATTGTCTGTACCCCTTTGCGGGGCGTGTTAAATTTAATATGAAATGTTATTTTTTAAATAATGGCTCACGCCATTTTAATTTTTAGTCAAGTTGAATATGTATGTTATCGTCCCTTCCTGCACCGCAGGGGCATCGCTGCTCATGTTGAATCTTGCACCGAGTGCGGCCTTCTTTGCCGCTTCCCAGATTGTCCTGTCGGTGAGTGTCGTTCCGGAAGCGCCCGGAACAGCTTCAAGGACCTTGCCATACTGGTCCACCTTTATGGTAACGACGACTTTTCCTGCCTGCTGGACTGTATAGCCCGGTTTGGGAAGGCTTCCGAGCACTTGTCTTCCGGCAAGATGGGCGTTGGGTTCCCCTTCGGTGTTTCCTGTCCGGGTATTGCCTTGCGAGTGTCCGGCCTTCAGGGCATCCGACACTTTCGCCGCAGTTTGGGCTGCAAGAGTATCCTTATCGGTCTTGTTGTCCGCCGCATGGAAGAGCGCCCTGCGGTCGATTTCCTTTTTCCGCGGAGGCTGCGGGGTCTCCACATCTCCGAAATCGTCATTTACGGCTTCCGGGGCTTCATTTGCTTTTGTCCCGGTTTCCTGTGCCTGTGCTGCCTGGACCAGCTTTATGTCCTTTTCCAGATCTGCCGTGACCGACCTTGGCTGTGAACCTGAAATTTCCTGTCTTGGGATATTCGGAGTATCTTCCGAGAAATCAATGAGCATGCCCTGCTCCTCAGGAGGAGGGTACATGTATTTCAGTCCCGAAACTGTACCGACCAGGATAATGACGGCATGCACGGCCACCGTAAGCACGATGCCTATGATGCTCGATTTCCTTCCCTGACGGTCACGTTCTTTTAGATACTGTTCGTTCATTTCCCTTTCTGTTCGTTATTCAGGAGACGTGGCCAGGATTACTTTATAATGGTTGCGCTTTGCGATGTTCATGACCTGGACCACTTCCTTGATAGGAACCGTTTCATCTGCATAAATAGAGAAAGTTGGATCCTCCTCGTTCTGCAGCAGTTCTACCAGATCGTCTTCTATATCATTGAATCTTACAGGTTTCGGATCTCCGTTTATATGGTATGAGAAAGAGTCTGTATCCAGATAGTGCTTTATCGACACGCTTACAGTGGCTTTGGCTGAAACCTGACCTGTGCTTTTCGGAAGCAGCAGCTTGAGTGCATTGGGGTTGACAAGGGTTGATGTCACCAGGAAGAATACCAGCAGCAGGAACACGATGTCCGTCATGGATGACATCGAGAACTCTGGGGTAATGCGTGTATTTCTCTTTATTGCCATATCGCGTTTATGACTGTTTGCTCTCTATTGATGATTTGTTGAGGACATCCATGAGGTCTATGGTGATGCTCTCCATCTTGAATACGATATCGGATATCTTGGAAGTCAGGTAGTTGTATCCGAAATACGCGGGTATGCCGACAATGAGTCCGCCGACAGTGGTGATCATCGCCGTATAGATACCTCCTGAAAGGAGCGTGATATCGATATTGTTTCCTGCGTTGGCCATATTGAAGAACGCCTGTATCATACCGGCAACCGTTCCCAGAAAGCCGATCATAGGTGCGCCTCCTGCAATGGTTGCCAGAATCGGGAGACCTTTTTCAAGCCTTGAGACTTCTACATTTCCCGTGTTCTCCACGGCAGCCTGTATATCCTGCAGCGGCCTTCCGATACGGTCAATGCCTTTTTCAACCAGCCTTGCCACAGGCGTGTCGTATTTGCGGCACAGTGCGACTGCGGATTTTGTCTTCCCTTCCAAAATCATATCCTGGATATCTTTCATGAAATACGGATCGACTGTTCCGGCCTTGCGGAGAACCCACCATTTTTTTCCGAAAATGTATATAGCCAGGATTGAAAGGGCCAGAAGAACCCACATCAGCGCTCCTCCCTTGAGGAAAAGGTCAAAGAGGGACATTGTCATTTCCTGCTGCTGCGGAACTGCCTCCCCGACAGTTTCCATAGCATCGATGCTGGTTTGTAAGAGATTGAAAAGCATGTTATTGTCGTTATAAAAGTACAAAAGTCTGCAAAATTAGACAAAAATCCTGAAATTCCTAAAAATCAGACTTCCGGATTTTGGATTTTCTCCTGATATCTGACTTCGTTCAGAAACAGGGCCTTCCCCGGAACCGATTCCCCGGCGTCCGACCTGGAGCCCTTGCCTATAAGTCCCCTGAACCATTCCGGATCCCGTTTCCCGCGTCCGACATCTACCAGGGAGCCTACTATGGCACGGACCATGTTGCGGAGGAAGCGGTTGGCCCGGATTCTGAATACGATATAGTCATCGGGTCCGGCAGGATAGCCGAGTGCTGACACATGGGCCGGCGTGTAACGCTCCCATCTCGCTTCATATACCGTACAGACAGATGTCAGGTTGTTTCCTCCTGTTTTTTCAAAACAGCTGAAATCGTGTTCTCCTGTCAGATACGATGCCGCTTCGTTCATCTTTCCAATGTCCAGAGGGTAGACGCAGTAGTGGGAGAAGTTTTCCATGAAGGGATCCTTTTTCCGGTGTATGAAATAGTGGTATTCCCTCGATACGGCAGAGAAGCGGGCGTGGAAGCCGGGGTCTGCAGGGATGATTTCATGTACTGCAATTGCTTTGGGCAGGATGGCATTCAATTTGTATTTCAAAAACTCCGGGTCTGCCGCAGCCGTATCGGGCACGTCGAAATGCGCTATGTAGTTCACGGCATTGACTCCGGCATCTGTCCGGCCTGCTCCTGTAACCGGAATTTCACTGTCCAGAAGCATGGAAAGCGTTTTCTGGAGTTCCCCTTGGATGCTTGTGCCGTTCTTTTGCAGCTGCCAGCCGCAGAACGGAGCCCCGTTATAAGAAAGCCTTATAATGTATTTCATGGTTATTTCTTTGAAATTTTGTATTTTTGGGGGTTTTTACTGCAAAAATAGAATATTGCATACGAAGTTTAAAAGAAAACAGATAATTTTATGGAAAGCGTAAACATTAAAGAACTTAATGACCGCATTCAGAAGGAAAGCTCGTTCGTAGACCTTCTCACTATGGAAATGGGGAAGGTCATTGTCGGACAGAAGTCTCTGGTGGAGAATCTTCTTATCGGCCTTCTGGCAAACGGGCACATTCTTCTCGAAGGTGTCCCCGGACTGGCCAAGACACTTGCCATCAACACTCTTGCTTCTGCAGTGGACGCGAAGTTCAGCCGTATACAGTTTACCCCGGACCTGCTTCCGGCAGATGTCATCGGAACGATGATCTATTCGCAGAAAAGCGAGCAGTTCCAGATCAAGAAAGGTCCGGTATTCGCGAATTTCGTACTTGCCGACGAGATCAACAGGTCTCCGGCCAAGGTCCAGTCGGCCCTTCTGGAGGCTATGCAGGAGCGTCAGGTGACAATAGGCGACGAGACGTTCAAGCTGCCTGAGCCTTTTCTGGTGATGGCGACCCAGAACCCTATAGAGCAGGAAGGTACATATCCGCTCCCGGAGGCGCAGGTTGACCGTTTCATGCTGAAGGTGGTGGTCAGCTATCCGAAGAAAGAAGAAGAAAGGCTGATAGTAAGGATGAACAATTCGGGCGAGTTCCCGAAAGCGTCTCCTATACTCAAGCCTGAGGATATCGTCCGCGCCAGACAGGTAGTGAAAGACGTCTACATGGATGAGAAGATAGAGAGATATATTGTGGATATAGTATATGCTACAAGGACGCCTCAGGACTACGGCCTCGGAAAGCTTTCGAATCTGATTTCATACGGTGCGTCTCCGCGTGCCAGCATCTCGCTTTCAATGGCATCAAAGGCTTACGCATTCATAAAGAGAAGGGGGTATGTGATTCCTGAGGATGTCAGGGCTGTCTGCAACGAGGTTCTCCGTCACAGGATCGGACTGACTTACGAGGCTGAGGCAGAGAATGTCACAACGGAAAATATCATAGCTGAAATCATCAACGCCGTAGAGGTTCCATAATGGAAAACAGAAGTGCAAACGACCTGCTCAGGAAGGTCAGGAAGATAGAAATCAAGACCCGTGCTCTTTCTCACCAGATTTTCGCGGGAGAGTATCATTCCGCTTTCAAGGGTCGGGGAATGGCTTTCAGTGAAGTGCGCGAGTATCAGTACGGTGATGACGTGCGCAATATGGACTGGAATGTCACCGCACGCCTGAGATCCCCATATGTGAAAGTTTTCGAGGAGGAAAGGGAGCTTACTGTAGTCTTGCTGATAGATGTCAGCAGATCAGGACTATTCGGGACTGCAGGAATGACCAAGAACGATCTGATAGCCGAGATCGCGGCCGTGCTCTCCTTTTCCGCCATTATCAACAACGATAAGGTCGGGGCGCTTTTTTTCAGCGACAAGGTGGAAAAGTTCATCCCTCCGAAGAAAGGCCGGAGTCATCTGCTCCATATAATCAGGGAGATAATAGAGCTGAAACCGGAATCTGACAGGACGGATATCGGTGAAGCCTTGCGCTACCTGACAAATGCCATCAAGAAAAGATGCACAGCCTTTCTCCTGTCCGACATGCTGGATGTCAACGATGACGGTACTCCGCGTTATGAAGATGCGCTGAAAGTGGCGGCCGGACGCCATGACCTTTCCGTGATTGAGGTATATGACCCTCGGGAGAGAACACTTCCGGATATCGGTCTGGTGCATATAAAGGACTCTGAATCCGGTGCCTCGACCTGGGTAAACACGACCAGGAAAATGCGCCGTCTTTATTCGGAGTGGTTCGAGACCGTGTCACGGTCGGCTGTCAGGCTGTTCAACAAATACAGCATTGACAATGTGAGCATATCTACAGACGAAGACTATGTCAAAGGTCTCATGTCATTTTTCCAGAAAAGATGAGTCCGGTTCAAAAGATTTAACAGGAAGTATGAAGTCATTTGTATGTTTGTCTGCCGCTTTGCTGTGCATGTTCCCTGCCGTTGCGTCGGCTGGCGGCGGTTCTGCAGTCATGGAAGAGGGCGGCTCGTTCCTTGTCCCTCTTCAAGAGAGGGATTCTGTCCTGATTGCAGACCAGCTGCGGTACGGGTTCCGTCTTGAAGGAGTGGAGGAAGGTACCGGTTTCGCTCTCCCGGACTATTCGGAAGGCTTCAGGGACAGCGTGGAAGTGGTATTTCCATGGATACTTGATACACTGGATTTCCAGAAAGGCAGGAAGGGGGAGCCTGGCGTCTTTACTCTTGAAGGCAGCGTGGTGATCACATCATTCGATGAAGGCCGTTATGACCTTCCCCCGATTTCGGTACTGAGGCAGAACGGTAGCGGCTCTGTCGACACTCTGGTCTTCGACCCTCAGGTGCTTGAGGTGAAGACGATACCTGTGGATACTTCTTCATTCAAGCTCCATGATATCAAGGGACAGATACGCTATCCTCTGACTTTCAGGGAAATCTTTCCGTATCTTCTAGCCGCTTCGGCTGGTGCGGGACTTATTGCTCTGGCGGTTTGGCTGATACTGAAACGCAGGAAGAAAGCCCTTGCCGGACTGCTCCGCAAGGAGCCGGCACATATTGTCGCTCTCAGAAAACTTGATCATTTGCGCGGCAACAAATACTGGGGGGCAGACAAGCAGAAGATTTTCTATTCAGGTGTGACTGACGCCCTGCGTGAATACATTGTCTCCCGGTATGGCGTATCTGCCATGGAGATGACTACCAAGGAGATTTTCGACGGTCTGGAAAGAAAGGATATTCCTGCAGACCTGTTCGGTGAAGTGAAAGCTCTGTTTGAAAGGGCGGATTTCGTGAAGTTTGCGAAGTATGTAGCCACAGAGGAGGAAAATGCGTCTGCCGTACCTGTCGCCGTAAAGTTCGTCACCCAGACATACCAGAGCGAAATAGATTCGGAAAACGGGACAGGGAGTGCTGACAGTAAATAATTTGTATTATGTATTTTGAATATCCGAAAATACTGTTCCTGGAGATAATCCCGGTACTGCTTATACTGCACTATCTCTATCTGGAGCTTGCAGAGCGGAATCCGCATCTGCGGGTATCCGTTTCTACTCCATGGAAGCTGTCAGGAGGGTCGGTGATGGGTTGGCTGAGACATTTCCCGTTCGTGCTCAGGATTCTGGCTCTGGTGATGATTATAATAGCCATTGCCAGACCCCGGTCGTCAGAAGCGATGGAAAGAGTCGATACCGAGGGAATCGACATAATGCTTGCGATGGATGTTTCTACCAGTATGCTTGCCAGGGATTTCAAGCCTGACCGTATCAGTGCGGCGAAGGATATCGCGATAGAGTTCATATCACAGAGGCCTTCCGACAGGATAGGCATAGTGGTGTTTGCCGGCGAGAGCTACACACAGTGTCCGCTTACTACCGACAGGGCGACTCTCATCAACCTTATGAAAGAAGTCCAGACAGATCTCATTGAAGACGGAACTGCCATAGGAAACGGTCTTGCTACTGCAGTGGCCAGACTCAAGGATTCGGATGCCAAAAGCAGAGTGGTCATTCTCCTTACGGACGGTGTGAACAACAGGGGGGAAATCACACCCCAGACAGCTGCCGAGATAGCCGGGACTTACGGTGTCAGGGTCTATACGATAGGAGTCGGAGCTATGGGGACGGCACCGTATCCCGTAATGACTCCGTGGGGTGTGGATGTCCAGAATGTTCGTGTGGAGATTGACGAAGACCTGCTTGCCGAGATAGCGGAAACTACAGGAGGAAGGTATTTCAGAGCGACTGACAACACCAAACTGATGGAGATATACAGCGAGATCAACAAGATGGAAAAGGCACGTACATCGATTGACAGTTTTCCGGTGTATAAGGAGCTTTTCGGTACGTATGCCCTGATCGCTCTGATGGCATTGATGCTTGAGCTGATTTTCAAACTGTTTGTAATAAGGCGATTGCCATAATGAGGGAGGAAATGAGATGATTAATTTCGCACAGGCACAGTATCTTTTCCTGATATTGCTGATTCCGTTCTTTTTCGCAGCTTATGCACTGCTGCTTCACATGAAAAGGAAAAAGATCCGCAAGCTGGGTGATGCGGGGCTGGTTTCCAGACTCATGCCGTCCGTATCGCGCTCGAAAGGCTGGTGGAAACTTGTGATATTTTCCATTGCCTTCTTTTTCTTCTCTATAGGCATGTCCAGACCGCAGATCGGGGCCAAGCTGAAGGAACACAGGACAGAGGGTGTGGAAATAATGATAGCTCTGGATGTGTCGAATTCCATGCTTGCGGAAGATTATTCTCCCAACAGGCTGGAGAGGGCCAAACTGGCTATTTCCAGACTTGTCGACAAGCTTAGGGACGACAGGATCGGCCTGATTGTTTTTGCCGGGAGTCCGTTCGTACAGCTTCCTATCACTACGGACTATGTTTCCGCGAAGATGTTCCTCAATACCATTTCCACAGAGTCAGTCCCTATACAGGGTACGGCTATGGGTGACGCTATCAATACTGCTGTCAGAAGTTTCAGCGCCCAAAGCGAAAAAAGCAGGGCTGTCATCGTCATAACGGATGGAGAAAATCATGAAGATGATCCTGTCGCCGCCGCAAAACAGGCATATGACATGGGTATACGCGTATATACAATAGGTGTCGGTTCTCCGGAAGGCGAACCGATTCCGATGGATGGAGGTCTGCTCAAGGACAAGGACGGAAATATAGTTGTGACCAGACTGGATGAAGCCGTGCTGGAAAATGTTGCAAAAGCGGGAGGCGGCGTTTATGTAAAGGCCGGCAACAGTGAATTCGGACTTAATCCTATTGTAGACAGTATCAAGAAGATGGATGAAGAGAAATTCAGTTCGGTGGTGTTTGAAGAGTTCGATGAACAGTATATGTATTTTTTCGCCATTGCGCTGGTATTTCTGGTAATGGAGATGCTGATAGGGGAGAGGAAATCCAAGAGGCATCTGTTTAATTGAGTAAAGTTATGACTGCACCGATCAAATATCTGTTCCTGACAGCCTTGCTTGCCGTGATGTCAGGTCTGTCCGTTTCTGCCCAGAACCCGGACCGCAGGGACGTGCGGAAGGGAAACCGGGATTTCAGGAAAGAGGATTACAAAGCTGCCGAAATCGATTACCGGAAAGCTCTGGTCAAGGATTCCACGTCTTTTGCCGCTGGCTACAACCTGGGCAACACCCTTTACAGGATGGAAGATAAGGAGCAGGCCGGGAAAATATATGAAAAGCTCAGTGGGACAGCTCCGGTTTCTCCGTATGCGGCAGACTATTACTACAATGTGGGTAATGTGGCGGCAGACTCGGAAAACTGGCAGGCCGCGGTGGATTCCTACAGGCAGTCCCTTCTGAGGAATCCTTCCGATATGGATGCCAAGGAAAACTACATTTATGCGAAGCTCAAGCTGAAAGAACAGCAGGACAGGAACCAGGACAATCAGGACGGCAAAGATCAGGATAAGCAGAATCAGCAGAATCAGGATCAGAATCAGAATGAGGACCGGCAGGACAATGACCGGAATGATGACCGGCAGGACAGGAATGAGGACAACCGGAATGACAGCCGGGGACAGCAGAACGGGCAGCAGCCGAAAATAACTCCGCAGGCAGCCCAGCAGATGCTCCAGGCGATACAGGCGAAGGAAAAGGAGACTCAGGATAAAGTGAACAGGGAGAAGGCGCAGGTCCTCAAGTCAAGACAGAAAGAGAAGAATTGGTAAATGAGAATATATATGAAAAGGCTGTTAGCTATATTGTTTCCTGTATTTTTTGCGGCAGCTGTGCTGCAGGCCCAGACTTCAATGAGGGTTGAGGCCCCCAATGTTGTCGCAGCCGACGAACAGTTCAATATCACATTCATAATTGAAGGGGAGGATTCCCCGTCTGATTTCCAGTGGAGCCAGGGTGACGATTTCCAGCTTGTATGGGGCCCTCAGGAAGGCCGTTCCACAAGTCTGCAGATAATCAATGGCAAGAGGTCAAAATCCACACAGTATACCTATACGTATATCCTGCTTCCGAAAAAGACCGGCACATTCACTTTGCCGCGTGCATCTGCCAAGGTCAAAGGAAAGGAACTGACTTCATCCGGTGTTACCATTGAGGTCGTGCAGAATTCTTCCGGAAGCGGGAATTCGCAGACGGCTTCTTCTCCGTCACGGGGATCTTCCGCCGGCAATGTCACCGGGATTTCGGATGATGACATCTTTCTCAGGCTGACTCTGGACAGGACAAACGTTGTCATAGGAGAGCCGATAACGGCAACACTGAAACTGTACCAGAGAGTCAATATCGCCGGCTTCGAAGATGCGAGATTCCCTTCGTTCAACGGATTCTGGAGTCAGGAAGTCGAAGCTCCGACCAATATAGAGTTCAGAAGGGAAAGTTATGACAACAAGATATACAATACCGCTGTTCTCAGGAAATACGTACTTATTCCACAGCAGACAGGAACTATCAGCATCGACCCTGCGGAGCTTGTCTGTCTTGTCAATATCAGGATTTCCCCAGGAGGGGGTGCAAGTATATTCGACGGATTCTTTGATGATTACAGGACAATCCGCAAAAGAGTGACTTCTTCTGCCTGTCAGGTGAAGGTTTCTTCCCTTCCTTCCGGAGCTCCGTCTTCTTTCGGAGGCGGTGTAGGCAAGTTTTCCATTACTGCCGGTCTTGGCAAGGATTCGCTGACAACACATGAGGCCTCTTCCCTGGTGGTGACCGTTTCAGGAAAGGGCAACGTGTCTCTGCTGGAGTCTCCGTCAGTCAGCTTCCCGCCTGATTTCGAGGTATATGATACCAAGACTTCAGAAAACACATCCAAAGCTTCCGGCGGCACTTCAGGAAGCAAGGTGTTCGAGTATCCGTTCATTCCGAGAAGTCACGGAGATTTTACCATTGAACCGATCAGGTATTCGTATTACGATATAGATGCAGGCAAATATGTGACACTGGCAACGGACCCGATAAATCTGCATGTAAAGAGAGGCAATACCCAGGACAAGGAGCAGGGAGTATCTGCCGTATCTGTCCCTTCTGTAAGCAGGCAGGGTGTGAAGAGTCTCGGCGAGGATGTCAGATATATCCGTACCAAGCTGCCTGCCTTTTCACCGAAAGGGAATTTCTTTGTGGACTCTTCCCTGTTCTGGATACTGTTTGCCGCCATTCTGGCTGCAGGTGCCGCCATTTGGGTGTTGTTGATGAGAGCTGCGGCAAGAAAGGCCGATATTGCAGGTACCAAGACCAGACGTGCCACCAAGATGGCAATGAAACGGCTTAAGGCTGCAGAGAACTATCTTGACAGGAATCTTTATTCCGCTTTCTATGAAGAACTCCACAAGGCCGTACTCGGTTTCATTTCTGACAAACTGAATATTTCCGTCGCTGATTTCTCCAAGGAGAAGATATCCGGAATATTGCTTGACGGCGGAGTGGACAGTGCACTTGTCGGCTCTCTCATAAATATCATGGATGCATGTGAGTTTGCCAGATATTCTCCTGATGCGGGACATGAAGCCATGAAGAAACATTATCAGGAGGCTCTGGATGTCATTTCATCAATAGATTCGAGCATGAAAAACAAGAAGAATCACAGGAATTCCGCCCCGGCAGCACTTGCCATACTGCTTTTGATGGCAATACCTTCAGTGTCTTCATCCGCTGCTGACAGTTATGTAGATTCGTTGTGGACACAGGCCGGACAGTATTATGCTGACGGGGACTGGGAGAAGGCACTGTCAGTCTATACTTCGATCGACAGGTTGGGTCTTGAATCCCCGTACCTGTACTGCAACATCGGCAATGCCTTTTTCAAGTCGCAGGACTATCCGCATGCGATTCTTTATTATGAAAAGGCCCTCAAGCTTGACCCGTCGTGTTCTGATGCCAGATACAATCTGCAGGTGGCGTCCGGATTTGTCCAGGATAAAATAGATCCGGTTCCCGAGTTTGTCCTTAAAAGCTGGACAAGGTCGGTATGCTATATGCTGGATTCCAATGCATGGGCATGGTCGGCTCTGGTTTTTCTGGCTGTTGCGGTTTCCATGCTGCTGCTGTTTCTGCTTTCGGGGTCAAGAGCGGGCAGGAAGACTGGATTTGCCCTTGCCGTCGTCTTTGCGGTTTTCACTGCGGCTTCATTCTCTTTCTCGGTATGGCAGAAGAATGACTATATGAGGGCGGACAGCGCAATTGTCATGGTCCCGGTCACTTCCGTGAAAAGTTCCCCTTCTGAAGAAGTTTCCAAGGATCTTTTCATTCTCCACGAGGGGACCAAGGTCAGGATACTGGATGCTGTCGGAGACTGGAGGAATGTCGAGCTTGCTGACGGACGTCAGGGCTGGATACGCTCAGATGACATGGATGTTATCTGATATGTCGGAAGCGCACATCGATTCCATTCCTATGGATGCGGCTGCATCGTCTCCTGCCTTTCCGTGAAACCATACCCCCAGGATTGCGGCTTCCAATGGCGCATAACCTCTTGCACACAGTCCTGTAATGAGTCCTGTCAGGACGTCTCCGCTGCCTCCTTTGGCCATTCCGGGATTTCCGGTGCCGTTGAAATAGAGCTGTCCTGACGGCGGACAGATCATGGTGCCAGGCCCTTTGACTACCACAATGGAACCGAGAGTTTCCGCCAGGCTGCGTGCCAGAACAGTGATGTCCGCGCTGCATGTCCACGGATAGCATCTGTTTTCCATTATGCCTGAAGAAACTGCGGAGGATACAAGCCTTGAAAGCTCTCCGAGATGGGGCGTAAGCACGCTTCCCCGGGGAATTGTCCCGAACATTTCAGGATGGGATGATATGATATTGAGTGCATCGGCGTCGAGTATGGCAGCCGGTGCACTGCTGTTTCCGGACAGCCGTAAAAGCAGATCTCCGATAGCTTCGGATGTTTCCGGAGACTGGCCAAGTCCGCATCCGGCGCCTATGGCTCTGTATTTCATCAGATTGTCCGGAATTACAGAAAAAACGGCTTCTTGGTCGCAGTCTACTATGGCAGACGGATGTGAAATATGTATTGTCTGTCTTTCCTGGAACGGGACATGTACGGTCACAAGCCCGCATCCTGACTTAAGTGCTCCGCCCGTGGCCAGAACGGCCGCTCCCATCATACCTGTCGAGCCGGCTATCAGGAGAGCATGTCCGTATGTGCCTTTGTGGCTGTCCTCATCCCGGCTTTTCAGCAAGGATGATATTACTGTGCGGTCCGTAAGGATGAAATCATATCCTGCGGCGCGTCTGCTTGTTTCTTCTACAGATTCATACATGGCAGTTACGGGTTCTGTCTTCTGGTTCCCCTGTGGACTGCCCACAGGACAATTCCTATAGAGACTGATACGTTGAGAGAGTGCTTTGTCCCGTATTGGGGGATTTCAAGAGAGAAATCGGACGCATTCACGGCTTGCTGGCTTACACCGGAAACTTCGTTGCCGAATACGAATGCGTATTTTGCTCCCGGATCCGGGCAGAACCTTTCAAGGGAAACCGAATTTACTGTCTGTTCTACGCTTACAACGGTATAGCCCTGTTCCTTGAGTCCGGCTATGACAGGAAGCGTTTCCTTTGAATATTCCCATCCGACACTGAATTCCGCACCCAATGCCGACTTGTGTATTTCCGCTGACGGAGGTGTGGCACAGATGCCGCAGAGATATATGCGGTCTACCTTGAAAGAGTCTGCGGACCGGAATGCCGAACCGATGTTGTGTGCGCTGCGGATATTGTCAAGTATCAGGACCAGACCGGATTCCGGTGCATCCTTGTACTGTTCCGGAGTCATCCTTCCGAGCTCTATGTTGAGAAGTTTCCTGTTTTTTTGTTCCATTTGACAATATTTCGAAAAAAGTTATCAACACAAAGGTAGTAAAAATAAAAAATTGACTACTTTTGCCTGTTACACTTGACCTGACCTCGAACTTTGGCAATTAAAATCATATATATGAAACAGGATCTTCAGATTTTTAATCTTATCAGGAAAGAGGAAGAAAGGCAGACAACAGGCATAGAACTGATCGCGTCAGAAAATTATGTGAGTGACCAGGTCCTTTCTGCGCTGGGGTCTGTATGTACAAATAAATATGCGGAAGGATATCCCGGTGCCAGATATTACGGAGGATGCGAGATTGTCGACCAGATAGAGCAGCTTGCAATAGACAGGCTGTGCCAGCTGTTTGAAGCGGAATATGCCAATGTCCAGCCTCATTCCGGAGCCCAGGCAAACATGGCCGTGATGATGGCATGCCTGAAGCCCGGTGATACCTTCATGGGACTTGACCTGGCCCAGGGAGGCCATCTTACACACGGTTCTCCTGTGAATATGTCCGGAATCCTTTACAATGCGGTTTCATACGGCCTGGACGAGGTGACGGGAATGGTGGACTATGACAGGATGGAACAGCTTGCTCTTGAACACAGACCGAAACTTATAATCGGCGGAGCATCAGCATATTCGAGAGAATGGAACTGGGCCAGGATGCGGGAGATTGCCGACAAGGTCGGGGCGCTGTTCATGGTGGACATGGCCCATACTGCAGGCCTTATAGCGGCAGGTCTTCTGAGCAATCCTGTAAAATACGCGCATATCGTCACATCGACTACGCACAAGACTCTGCGCGGCCCGCGTGGCGGTGTAATCCTTATAGGGAAGGATTTCGACAATCCGTGGGGACTTACAACGCCGAAGGGAGCGGTAAAGAAAATGTCCCAGATAATAAATTCAAGCGTTTTTCCAGGGGAGCAGGGAGGTCCGCTGGAGCACTGTATAGCCGCCAAGGCCGTTTCATTCTATGAGGCTCTCCAGCCTGAGTTCAAGGAGTATCAGAAACAGGTGGTAGCAAATGCCGTTGCAATGGCCGAGGCTTTTTCAGAGAGAGGATACAAGATAGTGTCAGGCGGTACGGACAACCATCTCATGCTGATCGATCTCCGGACCAAGTTCCCTGAGCTTACAGGCAAAGTTGCGGAAAGGGAACTGGTGAAGGCGGATATTACCGTAAACAAGAATATGGTGCCGTTCGATACCCGTTCTCCGTTCCAGACATCAGGCATAAGGGTCGGTACTCCGGCCATCACTTCCAGAGGACTTCTGGAGAAAGATATGGAGTCTGTCGTGAAGTTCATAGACACTGTTCTTGCAAGTGCCGCCGTCCATCTTGATTATGTGACAGGGAAATCGGAAGAAGGCAAGGCTGAACACGATGCAGTCCTTGAAGCGGTGAAAAAGAAAGTCCGTATGAAGATGAGCGGCATGCCGCTGAACAGGTGGTAGAACAGTTTGACGGGAAGGAAGCCTGCCGCTCCGGCATGTCTTCAGGGAGGTCCGGCTTCAGGCCGGTCTTTTCATACCCGTCCTTATTTTATATTATGGGACGTTTTTCACTTTTTGCATCGGTAATTTTACTGTGCTTCTGTCTTGTCTCATGCATGGAGAAAGAGCCGCCGGTGCATGAGAGTCCGGATATCGGACCCGATGGTCTTTTCATAGTCAATGAAGGCAGTTTCGGAAGCGGGAACGCTTCCATATCATACTATAACGTAGAGACAGGCGGGACCGAAGACAACCTTTTCTACAGGGCCAACGGAGTCCCGCTCGGAGACGTGGCCCAGTCTATGACTATATATGGAGACAGGGGATGGATTGTAGTGAACAATTCCGGGGTCATTTTTTCCGTCTCGCTTTCCGACATGACGGAAAAAGGGAGGATAACAGGATTTGCCTCACCAAGGCATATTCAGTTTGTGTCAGATTCAAAAGCCTATGTCACAGATCTTTATGATACGAAAATCTCGATAGTCGATCCTCGCTCATACCGTATTTGCGGTGAGGTGGAAACCGGATGCTCCACGGAGCAGATGATCATCTCGGACGGATTCATGTATGTGAACAGCTGGTCTTCCGGTTCGGAGATACTCAAGATTGATCTGTCATCGGACAAGATTGCGGACAGACTGGAAGTGGGGGTCCAGCCTTGCAGTATGGCCATGGACCGGTACGGGAAACTGTGGATCCTGACTGACGGCGGAGGCTGGGAAGGCAATCCGGCAGGATATGAAAAACCGGCGTTGCTGGCAGTAGATCCGGTTGCATTCAAAGTAGAGCGGGAGTTTGTATTCGACGGTTTCGTCCCGGTTTCAGAGCTTGTCTCAGATGCGGAAGGGGATACCCTTTACTGGCTCGGCTCCGGTGTGTGGAAAATGGATGTGTCTTCAGAAGTCCTCCCGTCGGCCCCGTTTATAGCCGAAGATTCGGGAACGGCATATTATGCATTGTCCTCAAGTCCATATGACGGTGATATATTCGTTTCAGACGCGATAGACTATTCCCAGAACGGGAAAGTATACAGATACTCTTCTGACGGACACTTGAAAGACGAGTTTCCTGCCGGAATATGCCCGGGAGCTTTCTGCTGGTACCGGTAATCCTGCAGCATGCCGTATGGAAAATTGTCCGACCTGTGTCTGCCTGCTTTTATCCGCTATCATGCTTGCGGTACCAGGAAGAGCTTCCGCTTCAGACGGGGTGTCTGTCGCCGGCGCGGACTCTTCATCCGTAAGGATTGCCGCCGCTTCGGTTTCCGGATTCCGCTCTCTTGCCGGCACGGGCATATACCGAACTCCGCTGGACAGTACGGGACTCAGGGAAAACATATCATTTTCATTTGCAGATATCCTTGCATACAACTCATCTCTCTTTGTGAAGCAGTACGGCAGGGCTGCTTTATCGACCGTCTCGTTCCGCGGCACATCCCCTTCTCACACCCAGGTATTGTGGAACGGTATGAAAATCAATTCTCCTATGCTCGGAATGACTGATTTTTCCACGATTCCGGCATTCATTGCTGACCGGGCGGAACTTCTGCACGGCCCGTCCTCCCTTCAGGCAGTTTCAGGCGGACTGGGCGGAGCCGTACTGCTCCATTCCGGACCGGGGACGGAGGAAGGCTTTTCCATGCAGTTTGTCCAGGGAATCGGGTCATTCGCGACAGTGGACGATTTTCTGAGACTTGATTACGGGAAAAACCGCTTTTCCGTCTCCTTGCGTGCCGTATTTTCATATTCTCCGAACCGTTTCAGGTATGTCAACATGAAAAAGAAGGAGAACATCTATGACGAGAATATGGAAATCATTTCGACATACCATCCGGCAGAATACAACGAGAACGGGAAATACAGGGATTACCATATATTGCTTGAGTCCGGATACAGGACATCTTCCGGTGGCAGATTCACTCTGTCTGTATGGTATCTGGGGGCATACCGCCAGATGCCGCGGCTTGCTGTGGACTATTCCGAACAGGACGGATACATCAATGACCGGAATGAAAATACACTCAGGGCGGTTCTCGCATACAAGAGGGATTTCAGCAGAGTGAAGGTACACGCATCCGCAGGATATTCCGGTACCGAACTCGGCTATGACCATGCTTTTGATGCCGGGAAAGGGCACTGGACGTATATAAGCAATTCAGACAGCCGTGCCAACACTCTGTTTTTCAGATGCGGCGCCGACTGGAATTTTCCCGGCGGATGGACTTTCCGGTCGGATATTTCGTTATACAATTATATAGTCAGCTCTGAAGACATCATATCACATCAGGGATATGATGCAGCCAGAACCGATGCCGGTGTTTTCCTGTCTGTGGACTGGAAGCCGGTTGAGCGCCTCGGCCTTTCATTGTCCGTAAGAGAGGATCTTGCCGGGAATGCCATTTCTTTTCCTGTCCCGTCCCTCAATGCCGGCTTGCTACTCTGGCGGGAGGCAGGCCTTTATTTCAGAGGCTCGGTATCGGGAAATTACCGTTATCCTACGCTTAATGACATGTATTTCCTTCCTGGCGGGAATCCTGACCTCAAACCGGAAACAGGGGTTTCGTATGATGCCGGTTATTCTTTTTCAAAAAGATGGAACAGAGTATCTTTGTCGGCGGAAGGAGCATGGTATGACTCATATATTGACGACTGGATACTGTGGCTCCCGTACGGGACAGGGAAAAACTACTACACTCCGGTCAACCTGCAGGAAGTGCATGCATATGGCGTGGAGCAGAAAGTTGATTTAGGATGGGATGTGACTGATGACCTGAATCTGAGGCTTGTAGGGAATTATACATGGTCTCCGTCAATAAATGTTTACGGGACAGGCCGGAAAGGGGACACGTCTGCCGGCAAGCAGCTCGTGTATGTGCCTGAACATTCCGCGTCACTCATGGCGTCCCTGGCTTTCAGATCATGGAAACTGCTGTACAAATGGTGCTGGTACAGCAGGCGGTATACAATGTCAAGCAACGACAGCGGGCCGACTGGATCCGTTCCTCCGTATCTGATGAACGGTGTGACACTGTCGAAAGGTCTGGAATTCCGCCGTGCCGACATCTCTCTTTCACTTGCCGTAAGGAACTTGTTCGACGAGAATTACGAGACCGTGCTGTCCCGCCCCATGCCTGGAATAAATTATGAATTTTTTATAGGGATAACTCCGAA
The DNA here is from genome assembly GCA_949294195.1 of uncultured Bacteroidales bacterium. GTDB lineage: Bacteria > Bacteroidota > Bacteroidia > Bacteroidales > UBA932 > Cryptobacteroides. The sequence continues at coordinate 51,824 of CASFGK010000018.1, read as the reverse complement.
ATGGTAAGAATCTGCATTGTGTTGTCGGCATGTCTTGCCCTTGCTGTTTCCTGCGTGTCATCTGCAGGCTCCGGGAACAGGTATGATACCGTATATTACAGGCCTGAGTTCGCGTCAGGATTCGATATCGCCGGCTGGAAGGACAGTTGCAGTCGTGTGATAAGGGTGTATGCCGGATGGCAGGAAGCAGATTCATCGGCAATGGAACTGTTCCTCGCAAGAGGCGGTGAAAGGCCCCCTGAAGGATTCTCCGGACAGGTGATTGAGGACCATGCTTCACGGCTTGCGGTAATGTCATCGTCTTATGTGGGGTTTCTGGCCTGTCTCGGTGCATGTGACAGCGTGGCCGCTGTCTCCGGGAAACATTTCATATCCGATGTGACGATAAGGTCCCGGTCGGATGAAATCGTTGAGACAGGCAGTGATTCGGCTCCTGATTATGAAGGCCTGCTCGCTGTGGAGGCCGATCTGGCCCTGATTTACGGAGTGGCGTCCAGAAGCCCGATGGAAGCCAAGCTTGAAGAGCTCGGTATACCGTATATGTATATGGGTGAGTATCTGGAACCTGATCCGCTTGGCCGGGCCGAATGGATGGTAGTCCTGTCTGAAATCCTCGGCGACAGGGAAAAGGGCGAAGCTGTCTTCAGGGAGATAGCCGGGCGCTATGACTCTCTGAAGACCCTTGCCGCCTCATTTCCGTCCGATCATCGGCCGGCAGTGATGCTGAATGCTCCTTACGGCGATGTCTGGTACATGTCTTCCGCGGAAAGCGCCATAGTGAAAATGATAGAGGATGCAGGAGGAGAGTACATTTACAAGGACAACTATACCAACAAGCCGCTTCCGGTCAGCAGAGAGGAAGCATTCCAGCTGGCATCCGAAGCTGATATCTGGCTGGATACCGGCAGCATAGGGTCTCTGGATGAACTTGGCAGGGCATGTCCTGGCTTCTCGTCCGTAAAATGCTTCAGAAACGGGATGGTATTCAACAACGATGCCCGTATGAGTCCGGGAGGAGGGAATGAATTCTGGGAGACTTCTTCTGCAAGGCCCGATCTTGTCCTGAAGGATCTTATCGGTATTTTCCATCCGGAGACAGCAGAGGATGGCAGCGGGCTGTATTATTACAGGAGGCTGGAATGAAGACAGGATACAGAAATACCGTTTTTTTCAGCGTATCGGCAGCCGTGCTTGCAGGACTTCTGATTGCCGGTTTTGCCACAGGCCCGGCTGATCTGGCTGCTGGAGAGGTCTTCAGAGCCCTGACAGGTGGAGACGTGTCACCCGGGACCAGGACAATAATCTGGGAAATCAGAGGAATAAGGACGGTTTCCGCCCTTGTTTCAGGAATGTCTGTTTCTGTATGCGGACTGCTGATGCAGACCCTGTTCAGGAATCCTCTTGCCGGGCCGTATGTACTTGGCGTAAATTCGGGCGCCTCTCTCGGGGCTGCCATGTTCGTTCTCGGAGTTCCGTTCCTTCCGTCTGCAGGAGGACAGCTGTTCGCTGATCTTGGCCTGGCGGGCGCCGCATGGGCCGGTGCCGGAGGGGTAATGCTCCTTGTCGCTTTTGCAAGCCGCAGGCTCAGGGACATCATGATGGTGCTGATACTGGGTATGATGTTCGGCGCAGGAATCGATGCAATGGTGCAGGTCCTGCAGTTTTTCGGAGACAGTCCGGCTCTGAAGTCATACGTGCTGTGGACTATGGGGTCGCCAGGAAGCGTTTCATCAGGCCAGCTGCCGCTTCTGGCCGGGGCGGTATTTGCCGGACTGGTTCTGGCCGGAATTTCCGTGAAGTCATTGAATCTGCTGCTGCTCGGAGAGGAATATGCGGAAACTATGGGCCTGGATGTGAGAAAAGCCAGGTATGTCATATATGCGGCTACCGTACTGCTTGCGGGAACAGTTACTGCCTTTTGCGGCCCTATTGGTTTTCTGGGACTGGCGTCTCCGCATATCGCGAGGCTGTTGTCCGGGACTTCCGACCACAGGAAACTTCTCCCGTATACGGCACTCACAGGCAGCATCCTGATGCTTTCATGTGATATCGCGTCGCGCCTTTGTGCATTGCCGGTCAATATAGTGACTTCCCTTGTCGGTGTGCCGATGGTTATATGGATAGTATTGAAAAACAGACAATACCATTGATTATGCTCAGACTTGAGAATCTTTCCGCAGGCTACGGGCGCCATACTGTGCTTTCCGGAATAGACATGGAAATCCCGTCCGCTTCTCTTGTGGCCGTAATCGGCCGGAACGGATCGGGAAAGAGTACTTTGTTGCGTACGCTGGCGGGTCTGCTCCCTTCTCATGGAGGGCGTGTCCTGTATGACGGGACGGAGCTGTCTGCCGTTCCGGTCCGGAAAAAGGCCCGCATTGTATCGTTCGTCAGTACTGGGAGACTCCGTATCGCAGGCATGACATGCCGTGAGCTGGTATCGTTGGGACGGGCTCCATATACGGATTGGAAAGGGCGGCTTTCTCCGGACGATGAAATTGCTGTCAGCGAGGCTCTTGCAGTTGTCGGCATGGAGGATTTTTCGGACAGGAAACTGGATAAGATGTCTGACGGAGAATGTCAGATGGCAGGAATAGCACGGGCCATAGCGCAGGACACGCCGGTCATCATTCTTGACGAACCTACGGCTTTTCTGGATTTTACTAACAGACGCAAGGTCGCGCGTATCCTGAAAACCCTGTCGTCTGAAGGAAGCAGGACTGTAATATGGTCGACACATGATATAGAGACTGCCGTAGAGTGCCCCGGCTTTGTCCTGACCGTCGATGGCGGAAAGGCCTTTCTTACCGGCGCTCTTTCTTCAGATATCAGGGACGTTGCCGGCAGGCTGTTCGATGAATGAGAGACCGCCGCGTTCTGCCTGTATTTGCATACACTTTCAAATAGATACGTTAAATTATGAAAAAGTTCGGTAAGATACTGGCTGCTGCGGCCATGATTGTGGGCGTAGTGCCTTTGTCCGCCCAAGAGGTGGTAATAGACATGGGAAAAAAGGGAGCCGAAGTGCCGTCATCTCTTTATGGCGTTTTCTTCGAAGAAATCACCGGGGCCGGAGACGGAGGCCTATATGCCGAAATGGTACGCAACAGAGGATTCGAGGAAGGAGTACTTCCTTCCGGATGCACACTTGACGATGACGGGTATGCCGCTGCTCCTCACAGGCATTGCTACTCGAATGATTCTCTCAACTGCTTCAGGGTCAGATGGAGTCCTGACCTTCCGATGACAGCATGGCGGGTCCAGTATGACGACGGTTCCCAGGCTTTGTCTCACATAACCGACGAATTCCCTCTTAACTCTGCGACTCCGCATTCCTTATCTATAGATCTCAGTCATGCGAGAGGTGGAGTGAGTGCGGTCAATACCGGGTACTGGGGCCTTGCGGTCAGGGCCGGAGAGAGGTACAATCTGGAATTCTATATAAGGACTGAAGCTACTCCGTGGTGCCGTGCATCCATAGTATCATGCTCCGGCGAGAAGATAGCCTCGGAACATGTCGCACTGAAGCAGGACGGGCAGTGGCACCGCTATACCGTCAGCTTCAAACCGTCCGTCTCCCGGACGGACAATACGCTTCAGATTGCCTTTCCTCCGAAAGGGCAGGTCTGGCTGGATTATGTTTCGCTTTTCCCCGAAGACACATTTAACGGACGCGCCAATGGTCTCAGAAAGGATGTCGCTACACTTATCGCAGACCTGCATCCGGCTTTCATCCGCTGGCCGGGCGGATGCATCGTCGAGGGTCTGACTCTTGACAACAGGGTAAAATGGAAGGAGACCATAGGAGATCCGGTCACACGTCCCGGGGAATACAACCTGTGGGGCTACAGAAGTACATACGGGTTCGGATATCATGAGTTCCTCCAGTTCTGCGAGGATATCGGCTCCGATGCCATGTTCGTATGCAATGCCGGAATGTCGTGTTTGTTCCGCAATGGGGATTATGTCCGGGGCGAAGAGCTTGAGCCGCTGATACAGGATGCTCTGGATGCGATCGAGTATGCTATAGGTGACCCTGAGACGACTCGCTGGGGGAAAGAGCGTGCCAGAAACGGACATCCGGAGCCTTTCCCTCTGAAATATGTTGAAGTGGGCAACGAGAATGTTTTCCGGCGCTATGCTGAAAACTACAACAGATTCCATAAGGCCATCAAGGAGAAATATCCGCAGATAACTGTAATTACAGCCCTTATGTTCAGCAAGGACATTGAAAGACTGGATGAAGTCGAAATGATTGATCCTCATTATTATGAGACTTCAGACTGGTTCTATAACAATGCGGACGTCTACGACAGGCTGTCCCGCCGGACTCCTTATAAAGTGTACGTCGGTGAGTATGCTGCCGTAGGAAGGTCTGATCTGTATTCTTCCCTTGCCGAGGCTGCATATCTTACAGGCGTGGAAAGGAATGCCGACAAGGTGTGTCTGGTGTCATACGCTCCGCTTATCGCAAATGCCCATTTCAATACGAACCATCTCATTGTACTTGATAATGAGAGCAGCTACGGCCGTTCCAACTATCATGTGATGAAGCTCTTTTCTGAAAACAGGCCTGATGTGAATGTCGCGGTTGAGATAAAGGGAGAAAAGACAGCAGTACCGTATGTTCCTGAAGGCTATGTCGGACTCGGTACGGCAGGAACATCAGCGGAATTCCGCAATTTCAAAGTCTCCTGCGGCGGTCGGACTGTTTATGAATCTTCGGATTTCGGCGATTTCGCTTACCGGTGGAAGACTGTAAGAGGAGATTGGAAATCCGGAAACGGGACTCTGTGCCAGAAAACTTCCGATGGGGATGCACTGGCATTTCTTGACGGGGTGCGCCTTTCGGATTGCGAAATCTCTTTGCAGGCCAGGAAGCTGGAGGGGAGAGAAGGGTTCAAGGTGGTCTTCGGGATGAAGGATGCCGGACATTATTTCATGGCTGATATCGGCAGTCATACCAACGAATCTGTAATTTTCAGAGAGGTTGGGGACAACGGTTCAGTCTCTTTGTTCGACTACAGGAATCAGGAGCCTGTATTGAAAGACCGATGGTATGATGTGAAAGTGGTGACAGACGGCAATGTCTGGAAATGCTATATGGACGGGAGACTTGTGTATACGTATGATTACAGGATAGTTAACAAACACTATGCAGTCGCGGGAATAGACAGGGATGCAGGAGAACTCATAGTAAAACTTGTGAACGGGTCCGAAACTCCGTGGAATACTTCGCTTGTGCTGAAGAGAACGGAACTTGCTTCCGCTGATGCTAAAAGAATTCTTCTCACATCAGACTCCGCTACTGACGAGAATTCTTTTGAAGAACCTTTCAAGGTTTCGGGGAAGGAAAGTCCGTTCCGGCTCGGCGGCATGCGTACTCCTGTGGAATGTCCTCCGCACTCGTTGACAATTTTCAGAATACCGGTAGTACATAAGTAAGGAAATTTCAAAAAAAGGATTCACTCTCACGGGTGAATCCTTTTTTCTTGTTGATTTGCAGGTCAGGGTAAATCAACTGACCTGTATGGAAGCCTTGACTACTCTCCGGCTTCTTCTTTGATGGCAGCCTGCGCCGCGGCAAGGCGTGCGATAGGCACACGGAACGGTGAGCAGGATACATAGTTGAGACCGATCTTGTAGCAGAACTCTACAGATGCAGGATCACCGCCGTGCTCGCCGCAGATTCCGACCTTGAGGTCAGGTCTGGTGCTGCGTCCTCCGTTGACACCGATTTCGATGAGCTTTCCAACCGCTTTCTTGTCGATGGTCTGGAACGGATCTGCATCGAGAATCTTGTTGCCGAGGTAGTCGCCCATGAAAGTTCCCACATCGTCACGTGAGAAACCGAATGTCATCTGCGTAAGGTCATTGGTTCCGAATGAGAAGAACTCTGCAGTTCTGGCCATCCTGTCTGCAATGAGGGCTGCGCGAGGGATTTCGATCATTGTACCGTATTTGTAGTCAAGAGGTCTTCTGATGGTAGCTCCCTCGACTTCTGCCTTGACTCTGTCGCAGATAGCTTTCTGGAAGATAAGCTCCCTGTCTGAGATAGTTACAGGAATCATTATTTCAGGCATAGGGTGGAGACCCTCCTCGATAAGCTCCGCTGCAGCTGTGAAGATTGCCCTGAACTGGGTTTCCGAGATCATAGGATACGTGATATGGAGACGTACTCCTCTGTGTCCCATCATAGGGTTCACTTCGTGGAGCGATTCCCCTCTCTTTTCGATGTCCTCCTCTGATATTCCGAGTTCTTTTGCAAGCTCTTCCCTCTTTTCTGTAGTCTGAGGCACGAATTCGTGAAGAGGCGGGTCAAGAAGGCGGAATGTTACCGGCTTGCCGTCCATTACCCTCATGGTGCTCTTTACGGAAGCCTTGATGAACGGCTCCAGTTCTGCGAGTGCGCTGCGTCTTTCGTCATCGCTCTTTGAAAGGATCATCTTGCGGAGTTTGGCAAGAGGGGTCTCGGAGTTCTTGCCGTAGAACATGTGTTCGATACGGAACAGTCCGATACCTTCAGCTCCGAAACTCAGAGCCCTTTCTGCATCCTCCGGAGTGTCGGCATTTGTCCTTACGCCGAGTTTGCGGAATTTGTCCACCATATGCATGAACTGGATGAAGCGAGGGTTCTCCGTAGCATCCATTGTGTCGATGGCACATCCGTATACCAGGCCCTTTGATCCGTTGAGACTCAGGACATCTCCTTCATGGAACTCTGCGCCTTTGAATTTCAGGACCTTGTTTGCGAGGTCAATGGTCATGGTGTCGCATCCTACTATACAGCATTTGCCCCAGCCGCGTGCGACGAGAGCTGCATGTGAGGTCATACCTCCTCTTGCCGTAAGTATACCTGCAGCGGCTCTCATGCCTTCAACATCCTCAGGGGAAGTCTCCTCTCTGACAAGAATCGCCTTCTCTCCCTTTGCGTTGAGTGCCATGGCGTCTTCTGATGTGAAGACGAGCTTTCCTACAGCTCCGCCCGGGCTTGCCGGAAGACCTGTAGCGACAGCCTTCGCCTTTTTCTCGGAAGCAGGGTCAAGGATCGGGTGGAGGATTTCATCGAGCTGTGCCGGAGATATTCTCATTACAGCTGTCTTTTCATCGATCATGCCTTCTTTGACCATGTCCATAGCCATGTTGAGTGCAGCCAGACCGGTCCTCTTTCCGATACGGCACTGGAGCATCCACAACTTGCCGTCCTGGATGGTGAACTCGATGTCCTGCATGTCCCTGAAATGGTCTTCAAGATGGATACGTATTGCGTCAAGCTCCTTGTATACTTCAGGCATGGCCTTCTCGAGGGATTCGAGATGTGCGTTGTGAGGATTTTTAGTAGCTTCGTTCAGAGGGTTTGGAGTACGGATACCTGCCACGACATCCTCTCCCTGGGCATTGATGAGCCACTCTCCGTAGAATTTGTTGTCACCGTTTGCCGGGTTGCGTGAGAATGCCACTCCTGTTGCGGAAGTGTTGCCCATGTTGCCGAATACCATTGACTGTACATTTACAGCTGTACCCCAGTCGTCAGGAATGCCTTCTATTTTCCTGTATGCGATGGCTCTCTTGCCGTTCCATGACTTGAATACTCCGCCGATACTTCCCCAGAGCTGGGCTTCTGCAGAGTCAGGGAAATCCACACCGAGAACTTCCTTTACCTTTGCCTTGAATTTCTCGCACAGGTCCTTGAGCTCGTCGGCAGTGATGTCTGTGTCGGATGCATAGCCCTTTTCTTTCTTCAGGGTTTCCATCATCCTGTCAAGCTGCTGGCGGATGCCTTGTCCGTCGGCCGGCTCGATGCCTTCCGCCTTTTCCATCACGACATCGGAGTACATCATGATCAGGCGGCGGTATGCGTCATATACGAAGCGCGGATTGCCGGTTTTCTTGATCATTCCCGGGATTGTATCCGAGCAGAGACCGATATTGAGGATAGTATCCATCATTCCCGGCATTGAACTGCGGGCACCTGAACGGCAGCTGACAAGAAGCGGGTCGGTCTTGTCCCCGAACTTCTTGCCCATGATGGCTTCGGTTGCCTTGAGGGCTTCCGCCACTTCCTCTTTCAGTGCATCAGGGTATCCTCCGCAAAGTTCATAATATTCGGCACAGCATTCAGTGGTTATCGTGAATCCTGCAGGTACAGGTATTCCAAGTCTGCACATTTCAGCCAGATTGGCTCCTTTACCGCCCAACAGATTTCTCATGGTTCCGTCGCCTTCGGCGTTTTTGCCGCCGAAACGATAGACTCTTTTTTTCTTGGTGTCCATAAATTATATTCTTGTTTAGTTAATTAAAATTCAGGTTATAAAGAATCGTGGCGAATTTACTAAAAAATTTCATTGAATGCTGAAATAATTATAACAATCTGCTCGCAATTTCGGACAATTCGCTTCTTTCTCCCTTTTTGAGGTTTATGTGTTCGAACAGAGGCTGTCCTGACATCTTCTCGCCCAGATGCGTCAGTCCGTTTGAGTACATGTCCAGATACGGCTGGTCTATCTGGAATATATCTCCAGTGAAAACCATCTTGGTCCCCTCTCCGGCACGTGTTATTATGGTTTTCACTTCATGCGGAGTGAGGTTCTGCGCTTCGTCTATTATGAAATACACTTTCCCCAGACTGCGTCCTCGTATGTACGCAAGAGGAGATATGAGAAGCTTTTCTTCATTGAGCATGGCATCGATTCTGTCTGCCTGCCGGCTGCCTTCCTTGAAGCATCCGCGGATTACGTTGAGGTTGTCCATAAGCGGCTGGACGAACGGTCCCATCTTGCTCTTCTGGTCTCCGGGAAGGAACCCTATGTCCTGGTTTCCTAGTATTACGGTCGGCCTGGACAGGATTATCTGGTCATAGTCCCGTTCCTGTTCCATGGCGGCAGCCAGAGCCAGCAGCGTTTTTCCCGTTCCTGCACCGCCTGTAAGGGAAACCAGTCTTATATCCGGATTCAGACATGCGTCCAGGGCGAATTTCTGTTCGTCGTTGCGCGGGGATATTCCGTATGCATGGCGTTCCTTTACCAGAACGATTTTGCGGCTTGCGGCATTGTATCTTGCACAGGTGCAGTAGGAATTCTCCCCTTTCTCCCATCTGAACTTGTACAGCTGGTTCGGTTTCGGTTCTTCCTTGCTGACATCGCGACAGTCAAGCCCTCCCTGTCCGTATGCAAGGCTCTGGATTTTCTCCTGAGGCATGTCGGAGACTATGATCACCTCGTTTTTCGTGTATTCGACCCTTGATTCCTCTATCCTGTCCGTGAGATAGTCCTGGGCTTCCATCCCGACGGCCTTGGCTTTCATTCTCAGGTTTATGTCCTTGGTTACCAGAGCCACGAACCTGCCGGGATGCTGCTTTTTCACCCACATCGCCGTAGCCAGTATCCTGTGGTCCTGCGTGTCATCCTGGAAACAGTTTTTCAGCTCGTCGGGGAAAGGATGGTAAAGTTCTACCTTGACATTCCCCAGATGTGGGCCTACAGGCACTCCGTCTTTTCCGAACATTCGGCGGTCGGAGAGCTTGTCTATTTCTCTCATGAACCCTCTGGCATTGAAACTCAGGGCGTCGTTGCCTTTCTTGAACTTGTCAAGCTCTTCCAGCACTGCAACCGGGATGACTATGTCGTTTTCCTGAAAGTGCCGTATAGCTCTGTAGTCATGCAGGATAATGTTTGTGTCCAGCACGAATATCTTGGGCAGCTTCCCTTTCTGCCCTTTTTCGGGAATATTGGCGTACTGTGTCATGATTATGCGGTCAAATGGTTTTCTAGTCTTCTCCTTCTGATGCGGTAGGGCTGTTGATGATGGCCTCAAGAATGGAAAACACGTCCGGTCTGCTGCCTTCGGATATGCTGATTCCTTTTGTTTCAGGATCAGGATGGCCGAGCGGGTAGTAGGCCACGTCCTGAAGCAGGAGCTGGCTGTCTACATAGTCGTAGTCGCTGTCCCGTATCTGGATTATGACTCCAGGTACTTCAGAGAAAAGTATGCGTACCATATCCTTCTCCATGTATGCCGATTCCAGACCTTTCATGTCTATCATGCATCCGGTGTCCCTGCACATGCGCCAGGCTGCTGAAGCCAGACCTCCGCCTGACACCGTGGCTCCGCTGACGATGACCCCGTCCTCGACCAGTTCCCGGAGGACTTCATAGCAGTCTATGAAATAGTCCGGATCCTTTATTTCGGGAGCATTGTCTCCGTTGCTGCCGAACTTGCCGGCCAGAAGGGAACCTCCAAGCTTGAACGGGCATGTGTCGAACGGAATGTATATCAGCCAGCTTTTCCTGTCCGGCAGGACCGTGTCCGGACATTCCCTTTTCTCCGGTATCCTGCTTTCCCTTTCCGAATATTCCGGATACTCTGACGCAGCGTCTTCGCAGTCGTCCCCGATTACGGGTTCAGGGTTTTCCGAGACTGCTGTGAACAGTGAGCTGTCCCTGATTTCAAGACTGTCAAGACAGATTCTGTTCCCGCCTTCGGAGCCGGAAATGGAATAGCCGGAAAGCTGTACTCCGAGATCGTACAGATACTGGCTTGCCGCCTCGGCGGAAAAATAGAAGGCTGCCATGCTTCCGACGGGACCGCAGTTCCATTTCCATGTTATCCCTGCCACAATGTTTTCCAGAGTGAAATGTCCGCCTTTCCACAGTGTTTCCAGAAGGACTCTGGCGATTTCGAGTCTGGTCATCTGTCCGGAATACTCTGGCGGGATCTCCCTTTGGCAGTCATTCGTATCTTCCAGGGCTGCAATATATTCCTTTATATTGCTTATGTCGAATCTGGCAGAACCGGGAATCGGATCCGAAGGTTCGTCCACGATAGGCGGATAGTCGGTTGCCGGCTTTTCTGCAGTGACGGAAGTCATGCACTCGCTCAGCATCTGGGCCGGCGTGGCATCCATTCTCTGACCGTCAATGATATATTGTGAATGCAGGATGGCGTCAATGTCTTTCATGGGCAAAAGAGAATCTTCTGTAAAATTAGTTAAATTTGGCGTCAATTCAGAAATTGCATTGATTTTTTATGGAAAATCTTATAAAAGGACAGGAATTTTCGGAAGAGCATTATGCCGGGATGATAGAGGAACTGTTCGTCAGATTCCCTTCTTTTCAGAAAACCGGATCGGGTGCATACAAACCCGGGCTCGACAGAATGGAATTCTTTGATTCCCTTGCCGGACATCCGCACAGAAAGTACAGGACAATACACGTTGCCGGAACAAACGGCAAAGGCTCTGTGGCCAATATGATTGCATCCGTACTCGCATCTTCAGGCCTGAAAACCGGCCTTTATACTTCGCCTCACATCCTTGATTTCCGTGAGCGCATGAGGATTGTTTCAGGAAAGGCCACCCCTGACGGAAAACCTTCTGCGGAATATATATCCAAGGAGTATGTCTGGAATTACGTGAAGCAGTGGGGAGGGACCTTCGATCATCTGGAAATGTCATTTTTCGAAATAACGACAGCGATGGCTTTCAGCTGGTTTGCGGACATGGATGTGGATGTCGCCGTCATAGAGACCGGGCTTGGCGGCAGGCTCGACAGCACGAACATCATCACTCCGCAGCTGAGCGTCATCACCAATATCGGATTTGACCACTGTGACATACTTGGGGACACTCTCCCTGAGATCGCTTTCGAAAAGGCGGGAATCATCAAGCCGGAAGTCCCGGCGGTGATAGGGGAGAGCGACCCTGAAACGGATCCTGTCTTTGAACGCAAGGTGTTGTATACCAACCTTCCTTCTTCAGCGTTCATGGGCGACCGCACGAAAATAATGTCCTTGCTGACATTTGCGGACAGGATTGAGCCCCGGCTGTGGGAGGACCATGAGGAAATCCTCCGAAAGATGGATCTCGGCGGCGAGTACCAGAAGAAAAACCTCAGGACGGTCCTCGCTGCCCTGGATGTCATGGATCTCCGCCTGTCCGGAGACAAGATATGCGATGCCATCGTACATACTGCCGAAAGGACGGGGTTCCACGGAAGATGGGAGAAACTTTCCGATGACCCTTACATCATATGCGATATCGGACACAATGCCCACGGACTCAGATACAACTTCCACCAGCTCGGCATGATGCTGGCCGAGGGTGAATGCTCTTCTCTGATAATCGTCTACGGCTCTGTTTCTGACAAGGATTACGCTGCCGTGTTCCCTCTTATGCCGGAGAACGCATCCTATATATTCACCAACGCTCCGTCAAGGAGGGCCCTTCCTTCCGGGGAACTGAAACGGAAATACATGGAGTTCTGCAGTCTGGCCGGCAGACCGGCGGAAAACGTATATGAGACTTCTTCCGTAGAGGATGCACTGAACATGGCAATCGGCATGTACGGTGATGCAAAAGCCGCAAACTCCTCTTCCGGCGGCAGGGAGTCAGTGAAACCGCTGATCTATATCGGCGGGAGCACCTATGTGGTGGCAGAAGCCGTCAATATACTTCGACTTCGTCTATAAAGAACCAGCATGGCTGCCCTATGCCGTAATGCCATGTCGGACAGACTTTTGTCCCCTCGATGTCAAACCTGATGTATCTTGCCGACACGGGAGACTGCGATCTGCATCCGATCTTGACGAATTTGACTTGCGGCGAGTCGTCTTCAGGGATTGTCTCCGAGCCGAAATCCCTGAAACTGCGTCCGTCGGAAGACACCGACACTTTTATGCCTTTGGGCAGCAGTATCCATGCCCCGAGCTGGTGCAGGAAGTCGCACCCTGCATAAGTGAATTCCGTTTCCTTCCCGAGGTCCATAACGAAAGCCCCGTCCGCTCCTTCCCATCCGACCCAGCTTTCCACGAATGTGGATCCTCCGTAGATTCCGTCTGACAGGGCAGTCTTACCGAGAGCCCTGTAACGCTCGGCAGTAGGTTCCACAATCCAGCTGACAGACGCTCCCGCAGCCTTGTTGGCTGTTTCCCCGGGCATATACCTTTCCCTGTACAGCCGGCAGTATTCGTCAGGAGAATTGTTCCTTTCGTTCAGAACCGGTATCCCTGCTTCACGGGTCCTTTTTTCAAACAGCTCCAGTGCGTCCTTGACCCAAGGTTCAGCTGTACGCCCCTCGGCACGTGCTATTTCAAGTTCCGAATACTGCAGCGGCAGGCGGGAGCGCCTCACCCTTTCCAGATACTCTGTCTGTCCGGCCACGGCGGCCTCTGCAGCATCGAAAATCCGGTTGAAGGCTTTTCTGCATGCTTCGTTCAGCATACCGTCCTTGTGGCTGACAGGCGAGTCGTATATCCATAGCCGTTGCCCGGAAGCAAGGAGAGCTCCCTCCAGCATTTTTTTATATTGGCGGATATATTTGCCGGCGGCTCCGTAGTACCCGTCGGTAAATTCACAGATGAGCGAGTCCATGTCCGCATCGGCGTCCCACATGAGTTTCGATACTATGTAAGACCTCATTTCTGAAAGGTCTGTACCGAGCGTCGCGGCGATCTGCGAGAAATGCATGGTGACATGGTGGTCGCGGAATGTCCTGATGTTCGGCTGTATGATGTGGAAATTCGGGAAAGGAGCCACCATATTGTCGAAATTGATACCGTAGTCCCATACGAAGATGTTGTCTGAAATCTCTGACCAGCCGCTCAGGGCTTTCATGAAATGCCGGCCGGAGGCATTGTCGGTCAGGGGTACTTCCCTGTCGCAGTCGATGTCGCACAGCATTATGTTCACATTGGGAAGAGGTTTCACATGCTCCGGAGGCATCATCGTGAAAAGGTATGCGAGCGTGGAAAATTCCTTGTCCGGGAAGCGGGACGCTATCTTGTTGAGGAATTCGATGTACAGGCCTGATACAGCTCCTTCACGCTTTATCACTTCCATGCACTCAGGGCACTGGCAGTAGGTGTCGTTCCCGTCGTTCTGGCTTACTGAAATCATTTTCTTGTCCGGATCGGCCTTGAAAATCGAGTCGATCTGCCGGCATGCCGCCTCCAGTACTTCGGGATTTGTCAGACACCACTGGCTGGCTTTTCCCGGACGCCTTTCCCCGTTTATATAAGAGTAGTATTCCGGGTGGTCTTTCCCGAACCTTGACGCCGGGAGAATCCGGTTGAAAGTGTGCACCCACATGTTGCCGGCGAACACGTCGGCAGGTTCATCAAGCCTGTACCATGTCTTGTACAGAGGGTCTTTCAGGGAATAAGACTGTGTCTGTCTGTATCTGAATGCCGGTGTCTGCCTGATGTCAAGATCCTCCGGCAGGGAAAGAGTCTCCATGCGGCTGTAGTAAAGGGCGTCGGCAGCATAGTACCGCACTCCGAAATATTTTTCAAGCAATGTGACTGCAGCATATACGGAGCCTTTGTCTCCTCCTGAGGTGATGAAGATTTTCCCGTCAGAAGCATTTATCCGGAACGCATCTTCAGACAGACCCGAATCCGGAACGGTTCCAAGGATTATGATGTCTCCTGGCCCGGAAGCCGTCCCGGAAGGGAGAATCTGCATCTGCGCCCCGCTTATCCGCAGAATGAAGTCCTGCAGAAGAGAGGCCGCTTCCTGTTCGGCAGCACTTTCTGCTGCAATGATTCTGCCGGAGCTTTTGCCCTTGTCCGCAATTGTCACCTGTGCTTCTGCTTCCACACATGAAAAGAGGAGCAATACTGCGCCTGCAATAAAACTTGTCCGGAAAAATCCGGTACCGGATGTTTTTTTCATGAAAAGTCGTTTTTGCCGGCCAAATATAATGATAATAATCCTATATTCGTCATTGTATGATGGTACTGTAATTGTATGTCAGTAATCGTCTTATTTCAATTTTTCAAAAAAACATGACAATGACGGATTTCATTTGCAGGAAAATTTCTGCTGTCTCTTTTTCCGTGGCTTTTCTGGTGCTGGCCTGCCTGCAGGTTCCGGCTGAATCACGTGAAAGCAAAACAGCCGGGACTGATGGCCGGGGAAATGAACTTGTTTCCCTATGGAAGGAATACAGGAAAATGCAGGAAGAAGACCGTCCCGACAGGGAGGAGGCAGTACTTGAAAAGATTATTGCCAAGGCTGAAGACAGGCATGTTGCATGGGATTTCTATGAAGCGTGGAAGGAATACAGGAATTCGGTTCTGTCCAGAGACTGGAAGCGGCGTGAAACCGTGGATTCTTCTTTGGCTGAATCTGTCAGGCAGTTCGGTGAACCGGTAGTGACCTTTGCCGTTGACAGAGCCATTTTCCGCAACAGGACGGACGTGTCCGGAATGCTGGAGAATCTGAAGGTAAACGCTGCCGGACTCAAGACAGTCAGAAACAGCCGGTTCTATGGCGAGGGATACAATACTGTCCCCGGCAGTGCCTGGAACTGTATTCCGAGTCCGGTAATACAGGATATCGCCAATGATTACGAATACATACTCTGGACACTGTTCCTTGAAACGGAAGGTATGGACGATGAAATACGTCTGATGCTTTCTCAGTCGGTTTCCGGCAGATATCCGTCAGAACCTTATATGGAATATTGTATGGCATCTTCCGGACCGGCTGACGGCAGCGGGAAGCGTGCGGCCCTGGAGGCTTTTGCGGAAAAGCATGAAGGAAGGGCCGTGGCGTGCTACGCGCTTCAGGACCTGCTCTCGCTCAGGATGAATGACATGCTCCAGTCGGATGTGAAGCCCTCATCGGCTGGTTTCAGAAAACTCAGGCAGGAGTGCGCGGATTTTGAGAAGATGCGAAAGTCCTTTTCAGGCAAAGAGAAAGATATCGCCGCCGTATGTACGCGTGTGAAGGATATTATAAACAGGCTGGACTCCAAGACGATAAGGGTGGAGGGCAGCAGCGATACCCTTTCGGTCCTGCTCAGGAATACTGACGGATTCAGGATAGAGGTCCGTCCCTCGGCAAAAGAAGACCCGGAACCTGTTTTCATGGCTGATGTCAGGAATCCGGAAAACAGCTTTTACATCCTGGATACGGTGAAGGTCGCCCTGCCGGAACTTGATGACGGTGAATACCTTGTAAAATGCTTCTCGGAAAGTGGGAAAACATCTGCAGTATATAGGCAGTACACGGTCTCTGCCGCATACAGGACAAGCGGCGGAGGGATCGCCGTGTATGCTGCCGACAGCCAGAGCGGGAAGCCTCTTGAAAGAGCCGGAGTCCGTTTCTTCAAAGGTGATTCTCTTGTATTGTCCGTAGAAGACTTGTCCTTTGACAGGGGATTCGTGCCGATACCTGCGGATTTCATCAGAGATACGGAAAATCCCTATGCCTACAGTCTGGTATGTTCCTGCCGAGATGCGGACGGACGGCTCCGCAGTTCCGGAAAGGTGTCTCTCGATTTGCCGGTGTCGGGCGGAACGGACTATGCCAAAGAAGTATCGGCTGAAATATTCAAGGACAGGGGAGTGTACAATCCGGGAGATACGCTGTATTTCAAGACCGTACTTTTCAGAGAGTCCGGTTCGGCTACGGGACTTGAGGTCCTTCCTGCAGGAGAGGAAGTGACGATGGTCCTGTCCGGACCTCGGAATCAGGTCAGAGACTCCCTGTTGCTGTGTACAAACGGATTCGGTTCGGTCTCAGGTGCTTTCACTATTCCTGCCGGAGCTTTGGGCGGGCGGTATTTCCTTGAAGCATATTACTCAAGCAGCCAGGTGGCTTCATCATCCCTGATTGCCGGAGATATAGATATCCCGACATACAGTCTGGAATTCGATGAAGACAGGACACTGCACTTCCCGGGAGACAGCATCATAGTGGAAGGTACGGTTACAAGCCATACGGGTCACAGTCTTTCTTCGGCGGAACTGCTGTGGCAGGCGGACGGCAGGGACTTTAAGGCGGGCGGCAAGGCCGACATCAGCGGGGACGGACGTTTTTCGTTCGGATTCAGGACAGAGGACAATGACGGCTATTCTTATTATAACATAAAGGTGAAAGTCACCGATGCTGCCGGAGAGACACTGGAATTCGGCAAAAGCATTTCTGCGGCTCCTGTATTCACCATGGACGCAAGCCTGGACAATGAGCCTGACGGGATTGTATCGCCATCTGAGCCGTGGAAATATTCTCCTATGACAGGATACAGCATGTCGCTGACGGAAGGAAATACCGCAAGGCTGTGTTTTACAGTCAGAAATACCGATTATATCCCGGTAGATGATGTCCCTGTGGACTACGCCGTATACCATTCAGACGAACTCATTCAGGCCGGAAGGGTATTTTCCGGAGATTCCCTTGATGTGCGTCTGACGGGAGACGGCTCGGGAACGTACCGTGTGGAAGCGGAAGCATCCGCTGTCATGGAACTGCCTGACGGGACTGATTCCCTGATAGTGTACCGGTATATATATGACCTTGTAAGGACATCGGCAGGAGATACTGCTCTGGATGCCGGTGTGGAACATCTGTTCAAAGTAATAGAAGATGACGATATAGTACTGCAGGCAGGTACTGCATCGGGACCGATGTGGGCTGTAGTCGAGCTGTGGGGTGAAGATCCGGATACACCTCTCCTTGCCGATATGGTCCGGCTTGCAGGAGAGAGAGGCAAGGACGGTTCTTTGAAGGAATTGCGGTACAAGTATGAGGACTCGTATCCTGATGAGACCAGACTTGAGGTATTCTGGTTCAGGGGAGGGAAAGACTGCAGATACAGTGCGGTGTATGACAGAAAACAGTCCGGACTTGACCTGCCGCTTGAATTCGTTTCGTTTACAGATACTGCCGGACCGGGGACAGATGTGACGCTTTCCCTGAAGACCGCTCCCGGGACCGAAGCCGTGATATCGGTATTTGACAAGGGTACGGAACAGATCATGCCGAACAACTGGCACGGCATATACCGACGGAGCCGTGTCCCGTATGTCAGGATTTTCGCCGGGAACGGGTTTACAGGCTGCCGCCATCTGTATCTGAGAGGCGGAACCCCTGTTTATACCGCAGTATCCAAAGCGGCTCCGGCAGCAAACGGCGCCACTTCGGTGACACAGGAGGCCGGGTTCGCTTCCGGTATGATGATGGAAGACGCTTCTGCTGCGGACGAAGCATCGGGAATGCTGTCCGTGCAGTCCGGATATATACGTTCCTACTTTGGCAATACGTTGGCTTTCATTCCGTTTGTGAAATCTGAAGACGACGGTTCGGTTTCAGTTTCATTCCGGACTTCGGACAAACTTTCCACTTACAGGGTATCTGTGTTCGCTCATGACAAGTCCGTACATAATGGTCTTGTAACCGGGGAAATGACAGTGTCCAAGCCTGTTATGGTATCGGTTGCCGGGCCGCAGTTCCTCCGGGAAGGCGACAGGTATGTACTCAGGGCTCCTGTGTCCAACAATACCGGAGAAGACATATCAGGAGTTCTTGAACTGTTTGTTTACGATACGGAAGATTATGATAATGCCTGTCCGCTGGTTGTCAGGTCGGCTCCTGTGTCTGTAGGTGACCGTGAGTCGGAGACGGCTTCATTCGTACTCGATGTGCCTTCCGGTACCGGGTTGCTCGGCTTCAGACTTGTGTTTGAAGGTGAGACTTCTTCTTCTGAGGCATCCGGGACTTCAGAGCATATCCGGCAGTGGTCTGACGGGATGTTCTTTACCGTAAAGGTACTTCCTGACACCCAGATTCTGAGGGAAACCCATTCTTCCGTACTTCTGCCCGGTATGGATGCTGATTCGCTGGAAACGGCATTGGCCGGGAGATTTGTGAATACTCTCCCTTACGGGGCGGTCACAACGGAAATTTCATTACTTGACATGGTCAAGTCGGCTATTCCCGGGAAGTCCGGATCCGCCGGAAAGGATGCCGTGTCAATGTCTGACGCTCTGTTCACAATGATACTGACAGGCTGTGTGTCAGGAGAGGCTGTGGAGTCTCTGGCAGAAAAAATCGCGGCATGCCAGAACAGAGACGGGGGATTCGCTTGGTTCAGCGGTATGGATTCGTCTCCGGTGATTACCGCACAGCTGCTTGAAAGGGCGGCTGAAATATCGGACAGGGCACATGTTGAGATCCTGACAGAAGAACAGGTGCAGGCCGCTATTGAATATTTGGATGCCGGATTCCTTGAAACCGGAGGAGCTACTGGCAGATTACCCGGAACGGCAGGCCTTACTGTCCCTGAATATCTGTATGTCCGCAGCAAATTCAGCCTGATACCGCTTGGCTTGCCGGAAGATTTTCCTGACGGACGCAGAATACTGAAGTCGCTCGGGAAGGCTGTGAAATCCTATCTTACCTGTCCTACAGGTGCAGACGGATTTGACGGGAAGATGGCAGACAAGGCCCGGCGGGTGTCTGTGACAATGGCTTTTCTTGAGGAGGGCGCCGCTTATCCGGAATGTCTTGGGCTTGGAAATGCTGTCATGCGCAAGGCTGCCGGGATGATGGAGGCAGATGTCGCTTCGCTGTGCGGCTATGCCGTGGAGCATGCTTCCGGGGGCGTGTATTTCCCTAACGCAGTGATGCCGTTCCGGGGTCTTCTGGACAGCGAGCTTTATACTCATTCCCTTATCTGCGATGTGCTGAGGGATTATGCCTCATGGCAGGGCTCAGGCAGTATACGCCGTGATCCTGCCCTGTCTGCCAAGGCTGCCGGTGTCGCAGACGGGGTCAGACTGTGGATGATGATTCAGAAAGAAACGCAGCAGTGGGATGAAGATCCGTCTTGTGTACGGGCAATGGCCTCTGTACTTGACGGTTCTGATGAAGTCCTTTCTACAAGGATAGCAGTCATGTCCAAGCAGTATGAAAAGCCGTTCGGACAGATTGCGGCTTCCGGAAACGGTTTCAAAGTGACCAGACGTTTCTATATCGGAGTCCCTTCTCCGGATTCGGTTTCAGGAGAGACACTGGCCGAACTGCAGCCGGGAGATACTCTTTCGGTGGGGGACAGGGTTGTATGCAGATATGAGATATGGAGCGCTGAGAACAGAAGCTTTGTAAGGCTTTCGGTTCCGCATCACGCATCATTCCGGCCGGCAGATCAGGTGTCGGGACTTTCTGGATGGTGGAGGGGGCCTGCGTCCTGTGTCTTGGGAAGGTATCCGGCCGCAAGAGCATACAGGAATGTGACTGACGACAGGACAGAATACTATTTCGACCTGCTTCCTGAAGAGACGACCGTTATAGAGGAGGAATTCCATGTAGTCCGTGAAGGTACATATTCGTCTCCGGCAGCAGAGGTCATTTGCCTGTATGCCCCTCATTACAGGGCCAATGACGCATATCTTCCTCCTGTGAGAGTACCGGAGGCGCGGTAGTGCCATATTCTTGACGAAGGGTGGTCCGGAATGCTTCGGGCCACCCTTTCGGTTATTCCACGTAGGATATGTAACTGCTGTATGAGTCTATGAATGATTCTGGAAGACTGTAATACACATTGACAATTATGCTTTCGATAGGATTGTCTGTGATAGAGATGTTTTCCAGAAGTTTGTTCCTGCCCAGATCCAGTGTGGAAATCAGGTTCCTGCTGCAGTTGAGTGAAGTCAGTTGCACGCACTCGGATACGTTCAGAGTGCGTATCTTGTTGTTGCTGCAGTCCAGGGATTTCAGCTCTTTGCATGGAGTCACGTCAAGAGAACCCAGGTCATTGTTGCTGCAGTTTATGGTTTCCAGTGCGGTATTCTTGTCCAGATCCAGAGATGAAAGTCCGTTGCTCATGCAGTTGAATTCCTTGAGCATGCTGTTCTTGCCTATATTGATTGTTCCGCTGATCGGGGCGTTGTTCTGGCAGTACAGGATTTCAAGAGACTGGAAATGTTTCAGTTCATCAAGATTCCGTATCTTATATCCGTTCAGGTCGAGGAACTGCACTCTCGCGGCTTCGTTCTCCGATACCTTCCCGTCGCCGTTCATGTCCTTGAATGTGGTGTATGTACTGTTTCCGTCGGCATGCGGATAGTCTCCGTACATGTCGGAAATCTCCATCAGGGCCTTCAGGAATCTCGGGTCCTGGAATTCGATTATGGGACTGTCGTCATACCATACGGTTATCTTGTCCTTCTTGCATGAAGAAATGAGAAGCGCCGCGACCGGCAGCAGGAATATAATGATTTTTTTCATGGTTTCCTTGATTTGTATCGGTTCCGTCCGGCAAACTTATAAACTGTTTTGAAATTTTACAAGAGGAAGCCCGCATCCCGGGACTTGCAGTCATTTGCCCGGCACGTCCCTCCTTTCGGTGACAATCAGATACTCGGCCCCGAAGATATGATGTCTGTCATCTGGCCTGCTCCCCAGTTTCTTGCGCAGCTGTTCGCTGGTCATGCGTATGTTCCGTGCAGTTACCTCCGCTTCAGGATATTCTGCTCCGGCTTTGCGGATTCCGCAGCCTGTCATCGGGAAAACATCCAGTATCCGGAACACTTTCCCAAGAGTGCACAATCTGTCAGCCACAGCCTCTCCGCTGAAAAAGTACAGATGTGTGTTCCTGGATAGTTTGGTGATATTGAATGTGCTGGAAATCAAGTTAAAAGCACCTGATTTCATGAGTGATTTCCCCGGCTCGAAAAGATATTCCGAGTTCCTGACTTCATCTTCTCCCGAAATATAACGCGCAGATGCCCTGCGTTCGTCTTCCATATGGAATGAAAAGATTCCCTGTCCGGAAGATTCGGTTCCGGCTTCGCCGACAGCGGAAACCAGGCAATCCCCGTGGAAATTCCTGTCAAGCACTGCCAGCAGTTCCTTGCATTCTCCTCCGCATGACACTATGTGCAGTTCCCTGCACCGGTCCCCGAGCCTTTTCATGACCATTGTCATGTCCGCCATCGGAGAAAGCTTTACTATAGCATAAGCTGCAGCATCCAGAAGTTCGTCTTCCAGGGCCAGTACATCCGGACTGCAGTCTTCCAGCAGGAAGACCTTTCTGCCTTCGGAATCCCGCCTGGCAGGGTCCAGATAGACTATGTCCGGAATGAAAGGCTCTGTGTTTCCTTTCCGGTTTCCGCCGTCAAGGACAGCGGAAACCGGTTCCTCAGCCCGGCCCGAGAGAATTTCCTTCAGCGATCCTGGCTTCAGCTCCTTGCATCTGATCCGGATGTTTCCGGTGCCCAGGACATGGAAATTGTGCGCGGCTGCCTCAGCCAGGACAGGATTCATTTCATTGTACAGTACTTCCCCGGACACTTTTGAAAAGGCCCAGCTGTCTACTCCGAGACCTCCTGTAAGGTCAGCGATCCGCATTCCCCTGTCCCGGACGTCTTTTCTCCCGCTTCCTGTCCCGAATTCATGGAACAGTCTGAGTGCGAGGCTTGCTTTGTACCCGGCTGTCTGAGTCGAACTGCACTGCTCGGCCGATATTCTTGCCGGAAAGACCAGCTCTGGCTCGGAATACCACTCCGGGACCTTGCCCCTGAGTTTTCTGCGTGAGATTATAGTGTTGACTGCCAGGTCAATATCGATTCCGTCCCACTTTCTTCCGGCGAGCAGAAGCTTTGCGGGATCATCATTTTCATGATCCAGCACAAACCGGGAGAAAATGTTCCGCCCTTTTTCTTCTGTTTTCATCCTGTCCATATTTTGCAGATACAAAAATAATTGAAATTTTGTTCCGGATTATAGGTATTTATCCGATTGTTTTTTAAATTTGTAAGATTTGCAGCTGAACGTGTTACAGTTGTCAGTAAAAACAGAAAATTAACTTTAACCGATTAATAATATGGAAACTACAAGAGATTTCAGACAGGTGGCCCAGAGCTGGCTTGACGGGAACTATGACGAGCAGACCAAGAGCGAGGTGAAGGCGCTTATGGAAAACGACCCTGCCGGGCTTGAAGATGCATTTTACCGCAACCTTGAGTTCGGTACAGGCGGACTTCGCGGCGTGATGGGAGTAGGAACCAACCGCATGAACAAATATACGGTAGGTATGGCAACCCAGGGGCTTGCCAACTATATCAGGAAGCACTGCACCGGAGATGACATAAAAGTATGTGTTTCTTATGACTGCAGGAACCACAGCAAGGAATTCGCAAAGATTACCGCCGATGTCTTTTCGGCCAACGGCCTCCATGTCTACCTTTTTGAAAGCCTCCGCCCTACACCTGAACTCAGCTATTCCATCAGGAAAAAAGGAGCGCAGTCGGGAGTGATGGTTACGGCCTCCCACAATCCGAAGGAATACAACGGTTATAAAGTATACTGGTCAGACGGCGCACAGATCACTTCTCCTGTCGACAAGGACATTGTAGCCGAGGTGAACGCCATATCTGATCCTTCAATGGTGAAATTCGTGCCTGGAGAAGGTGCCGGCAGGATTGAAATCATGGGAGAAGAGGTTGACAACTCATATCTCGACGATATCCTTTCCCTCATGCTCTCTCCTGAAGCAAGGGAAAAGCACAAGGACCTCAAGATAGTCTATACTCCGCTTCACGGTACTGGTGTCCGTCTGGTGCCTATGGCTCTGAAGAGACTCGGGTTCGAGAATGTGATCCATGTCCCGGAGCAGGATGTCAATGACGGCGATTTCCCTACAGTGATGTCTCCTAACCCGGAAGAGCCTTCTGCCCTGAAGATGGCAGTGGAGGCGGCGGACCGCGAGCATGCCGATATCGTACTTGCTACTGACCCTGATGCGGACCGTATGGGTATCGCTGTACGTGACAATGACGGGAAGATGGTGCTTTTCAACGGAAACCAGACCGGCTCGATGCTTACATACTATATCCTCAACAGATGGAAGGAGCTCGGAAAGCTGGATTCTACCAAATATGTTGTCAAGACTATCGTCACATCCGAGCTTATCCGTGCTATCGCGGAGAAATTCGGAGTGAAGGTCTACAATGTTCTCACAGGATTCAAGTATATAGCCGAAATAGTAAAGCAGAACGAGGGCAAGGGCGAATTCATCTGCGGCGGCGAAGAGAGCTACGGTTTCAATGTCGGTGAATATGTCCGCGACAAGGATGCCGTTATAGCCTGCTCGATGGTTGCGGAGTGCGCTTGCTGGGCTGCAGAGCAGGGTCTTACACTATATCAGCTCATGCAGAAGATATACAAGGAATTCGGCTATTACAGGGAGTCCCTTACTTCTCTCGTACGTAAGGGTAAGGCCGGAGTCGAAGAGATTGCTGCCATCATGACAGACATGAGGAACAATCCTCCGAAAGACCTTGCAGGCTCTCCTGTGGTGAAGGTTGTCGACTACAACAAACCGGAGGAGACAGGTCTGCCTAAGTCCAATGTACTCCAGTTCTTCAGCGAAGAAGGAGATGTTGTATCTGTAAGACCTTCAGGTACAGAGCCTAAGATAAAGTTCTACTTCGGTGCGAAAGGTGATTCTGCCGATGCCAAGATAGAAAGGCTCCGCGGGCAGTTCATTAAATAGCAGGAGTTATGTCCATAAAGAAAAAAACTTTCATTGCGGGTGTCGTGACAGGGGCATCCGCAATGCTCTTTTGTTTCTGTACAAGCAGGGACAACACACTTACAAACAAAGAAAAAGAGGAAGGTTGGGAGCTCCTGTTCAACGGAGAGAACCTGGACGGCTGGCGTGACTATAACGGGACTGAACTTACTGTCCCGTGGCATGTCGTGGACGGCTGCATCCAGGCCAAGGGATCCGGAAGCGATGCCAGCGGATATATCGTGACCGACAAGGAATATGAAAATTTCATCCTTTCCTGGGACTGGAAACTTTCCAAAGGCGGCAACAGCGGGATGCTCTACCATGTGGTCGAAAGGCCGGAGTTCGATGTCCCGTACGTTACAGGCCCGGAGTACCAGCTGATTGACGAGCCTAATTTCCCTGAAAAGCTGGAAGAGTGGCAGAAACTGGGTGTGGACTATGCCATGTATCTGCCTGACAAGTCCAAGATGAAGGCCAACCCTTACGGGAAGTGGAACAACTCGATGATAGTCTTTGATAACGGTCATGTCGAGCACTGGCTCAACGGTGAGAAAATCCTGGAGTTCGAGGCCTGGACCGACGACTGGTTCGCCCGGAAAAACAGCGGCAAATGGGCGCATGCCCCTGAATACGGACTTGCCCGCAAAGGTGTGATCTGCCTGCAGGATCATGGCTATCCCGCTTCGTTCAGGAACATCAAGATAAAGGAACTTCCGCGCAAGGCAGGGAAGACCGTGTATCTGTTCAACGGCAAGGATCTGACCGGATGGGAAGCCTACGGCACCGAGAAATGGTATGTCGAGAACGGTCTGCTTGTGTGCGAAAGCGGTCCGGACAAGGGCTATGGCTATCTTGCTACACGCCAATACTATGACGATTACGACCTTACCGTGGAATTCAGGCAGGAGGCCAACGGCAACAGCGGAGTTTTCATCCGCTCATGGGTCGAGCCGGTGGCAAGGGTGCACGGCTGGCAGGTAGAGGTAGCTCCGTCCAACTGCGATACCGGAGGTATCTATGAGTCCTATGGACGGGGATGGCTTGTCCGGATTCCGGACGAGAAAGAGACCATACTGAAGTTCGGTGACTGGAATACCCTCCGTATAAAAGTGCAGGGTGACAATGTCCGGACATGGCTCAACGGTCAGGAGATGGCAGACATCAATGATTCTGAAATAGGCAAAGGCAAGGGGCGAATCGCACTCCAGATCCATGACGGCGGAGGTATCAAGGTCTACTGGCGGAATCTCCGTCTCACGACATTGTAGGACAATATTGTTAACAACTAAACTAACTTTAATAAAACCACTTGATTATGGAAAGGACACTGGTGATATTGAAACCCGGGACCCTACAGAGGGGACTTGTAGGTGAAGTCATTTCACGTTTTGAGAAAAGAGGGCTCAAACTGGTCGCCCTCAAAATGAAACAGCTGGACCAGGCGATACTTGACGTACATTATGCCCATCTTAAGGACAAGCCGTTTTTTCCGTGGCTATGCAGCGGCATGACAGCGGCTCCTGTAATCCTCTGCTGCTGGGAAGGATTCGAGGCCGTAAAGGTAGTGAGGGAAATGGCGGGAGCGACAAACGCGCGCAAGGCTGTACCTGGTACTATCCGCGGAGACTATGCCCTCAGTGCACAGGAGAACATCGTCCATACGTCTGATTCTCTGGAAAATGCCAGGATTGAGCTTGACAGGTTCTTTTCTCCGGAGGATTACTGCGAGTATCCTTCACCGTTGAATCAGTACCTTTACGCTCCAGACGAGAAGTAAATAAAACAAATAGGACGGCTATTTCTGCGTTAAGCTTGACATGAAATACTTCGTCCTATTTGTTTTTTCGCATAATCACTATCTGAATTTATGCCTTTCAAGAAATAATCGTATCATTATCAATATTGTCCGGTATAAGTCATTAGTTTATACCGATCGTTATATTTATAGTTATTACCTGCCATAATCAGTTCGGGACAGTAAATCCCTCCCACACTTTCAGTGCGGGCCCCTCCCGTTCACAAGGCCACGGGCGGCCACGCCGTCCGAACCAATTACGGCAGGCAATCATCTCTCAGGTACGACTTGGGAATACATCATACGGGCAAATGTTTGATTACTGGATTCCTGCAAATGCGGATGCTGACGTTCCTCTCCTGCACACCTGCAGTAGCAGAACGGCTTTCTACGGCATTCAGAGGCATATCCGTTACCGCAGGTGTGCCTGAAAATGTTACACCTGGGGTTGAGTGTGACATGTAATGTGTTGGTAATCATCTATATCCAAGAAAATGCCAACTGCAGGTGTGCATATGTTTTTAATGGTTTGTCGGAGACCTGCCACCTTTTTGTCATTTCGACCGACAGAAGGAAGCGGAGAAACATGACTAAAAAAACATGCAGATCCCTCGGCTTCGGGATATTAACTTCGGCATCAGAATTCCGGATCGGATGCCAATTCCACCGGGAGGCCTGTTACAGGATGCCTGAATTTGATGCGGGAGGCGTGCAGGCACAGCCTCCCTGCAGTACCTGCACTGCCGTATAATCTGTCTCCTTTGATTGGGCAGCCGAGTCCCAGCCGGTGTGCTGCGTGTACCCTCAGCTGGTGGGTCCGTCCGGTGATCGGGCGGAACAGGACTTTCACCCATCCTTCGCCGGTCCCTATGACCTCGTATCCGGTCACAGCTTTTTTTCCGTGCCCGGAATCCACTTTCTGGCGGGGGCGGTCTAGATAGTCCGGGGCAAGCGGAAGGGATATGGTTCCGCTCAGGTCCGTTGCCGCTTTCCGGGAAACCGGTAGGCCGCTGACGGCATCAGGAGTGCCATTGCCGGCAGTATCCAGAAGTGCGATGTATTCTTTTCTGACTTCACCCGTTTCGAATTGCCTTTGCAGGTTTTTCTGCGCACAGGGATTTTTCGCGTATATTATGATTCCGGATGTATCCATGTCCAGTCTGTGTACCCCCAGAAGACCGGTCCCGAGTTTTTCGGACAGGATTTCAATCAGGGATTTTTCTCCGGTTTTTCCTGGTGTGGAGAGCATGCCCGAAGGTTTGTCGGCTACTATGATGTCGCTGTCTTCGTATATGACAGCCGGGATGGCTGCGCTGCAGTCCGCAGTTCCTGAAACTGGTTCCGGATGTTCCGTTTCCATATCCAGTCCCTGCATCATGAATTTCAGAAGCGGTCCGCATTTGCCTTTGCATGAGGGGTAGAATCTTCCGTGCTGCCTGACTTCGTTCCCGAGGTCTTTCCCGTACCAGAATTCGCCTATGGCCACAGGTTCCAGACCGTGCGTATAGGCATAGTGCAGCAGTTTTGGCGCTGCGCATTCTCCGGTTCCTCCGGGCGGAACCAGTCCCTGCTCCGAGAATATCTGCCAGACACTTTTCTTTTCACCCAGTGCATTCTCTACCACCATGTTCCTGGATATCCATTCTTGCAGTTTCTCTGATTTTTCCTGCCTCAGCCGTTTCAATGTGGCAATCCTGTCGGAAAACTTCCTGCATACTGATGCCGCATCCTCAACGGCGGCCTTACACTCTGCGGAAATCCGTTTCAGCTGAGCCTTTTCAAACTGGCTTTCCTTTATCAGGGATTCAAGTGTTGTTTTGTCCGCTCCTGAAAGTCGCAGTGCATCCCGCCTGGCTTTCGATTCCGCCATTCTCTCTTTCCACTGCCTTATCTTTTTTTCACATCCGGTCTTTACAGCCTCTGCATTCCGTATGGCAGATCCGAATTCCGGATTTGCTTCCGCCTCTTTTATCAAAGAGCCGATGCCGTTTATCCTGGCTTCTTCCTGTCTGAAATACCCGGTCGGATCAGTCAGGTCAAGTACCGGAGGCACGAAATACGGCAGCACGCTACGCCCTCCGGCAAGTCCGGAGAACCCTGCAAGAAATCCGGTCTTCCCTTCAGAGTCACGTACTGCCAGCACGCCCAGCATCTTCCCTTCGGAAAAGGCATGCACAAGCCGCTCCGAGGAGGAGATGTACCCGAGTACAGTCTTCGCAGCTTCGGAGATGACCTGAGCGGTAGCGTATCTGAACGGATTGTTGAATCTTTCCGGGAGAGGCATTCCGTTCTCCCCGGTATCAAACCTGTGCACCAGAGGGTCGTCAGTCCTCGTCATCGTTCTCGGATATTATCAGAAGCCTGTCTCCGGCATGCAGTTCCACGCTGCCGTTGGGGACGATGAACTTTTCCCCTCTTTTTATCATCATCACCAGCATTCCTTCCGGCAGTTTCACTTCCTTGAGGGTATTGCCGAGCTGCAGCGCCTCTTCCGTAAGGGTCACTTCCACCAGCTTGCCTGCCTCTTCGGGGACTTCCACTCCGAATTTGTTGTCGTCATCAGGTACGGGGAGGCTCAACTGCAGTTTCCTTGCCGCGGAGGTAATGGTGCTTCCCTGTATTATCAGGGACATCAGTGTGATGAAGAACACGATGTTGAATATGAGACCGGAACCTTCGACCTCGGCGATAACCGGATAGGTTGCGAAAATTATCGGAACGGCTCCGCGGAGCCCCACCCAGGAAATATATGTCTTTGACGGGAGCGAGACCTTCCTGAACGGGATCAGCGTCAGGAATACCGACAGCGGTCTGCCGACAAGAATCATGAACAGTCCAATCAGCAGGGCGATCGGGGCCACCTGCAGCATTTCGTGCGGGTTGACAAGAAGTCCGAGCGCCACGAACATCACTATCTGCACGAGCCATGTCATTCCGTCAAGAAAGGAGAATATTTCCTTGCGGAAAGTGATCTTGTGATTCCCTATGATGACTCCTGCCAGATATACAGCAAGATAACCGTTGCCATAGAGTTTCGTCGTTACGGTGAATGTGAAGAATACGATGCTGACAAGCAGGATGGCATAGAGAGGGGCGTTGGTCAGATGTACTTTGTTGAGCACCCATACGGCAAAGTAGCCCATGACTATGCCTGCGATTATTCCGACTCCGAACTGCAGCAGGAGCGTCTTGAGTGCATCTGCAGTGATTGCCCAGGCATCGATGCCGCCGGCTCCGGACAGGGTGTTCGCTATCTGGATCAGGACGATTGTAAGTATATAGGCCATCGGGTCGTTGCTTCCACTCTCGAGTTCCAGAAGCGGCTGAAGGTTGTTTTTCAGTTTCATCCTGCTGTTTCTCAGGATGTTGAATACGGAAGCCGAATCAGTTGAAGACATGGTGGCAGCCAGAAGGATGCATGTTACCAGAGGCAGGGAGATAGGGGCCATGTCCCACTCCGAAAGAAGGAAGATGAAAAGTCCTGTAAACACTGTCGTGAGCAGGACACCTATTGTGGAGAGGGCCAGACCTTCTCCGAGAACAGGTTTGATTTCCTTGAACTTAGTCTCCATGCCGCCGGTGAACAGGATGACGCACAGGGCGATCATACCGATGAACTGGGCATGGTTCATGTTGTTGAACTGCAGCCCCAGCCCGTCGCTGCCGAACAGCATTCCCGCCACAAGGAACAGCAGCAGGGAAGGAAGACCGAACCGGTATCCTGCCTTGCTTATGAGTATGCTGCAGAATATCAGTACCGAGCTGATGAGGAGGATGTTTTCTGATGTGAAATGCATTGTCTTGCCTGTTGAAAATCTTATTGTCTACTGTATCTTTACATTTGCGGCCCTGTATTCCGTACACCATTCTTTCAGGCCGCATTCATGGCATTTGGGTTTCCGTGCAGTACATATGTATCTTCCGTGCAGTATCAGCCAGTGATGGGCTGTGGCCCTTGATTCGGCGGGTATGTTTTCCGTGAGGTCTTTTTCTACCGCCTCCACTGTCTTTCCGTCTGAAAGACCGAGCCTGCGGGATACCCTGAATACGTGGGTGTCTACTGCTATTACAGGCTTGTCGTAGACTACAGAAGCTATTACGTTGGCAGTCTTGCGTCCTACTCCCGGAAGCTTTACAAGTTCCTCCGGACTGTCCGGTACCCTGCCGCCGAAGTCGCTGACCAGCATTTGCGCCATTCCGATAAGATGTCTTGCCTTGTTGTTCGGGAACGATATCGATTTTATCAGGCCGTATACCTTTTCGAAGGACGCTGCGGCAAGGTCTTCCGGTTCGGGGAACTCCCGGAAAATGGCAGGGGTGTACATGTTCACCCTCTTGTCGGTGCATTGAGCCGACAGGATTACCGATATCAGCAGGTGGAAAGGTGTGTCATAGTGAAGCTCGGTAGTCGGAGCGGGGACATTGTCCCTGAACCATGAAAGTATGCCCGTGTACAGATCTTTCCTTGATTCACTGTTCATTTTCTTCTGCGCCGTTTTCATTGTCTTCCACTTTTCCGGATTCGGTTCCCTTTTCGCAGGCTTGTCCGCCTTCAGGCCCGGATGTCTGTCCGGGAAGTCCTTCTGCCGCTCTTCCGGTCTGCCCGCTCTCCTGCAGGGAAGGGAGCTGCTCCCTGCATTCTTCTCCGGCACAGACGAATACGCGTCCGTGATATTTCTCTACTATTGACTTGTTGTGCGTTACCATCACTATTGCCGTGCCCCTTTCCCTGTTGATACCGGTGAGCAGCTGCATGATACCGTCCGCTGTATCGGGATCCAGGTTTCCTGTAGGCTCGTCTGCTATTATTACATCAGGGTTGTTCAGAAGTGATCGTGCGATGGCAACTCTCTGCTGCTCTCCTCCGGAAAGCTGGTGCGGCATCTTGTGGGCCTTGCTGGACATGCCTACGGCTTTCAGGACCTCTGAAATCCTTTCCTCGATTCCGGTCTGGTCCTTCCATCCTGTCGCCTTGAGAACGAAGGAAAGGTTCTCTTCCACGCTTCTGTCCATCAGAAGCTGGAAGTCCTGGAATACCACACCCATTTTTCTTCTCAGGTACGGTATGTCCTTCTCCCTGATGCCTTTCAGGTCATATCCGCAGGCGGTGCCTTCTCCGGCATAGAGAGGGTTTTCCGCTATGATGGTCCTTATTATCGAAGTCTTTCCTGAGCCGACCTTCCCGATTATGTAGACAAAGTCTCCTTTGTGTACATTCATGTCAAGTCCGTAGATTACTGTATTTTCCCCGTTGACAATGTCAGCATTCCCGAACGAGATCACTGTATCTCTGCTGTCTTCCATCTGTAAATGCATTTAACTTCCAAAGTTAAGCATTAAATTGCTACATTTGCAGAAAAATTTTTGCAAGATGATAAAAACGGGTTTTGCAGCTTTCTGTCTGGGGGCTTTCCTTCTGCTTTCAGTCCCGGATATGGCTGCGGAAGATTTCTCATACGGCGCTGACAGACAGGCTGGAGAGGATTTCAGGCATGCTGTCGGTCTTTTTGACCGGGGCATGTATGACAGGGCGCTGGCCATATTCAGCGAATTGTCCGGGAAATATCAAGACCGTCAGGCTGAAGGTTACGCCGTTCTGTGCAGTGCGAAGCTCAGGAGTGCCGGATACGGGAACATGGTGGAACGGTATGTCACGGAACATCCCGGCTCATGGCTTGTCCCTCAGATACGTTACCAGCATGCACTCAACCTGTTTGACGCCGATGATTATGCCGGAGCCCTTGAAGAGTTCGGCCATCTGTCCAGATACGGGCTGTATAAGGAGCAGGTCCCCGAGTTCCTCTTCAAGAGGGCGTACTGCGATTTCAGTCTTGGGGATTATGACAGGGCGCTGTTGAGGTTCAAGGCGTTCGAGAACCGCCCGGCATCGGATTATACCGCTCCTGCGAGATATGCTTCCGGATATATCTGCTATACCCGCAAGGATTTCGAAGAAGCCCTCGAATGGTTTACGCTTGCCGCCGTGGACGGGCGTTTCACTGCCATGTCGGACTATTATATAGTCGAGTGCCTTTTCATGCTCGGAGACCACGAGGCAGTGTGCAGCCGGGCGCCTGAGCTGCTGCCGGGGATTCCTCAGGAAAGGAGGCCGCATGTCATGAGGCTCATATCGGAGTCATGGCTTGTGCTCGGAGAAGCGGACAAGGCCCGATACTGGTTTGACCGGAATATCGAGTCGTCCGAGCTGCGCACACGCAGCGACTATTTCTATGCGGGCTCCCTCCTGTATGCCGTGGATGACTATCAGGGTGCTATCGACAAGTATTCGATGATGACGGAGCGCACGGACTCCATCGGGCAGATAGCCAACTACCACCTCGGGTACTGCTATATCCAGACCAAGAACAAGGTCGCTGCAATGGATGCTTTCAGGGACGCCGCTTCCGTGGATTTTGATGCCGACATTACTGAAGACGCATATTTCAACTATGCCAAGCTGGCTTTTGACCTGAACGATGACGCGTCTGTCTTCAATGCCTACCTCAAGAAATACGCTGATCTGGAAAGGGGCGACAAGATCAACAGCTACATCGCCGTGGCCGCTCTTTACGGGCATGACTACGAAACGGCAATAGACGCATACGGAAAGATAGACGACATGGATACGGATATGACGCTCAATTATATGAAAGCCAATTATCTGAGAGCTTCCCAGCTCATCAGGAGCGGATCATACAGGGATGCAATACCATATCTCAAGGCGGCGGCATACTATTCGGACAGAAAGACCATGTTCAACCAGCTGGCGCGCTTCTGGGTGGCGGAGTCATTCTACAGGAACGACCAGTATGACCAGGCACGCGACCTGTATGTGGAGCTGTACAATATTTCGGCGCTTTACCGTATGAAGGAAGGGTATCTTATCCCATATAATATTGCATACTGCTACTTCAAGGAAGAAAATTACACCCAGGCGGCAAAATGGTTCAGGGAATATTTGTCCGGAGAGTCTGTTATTTACAGGAAAGAGGCCTCGGTCCGGTATGCCGACTGTTATTTCATGCTGGCGGACTACGCTTCTGCTATCAGGGCATACAATGCTGTCCTTGAGGATTATTCCGACGTGAATGACATTTATCCCTATTACAGGGCGGCCATAGCATACGGGCTTGAGGGGGACAATGCCAGGAAGATTTCACTGCTGTCTGATGTGAAAAAGGCTGATCCTTCATCGGCATTCTATCCGGAAGCTTTGTTCGAACTCGGCCGTTCATATGTCGTTGCCGAGGAGCCGGACAATGCCGTCGAATGTTTCGACAAACTTATCGGGACTGTAAAGGACAGCACCTTTATCGCCCGTTCCATGATAGAGTTGGGCATGATAAGCAGAAATGCCGGGGACAACGGGAAGGCTCTACAGTATTTCAAGGAAGTGGTGGAGGACCTGCCTCTGTCCGGATATGCTGATGATGCCCTGCTTGCCATCGAGTCGGTATACCAGTCGTCGAACGAGCCGGAGAAATATCTTGCCTATATTGACAGTATCGGCAAGTCTTCGATAAAGACGGAAGACGAGAAGGAGATGATGATTTTCAACGCTGCCGAGCAGATTTACCTGTCGGAGAATTACCAGAGGGCAATCGTTTCCCTGCAGTCATATCTGGACAAGTACCCTATGGGAATGAGGGTCAGCCAGGCCGAATTCTACATGGCTGAGTGCTACAGGAATGTAGGCAGTCTTGAAAAGGCCTGCGACTATTACGCCAAGGTCGTCAATGACGGAACAGGCTCTTTCAGAGAGCTGGCTGTGCTTAACTATGCAAGGATTTCATATGATCTCCAGCGCTACGAAGATGCGCTCGGAGGCTATGCGTCTCTTAAGGAGTCGGCCGTACTCGAGAACAACAGATATGTTGCTCTGGTCGGAATGATGCGCTCCGCATTCATGGCTCGCAAATACCCCGAAGCGCTTGAGTATGCATCGGAGGTGAAGTCCGACAGCCGCAGTGACGGGAATGCAATAAGGGAGGCTGACTGGATAAGGGCGAAATCGTATCTGGCGACAAGCCGCAGGGACGAAGCATTCGTCATTCTGGAGAATCTGGCTTCCGACCCTTATACGTCAGAAGGGGCTGAGGCGGCATGGCTCATTATCCAGGACTGCTATGACCGTGGCGCTTTCGACGAAGTGGAAAGCAAGGTCTACAACCTTTCTGATGCCGGGACCGGACAGACTTACTGGCTGGCCAAGGCGTTCATGGTTCTCGGAGATGCATTTGCGGAAAGGGGTGAACTCGAACAGGCACAGGCCACATTCCGGAGCATTCTGGACGGATATACCCCCGGACCTGGAGGAGACGATGTCCTGGACAATGTGAAAATGAGACTTTCCAGACTGGAAATCATGCTATCCGAGCCGGCCGATTCCACAGGGACAATGTAAAAACGAGATTATTATGCGTGATATAAGATTATATACGACAACTGTTATTTCCCTGCTTGCTGCAGCATTGCCTGCATTTTCACAGGAGATAGACCCGACAGTAGAGGTCTCCCGCACATATCAGGGAAAGATGATGGAAGTACACAAACCTGTACTTGAGATGCAGATCCCGGACAGCGTGACCCGCTTCGACCTTGATTTCGACTATTCGGTATTCGACAGTCCGTACAGGGGGACCGATGAATTCATCCCTTATGTACAGGACCTGAAGCCGCAGCCCGGAGCATGGTCCGGAAGACGGCTGTTTGTCAGAGCCGGTGCAGGATATCCGCTTCATCCTGTATTCGATCTGGTCTGGTCTCCGGACTTTAAGGGAAAGTTCCGCATGGGAGTATATGCGGAACATCGCTCATATATAGGGAAATACAGGAACATATCTCCTGTGGCGGACGCCGGTTCCGGACAGGTTTGCCTGGATTCGCCGAAAGGTGGCGCCGGCGGCTGGAACGGCTGTGATTTCCTTACAAGGGCGGGAGTCAACGGCAGACTCAACTGGAACAGGGGTCTTTTCACGTTCGATGTGGGATATTACGGACTTGCGGCCAGGGATACTTCTCTGTCCAGAGGCTACAATGCACTGGATGCAAGGCTCAGAGTCCGTTCCAATGACAACCGCGACAGATACCTCTTCTATGATATCGCCCTTGATTACAGGTACGGGGCCGATGACCTTGAGTCCCCTCTCCTGACAACTTGCGACAGCGGCCTTTTCGGTCACGAGTTTTCGTTTGCATCGTATATCGGTCCCGTATTCTCCCGGCAGCAGAGACTTGCAGTAGGCCTTGGCCTGGACATGGTTTCTTATGCCGGCATATTCGGGACGGATGCCGGAAGAGTCGTTGTGAATCCGGTATATTCCCTGGATAAGGGCCGCTGGAACCTTGACCTTGGAGTGAAGTTCTCGGCCATGTTCCATGGAGGTCTTCCGGGCCTTCTTCCGGAACAGAATGCGCGGAAAGGACAGTACGTGTATCCTGACGTATCGGTCGGATTTGAAGCCGTTCGGAATCATCTGGAGCTTTACGCGGACATAGGCGGAGGGGAAAAGATCGGAAGGTACTCGGACCTTCTGGAAAAGAGTCATTTCATACATCCTCTGTATACATCGGGACTTCAGACCCCTCTGCTTGAAAACACCGTGGAGCGCGTTTCCGCCGCCTTAGGTTTCCGCGGAAATATTTCATCCAGATTCAGCTATGACCTGAAGGCCGGCTACCGCAACTTCGCGTCCGCCCCTCTTTATGCAGTGGTTTCCGGAACGGGGAACCTTGCCGACGGATTCTTTACCACTATGTCATATACGGGTTTCCAGATGTTCTACGCTTCTCTTGACTACGGATGGAAGTCAGCGGACTTCTCTCTGGACGGAAACTTTACGTGGAGGCATACGGACATGCAGGAAGCCGGAACACTCATTACCGCGCGGAATGAACAGATGGCCTTCTTCGCTCCTGCCGGATTCTCTGGCGATATAAGGGCTGTCTACAACTGGCGCCGCAGAGTCTATGCTGGAGCTGATTGTGATTTCTCTATGGCAAGAAAGAGCACCCTGTGCTCTCTTGCCGGTTATGCCGATCTAGGTGTGTATGTGGAGGTCCGTGCGACCGGACTGGTCTCATTCTGGGTAAGGGGAGGGAACCTGCTTGACATGACAGTCCAGCGTACCCCTATGTATGCCGAGAGCGGAATAAACTTTACGGCCGGAATCTGCTTGAATTTGTGATAAAATTATTAAATTTGCCCGTTTAATTGTCATTATTGTATGAGCGAAAATATCAATCACGAAGAGAATCAGTATTCTGCCAACAGCATACAGGTCCTGGAAGGACTTGAGGCCGTAAGGAAAAGGCCTTCAATGTATATAGGAGATGTGGGGAAGAGGGGGTTGCATCATCTGGTCTATGAGGTGGTGGACAACAGTATAGACGAGGCGCTGGCCGGGTTCTGTACACATATAGAAGTTTCAATCAACGAAGATAATTCCATAACTGTCCGGGACAACGGACGAGGCATACCTACGGGAATGCATGAAAAGGAGCACCGTTCGGCTTTGGAAGTGGTGCTGACAGTCCTTCATGCCGGAGGAAAATTCAGCAAGGACAGTTATAAGGTGTCAGGCGGTCTGCACGGTGTGGGCGTTTCCTGCGTCAACGCTCTGTCTGATTACCTCAAGGCGGAAATCCACAGGGAAGGAAAGATATTCGTGCAGGAATATTCAAAAGGAAAGCCTGTTACAGGGGTGGATGTTGTCGGTGAGACGGACGATACGGGTACGATCATCACTTTCCATCCGGACAGCGAAATATTCACGGCATCGATTGTCTATGACTACGATACATTGGCTGCACGTCTGCGTGAGCTGGCATATCTGAATAAGGGCATCACTCTGACACTTACGGACAGAAGGGAGCCGGTCAGGGACACTGACGACAACGGAGTCGAAACCGAATCCTTCAGAAAGGACATATTCTATTCAAAAGATGGCCTGAAAGAGTTCGTCCAGTATCTGGACGCCGATTCCGAGAAGCTTATAGAAAACCCGATCTGCCTGGAGACCGACAAGATCATTCCTATCGAGATAGCCATGCAGTACAACACCGGCTTCACGGAAAAGATATATTCCTACGTAAACAATATCAATACAATAGAGGGCGGAACCCATCTGCAGGGATTCAGGATGGGACTTACCAGGACACTGAAGAACTATGCCGAGAAGAACGGTATGCTTGCAAAGCTGAAGTTCGATCTGGATGCTTCCGATTTCCGTGAAGGTCTTACTGCCGTGGTGTCAGTGAAGGTGGCGGAGCCGCAGTTTGAGGGCCAGACGAAGACCAAGCTCGGAAACGGGGAGGTGGTCTCTGCCGTATCTCAGGCGACTGCGGGTGCGCTGGAGTCATATCTGGAGGAGAATCCGAAGGATGCCAAGGCCATAGTGGACAAAGTCATCCTGGCTGCCACTGCGCGTCATGCGGCCCGCAAGGCACGCGAGATGGTGCAGCGCAAGACAGTGATGTCCGGGGCGGGAATGCCCGGAAAGCTTGCCGACTGCTCGGAACGCGATCCTGAGAAGTGCGAGCTTTTCCTGGTCGAGGGAGATTCAGCAGGCGGTACCGCAAAGCAGGGCCGTGACCGTATGACGCAGGCCATCCTTCCGCTCAGAGGTAAAATCCTGAATGTGGAGAAGGCCATGGAACACAGAGTGTTCGAGAGCGAAGAAATACGCAATATATACACCGCACTTGGCGTTACTGTCGGGACTGAAGAAGACAGCAAGGCGCTCAACCTGTCAAAGCTTAGATACCACAAGGTCATAATAATGACCGATGCCGATGTGGACGGAAGCCATATCGCCACTTTGATCCTTACTT
Source organism: uncultured Bacteroidales bacterium (assembly GCA_949294195.1). Lineage (GTDB taxonomy): Bacteria > Bacteroidota > Bacteroidia > Bacteroidales > UBA932 > Cryptobacteroides. The sequence goes on along the minus strand of CASFGK010000018.1, from coordinate 13,898 downwards.
TTTTCTTCAGATATATGCAGGACCTTATCAGGAACGGGTATGTCTACCTTGCGACACCTCCTCTTTATCTGGTGAAGAAGGGCAGGGAGGAAATTTACTGCTGGACGGAAGAGCAGCGCAGGGATGCTGCGGCAAAGCTTGGAAAAGGATCGGACAAGGGCGTAACGGTCCAGAGGTACAAAGGTCTCGGAGAGATGAGCGACGAGCAGCTCTGGGATACGACTATGGACCCTCAGAAGAGGCTTCTCCGTCAGATTACCATAGACAATGCCGCCGAAGCGGAACGTACATTCTCCATGCTGATGGGCGATGACGTGCCGCCTCGCCGCGAGTTTATCGAGGCTAATGCCCATTACGCCAATATTGATGCATAATAGTACTAAAATTTAAAATAGATTATGGATATTTTTGACAGAATCGCAAGAGATTCAGGTGGCCCGCTCGGCCAGTACAGACAGAAAGCATTTGGATACTACATGTATCCGAAACTTGAAGGAGAACTCGGTCCGCACATGAAGTTCAACGGAAAGGATGTGCTCTGCTGGAGCCTGAACAACTATCTCGGACTTGCAAATCATCCTGAGGTCAGAAAGACAGATGCCGAAGCTGCGGCAAGATGGGGACTTGCATATCCTATGGGAAGCCGTATGATGTCAGGCCACACTTCGCTTCATGAAAAATTTGAAAGGGAGCTTGCGGATTTCGAGAAGAAGGAAGATGCTTTCCTGTTCAACTTCGGATACCAGGGTATCATTTCCACCATCGATGCCCTTATGGACAGGCACGATGTCATCGTTTATGATTCGGAGGCCCATGCATGCCTTATCGACGGAGCCCGTCTCCATATGGGAAAGAGGATGACTTACCGTCACAATGATATAGAAAGCTGCGAGGCTACACTCAAGAGAGCCACCAAGCTCTGTGAAGAGACTGGCGGGGGAATCCTTCTCATTACCGAAGGCGTGTACGGAATGACCGGAGCACTCGGAAACCTCGACCAGATAGTTTCTCTCAAGAAGAAATACAAATTCAGAATCCTCATAGATGACGCGCACGGTTTCGGAGTGATGGGACCTCACGGACGCGGTACTTCCGAGCATTTCGGCGTAATGGATGAGGTAGACCTCTATATTGGAGCATACGCAAAGTCAATGGCAAGTATCGGAGGTTTCGTCGCAGGACCGAAAGTCATCATCGACTATCTCCGCTACAACCTCCGGTCGCAGATCTATGCGAAATCCCTTCCTATGGCTTTCGTGGAAGGAGGACTCAAGAGACTTGAAATCATCCGCAGCGCAGAAGGAGACGAGCTCCGCAAGAAGCTCTTCACTGTCACCCGCGCCCTTCAGAACGGCTTCCGCGAGCTCGGTCTTGAAATCGGGCCTGCAGAGGCATGTGTCACCCCTGTCGCTATCAAGGGAGGCGTAGTGGAGGCTACCAAGATGGCCAAGGATCTTCGCGAAAATTACGGAATCTTCTGCTCTATCGTCGTATATCCTGTCATTCCTAAGGGAATGATCATATTCAGGATCATACCTACTGCAGCCCATTCCATGGAAGATGTAAACTATACTCTAAAGACTTTCAAGGAGATAGTGGAGAAGCTTCACAGGGGCGAATACGAGGGAGACGAAATTCCCGACATGCACATCAACGCTTGAATCCGGAATGATTCTTTAAGAAACATTTGAAATGAACAAAGATTACTTTAAAGGTAAAGTAATGATTATAACGGGAGCCAGCTCGGGAATCGGGTTGGCTTCTGCCGAATTATTCGCCTCTCTCGGAGCCAGACTGGCGCTGGCCGCAAGGTCTGAAGACAAACTTGAGGCTCTGGCTTCCAGGATTTCTTCCGATCCGGAAAAGGATATCCTGTGCGTAAAGACCGACGTGTCTGTCGAGGCTGACTGTAAAGCTCTGGTAGAGAAGACTGTGGAGAAGTTCGGGAGAATAGACATACTGGTAAACAACGCCGGGCTTTCCATGAGGGCGATGTTCCGGGACCTTGACCTTTCCGTCATCAGGACGCTCATGGATGTCAATTTCTGGGGAACGGTGTACTGTACAAAATACGCCCTTCCTTATCTTCTGCAGTCCAGGGGCTCTGTTGTAGGTGTGATCTCGATAGCAGGCTTTGCGGGCCTTCCTGGCCGTACCGGCTATTCTTCATCGAAGTATGCCATCAGAGGTTTCCTTGACACTCTGAGGATAGAGCATCTGTATGACGGACTGCACGTCATGGTCTTTGCCCCGGGTTTTACGGCATCGAATGTCCGCAACGCAGCCCTGACAGCCGACGGTCACCGGCAGGGAAGGACACCAAGGGACGAGGGTAAGATGATGACGGCGGAAAAAGTGGCCGGATATATGGCGAAAGGGCTTGCAAAGCGCAAGTCAGAGATGATACTTACGCCTATAGGCAAGCTTACCGTATTCATGCACAAAATATTGCCGAGACTTACAGACCGTCTGGAATTCAGCTATATGGCTAAAGAGCCGGACAGTCCGTTCCATAAAAAATGATATTGCGAGCCGTAGCCTATGCAGATTGATCTTACACCCGGTACTGCCGGAGAAATTTTCCTATACCAGGATAGCAGGAAATCCGGGTCTGTGCACCGTTTTGTGGCCACTCTTACCATGCATGTGCAGAAAGAAGTGCTGGAGCAGGCTGTCAGGGAGCTGATGCCGCGGTTTCCGTATTTTTCCGTAGGTGTCAGAAAGTCCGGCGAGGCTCTTGAGTTTGTCCGGCTGGACACTCCGGTCCCTGTGTCCGGAGCCGGCGGTATGGAGGAGGAACTGCCGGCTGCCGGCAGCAAAGGGCTTGCCGGATATCTGTTCAGGATATCTTTCCTGCACAAGACAGTGTTTTTTGACTGGCATCTGTCCCTGTCTGACGGCAAGGGAATGCTTGAATTTGTCAAGGCGGTTATATTCAGGTATATCCAGCTATGCGGATTCCCGATAGCCAATGACGGCACGGTCAAGGAAGCGGATGAGTCCGCCAATGCGGTCGAAGGGATGGACCCGTTTGAAAGACTTGATGACATACCCGCATCAAGACCGTTGTGGTATATGGACGCAAAGGCGTTCTGCCTTCCGCAGGACAGCGGTACTGGTCCTGATACAGTCCATGTGACTCAGGTAAGGATACCTGTCGTAAAGGTCAAAGGTCAGGTCCGCGAGTATCTGACCCAGCCGGAGTCGTTCATTTCCCCTCTGTTCGCGCATGCTCTTTACGAGAGGTATTCGTCTGAAATCCGTCAGGGCGAATATATCGTATCGGCCATCAAGGAAAACCTGAGACCGCATTTTCCTACTGCATCCCTGAGGTCGTATTTCTCTCCTGTTTCGCTTGCGTACAACAGGAAAGTGGACGAATACCCTTTCGGAACCATCCTCATGTCGCAGAAGAAGCTTCTTGACGCGCAGCTCAAGCAGGATGCCATTGCGTACAGTGCCAAGAGACTGATAGAGACCGTGGAACATGCCTGTCAGGAGGAAGTGCCGTTCTCGGAAAAACTGGCGCGTGCGGGGAAAAGTATGGACGCGGCTTCCCGGACTGCAACTTTCTCTATATGCAATGTCGGCAACATAGCAATGCCGGACTCGCTTCTTCAGTACATGACAGAGCTATATCCCATAGTGCCTGCCGGCAGCTATGCAAGTTCGCTTTCGGTAGTGAACTTCAAAGGAGACATCGTGATAACTGTAACGGACAGAGTCCCTGAAGACAACCTTGCAGCCAGGTTTGCGGAACTGCTGAACCGGCACGACATTCCGGCATTCGTTTCTGACAGATACCAGTTTACCCAGATAAGTTATTCACCTGAAAAAACAGCAGAAGACAATGGATAAAGCCAAATTACCTCAAGGGTGGAAGGTCTATGCCCCTCTCATAGTCCTGTTAGTGATATTTGTCCTTATCATGCCGAAAAGCGGGAAGTTCAACTATGACTATAAGAAAGGCATGCCGTGGATGTACGAAACGCTTGTCGCGCAGTTTGATTTCCCTGTCCTGAAGACAAGCGCGCAGCTGCAGGCGGAGAAGGAGCAGGCAAGTTCCAGCGTGGTGCCTTATTACAGATATTCGGAGAACATAGTAAACGAAGCCCAGGAGGCGCTCCGCGCTACCGGCCTCGGGAAATATGACGCTCTGAAGTCCGACCTTTCAGGGATAATGGCGGGAATCTACGAGAAGGGGATTGTCGAGAACATTTCTGCCGCATCCGGACAGTCCGTTCCGTCAGGAGATGACGTTATTTTTGTCCAGAAAGAGAAACGGGCGACAGAAGTGCCTGCCTCAGAGGTATTTACTCAGGAAACCGCAAAACAGCGCTTTGCTTTGGAGGCTGCCAGGATCGTGGCTGACTGCAATGTGGATTCCCTGTGCCGGTATTCCGGAATATATGACCTGCTGATTCCCAACCTGATTTTCGACAGACAGACAACCGATCTGGTGCACGAAGAGTCCGTGAATTACATCTCGCCGACATCTGGAGTGGTCACGTCAGGACAGCTGATTGTCTCCAAAGGGGAGATGATCACTTCCGAGATAGAACAGCTCCTGGACTCGTATAAAGCCGAATATGAAAGCAGTTTCGGCTATTCCGGACCGATGGTGCTGCTCTGGCTTGGGAACGTCCTGATAGCTCTTGCTCTGGTGGTGATTCTTTTCCTGTCACTGTACTATACGAACTGGACCATTTTCAACCCCGCGTCTTTCAACAAATACATCTACCTGCTGGTCATTTTCCTCATTTCGTTCATGATGGCGATATTTGTCGAAAAGGCGGATCCGGGCTTCCTGTATCTGACACCATTCGTGCTGATAGCGCTGTATCTGAGGGCATTCTTCAAGAAAAGGGTCGTCCTTCCGGTATATATCATATCGTTGTTGCCGCTGCTGGTGTTTTCCCATAACGGGCTGGAACTGTTTGTCATGAATCTTGTAGCCGGAGTAGTGGCCATCTATGTCTTCATGTTTTTCAACAAGGGATGGCAGCAGTTCGTCACCGCCCTTTGCATTTTCGTCACACTGCTGATCGTGTACATGGGATTCAGGCTGATTGACGGCGTCAAGGGATTCGACGACTATACTACCATATTCTTCATGTTCCTCGGTTCATTCCTGATAGTGGCAGGCTATCCTCTTGTCTATCTGTTCGAGAAAATATTCATGCTTGTATCCAGTTCAAGACTTGTGGATCTGAGTGATACCAACAGCAAGCCGCTTCTGGAGCTCGCCCATAAGGCTCCGGGGACATTCCAGCACTGCCTTCAGGTGATGAACATGTCGGATGCGGCTGCCAAGGCTATTGACGCCGATGTCCCTCTTGTCAGGGCCGGAGCGCTTTACCATGATATCGGCAAGATGTCCAATCCGCAGTGTTTCATTGAAAACGATTCGACCGGTACCAACTATCACCAGGGCCTCACGCCCCAGGAAAGCGCTCGCGAAATCATAAAGCATGTTCCTGACGGACTTTCGCTGGCCGACAGATTCAACCTTCCGGATGAGATAAAGCAGTTCATTGTCACTCATCACGGTACCACGTGCACAGCGTATTTCTACAACAAATACCTCAATGCGGGAGGTGATCCGGACAAGGCCGATGACTTCTTTTACAAAGGCATAAAACCCAAGACTCCTGAGCAGGTAATCGTGATGCTTTGCGACACGCTTGAAGCCGCATCCAGAACGCTCAAGGACTATACTCCGAAAAGCATATCGGATCTTGTGGAAGGGGTGGTCAAGTCCAAAATGGCAGCAGGCCAGTTTGAAGATGCCGACATTACAATGAAGGACCTGAATACGGTCAAAGGCGTGCTGAAAGACTATATCCAGCAGATGCACCATGCCCGTGTGGTCTATCCGAAGAGGAATCTGCCTGACCGCGGTCCTCGTCAAAATGATTGATTTTGAAAATGTCAACGGAATTTCCTATCTTTGCACCCTTTGCGGAAAAGAAAAATATAAAATAACAGCAATATATGAACATTTCACAGAATAAGGTTGACGATCTCAACCTTGAATTGACCCTTTCAATCGGAAAGGAGGATTATGCGGACCGCCGCAAGAAGAAACTGAACGAGCACAGAAGAACGGCAGAAATCAAGGGATTCAGAAAAGGCATGGTTCCCATGTCTTTGATAGAGAGGATTTACGGACAGTCTGCCCTCGTAGATTCAGTCAACGATATCATTGCCGATTCCCTGAACGGCTTCATCAAGGAAAACAATCTGAAAGTGGTAGGCGAGCCGCTCCCGAGCGAGGACCAGCCGCAGACAGAGTGGGTCAACGGAAATGACTTTACATTCAGGTTCGATGTGGCTACCACACCGGAAGTGGTGATGGAGCTTTCGAAGGATGACAGGATACCGTATTATAATATAGAAGTGAAGGACGCCGCAAAGGCGGAGATGAAGGAAAACCTGCTGAAACAGTACGGCTCCCTTGAAGAAGGACAGGAAGCCGGGGCGGATGACTTCATTATCGTGGATTTCGAGCAGGGAGACATGAAAGTCGAGGGTACTTATGTGGCTATCCGCAATATCGACGAGGCTGTAAGGGATTCATTTGTCGGCATCAAACCGGGTGAGACACGTGAAATCAACGTCAACGAGGCTTTCACCAACGAGTCTGACCGTGCGTCAATGCTCAAGGTGAAGAAGGAAGAGCTTGCAGGCCTTGATCCTATGTTCAGGATGACTGTCAGGAACGTGAAGACTTTTGTTTCCGCTCCGATGACCCAGGAAACTTTCGACAAGATTTTCGGTGCCGGAAACGTGAAAAGCGAAGAGGAGTTCGATGCCAAGGTTGCAGAGCGTCTCCAGGCTGAATATACCCAGGAATCGGAGTTCCGTTTCTCAAAGGACGCCAAGGAGTATCTGGTGAAGAAAGCCGGTATCGCACTTCCGGAGAAGTTCCTCAAGAGATGGATTTTCGTTGCCAATGAAGGCAAGTTCACTATGGAGGAAATCGAGAAGGAGTTCGACCTCTTCCTTGAGGATTTCAGGTGGAACATGGTACGTGGCTTTCTGATGGACAAATATCAGGTGAAAGTGGAGGAATCTGACCTCCTTGCAAGTGCAAAGGCTTTTGCTGCATACCAGTTTGCAATGTATGGAATAGGTAATGTCCCTGACGACCAGCTTGAGACCTACGCAAAGGGCATTCTGTCACAGGAGAAGGAAGGCAGGCGTGTGCTTGAGCAGGTAGAAGACCAGAAGACCCTCGAAGCGGTACGCGGTGCAGTCACACTTGACACCAAGTCTGTTTCCGTAGAAGAGTTCAGGGAGCTGAAATAGTCTGGCATGGAAAAGGATTTTGACAGGTACGCCCGTCTGGAGCATGGCGTCAGTTCGCTGACGATGCATCGCTACCGGTCCGTGTATGACGCATATATAAATCCGACTATCATAGAGGAGCGTAAGCTGAACGTCGCATCGATGGATGTGTTCAGCCGCCTGATGATGGACAGGATTATCTTTCTTGGTGTCCCGATAGATGATGATGTAGCCAATATCATACAGGCACAGCTGCTTTATCTGGCATCGACAGACAGCACAGCGGACATATCATTGTATATCAATTCACCCGGAGGTTCGGTATCTTCAGGGCTGGGTATCTACGATACCATGCAGCTCGTGGATCCTGATGTGGCTACCATCTGTACCGGCATGGCCGCTTCCATGGGCGCTGTCCTTCTGTGTGCCGGCGCCGCCGGAAAACGTTCGGCCCTTCCCCACTCAAGGGTGATGATACACCAGCCGCTTGGGGGAGCTCAGGGTCAGGCGTCTGACATAGAGATAGCTGCCAGGGAAATCGTCAAGATCAAGAACGAACTTTACGGAATCATATCGGAGCATACTGGAAAGCCGCTTGAGCAGATTGTCTCTGACGGTGACCGTGATCACTGGATGAATTCCACAGAGGCTCTCGAATATGGCATGATCGACGAAATCCTTACCAAGAAGAAGAAACAGTAATGTCTAAAGGAAAAAGCGACAACGAAAGATACTGCATGTTCTGCGGCAGGAGCGAGTCTGAAGTCCCGCTTCTGCTGCAGGGCCTTGACTCATGTATCTGCAGCGATTGCGTGAAGCTGTGCCATGACTACATAGCAAACATGGAACCGGCTTCTCCCCAGAAGCACGGAAAACTGGAAAAGATCCTGAAGCCAAAGGAAATACATGCGTATCTAGACCAGTATGTAATAGGTCAGGACAGAGCCAAGAAACTGCTTTCCGTTGCTGTCTACAACCATTACAAGCGCATAAACCACAACCTTGACGACACGCGCGACCTCGAGCTTGAAAAGTCGAATATCCTGATGGTGGGACCTACAGGTACCGGAAAGACTTTGATGGCCAAGACAATAGCCAGACTTCTCAAGGTTCCGTTCACTATCGTTGACGCTACTGTCCTCACGGAAGCCGGATATGTGGGCGAGGATGTCGAAAGCATCCTTACACGGCTTCTTCAGGAAGCCGACTATGATGTGGAGCTCGCGGAAAGGGGTATAGTCTTCATAGACGAGATAGACAAGATAGCCCGCAAGAGCGACAACCCTTCCATTACGCGCGACGTCTCCGGTGAAGGAGTTCAGCAGGCCATGCTGAAGCTGCTTGAAGGCAATGTTGTCAACGTGCCGCCGAAGGGGGGCCGCAAGCACCCCGAGCAGGAGTTCATACAGGTGAATACACAGAACATCCTGTTTGTCTGCGGAGGCGCATTCGAAGGTATTGAGAGACGTATTGCCCAGAGGCTCAATACCCAGGTCATAGGTTACGGTGCAAACAACAGGCAGAAGGTGGACAAGGAGAATCTTCTCCAGTATGTCTCGGCCCAGGATCTGAGGGCTTACGGGCTCATTCCTGAAATAATAGGCAGGCTGCCGGTGATCACATATCTGGACCAGCTTGACAGGCCGGCCCTTCTGAGGATACTGACAGAGCCGAAGAATGCTATCATACGGCAGTACGAGAAGATGTTCGAGATGGACGGCATGCAGCTCAGGATAGAGCCTGGTGTACTAGACCTGATAGTCGATACTGCCATAGAAAACAAGCTCGGCGCCCGAGGCCTGCGTTCCATCTGCGAGCAGATAATGACGGACGCCATGTACGAGGCCCCGTCATCCAGGAAAAAGGTCTTCGATCTGACCCTGGATTACGCAAAGACCCATATCGGAAAATCTTAACTATCAATAAATGTTTAATTTAAATCTTACAACAATGAAAAGATTTTTAACCGCACTGATGACAGTATCTGCCATCTTTGCACTTTCTTCATGTAAGGAAAACAATCCTGTAGAGGAACTCGACGGCCCTGTTATCGAATGGCCTGCCAACTCCTCATTCGCTACTGTGGATATCACCGAAGATCTCGATGCATCTCTGACAGTCACTGCAGAAGCCGGCATCAAAGGCCTTACAGTCGAAGTACAGTCAGACCTGCTGGCAGCAGCACTTCAGCTTCTCGGTATTACTGACACGGAACTTGATTTCATCAATGACAAGGTTCTCATCGGCGCATTTGCCATGATAGATCCGAGTCTTCCTACAGGAGACAGGATTTTCAACCAGACAGAGGTCGACTTCAACATTTCCACCCTTGTGCAGATGATCAACAGTCTTACCATGGAGGACGGCAACCACACTTTTATAATCAACGTTACCGACAACAACGGCAAGACTGACGAGGCTACATGTACTTTCCACAGAGTAGGAGTATCCGGCCCTTCTGTAGAGTGGCCGTCGAATCCCGACTTCGCTACTGTGGATATTACCGAAGACCTTGATGCGACTCTGACTGTGAACGCCCCTGCGGGAATCAGGACATTCACAGTAAGCGTAGACTCCGAAAGTCTTGCTCCTATGCTTGCAATGATTGGATTGTCAAGTGAAATGGATCTGATCAACGACCCTAATGTAGCTGCTGTACTTGGCGGAATGGGCGTTCCGACAGGAGACCAGCTGCTTGACCAGACAAGCGTAGAGTTCAACATTACTTCTCTTGTCGCACTTATTCCAAGTCTGGCGGAAAACGGCACCGAGCATTCGTTCACTCTTGCCATTACCGACAACAACGGCACTGAATTCACTCAGACCTGCACATTCAGAGTGGTAAAATAAATGACAGAATCAGATGAAAAAGATTCTTGACGTTGCACTTGTATTGTGCATGGCGGCGCTTATGGTGTCCTGTGACAAAAAGAGTGAGGATATAGCCGTCAGTGTAGTGGAAGTTTCGGATGTTGACATGTGGGCGAATACTGCAAGCCTGTCTTTCGGGGACGCTGCTCCTGCTGCCGTTTCGTATAGAGTGAAAGGTACGGATACCTGGCATGATGCGGAAATCATTGACGGAGAGTTCACTGTTGCGCCAGTATGGACAGAGTCACAGAACGGTGCCGGTCTTACTGTCTATTCCCTTGTAGAAGGGACCGGTATTTTTGCCGGCAATACTTATGAGTTCCAGGCGGACGGTCAGATTGTAGCCGGAGCGGAATATACTGCCGGAGAGGGCGATGTGATTCCGAACGGAGACATGTCAGGCTGGTCGGTGAAAGACGGTTCCCTTCCATATCCCAATGCTGAAGGAGAGAGTTTCTGGGACAGCGGCAACAACAGTATGTCCGCACTGTTCGGAGCCAATCTCTGCCAGCAGGATCCTGAAGGAGTCGCATACTTGAAGGCCAATATGGTCCTTGGAGCCGTGTTCGCTCCTGGAAACATGTATACAGGCGATTTCATCATGGATGGTCTTACAGGAACAGCAAATTTCGGAAAGGTCTACTCCTGGACGGCACGCCCTTCCGCACTGAAAGTTTCATACAAGGCAAATGTAGGGATCATAGACCAGGTCGGCAGTTCTGATCCGGACGGCGATTCATATAAAGGCAGCCAGGACATTACCCGTATCTATGCCGTAGTCGTTGACTGGACCGCCCAGCACGGGGTGACATCAGGACTCACTTCTCCAACCGGAATGTGGGACCCTGCTGCTGCCAGCAGTCTTGATGAAGGCGCCATCATCGGTTACGCTTCACTGGACATTACTGCAAGCCAGGCAGAATTCACTGACGTAGAGATTCCTTTTGTGTGGTATGACACTGTAGCAAAGCCTGCGGAAGGAAACTACTCTGTCGTGATTTCATGCGCTACAAGCAACCGCGGGGACTACCTTACCGGCTGCTCGGCCAATGAACTTTGGGTAGACGATTTCGAGTGGGTTTACTAAAACCTTACCACTTATAGACATGAGAGGATGGGGAAGCGGTTTCTCCATCCTCTTTTTTTACTTTCGGCATGTCCCGATACTGCGGCCTTTCACAATGAGAAGGAGCGGCGGATGTAGCGAAGGAACTGTATAAGTTGCCGGACAGAAAAATAATGTTAAATTTGTAAAATTTGGCATAAAACAGAAAGACCGCATGAAACAGTACATTGAAAAGAACAGGGAAAGGTTCCTTCAGGAACTGTATTCACTATTGAGAATCCCGTCAGTAAGCTCGCTTGAAGAGCACAAGCCGGATATGAAAAGATGCGCTGACCGCCTGACAGAGCTTCTCTTCGAAGCAGGAGCCGACACGGCGGAGGTTTACCCGACAGAAGGGCATCCGGTGGTGTTCGGAGAAAGGAAAACAGATCCTTCTCTGCCGACCGTCCTGATATACGGACACTATGATGTCCAGCCCGTAGACCCTATAGAGCTCTGGAAATCGGATCCTTTCGAGCCTGAAATCAGAGAAGGGGCCATCTACGCGAGAGGTGCCAACGATGACAAGGGCCAGCTGTTCATGCACATCAAGGCGTTTGAATACATGGTCAGGGAAGCCGGCCTGAAGCACAATGTCAAATTCATATTCGAAGGAGAGGAGGAAATCGGCAGCCCTTCGCTTGCAGCCTGGGCAAAAAGCCATAAGGACCTTCTGAAAGCGGATATCATACTGGTATCCGATACTACCATGATTTCAGAGAAAGTTCCTTCGATCAACTGCGGAATGCGCGGACTTTCATACGTGGAAGTCAAGGTGACAGGTCCGAACAAGGATCTTCATTCCGGCCATTACGGCGGAGCTGTCGCCAATCCAGTCAATGTCCTGTGCGACATGATCTCATCCCTCATCGACAAGGACGGACACATTACGGTCAAAGGATTCTATGACGACGTGGTGGAGCTTTCAGCCGGGGACCGTGCGAAACTTGCACGGGCTCCGTTTGATCTGGAAGAATACAAGTCTTTCCTGGATATAAGGGAAGTGAAAGGGGAGAAAGGGTATACCACCCTGGAGAGGACAGGCATCCGCCCGTGTCTGGACGTCAACGGAATATGGGGCGGCTATACAGGCGAGGGAGCCAAGACCGTTCTCCCGTCCGAAGCCCATGCGAAGATTTCCATGCGTCTGGTCCCGAACCAGGACAGCGAGACCATAACCCGCCTTTTTACCGAGCATTTCATGTCCATCGCTCCGGACTATGTGAAAGTAGAGGTAACGCCCTGCCATGGCGGAAACGGCTTCCTTATACCTATATCGTCTCCGGCATATCAGGCCGCTTCCAGAGCCATGACGGAAGTTTACGGTATCGAACCTGTGCCGAGCAGGGGAGGAGGAAGTATCCCTATCCTTGCCGACCTGCAGCGCATTTTGGGAATCGACCCGCTTCTGATGGGATTCGGCCTTGAAAGGGATACGATACATTCTCCGAACGAGAGTTACCTTCTCAGCCAGCTCTTCATGGGCATGGAAGCAATAGCATTGTTCTACAGATATTACCAAAAATAAATAATATGGACAGAGAAGCATTATACCAGCAGATACTCAAGAAAAAATCCATGCTCTGCGTAGGCCTTGACGTGGATTTCGAGAAAATGCCGGCTCCGGTCAAGGCTCTGGCGGAAGACGAGCCGATAGCAGTCGGGGGCGAGTTCTTCAAGGGGAAGGCGCGTTCCGTAGTGGAGTTCAACAAAGCTGTCATCGATGCCACGGCCCCTCACTGTATTGCCTACAAGCCGAATCTTGCATTCTATGAATGCTATGGCAAAGACGGTATCAAGGCTCTGGAAATCACGGTAGACTATATCAGAAGCCGCTATCCTGAAATGTTCCTCATCGCGGATGCAAAGCGCGGTGATATCGGGAACACCGCCAAAAGATATGCAAAAGCGTTTTTCGAGACAATGGACTTCGATGCTGTCACCCTCGCCCCCTATATGGGCGCCGACAGTGTGACACCTTTCCTTGAATACAAAGGCAAATGGTCGATAGTCCTGGCTCTGACATCCAATGCCTCCGCCTACCAGTTCCAGACGGCTGTCAAGGACGGAAAGCCTCTTTACCGGGCAGTCATGGAAGAGATGATGTCCATCTCCACACCGGACAACATGATGTTCGTGGTAGGTGCGACCAAGGCGGACAAACTGGCCGAAATCCGTTCTTTCTGCCCCGACAACTTCCTTCTCGTTCCTGGAGTCGGCGCCCAGGGAGGCTCTGCGGAAGAAGTCATCAGATACGGAGCCAACGACAAAGGCGGCCTTCTGATCAACTCCTCGCGCGGTATCCTGTACGCATCGTCAGGCAGTGACTTCGCAGAGGCAGCAGCCCGTGCAGCCGCATCCACCGCCTCACTGCAGTAGCAGCCGGTCTGTTTATAAGAACAATCAAACAAGGTATAATTGCCAAAAATAGTTGGCAAAACCTGTATAATTAATTAATAAACAATTAGATACAATAACTTTGATGAAAAGGTTTTCATCAAAGTTATTTTTTATGTCAAAAACTCGTTATGAAAGATGTCCGCACTGTGGCTCACTAAAAGTGACAAAATGGGGTAGGCAGAGAGGTCACCAACGTTATAAATGCAAGCAATGCGGCGGTATGTTTACCTTT
>CASFGK010000017.1 GCA_949294195.1 uncultured Bacteroidales bacterium | reverse complement strand
TAATCGTATTTGTTTTTAACCTCATCGTTCTGGTTGACTGTCTATGAAAATGTCTCTTGAATCTTGTTTTTTCATGACTCTTTAAGGGGGCCACTTTCACCCCGGATTCTTGGGGGTCACTTTCATCGGATTCTCCACCAATTCCAGAAAATCCATAATCTCCATATCTATATGAAGAAGCCGTCCCGGGATTCAGGGCGGCTTCCATACGTTACACTTGATTTACTTTACAAAATGCACATAATCAGCCTTGCGCGGAGCTGGGGAAGGATACTCTCCGGCAGGATAGCCGAGAATACAGTTACCTATCCCTTCATAGTCTCCTTCGATCCCCCATTCCTTAAGCAGAGCCTTTCCTTCCTCACTGTCAAACACTTCCTTTGCCCGGTGAATCCAGCAGCTTCCGAGGCCAAGGGCATGGGCGGCATTCATGAGATTTCCCATCACCAGAGCGCCGTCATAGACATGAGTAGGGACATTCCTGTCTGCCAGGACTATCAGCACTACCGGAGCCCCGTAGAACGGATCCCTGTCAGAGCCCATCACCGCAGCGTTCAACTGTGAAATACGGTCACGGACTGCCTTGTCTGTAACTGCGACAATAACCGGAGACTGGCGTCCCATCCCTGTAGGGGCATAAGTACCCGCTTCCAAAACCTGTTCGATAAGTTCCATCTCAGGCATCCTGTCCTGGTACGAGCGGACAGCACGGCGGGTCTTGAGATTTTCAATAGTTTCATTCTGTGCCATAGCGGATTCTTTTATTCCAGAGTCTTTCTGAGTATTCGTGCACGATGCCAGGATTCCAAGCATGAGTGCAAAAGATAAAATGGTTCTTTTCATATGATTTGTATTGTATACTCTCCAACATGACGGCCGGATGTTATCCGGAACTGCAATTGAAAGCAGGGTACACAAAGATATGATTTTTGGATTATATTTGTATTCGGTTCGGAAACTGTTTTTCAGATTCCGGCGTTTTTCGCATAACAGTCAGAAAAATATGGACATCCCTCAAATTACAATGCTCGGTACAGGAAATGCCGTCACCACAAAATGCTACAACACATGTTTCATCCTCAGAGACAGAGGTTCAATGCTTCTGGTCGACGGCGGAGGAGGAAACGGCATTCTGGTCCAAATGGAAAAAGCAGGCATCAGACTGACAGACATTCACGACATATTCATCACACACGCCCATACGGACCATATATTCGGAGCGATATGGGCAATCCGGTTCATAATGCAGGAAATGCTTTACCGCAAGGATGCCGGGCCTCTGAATGTATACGGAAACGACAAGGTGATGGATGTCCTGACAAACATCTGCCGCATGACGTTGCACAAGAAATATGTGGACCTTTTCGGGAAATCGGTACTGCTGCACGAACTCAAGGACAGAGATCTGTTCAGCGCCGGGAAAATGGAACTGCAATGTTTCGACATACAGTCGGCAAAAGAAAGGCAGCTGGGATTCAGGACTGTCCTTTCGAACGGACAGACTCTGGTCTGTCTGGGAGACGAGCCGTTCAACGAAAGCACCAGGCCTTTGGTCAAGAATGCCGACTGGCTTATGTGCGAAGCATTCTGCCTTTATGATGACAGGGAAATATTCAGGCCGTACGAAAAGAGCCACAGTACCGCCCTGGATACGGGGATTACAGCCAGAGGACTGAATATCAAGAACCTGATACTCTACCATACAGAAGACTCGGATCTGTCCGGGCGTAAAGAACGCTACACCGCAGAGGCAGGGAAAAACTTCCGCGGGAAAGTATATGTGCCGGATGATCTTGAAACCATATGCCTGGAATAATATCATATACTTCAACAGACCATACAACAAGCCCGAATGGAAACACAAGCGACAGATATTATCGGAATGGGACTGCAGATGCGCATCATCATTTCCTGCATCATAGTGGTTTTTGCATACCTGGTAGATTTCCTTTGCTGCAAACTGCTTATTCCGCTTATCAGGAAAGTGGCCGAGAAGACCGCTTTCAAATGGGACAACTACATCACTGACAGCAACGTACTTCACAGCGTCTTCCATCTCATACCCCCGATTACATTCCAGTTCGCCCTTCCGCTGCTGTTTCCGGAGCACACACAATGGACCGGACTTGTAACCAAAGGACTCAACATATACATCATTGTCATAGCCTGCAGTCTGGTATGCAGGTTCATAACTTCACTGTATGCAATCTCCAATGAGTCGGAATCCCTGAAAAACAAGCCTATGAAGGGAGTCTACCAGATGGTGAAAGTCATCATCATCTGCGTGAGCGCAATCCTGGTGATAGGTATCCTTCTGGAAAAAGACTTCACCACGCTTCTGGCAGGACTCGGGGCATCGGCTGCAGTACTCATGCTCGTGTTCAAGGACACTATACTGGGCCTGGTGGCCGGTGTGCAGCTGTCCGCCCACGACATGCTCCGTCCGGGAGACTGGATCATGATGGAAAAGTACGGTGTCGACGGAGAAGTGGAGGAAGTGACCCTCAATACGGTAAAAGTCCGCAACTGGGACAAGACGATAGTGACCGTCCCTCCTTACGCTCTGGTCAGCGATTCCTTCAAGAACTGGCGCGGGATGCGTGAGAGCGGAGGCCGCCGTGTAGCCAGAGCCCTGCGAATCGACATGAATTCCATTCGTTTCTGTACCGGGGAAGAACTGGAGGGATTTTCCGGCAAAGCCTGGGCTGAAGGTCTGGAACTGACAGAGGATACGGTCAACCTGAAACTTTTCAGGACAGCCACGGAATACTACCTGCGCCACCACCCTGAAACCAACAGCGACCTGATGATGGTCGTCCGGCAGCTGGAGCCGACCTCCGAAGGACTGCCTCTGCAACTGTATTTTTTCACACTGTCAAAAGACTGGGTGCCGCACGAACATATCGCAGCCGATATCATGGAACACATAATAGCCTCCATGCCTGAATTCGGACTGAGAATATTCCAGAAGCCGTCCGGACTGGATCTGGAAAAACTGTCGTAAAATTTTACTTCTGTTCTTTTTCTGCGTATAACATGCAGAAAACGGCGAAAACGGATGACTGACAGACGCGACATAAGCGATGCGGAGCTGATGGCCGCCATATCTGGCGGGGATGAGACTGCGCTCAGAACACTGATCAGGAAATTCAGGCCTCTTGTATTCAGGACAGCACAGAGGATAACATGCCGAGTCCACGATGCTGAAGACATCACACAGGAAGTTTTCATAAGAGTCTGGCAGCAGGCAGACCGTTTCAACGGAAAGAGCAGCCTGACAACATGGCTCTACAGGATTGCAGCCAATCTGTCTGTCGACAGGCTGCGCAGGCAGAAGACCATCCTCTCACGGATAAGGGAACTGGTACCGGGAAGGACAGGAGAAAGACAGGACATATCGGCAGAAGACAGGATGATAGCCTCCGAAGAATGGGAGATCTTCTGCAAGGCATCAGAAAGACTGAGTCCGAAGCAGCGTCTGGTATTCACGTTAAAGGAAATCGAAGGTCTCGATACGGAAGAAGTCACATTTATAACAGGGCTGGGTGCAGACCAGATCAAAAGCAACCTTTATCTGGCTCGCAAGGCCATAAAGACACTCATGGAGGAATACGGTTATGGGAAATGACACACTATACGAGGGATTTATCGCCAAGCTCAAGGAATCAGGCAATGCCCCTTTTTCTTCCGAAGCCGGAACGTCAGCCACGGAAGTAGCTGTCATCAGAAGGATAAGGAAGAAGAGAAGCATGGCAGGGATTCTGGGACCGGTAGCCGCAGCTGCAGCTGTGACGGCGGTGGCCGCAATCATTCCTGAATTCGCTGTTTATGATGTACCCGGGAATGAATGCCGGAGTGCCGGATACATTGTCAGACGCCCGGAACCCGATTCCCGGGAACCGAAAATATATTTTGCATACAAGAATTCCAAAGCTCTCAAAGACAAAATCATGCATGAAAAAAAAGTAAGAAACACTAACGGATGAATATCATGAAACATACAGGTATAATAACACTCGTCCTGACTATCATGGCAGTATCATCGTGCTCCACCTATTACAGTTACATGACAACCGGTATCCGCAGGGATCTGTCAGCGGACAGGACTGTATGGACCCAGGCGGATTCCGCATATCTTGCCGGAGACAGAAGCGACAGCCCTTTCTTCTTCAAGACTGACAGCCTGTGGGAAACAGGACCGGCCGCGGAACCTTTCAGCATGGACTTCCATGATGAGACCATGACAATGAATGCGTATGCGTCCAGGCATCTGGAAAACATCGGGGGCAACAGGATGCAGGCGGCAGACAAAGATATGGAAAGGAACCCTCTTCTCTCGCCTGAGGAATCGGCATCCAGAGAATTCAGGTGGTTCTACACTATCTATACCTACAAGGCAGTATACAGACAGATCGCAGACCTTCCTGTCCCCCTGTCGGAATATATGGACAGGAAAGAACAGGAAATCCTGTTCAGGGAAACGGCGTCCCCTGCCGGCTGGAACGGAGTGGAAATGTATTGCATTCTTGACGATCTGAATTCCATGTTTGCCAAATGGTATGTACACTGCACTTTCAAGGTCAGTTACGACATAATATATGCTCTGGCCGGACAGCCGGCACGCAGACAGATGGAATCGTTCAAGGACGAAAGTCTGAAGAAAATCCTGTCGGATGACAATGACATCTCGCCTGAATCGCTCTGCAGGATGCTGGACAAGCACTTCAATACGGATGACTTTGGCAGGCTGTACAGGGAAAACAAAGACTTTGCCGACTCCGGATACAGTGAAAAGGAAAGCGTACTGTACGATTTCGGTATATCGCTCATCTCGGAAACAAGGCTGCCGGGGAAACTCGTCAGTACCAATGCCTCCGCATTCAATGAAGGATATCCGCAATGGAAAATCGACGGCTACCGCCTGCTATACGGCGACCTGACACTGGAAGCTTCGTCAAGGACCGCAAACATCTGGGCATTTGCAGTCACTTTCCTTGTACTGGCAGCAACCCTGTACCTTATCCGCAGATACACCGTACGCCGATAGCGGGAAAAAATGTATTTTTGTACTGCCATTCAAATTTCCAGACAATGACCGAAAAAGCTGACCTGCCGGACAGGATAATCGTGCACGGGGCAAAGGTGCACAACCTCAAGAACATCGATGTGGAGATTCCTTTGAACAGGATTGTCGGCATAGCCGGAGTATCCGGGTCGGGAAAATCCTCGCTCGCACTGGGCGTGCTTTATGCGGAAGGATCAAGACGCTATCTCGAATCCCTTTCCACATATACCCGGCGCCGGATGACCCAGGCCGCAAGGGCCGATGTCGATGAGGTGCTGTATGTACCTGCCTCCCTGGCCATGCACCAGAGGCCTGGCATACCAGGGATACGCAGCACTTTCGGAACAGGCACGGAACTGCTCAACAGCCTGAGGCTCATCTACTCACGTCTCGCCAGCCACAAATGTCCGAACGGACATTATCTGGAGCCGTCCCTGCATGTGGCCGCCGGTCAGGAGCTTGTCTGCCCCGTATGCGGAGAGCATTTCTACGCGCCGTCCGCCGAAGAACTTTCTTTCAACAGCCAGGGTGCATGCCCCAAATGCGACGGGACGGGGACAGTCCGCACGGTGGACGAATCCACTCTGGTTCCGGACGAGACGCTAAGTATCGATGAGGGGGCTGTTGCTCCATGGAATACCCTGATGTGGTCGCTGATGACGGATGTATGCCGGGCAATGGGAGTACGCACTGACGTTCCGTTCAACCGGCTGACAGCCAAGGAAAGGGACATCGTTTTCCACGGACCGGCAGAAAAGAAACACATATTCTACAAATCCAGGAACACCAACCAGGCAGGAGAACTTGACTTCACTTACTACAATGCCGTCTACACCGTCCGGAACGCACTTGCAAAAGTAAAGGACGAGAAAGGTATGAAGCGCGTGGAAAAGTTCCTCAAGACAGAGCAATGCCCGGATTGCGGAGGTTCGCGTCTGTCGGAATCCGCCCGTGCTCCGCTGGTGAGGGGGATTTCACTTGCCGAAGCCTGCAGGATGACCCTGAACGAACTGGTGGAGTGGGTCAAGGGCATTCCCCAGACTTTACCTGAAGAAATGCGCCCCATGGCTGCAAGCATCTGCGAATCTTTTCTGGATGCATCCGTAAGGCTGCTTGACCTGGGTGTAGGCTACCTGAGTCTGGACCGGGCTGCATCCACACTTTCCACAGGAGAAAGGCAGAGGATGCAGCTGGCCCGCGCAGTAAGAAACCGCACTACAGGAGTACTGTATGTACTGGACGAACCATCCATCGGGCTGCACCCGGCCAACATCGTCGGGCTTGCAGGAGTGATGAAGGACCTGATAGCTGACGGAAATTCCGTTGTGCTTGTAGACCATGACACGCAGATACTGTCGGTATCTGACCATATAATAGAGATGGGGCCGGGTGCAGGTTCGGCCGGAGGCCGTGTGATTGCCGAAGGCAGCATCCCTGAAATCATAAAGAATCCCGCTTCCCGGATAGGACCTTTCCTGTCGGGCAAGGCTGACATCAGTGTCAGGGAACAGGCCGAGGCAGGTAAAATCTTCGACAAAGGCCGGATACACCTGTCTACAGACCGGATACATACAGTCAAACCGCTTGAAGTCGACATCCCGAAAGGCCGTCTGACTGTGGTCACCGGTGTATCAGGATCAGGAAAGACCACCCTCGTACTCGAAAGCCTTATACCCGGACTCCAGACATATATCGGGAAAACAAGGTTTCCGGATCATGTAAAGCAAGTCAAAGCAGAAGGAATCCGCCAGGTAAAACTGATCGACGCCTCCCCTATCGGCATCAATATCCGATCGACAGTCGCCACATACGCCAACGTGCACGACGAGCTGAGGAAAGTCTACGCAAAGACCGCAGATGCAAAGGGGAAAGGGTACAAAGACGGCGATTTCTCCTACAATACCGGGAAGCTCCGCTGCCCTACCTGTGACGGTACGGGAGTCATCAGCCTGGATGTCCAGTTCCTGCCGGACGTGGACATTCCGTGTCCGGACTGCCGCGGATCAAGATATGCCAGAGCCGCATATCAGATAAGAAGGGAAAATGCCGCAGGGGAATTCTACTCTCTGCCGGAACTAATGGATATGGACATAACGGATGCCCTTACGGCATGCAACGACCTGAAGGCCGTACGCCAGAGACTCCAGGTCCTGCAGGAGCTCGGTCTGGGCTATCTTACACTGGGTGAAGAAACTCCCGGACTGTCAGGAGGCGAGGCCCAGAGGCTCAAGCTCGCCAGCGAGATGGGACGAGGCCAGGAAGACTCGGTATTTGTGTTCGATGAGCCGACCATAGGGCTTCATCCATCTGACGTACAGACACTTCTGCAAGTATTCCAGAGTCTTGTCGACCACGGTGCCACTGTCATCGTCATCGAGCACGATCTGGATGTCATACGAAATGCCGACTACATCATAGACATGGGGCCGGGCGGCGGAGAAGAAGGAGGCAGGATAGTCGTAACCGGTACTCCGGAGCAGGTAAAGGCCTGCCGGGAAAGCGTCACGGGGAAATTCATCTGACAAGCATAAAAAAACAGATACAATCATGAAAAAGCTCATGGTAATAGATGCCTGTATGCGCGATGAGGCATCAAGGACAAGAAGGATACTCGGGCCTATAGTTGCAGAGCTTGGGAAAAGATATGAAATCGAGACCGTCAGCCTCGACGGAGAGGATTATCAGTCAGTCGGAAGGAAAGTGCTTGCAGAGCGCAGCAGCGGCTATGTTCCCGAAGAAATCGTAGCTATGGCCAGGAAAATCGCCGATGCGGACAGGATAGTAATCGCAGCACCGTTCTGGGACATGAGTTTTCCGGCTATCCTCAAAGTCTTCATAGAGAACATGTCGCTTTTCAACATTACATTCAGGGACAACGGGACAGACTTCGAAGGTCTTTGCCGCAGCGAAAAGGTGCTCTACATCACCACACGCGGCATGAATGTGCACACCGGAGACGCTCTGGACGCCGCCACGCCTTATATGAAAGCCCTTTCCTCTCTATGGGGCTGGGGCGAAGTCACCACTGTCGCAGCCGAAAACCTCGACTACAGCACCCCTGAAGAAATCGACAGGAAGATAGAAGCGGCAATAGCAGAAGGTCTGGAAATCTGCAAGAACTTCTAAAGGAGCGGATTAAGAATACACATAAAGATGCGGATAAAAAATTTTTTGCATTGTACAGTTATATTATTACCTTTGCGCTGTACCACCGTAGTGGTACAGCATAAAAGTTAATCATTAAAGTATTGACATTCATATCATGACCGAACTGAAAGACATGTCCTACTGGTACGATCCCGGCAAGACTGTAATCAAAGACGTATCCGTGGAGATAGCCGACGGCAGGATATACGGTCTGCTTGGGCTCAACGGTTCCGGGAAAAGCACTTTGCTCAAACTGATGGCCGGACTGCTGTTCCCGAAGAAGGGACAGGTTCTGTGCAACGGGGAAATCACCGGCTCCAGAAAACCGGAGACGCTTCAGGACATAGCGTTCATGCCGGCCGAACTGAGCCTGTACAAGGAGAGCCCGGCCAGATTCGCAGCCCTGAATTCGGTGTTCTACCCACGATTCAGCCGGTCCGCGCTGGATGACTGCATGAAGGAGTTCGGCATTGACCCGGAAACGAGTGACCTGACAAAGCTGTCGCTGGGCTACCAGCACAGGTTCATGCTCAGTTACCTTCTTTCCCTTGGAACCGGGCTCATTCTTCTGGACGAGCCTTTGAACGGAATGGACATGCCGTCAAGGAACATCTTCAGGAAGCTGCTCATGAGACACTTAAGGGATGACCAGACCGTGGTCATTTCCACGCACATAATGAATGATGTCGAGAATATTGTCTCAGATATAATCATTGTCAGGAATGACGGATCACTGTTCTGCGACTCCATGGAGTCCCTGGCCCGGAAATACACCTATGGCATTTCCGCGTCTCCGGAAGGGGCTCTGTATTCCGAGAACTGCGCGGAAGGGTTCAGGGTGCTGAAAGAAAACACGGACGGAAGCGAATGTGACATACCCGTGGAAATATTGTTCAACGCTGTAACAAAAGGGGTTATAAAATGAAGACATTCAATTTCAGAAGGATGCTGCTGTTCAGCCGCCTGCAGCTATGTGAGATTTATGGAAAGAACGCAAAGAAGATTTTCTCGAAATCTCTCTGGATTACAGTAGCGCTATGTGTCCTTGCCCTGCTTCTTAACGGCGGGCGGCCGGGCGACAGCGCGGAAGCTGCAGAAAGCATGACCTTTATAGCAGCGGTGGTATTCTCGATGGGATTCTATGCAGACCTTGTGGTCCTGAGGCTCATGGTCCCGGCATCGACGGCAGAAAAGTTCGGTGCATTTTACCTCAACATTCTGGTTGTAATGATAATATCCGTGGCAATGGCCGCAACTGCAGGATCGGTCCTCATCTCGATAGTATCACTGTTCAGCGACTCTCCCGACAACGGGCCTGTCATCCTCTTTTTCAGAAAAGGCTTTGACTGGCATGCCCTCGTCAATCTCCTGATAGTCCCTTTATTTACCTGGCTCACAATGTTCGGTGCAGTAAGGAAAAGATTAGGGAAGGCCGTTTTCTGGTCAGTCCTTGCAGGATACTTCATACTGCTGTTCATACCCGGTATACTCCGGCAGACCGGTATATTGGAAAGAGAAACTGCACGCATTCTCTCCGCATGCATCACCACAGTGCTGGTCATAGTATCTTTAATATGGTCATACCGGCTGCTTCTGAAAGCCGAACTCGATTCCCGTGACAATGACTGATTTCAGACAGGACAAAGCCATATACCGTCAGATGTCCGACAGGCTCTGTGACGATATCCTCTCCGGAAGATACAACGCCGGGGACAGGATCCCGAGTGTCAGGGAACTGTCAGAAATGCTGGAGGTAAACACCAACACAGTTGTGCGTGCCTACGACCAGCTTACCCGGCAGGGCATCGTATTCACCCGGCGCGGCATGGGCTACTTCGTATCGGGAAACGCCCGCGACATCATCATGGAAAACAAACGGAAGGAATTTATGGAAGAAAAGCTGCCGGACCTTTTCCGTCAGATGAAACTTCTCGGAATCCCGATAGAAACAGTGGAGAAGCTGTGGGGAAACCTTCATGACGATTGATTTCCGGACAGTCGGAATGGCCAAAAGATGTGAAATATTTTCAACTTTGAACCGGAAATATAGCATTGCCCAGACAACTGTCCAGACACTATCTCTGATATGCTAACATTATGATTATCAATATATTATATCATAGCCAATGAAATTTACACAAACAAACCGCACCGTCTGAGACGGGCTGAGACGATGGGAGGAAAGGGTGGACAAACAAACTCTTGCAAATTCATTTGTAATATCCTGTTTCTGATTCTGCAACCATCTGTATGCTCTCTTTGACCGGATTGTACGGTTTAATTCTTCTGTCTTCAAGGTAAATATGACATAGAGTATAGACCAATGCTTCCAAAGTCTGCTCTCGTACTTTCGGTTTCAACTGACATTCCCAAACCGTAATGCAGTGCCAGCCCATTGATGCAAGTTTCCTCTGTTCTTCCTTATCTCTGAGCTTGTTGAGTTCTATCTTATTCCGCCAAAACTCCACATTGGTCTTGGGCAGAACATAATACTTGCATCCTTCATGTCCGTGCCAAAAACATCCGTTCACGAAAATGACGGACCGATACTTTCGGAGTACCAAATCAGGATGGCCCGGAAGTCGCGGATCATTCAATCTGTATCGGAATCCACGGCTGAACAAGAACTTTCTGACCAGCAATTCAGGCTTCGTATTCCGCCCTTTTATCGCCGACATACAGCGGTGTCTCTGTTCTTTCGTGAGCTTATCCATATCTCTCGTCTGTTATCAGATTCTTTCAAAAAAATCTTCGTAATCACCGTCTATTATTCTCCACGTTCCATTCTTCCGGCCCCCTTCTCTGACAATGAACTTCATATCTGTCATTCGCTTAAGGTATTTACGCACCTGTCGGTCAGAAACACCTATATTCACAGCCATTTCAGCAATTGTGATTCCCGGATTAGAGGAAATCATTTTGTAAATCATACGCTGTGCTTTCAGGAACTCTTTCCGGAACTTGTTATCCTCTTTTAGGAACTCCTTTTCTGTTCCACTAACTTCTTTTAGGAACTCCACTCATTACACCATCACTTCCATAATTCAGGTTCCACAGTATCACATGAAATTCCGATGCATTTGACCGAAATTCAGGAGCGTGATAATCGGGCAAGGATTCAAACCTCTTATAGGAATCGATTATCTTTTTCATTCCGCTGCCTCTTCGTTCCATAAGCCCCAGCCGGCTGAAGAAATCAGCCAATAGCGGATTACGTCTTTTGGTTGGAACAATGAGAGGGTTCAGTTGTTGAATAAGCCCGCCGTCCATCATGCCTCCGGGAGAGTATATCTCCATCCGGTCATCGTACATGTCAATATGTATCTCGCTTCGCCCAAGCCGTTGGTCATACCCAAACCGTTCCATCGGGTACAGAATATACGGGAGTGTCTTACCGGGGATTCGTCCGCCAACAACGCACCGGCATTTGTCAGATTGCCGTTTTCATCAACAATCCCCCATGATACAAACTCGCTGTCTTCAAACGAGCGTTGCAGCCTTTTGTAATGGACAGATCTGAGTTTGGTAAAAGCCATATCCTCGAATCTGTAGTTTGAAGGCAGACTGTCGTATGTCCTGCCTGCACCTTTCAGAACGAGACTTTTCAATTGAATACGATCCGCAACGACAGACTCGTTTCCGACACGGACAAAAGCAAGGCGCTGCTTGTCACCGATATAATAATACGGTGTCTCCTGCCCAGGATATACATGTAGCAGCACAAGCTTCTTACCGTCCGCTTCCTTCAGGTCAAGTTTGACTGCCGGAACAGGGTCAAGCTTGCTCTTTATCTCCTCACTGATTTTCTCTGCATCACCCTCTGCATCAGAAAGTCCCAACACTTGGTCATCATCGCTGATACCGAATATCAATATGCCGCCTTCACCATTGGCAAAGGCAGAAACACTTTTGATCCAACTTTTAGGTCGTCTGACCTCAAGCATCTGTTTCTTGTCGTAGGCGGTCGCCTCGCCGACCAGCGGTTTAATGTCGAACTCCATAATCATCTGACTAAACACATCCTCTATATCATGTGTAAAGTTAATGATTTATTGCAATTTGTTCATGCACATGCAGAATATCCGAGGGACGGCCATGATACATGTTGTCTGTAATACTCACAAACCTCCTTATCTGCACCGAATTTTGCACAAACAAACCGCACCATCTGAGACGGTCTGGGGCGATGAGACTGACAGTGGTAACAGATAGGGGTCTATTCCATGATTCTATCTATACGCTCGGTAATCAGCTCTGCATATTTGTCTTTAAGTTCATCATTCAGAAATGAATTGCCGATAATTTTTTTCATTTCAGGCAAAAGCTTTACATATTTGCCAATAAGACGTTCTATAGTCTTCTGTTCAATACCCATTGTCAGACCCGAGGTTATGAAATCTGACCGTTTCAATTTTTTCTTTTTCCCATTCAAGGTCAATGCCAATTCCTCATCATCTTTCGGATTCAGGATTACGGCATTCAGCATATCGTAAGCCGGAGTCAGGCGTATATTGCCATCATGCGGTTCAAACAATGAAAAATTCTTCAGATGCATATCATTATTGCCTGTAATCCATGAAAACAACACAACTTCAAAGAAATTTGTCACATCCATTTTAGGCATTGAAGAATATTGTACTATCGCTTTGGCGATACGTTCATAACTGCTTCTGTATTTATGTTCAGTCTGCCGTTCTGTCAACTGGCACATATCTTCCATCGCCACCTTTTCACCGGAACTTGAGCGGTCAATCCTCTTTGTCAGATAACACAGACTATTGTCAGCCATACGCATCAGAGTATGCGGCACTACGTCGATTTTAGCCAATTCCGCCAAATGCATGGTCAGGTCTTCCGCTTCCGGCATCTGGGCAAATTGTATCGTTTGAGGTTTGCATATAAAGCCTCCCCATAATCCCACAATAGTCAACCGTTGAGTTCCTTCATGTTCATTAAGATGCAAGGACAATTTTGGCTGGACACCAGTGAGAGAAGTCTGGTCTTTTATAACTTGTATGGCCAGTTTTTCCAAATCTTCGCAAGTGTAGTTTAAAACAGGGACTTCCTTTGTACCAAAGAACTTCTTTGCACAGTTGGCATGAAAATCCTTCTCTCCCTTTTCAAGCGGATGGTAACAATACAGACATTTACACATTTGTGCTTTCCTCCTCTATTACAGGTTCAACACTTACGGCTCCTATACAGTCCTTACAGCAAAGCAGTAACAGGGACATTCTGTCAAGCATACTGATATCCGTGTTACGCAATGCTACGTCCAGTAGCCATCCCTCAGGTATAAGACCATCAAAGAAAGGGAAAAGCACATTGCTTCTGTAAACCTCTTCCCGCAAAGGCATAGTCAGGCTGACAGGTCTCGCTTCATCCGATGTCAGATATTCCGGAAGATAATAGAATTCATAACCGTCATCTCCTTCTGTAAGGACACCTGCCAATACATTTTTGTAATATATATTTGCCCTTTTCATCGTCGTTTGTTCTGTTTCGGTTGTGGAACCATTTCATAATTGAAGAAATCAAGCAATTGGTTTACTTTGTCAAGGCGTAATGTGGATTTTCCCTGTTCCAGATCACGGACAAACCGTAGTCCGACTCCTGACTTGAGGGAAAGCTCCTCCTGTGTCATATTGAATTGCTTGCGCAACGATTTGACTGTGGCTGATAGCATATTCATATCATAAATTATATCAGTTCGGGTACAAATATACAGAATTATTTTGATTTATATCATATTGGGTATAAATATTCATTTTAAAATACGAATTATATCATTATGGGTATAATATTCCGTCTCTATTTTCTTTCACGAACCGTTATACAAACTGCTTATATTATTCGCGAACACACCTTACGATCAGATTGGCACAACAGTGTTTACCAAATCCAAAATCCGCAACTCTGTCGAGGAAATCTACCACAATAGACCATTTTCCTAAACGAGATTTTAATTGTGCAGTTGGTGACTGCACAATTTGTCCAATTCTTGATTGTAGAAATGTATATTATCAGAAACGTATTCATTAACCCAACTCAATTAGATATTCCGGATCAAAGTCGGCCAGTAATTCCAGCCTAAAAAGGTCAAAAAGATGCTCGCTCACCTATAAAAAACAGGTAAAAAATGAGCAAAAAATGCAAAAAAGCAGCGGTCGGGCTCTCATTTTCCGGAGCATTGT
>CASFGK010000016.1 GCA_949294195.1 uncultured Bacteroidales bacterium | reverse complement strand
CATCTCCCCCGGCGTGAGGTACTATGTGCCGCTCGGGGAGAAGTTCTACTACACTCCGGGGTTTGACCTGAGCGTAGGGTTCGGCGGAAGCAGGAGGGAGATCGACCCACAGACCAGCGTCAAGGGAGGGATAACGAGGTTCGGCCTCGTCCTTTCTGCCCTTGCCTTCGAGTTCAGGCCTGCGGAGCACTTCGGCATCACTTTCAGGGCCGGGAACCTCTCCTACAGCCTGAACCACACTTCGTCAAAGGGTGCGACCAAGTCGACCGACAACACCGGCACGTTCAGGTTCAACCTCAACACCGGTGCCGGCATCGGATTCAAGTACTACTTCTAACGGACAGGAGAACTGTCCAGACTGCCGGAGAAGTCCCGGCACGAATTCCAATCAAAAAGGGTGGCCCGAAGCAATTCCGGACCACCCTTTTGCATTCTTCAGACATACCTTATCCGCCGGTCTTCAGATACTGAAGCTCGTCTGCGGAGAGGCCTGTCGCACCGATGATGACATCATCGCCAAGCCCCATGGAGAGCATGGCTTTGGCAATGGACCTTTTCTCTTCTTCCTTGCCTTCAACTCTCCCTTTGGTTTCTGCATCCTCCCTTGCGGTGTTGATGATGTTGTAGTAGTCTCGCTCGGTCATCATATCGTTTTCGAATTTTATCATTTGTTCGGGACTGAACCTCGCTATCTCGCAAGCATCGAAGAATCTCTCGAGCGCTCCGGCACGGAGTCCTTCCGGAATGCCGTGCAAAAGCCCTACATGCTTAAGCGAATAGAGCCACTTCTCCAGAAGATTCCCGCAGTCCTCAAGTCTCTTCCCGAAGCGGTTCAGTTCTACAAACATACATAAAATTGTCTCATCCGGCACCTCTCCGCTCACTTTTTCTCTGAAAGTATACTCGGATATGTACCTGTCACGCCAGCATTCGCTTTCCCGGTTCATCCCGGGTACTCCGGACTCACCGCCGAGAATGCATATGAGATACACCGGAGGAATGGCATATCCGTTCCCGTTACCGCGCTTCGTCCCGGAGTCGTATACCCTGGCGGCATACTCGACGCATCTGCGGAAGAAGTTCTTCTGACGGTAGCACTGTACCTCCACGATGAAGACCCTCCCGCTCCTGTCGGTACACCTCAGGTCCAGACGGACGCTCTTGTTCGCCAGAGTCAGCCCGGGTATCTCTGTCGTCATATAGGACAAGGTGTCGACTTCCCTTTCCGGAGGAAGCACGACATTGAGGAAGTCCTTCAGGACATCGCTGTTTCTCTGTTCCCCGAACACCGCTTTGAATCCGGCGTCCGAGAGGATGTCGACATATCTGCACACACTCTTGCACTTCATTTCTTCTGTTCTGTCCATACGCCTCTGAATTTGACGGCGGCAAAGATATGCATGTGACACCATGAAACGCACCCTACGGAGCGCTGCGCGGGCGATGTTTTTCTCTTTTTTATACGGATTTATCTTTTTTATATCAAAAAGGGTAGCCCGAAGCATTCCGGACCACCCTTTTGCATTCTCCCGTGCTATCGGGCTGAGGCCTGCTGTTGCTATTACCGGACAGGAGAACTGTCCCGGCAGAATAAAGAAATACGGAGATGCAGATCTGAAGTCTGCACCTCCGTATTTCTTTTCAAGAATGGAATGGTGGCCTTTATTCTACTATTCTGCACCAGCCGAACGGATCATCAATATCCCCGTACTGGATACCGGTTATGAACTTGTAGAGTTTCAGACTCCTTTCACCGCATTTGTCAGCCGGGCCGAACTTGTATGAGGTTATCTGGTCTGACTCCAGAACCGGTTTGTCATCTATCTGGTACACAGGTGTTATCACTACTGCAGTCCCGCATTCTCCTGCTTCGTCGAATCCGGCAAGCTCCTCTACCTTTACCGGTCGTCGCTCTACGTCCATACCGAGGTATTTTGCGGCCTGTTCAAGCGACTTGTTTGTAATGGACGGCAGGATACTGTCGGATTTCGGAGTGATATAGGTGTTGCCCTTGATGGCGAAGAAGTTGGATGAGTTGAACTCGTCTATGCATGTCTTTGTCGCCGGGTCAAGATAGAGGACAGCCTTGTATCCCTGACTGGTGGCAATATTGAACGAGCAAAGGGACGCTGCATAGTTCCCTCCCAGTTTGTAGCACCCGCAGCCGTTAGGCGCTGCCCTGTCGTAGTTTCTGGCAATGACTACCTTGATAGGCTCAAGGTTGCCTCCTGTATAAGCTCCGACCGGAGAGCAAAGTACCAGGAAAAGGCACTCCTGTGAAGACTTCACTCCGAGCTGCGGGTTCATGCCGATGAGGGTCGGCCTCAGATACAGGGAAGCCCATGACCCGTAAGGAGGGAGAAAATCCAGGTTTTCCCTGACAACCCTTTCACACATGTCAATGAACATTTCCGTAGACGGAGGCGTTATTCCCAGGAATTTTGCAGACCTCTGCAGGCGGGCGGCATTCTCCTCTGGCCTGAACATCCTGATCTTTCCGTCTTTGCCTCTGAAAGCCTTCAGCCCTTCAAAACATTCCACACTGTAATGCAGAGCGCCTGCAAATGCGCTCAGCCTGATGTTGTCATCAGTATGGCTTTCGATTTCCCCCCATTTCCCGTCCTTGAACGAACAGCTGAGCATGGTGTTCGTCTTCGTGTACGAGAAAGTCAGTTTACTCCAGTCAATATTTACCATGATACCAAACCCTTTATTGTAATTATATGAGAATTTCGAAAAGTTTGTTGTTCTCGTTGATGTACTCGTAATTGATGTTGTTGGCTTTCATCCTGTTGATCAAAGCCTGATAGTCCTCTTTGCTTGCAACTTCTATTCCTATGAGTGCAGGACCTTCCTCTTTGTTTGTCTTTTTTATGTACTGGATGTGTACAAGGTCGTCGGAAGGTCCGATAACATCGCGGATAAACGAGAGGATCGCACCTGAACGCTGCGGGAAGGTCACGATGAAATAGTGCTTGAGACCTTCGTAAAGCATGGATTTCTCTCGGATTTCCTCTGTACGGGTGATATCGTTGTTGCTTCCGCTGATGATGCAGCCTACTCTCTTGCCCTTGATCTTGTCCGCGTAGAACCTGAGGGCGGCCACTGAAAGCGCTCCTGCCGGCTCGACTACGATTGCGCTCTTGTTGTACATGTCTATGATGCTTGTACATACGGCGCCTTCCGGCACTGCGATGATATCATCGAGAATCTTGCTGCATATTCTGTAAGTGTATTCTCCGGGTTTCTTGACTGCTGCTCCGTCCACGAACTTGTCGATTGTCGGCAGGTCCACGACTTCCCCTTTTTCGATGGAGGCTTTCATGGAAGCCGCACCGGCAGGCTCCACTCCGATTATCTTGGTCTCAGGCCATACCTGCCTGATGAATGAACCTACTCCGGAAGCCAGTCCGCCTCCTCCGATAGGGATGAAGATATAGTCGAGCGGGTTCTGCAGCTGCCTGCTGATCTCGTATCCGATGGTTCCCTGTCCTTCGATGATTTTCTTGTGGTCGAAAGGAGGTATGAATGTCTTGCCGGTCTTCTTTGCGTATTCGATTGCGGCAGAGTTGGCTGCGTCGAAAGTGTCGCCTATGAGGACTATGTCTATGTTGTCTTTACCGAACATCCTGACCTGCTCGATTTTCTGTTTCGGAGTCGTGGTCGGCATGTAGATGGAGCCCATGATGTTGAGCTTGTGGCAAGAAAAAGCGACGCCCTGTGCATGGTTTCCTGCGCTTGCGCAGACAACACCGTACTTCAGAACGTCGGGTGAGATGGACTTTATCATATTGTATGCTCCGCGGATCTTGTACGAACGGACCATCTGGAGATCTTCCCTCTTGAGGAAGACTTCTGCCTCGTATTTTTCGGAAAGATTCGGGTTTTTCATTATTGGAGTAGGCTCCAATATTTCACTTAATGTCTTCTCGGCAGCTTCGATGTCGGATACTGACGGAAAATATACTTCTTGTTCCATTTTTATAATTTTTGAGTCAATGTGCAAATATATAATAAAATTATAAGAGAAATCCTATTGAAATCAGGAAAATTACAATTCAGTCCATTATCACAAGCGCGATGGAAGGATGGCTGAATTCCAGCGTGACTACATCTTCGGAGGCTCTGTTGAGAGTAGCTTTCCAGAGATTGTCGAACACTACGTTGTCTGTAGGCCAGACGAGGCCTTTGGATCGTATGGTCAGACTGTTGTCCGGCGAGATTATCGATATCTTGCGGTCCTTCCCGCAGTGCAGCTGTGTAGAATGCGTTACAGGGAACGCCAGTCCGTAATCATACACGATATCTATGCTGATTCCCATGCCTTCCAGGTCGTTGTCTCTGGCGTATTCCATGAGCAGTGACAGGTTTCCGACGGTGTGGTCTGCCCGCTTCCCGACGGCTCCGATTATGTGTATTTCAGAGATGTCCCTGAATCTTGAGACCGCGAGATTGAATGCCTTGGTCTGGTCGTTGGTTTCCTGATCGGAGTCGTGTATGAGAACGTCCCTGAACTTTTCCTGCAGGGACGGCCGCAGCGAGTCCATGTCGCCGATTACCGCATCCGGCCGGCGTTCCCTGCCGAAAATCCGGTTGCAGTGTCTGAGGTATGTCTGGAGAGCCGCGTCGCAGCATATTATGTAGTCCGCCTCCCGGATCAGATAGCGCGGGTACTCTTTTCTGGGGAATTCCCCGTTGCCTATGATGACCGCGCTTTTCATGCCTGGAGCCTTTTCTTTACTTCAGCTGATGTGCCCTTGCCGGCGGCATATTCTCCAGCATCCCTGAATCCGAGGAGGAATTCGTTTACAGCCATGCGTTTCTTGCCTGCAAGCTGAAGGTCTTCGATGAGGACCGCTCCGTCCGAAGTGGTGAATGCCAGATATGTCCTGTCGTCTGAAATGACGGTGCCTGCAGGTATTCTGCCGTCCGGGAATCTGTCTGTTGCTTTGGATTTCAGTGCGGATAAGGTCTCGGGGTCTGCAATCCTGCTGCCGAATATTTTCATCTGTATTTCCTTTCCGTCGCGTATAAGCGTGGTGAACGCTCCCGGATAAGGACTCAGGCCCCGGATAAGGTTGTAGACATGTCTGCTTGTATCATCCCAGTCGATATGACACAGTTCCCTTGTCAGTTTGGGAGCAGGGCGGAGCTGTTCCGCTCCCTGGATGAAGCTCTTCTGCAGCTGGAGTTCCACATGGTTTTCCAGAATGGCTTCGACTGTCTGGAGGACAAGTGCCGAACCTATGTTCATCAGCTTGTCGTGAATGTCTCCTGCGGTATCGGTTTCTTCTATTTTGCACTGTTCCCTGAAGATGATATGTCCGGTGTCCATTCCGTCGTCTATCATGAAGGTCGTGACTCCGGTGAGATGGTCGCCGTTGATGACTGCCCAGTTGATAGGGGCTGCGCCGCGGTACTGCGGCAGCAGTGCTGCATGCAGGTTGAACGTACCGAGTCTCGGGATTTCCCATATTACCTTTGGAAGCAGCCTGAATGCCACGACTACAGCCAGATCAGGCTTCCATGCCTTGAATGCTTCCACGAATTCCGGGTCTTTCAGCGAAACCGGCTGCAGGACAGGTATGCCGTGTTCTACTGCATATTTCTTGACTGCGCTTTCGCTGACTTTCAGCCCGCGTCCGCTTGCCTTGTCCGCCACAGTCACTACACCCACTACGTGATAACCGTTCTTTATGAGGGCATCCAGCGGCGCTACGGCAAACTCAGGAGTACCCATATACACTATTCTTGTCTTGCGTATCTGTCCCATTATCTTGACTTTGACTTTATTGAACAATGTCTTCATGCTGTCTGTGCTGAAAATTGCCGAGTCATTGATCGCCTTCCATGTCAGGAAGATTCCCGTCGGCAGCAGCACGAATGTGGAGATGAACACTCCGAATAC
The DNA here is from genome assembly GCA_949294195.1 of uncultured Bacteroidales bacterium. Taxonomy (GTDB): domain Bacteria; phylum Bacteroidota; class Bacteroidia; order Bacteroidales; family UBA932; genus Cryptobacteroides. The sequence goes on along the minus strand of CASFGK010000016.1, from coordinate 297,755 downwards.
GGGTCCGACGGCTCCGTCTTTCGCAAGTTTCTCTCCTGTAATGTCTATTACCCAGTAGGCGACAAAGAACAGCACCGATATGATGGCAGGCGTTCCCAGCCCTCCTTTCCTTATCAGCGCGCCGAGGGGAGCTCCGATAAGGAAGAATATGAAGCAGGCGAAGGCCTGTGCGAACTTCTTGAGTATCGCTATGTCTATCCTTCGTATGTTGAAAGTGTACTGGTATGTGTCCCTGCTGAATGATGTAAGGGTTGAAATGTATTCGTTGGCCTTGGATATGGCATCCTCGTACACCTGTATCTGTCTTGATATCCCGTCGTCCGTACCTATGGTCTTCAGGTCGATTTTTCCGGTGATGTCCGTGCGCCTGGATGTGTCGAGCTGCCTGTTGAATGTCAGTATCCTGCTTTCCGTAAGCGCCTGTACGTTCTTGGTCTGGGCTTCCGTGTTCAGCGTCCCTATCGAATCCTGGTCATGGACAAGCTGTCTGAGGTTCATTGTCCTTGCATCATTCCAGTCTTTTTCTTCGGATTTCTGGAATGCATAGTTTTCCAGCGGTATGACCATTTCCTGTTTTGCGAATTCTATTTTCTGAAGCTGCAGGGTGGTGTCCCGGTATTTTCGGGTGTTGGTTTCTTCATAGTTCACTCCGTTATACATTGTGAACGTCAGCGAGGTCTTGCTTTTCGACATCTCCATGAGCGCAGAGTCTGCAAGCGTCAGGCTTGTGTTGCCCTTCTTCCCTGTGTGGTTGTATACCATCACATCGTACATCATCTGGGTCTGGTCATTCCTGTCTTCGATTCTCAGGATGTAGCCGTCTATACCGTCATAGAATGTTCCGGTGGGTATCTTGATTTCTTCTTTTGTCCTCTTTATATCGCTTCTCAGCGAGAATATCTTGTTATATGCTACCGGCACCAGGTTGTTGGCTGCGAAAAAGGCTCCGATGCTTATGATGACAGATATTATCATAAGCGGAGCCAATACTCTTTTCAGTGAAATACCTGCAGCTTTTATGGCCAGAAGCTCGTTGTTTTCTCCGAATGTTCCCAAAGTCATCATCGATGCCAGCAGAGTCGCCAAAGGTATCGACAGCGGCAGCAGTGTGGCGCATCCCCATCCCAAAAATTCAATGATGACTTTGAAGCTCAGTCCTTTACCTACGAGTTCATCTATATACAGCCACAAGAACTGCATCATCAGAATGAAGACAACGACGAGAAGGATCGCGATGAACGGTCCTATGAATGATTTTAATATGAATCTGTCTAATATCTTCATTTTCTTGTGCCGTGGTCGGGTTTGTCGGCATCTGCGCGGGCTGCTACTTCGTGGCGAGGGAAACGAGGGTTTCGAGAGCTTCGGCAAGGCCTGCAGTGTTTTTACCTCCGGCAGTGGCAAGTCCCGGCTGGCCTCCTCCGCCTCCGAGAATTGCCTTTGAAGCTTCCTTGATATCCTTGGAAGCGTTGTGACCTTTCTCCACGAGGTCATGCGAGTACATCAGCAGCAGCTGCGGCTTGCCCTCATATTCGAAGGCTCCGATGACAACGAAGTTTTCCGTTTCTCCCTGAAGCATCCCGGCTGCATTTTTCAGCATGACCGGATTGGTCGGAGTGGTGATGGTCACCACATTGACTCCGTTTATGTCGGTACTGTTGTCCTGAAGCACTTTTTTGAAAGCCAGTGTCTTTTCCTTGACCACTTCTTCAAAGCGTTTCTTGTATTCGCTGTTTTCCTCGATGAGCTTGCGGATTGCTCCTGCAAGGTCCGGCGCGTTGTTGAAAAGGGCTTTGGCTCCTCTGAGTGCATTCTCCATCTGGTCTACGATGGCTTCGGCTGCAGCTCCGGTAGTAGCCTCAATCCTGCGTACCCCGGCTGCGATGGCCGACTCGGAAATGATTTTGAAGAAACCTATCTGACCGGTAGCGGCTGCGTGCGTACCTCCGCAGAGCTCTACCGAATCTCCGAATTTCACGATTCTCACCTTGTCTCCGTATTTTTCTCCGAAAAGTGCCATGGCTCCCATTGCCTGGGCCTGCTCCATTGTGGCCGAGCGGTTTTCCTCAAGAGGGGAGTTCGCCCGGATCAGCTCGTTGACCCTGTTTTCCACCTTGTCGATCTGCTCGTCGGTCATTTTTTCGAAATGCGAGAAGTCGAAGCGGAAGTATCCGTCGCTGACAAAAGAGCCTTTCTGCTCCACGTGTGAGCCGAGGATTTCCCTCAGTGCTTTGTGAAGAAGGTGTGTGGCGGTATGGTTGTTGGTGATTTTCAGCCTCCTTTTGGCATCCACATGAAGGGAGAAGCTTTCGCTGCAGTCAGCCGGGATGCGCTCGGCGATATGGATGGTAAGGTTGTTTTCCTTGATGGTGTTGATGATATTTATCTTTTCCCCGCTTTCAGAGGCTATGTATCCGGTGTCACCGACCTGTCCTCCCATTTCCGCATAGAACGGAGTGCGGTCGAACACGAGCTGGTACATCACCTTGTTTTTCGCTTTCACTGTCCTGTGACGAGTGAGGCAGGCTCCGTCAAGCTCGGTAAAGTCATATCCTGCAAATTCCACATTCTCGCAGTGATGGAACTCGACCCAGTCGCCGGACTCTATGGCGGTGGCGTTGCGTGCGCGGTCCTTCTGTTTCTGCAGCTCGGCTTCAAAAGCCTTGATGTCTATGGTGTAGCCGTTTTCTGAAGCTATCAGTTCGCTCAGGTCTATCGGGAAACCGAATGTGTCGTACAGTACGAACGCATCTTCTCCCTTTATGACTTTGGTGTCTTTGTATTTTTCCATCAGGTTGTCAAACAGCCTGATACCTCTGTCCAAAGTGCGGAGGAAGGCCATCTCCTCTTCGCGGATCACTTTTTCGATGAGTTCCTGCTGTTTTACGATTTCAGGATAGAACTCTCCCATATCCGCCACAAGCTGCCCGACAAGTCTGCAGAGGAACGGCTCGTTGAAACCGAGGAAGGTGTATCCGTAACGAACGGCCCTGCGGAGGATACGGCGTATCACATAGCCGGCCTTTACGTTTGAAGGAAGCTGCCCGTCTGCTATGGAGAAGCTTATCGCCCTGATGTGGTCTGCGATGACTCTCATGGCCACTTCTGTCTTTTCAGACTCGTGATATTTGTGTCCGGAGAGCTCTTCGACCTTGGAAATCATGCCTGTGAATACATCGGTGTCGTAGTTGCTGGTCTTGCCCTGAAGGGTCATGCAGAGTCTCTCGAAGCCCATTCCGGTGTCTACGTTCTTGTTGGGAAGCGGCTCAAGCTCTCCGCTGGCTTTCCTGTTGAACTGCATGAATACGAGATTCCAGATCTCGATTACGAGATGGTGCCCCTTGTTCACGAGGTCCTTTCCGGGGATTGCGGCGCGTTCTTCGTCGCTTCTCAGGTCGACATGGATTTCGCTGCAAGGCCCGCAAGGCCCGGTATCGCCCATTTCCCAGAAATTGTCATGTCTGTTGCCGAGCAGGATGCGGTCTTCCGGAAGATGTTTTTTCCATTCTTCAAGTGCTTCCGTATCCATTTCGGTGCCGTCTGCCTTGTCTCCTTCAAAGACTGTGGCGTAGAGCCTGTCCTTATCTATCCTGTATACTTCCGTGAGAAGCTCCCAGGCCCAGCTGATGGCCTCTTTCTTGAAATAGTCGCCGAAACTCCAGTTTCCGAGCATCTCGAACATGGTGTGGTGGTAGGAGTCATGTCCGACTTCTTCCAGGTCGTTGTGCTTGCCGCTCACTCTCAGACATTTCTGGCTGTCAGTCACCCTTTTGTACTTGGGCGCGCTGTTTCCGAGAAACCAGTCCTTGAACTGGTTCATTCCGGCGTTTGTGAACATGAGGGTAGGGTCGTTCTTGACCACCATCGGTGCAGAAGGTACTATTGTATGGCCTTTTGAGGCGAAAAAGTCAAGGAAAGCTTTTCTTATTTCTTTGGATGTCATCATAATAAACAGTATTTCAGACGTTAGGGAAAAATTCCCTTTTCAGTTTGACCTGCAAAAATAATAACAATTTTCTGAAAAATTTCTATATTTGCACGATGTCTAAATTCAAAAGGTATATTTTCAATCAGGAGACTCTGTCGTATGAGGTGACAGAGCGTTCGGTGAAAGCCCGTTTTTTCAAAGGGCTCCTGCTTTTCATCGCCAGTCTTGCCCTTGCGCTGCTTTATATCTGGATATACACTTCCGTGCTCGGATGCGAGCTTCCCAAGACTGCCGCACTGAAAAAGGCCAATTCCCGCTGGAGTCTCAGGATGGACATAATGAACAGCCAGCTTGACCATTATGAAGCCAGTCTGGATGCCATCCGCGTGAGGGACGACGATGTGTACAGATCCATTTTCGGTATGAATGAAATTCCTGACGAGGTGCGCAATGCGGGTGTCGGCGGTGTCGACCGCTATTCATGGATGGACGATGCGCAAGCCGGTTCCCTGCTGAAAAGTACCATGATGCGTCTGGATGCGGTTTCCAGGGAGACTTATGTGCAGAGCAAGTCTTTCGATGAAGTGACTCTCCTTTCCAGAAGGGCGGGCGACATGGCCCAGTGCATACCTGCGATACCGCCGATAGACCCTGCTCCCGGTTCTTACCGGATATCAAGTACTTTCGGAAGAAGGACGGATCCCATTTCGGGACGGTCGGCATATCATGAAGGGGTCGATTTCGCCTGCCATATAGGCAATCCGATATATGTCACTGCCGATGGTGTGGTGGAGACTGTCCGCCGCGAAAGGTTCGGATACGGCAACTTCGTGGTTGTGGACCACGGGTTCGGATACAAGACCAGATATGCCCATATGGACGAAATCGGCGTAAAGGAAGGGGATGCCCTCAAGAGGGGAATGTATATCGGGACGACAGGAAATTCCGGCAAGTCTACCGGGCCTCACCTCCACTATGAGGTGCTTTACAGAGGGGCTCATGTGAATCCGTACAATTATTATGACCTTTCCATGACTCATGACGAGTACATGTCTCTGATAGCAAATTCAAATGAGTAGCCAGTATGTTTATGACAGGGATAACTTCAGATTCCGCAGGCAGAAGCGTTCCACGCGCTCGGTTCTGGTGCGGGTGCTGAAGTATTTTCTTGCCAGCGTGTCGCTGGCCGTCATATACTATCTGGTGTTCGCCCTGTTTTTCAGTACTGACAGGGAGCGCCGCCTCAAGGCGGAAAACCGCATGTATGAAAGGCTCTATCCGGAGATGGAGGAGAGACAGAAACTGCTCGACGATGTAGTCTCCGGTCTGGAGGCAAAGGACAACATGATATATAACGATCTGTTCCAGACGGATGTCATTTCATACGGAAGCCAGACAAACGATTTCCTTTCAGGGAGCGATTCCATGGAGGTGGTGGATATTGTCCGGATGTCCGAGAGCATGTATGCCCCGCTGACGCGGAAAGCCGCGGATATAGATGCCGAGTTCATGCGGATATTCGGTATCCTGTCTGACGGGGCGGAAGAGCTTCCTCCTCTTTCTTTCCCTATAGAAGGTCTGCCGTACACATCCGTAGGAGCATCGGTAGGCGAAAAGATAAATCCGTTCTACAAAGTGAAGGTGAACCATGACGGAATCGATCTGATAGCCCCTGCAGGAACTCCCGTCCGGGCTTCAGGGGACGGTGTGGTTTCGTCCGTACAGAGGTCAAGAAAGGGCTTGGGGAATGTGGTGACTGTCGATCATGGCAGCGGCTATGTCACCAGATATGCCCACTTGTCGGATATAAATGTGATCAGAGGACGCCGTGTGGAGAAGGGAGCCGTTCTGGGCAGGGTGGGGATGACGGGGAATTCCTTTGCACCGCATCTGCATTATGAAATATGGAAGGATACGGTGGCGGTGGATCCGGTCAATTACTTTTTCGGTTCGGTATCTCCTGAGGAGTACAGCATGATGCTTCTGCTGTCTGCCAGTGCCGGACAGTCCATGGATTGAGCGCAATGGATAGACTATACTATACGACAGGTGACGTGGCTGATATTCTCGGAGAGAATGTCTCGCTGGTGCGTTTCTGGTCAAACAGTTTCCCGACACTGATCCGTCCGGTACGCAATGCAAAGGGCAACAGGCTCTTTACGGCGGCGGACCTGGATACTTTCAGACAGATACATTTCCTGGTAAGGGATTGCGGGCTTTCCCTGGAAGGGGCGGCCAGGCAGATAAGGGAAGACAGGCGTCCGGTGGAATCAAGAGTGAAAGCGTTGGAAATCCTTAAGGGGATCCGGCGGCAGCTTGACGAAGTGCGCCGCGATCTCGGACAGCATATATAATATATAAGGTATGGATATGTATAAGGTCAAAGATGTGACATCCGTCATAGAGGGCTTTGCTCCTCTCGGCATTCAGGAAAACTGGGACAACAGCGGACTGTGCATTGGCTCCCCGGAGTCGCCGGTCCATTCTGTAATTCTGGGTCTGGACTGTACTCCGGAGCTTGTGGACGAGGCTGTTGCCGCAGGTGCGGATATGATTGTCACGCATCATCCTCTCATATTCTCCGGACTGAAGCGGATTTCTCCGGAGGACCAGACGGGACTTGCTGTCATGAAAGCCATATCTGCCGGAATCTCAGTGTATGCGGCGCATACTACCGCGGACAAGGTCGTTGCCGGTGTGAGCGGCGCGATGGCCAGGAAGCTGGGGCTTTCCGATATTGAAATCCTTGATCCGGAAGACGGCGGAGTAGGCCTCGGTATGGTAGGCAATCTTCCCGTTCCTGTGTCCGCTTCCGAGGCGGTCAGTATGGTGAAGGAGAAATTCGGCCTGAAAGCGGTCAGGACCTCGCGTCCCATCGATATCCCGATAAGCAGGGTGGCGATGTGCGGCGGAGCCGGAGGTTCCCTTGCAGGCAAGGCCAGGGAGGCCGGTGCGCAGCTGTATCTGTGCGGAGACGTTTCCTATCACCATTTCTTTACGGGGAAAGACTTCATGATCATGGATATAGGCCATTATGAGAGTGAGATAGAGATAGTTGCTATTTTATTTTCGCTACTCAAGAAAAATTTTCCTACCTTTGCAGTCCGCATTACGGAGAATATATATAGTAACCCGGTATTTTATTTTTAAGCGATATGGCTAAAAAGACAAAAAAAGTCGAAACTCCTATTGACCAGAGGGAAACCTTCGTGTCCATCCAGAAGAGTTTTGCAGACTCTGACTTGAGCGTGGAGGAAAAGCTCAAGACCCTGTATGAACTTCAGCAGGCAGATACTGAAATCGACAAGATTCTCCAGCTCAGAGGCGAGCTTCCTCTTGAAGTGGAGGCTCTCGAGAACGAGATAGCTGACCTGAAGGCAAAGGCTGCCCGTATCAACGAACAGATAGACGATGCCGGAAAGCGTATAACCGAGTACAAGCACAATATCGTCGAGTGTGACGCCCAGCTTGAGAAGTACAAGGCTCAGGTGGATAATGTGGCAAACAGCCGCGAGTATGACTCCCTCAACAAGGAAATCGAGAATCAGGGCCTGCTCAGGGAGATTGCGGAGAAAAACATTTATGAGACCAAGGAGTTCGTGGCTTCGAAGAAGCAGGAGCTCGAGGCGGTCAAGGAGAAGGTATCCGTGAAGAACGAGGATCTGAAGGCCAAGAAGCAGGAGCTTGCCACTATCATCGAGTCCACTTCAAAAGAAGAAGAGAAGCTCAGGGCTGCCCGCCAGCAGTGTGCGGACAAAATCGACGCCAGGACCATGAGTGCTTACGAGCGCATCAGGAACAGCTGCAACAACCATCTGGCGGTGGTGTCCGTGTTCAACGGCAACGCATGCGGAGGATGCTTCAGCACCATACCTCCCCAAAGGCTTATAGATATTGCTTCCAACAAGAAGATGATCGTCTGCGAATACTGCGGAAGAATACTTGTAAATCCTGATTTCGAATAATCAGTCATGGCGGATGAGGTAAAGAGAAGGTCTTCCAGAAGGAAGGACTCGGTCAACCTCGAAACATTAGGGCTTGAGATGGGAAACAAACCGCCTCAAGCTCTTGATGTTGAAGAGGCTGTTATCGGGGCGCTTCTGATTGAGCCGAGTTGCGTTGACGAGGCTATGGAGGAGCTTTCCCCTTCATGTTTCTACAGCGAGAAGCACAGGATGATATTCCAGGCTATGGTCTCGCTTTCCAACGAACATTCACCGATAGACATACTTACCGTCACCCAAAGGCTCAAGGCTGACGGCAATCTTGAAACCGTCGGAGGGGCTGTGGCTCTGGCACAGCTTTCACAGAAGGTGGGGGCGGCAGCCCATATTGAAGTGTATATCAAGATATTGAAGCAGAAGAGCATACAGAGGGAGCTCATAACCGCTTCGTATGATATACTTAAGAATTCCTATGATGACTCGACCAATGTCGATGACCTCATAGACATGGCCCAGACGAAGATATTTGCAGCTATCCAGAACAACGTGAAGAAGGATGTGCAGGAGATAGGTTCTGTCATCAACCAGGCGATTCAGGATATCGAGAATCTTCAGGAAACGACAGGACTCAGCGGTGTGCCGTCGGGATTCATTTCCCTGGACAAGATGACTCTGGGATGGCAGGCATCGGATCTGATCATTCTGGCCGCAAGGCCGTCTGTCGGAAAGACAGCGTTCGTGCTCAATGTGGCAAGGAATGCCGCAGTGGACTATCACATGCCGGTGGCTTTCTTCTCTCTTGAAATGCCTGCCATACAGCTTGCCAAGCGTATGATGGTGACCGAGACAGGGCTCAATGCCGACAAGATCAAGGGAGGGCAGAAGCTGGAGCCGTACGAATGGAAGCAGCTTGAAGAGAAACTGAAGGATCTGGCCAAGGCTCCTCTGTACATAGATGACACTCCGTCCCTTCCGGTGATGGAGTTCCGTTCCAAGGTAAAGCGTCTGGTCAAGCAGAAAGGTGTCAGGCTGGTGATAGTCGACTATCTTCAGCTGATGCAGGGTCCTGCCGAGCTTCGGGGAATGAGGGAGCAGGAAGTGGCTGCTATTTCCAGGACGCTTAAAGCTACGGCCAAGGAGATGAATGTCCCTATCATAGCGCTTTCACAGCTTAGCCGTCAGGCCGTCCAGCGTACCGGAAGCAACAACCGCCCGCAGCTCAGCGACCTGCGCGAGTCGGGTTCTATCGAGCAGGATGCCGATATGGTACTGTTTATTCACAGGTATGACTATCAGGGCCTTTCCGACAATCCGGAGGATATCGGAAGGACTTCCCTTATTGTTGCCAAGCACAGAAACGGAGAAATCGGCGAGATTGAGATGATGTTCCGGGCATCGGAGGTAAGGTTTGTCGATATGGCGGACTCGCTTGTCGGCAGTATTTCCGACATGCCGTTCGCTTCTGCCATGAATGACGATGACGTCCCTTTCGGACCTCCTTCCGGCTCTGAATTCGGAGAGAACCAGGATTTCATGTAGCACAAGATGTTTTTGCGGGCTATCATATCGCTGGCAGTTGCCGTAATCTGCTGTATCCCTGTCTTTTCCCAGGGCGTGGTCAATGCCGGCAGCAGCGGGGGGTGCATCCCGGTACGTTCGGTGTCGGAAGACAGCCTCGCCTACAAGTCCGGGGAGCGTTTCACTTTTACCATACATTATGAATGGGGAGCCATCGACTCTGATGTAGGATGGGCTTCTGTCGGGATAGATACAGTCAGGTTCAACGGGCAGAAAGCGTTCCACTGTGTCGTCTATGGCCGTACTACACGTCTGTACGACTTCTTTTTCAAAGTGAGGGAGGATTTCCAGTCGTGGTTTACCGCGGACGGAATCAGGCCTCTCAGGTTTACAAGGAACACTTCCGAAGGAAAGTATTCGGCCAGGAACACTTATACGTACATGTGGGACGGAACCGATTCCACATATATTGACGCTGATGTATTTACCTCTTCTTCAGGGCAGCGTTACGTCCGCCTGCCTCTTGACAGATGCACATACGACCTTCCGTCTCTGTTTTATCTGGCCAGGAACATAGACATGTCCAGAGTTGAACAGGATGTGAAGTATCCCATGACATTTGCCATAGACGATGACGTCTATAACGTATACTTCATATACCGGGGGAAGGAACGCAAGAAAGTCAGGGGATTCGGAACAGTGAATACCATGAAATTCTCGGCAAAGCTGCTTTCGGGCAATGTCTTTACTGGTGAGGAGGATCTTTCGGTGTGGATTTCGGATGACAGGAACAGGATTCCTGTGCTGTTCGAGGCTCCGATTCTTGTCGGGACAGCTTCCGGGAGGATAGAGAGCTGCAGCGGTCTGAAATACCCGTTTGAGTCGTTTGTCAGGAAATAGAAATTCAATTGCTGTCCCGGGTGACGGGGATCCGGAACTTCAGGACAGCCGGAAAACAGAATATATGGCTAAAAATGAAATATCACACATCGGCAGGGTCAAGGAAATGACTCCCGAGTGGACGGTAGTGGAAATCGTATCCTCTTCGGCATGTTCCGCATGCCATGCAAAGGGCCTGTGCGGGGTTTCCGAGGAGAAGGTCAAGGAAATAGAAGTGCCGACAGATCCGTATGCTACATGGAATGTAGGGGATGAGGTCCGTGTAATGCTCAAACAGACGATGGGGCTCAAGGCGGTATGGATTTCTTATGTGATTCCTTTGCTCATCTTAATGATTTTAATATTAACTTTGTCGGCTGTTAATGTGTCGGAGGTCTGCGCAGGTCTGATTGCGATAGGGGCCGTTGCCTTGTATTATCTTGTAATCTACCTGCTGCGGGACATTCTGGCCAAGGATTTCGTGTTCTACCTGAAGGAAAAATAGAAATATTTTAATTAACACTATAATGACAACAACAATTATCTGGACTATTGCGATCATCACCGTCCTCGGTGTCGTGCTTGCGGTAGTCCTTTACCTTGTAGCCAAGAAGTTCAAGGTAGAGGAGGACCCTCGTATCGATGAAGTCGAGAAGGTGATGCCTGGGGCAAATTGCGGAGGCTGCGGATTCGCAGGCTGCCGTGCGTTCGCCCAATCCTGCGTCGAGGCCATGAATCTGGACAATAACTATTGTCCTGTAGGCGGCAATGACGTTATGAAGAAAGTCGCTGCCGTGCTCGGACTTGAGGTCAAGGAGAAGGCTCCCATGGTGGCTGTCGTGCGCTGTAACGGAACATGCACCAGCCGTCCCAGGACCAATGAGTATGACGGCTACCGGTCTTGTAAGGTGAAAGCCGCTCTCTACAGCGGTGACACCGGGTGCTTCTACGGATGCCTCGGATGCGGCGACTGTGTGGCAGCCTGCCAGTTCGGTGCCATTTCCATGGACCCTGAAACAGGACTTCCTGTAGTGGACGAGGAGAAATGTACGGCTTGCGGAGCCTGCGTGAAGGCTTGTCCGAAGAGGATTATCGAGCTTCGCAACAAAGGCCCGAAGAACCGTCGCGTATTCGTTTCGTGCGTCAATATGGAGAAAGGCGCCGTTGCCCGCAAATCCTGCAAGGCAGCTTGCATAGGATGCGGCAAGTGCGAGAAGGCGTGTCCGTTCGGAGCCATCAAGGTCGAGCACAATGTAGCTTATATCGATTTCGAGAAGTGCAAGCTGTGCCGCAAATGTGTAGTCGAGTGTCCTACAGGAGCTATCCACGATGTGAATTTCCCGACCCCTGCCGTAAAGCCTGCGCCAAAGCCTGCCGCACCGGTGAAGGAGGCGGAAAAGAAAGTTGAACCTGAGAAAAAGAGTGAGGAGTAGACTATGAAGACATTTTCAATAGGTGGCGTACACCCGGATGACAAGAAAATATCTGCAGGCAGCAAGATTGAAGTCCTGCCTATTCCCAAGACTGTGTATATATCCATGGCCCAGCATCTGGGCGGTCCTGCAAAAGCTGTTGTAGCTCCTGGCGACAGGGTGAAGACAGGGCAGGTGATAGGTGAGCCGACAGGGTTCATTTCCGCTTACGTGCATTCATCGGTTACCGGTACGGTCAAGTCCGTAGGTCTGAGAAAGGACCTGGCCGGTATCCAGGTGATTCATGTAGAGATAGAGACCGAGCCTGACGAGTGGGCGGAAGGGATAGACACTTCAGACACTCTGGTAACCGAGATCCCTCAGGACAGGCAGTTCATCATCGACAGGATCAAGAACAACGGTGTCGTAGGTCTGGGAGGAGCTACTTTCCCGACCCATGTAAAGCTATGCCCTCCTCCTGACAAGAAGGCCGAGTGCCTGATTCTCAACGGTGCGGAGTGCGAACCGTATCTGACTTCCGACTACCGTATCATGCTTGAGAAGACCAGGGAGATAGTTGTCGGAGCGGCCCTTATGAAGAAGGTTCTCGGGGTATCCAAGGCTGTGATAGGTATCGAGGAAAACAAGCCTGAAGCCATAAAGGCCATGACATCTGCTGTCGCGGAGCTTCAGAAAGCGTCTTCGGACTACAACGGCATCGAGGTGCAGACCCTGAAGAAGAAATATCCGCAGGGAGGGGAAAAGCAGCTGATAGATGCCGTGATGCACCGTCAGGTGAAATCCATGGGACTTCCGATCGATGTCGGGGCGGTGGTGCAGAACGTGGCGACTTCCCTTGCCGTGTATGACGCCGTACAGAAGAACATGCCTCTGATTTCAAACACGCTTACCGTGACCGGTGACTGCCTGCCTGCTGACAGACAGAAGAACTATCTGTTCCGTATCGGATATCCCCTTTCATATATCGCGGAGTACAACGGCGGAGTTCCTGCTGAGGCTGTCAAGATCATAAGCGGAGGTCCTATGATGGGCAAGGCTGTTGCCAACCTTGACGCAGCTACCCTCAAGGGTTCGTCTTCCATTCTCTACATGACGGAAGAACAGACAAGAAGAAAACCGGAATCCAACTGTATCCGCTGCGGAAAATGTGCCGAGGCCTGTCCTATGGGACTGGAGCCGTTCCTGCTCAACAAGCTGGCACGCAACGGCATGACGGAGGATCTGGAGGCGAATGCCGTCCAGGATTGTATAGAGTGCGGATGCTGCCTGTACAGCTGTCCTGCCAACATACCTCTGCTGGATGTCATAAGAGTAGCAAAAGGTGAAGTGATCAGAGCGATGCGCGCCCGGACGGCACCTAAGAAATAATGAATAAAAATTACGTACAATGAATAGAATATTGGTTTCACCGTCTCCACATATCCACGCAAAGACTTCCACGTCTGTCCTGATGCGTGATGTGGTGATAGCTCTGCTGCCGTCAGTCATAGTTTCCGTCCTGTATTACGGATCGGCCGCTCTGATTCTCCTGGCAGTGAGTGTGGTTTCATGTATTCTGGCAGAGTATCTCATCACCAGATTCATGTTCAAGGCTCCTGCCACGATAGGGGACTGGTCATCTTCGGTGACCGGTGTACTGCTGTTTCTCAACCTTCCTCCTTCCTGCCCGTGGTGGGTGGCTGTCATCGGCGCCGTCTTCGCAATCGGTGTGGTGAAGATGACTTTCGGAGGTCTGGGCCAGAATCTCTTCAACCCTGCGATTGCAGCCAGGGTGTTCCTTCTGGTTTCTTTCCCGACATTCATGACCGACTGGGCCGCTCCAAAAGGTTTCCTCGGCGTGGACGCTGTTTCAGGAGCCACACCTCTGGGAATTGTCAAGGAAGGTCTTGCCCAGGGGCTTGCACTGCCGGAAATCTATGCGCAGCATGATTTCTCCTATCTTCAGACCCTGTTCATAAACATCGGCGGGTCTGCCGGAGAGATTTCCGCTATCGCTATTCTTGTCGGTTTCATATATCTCCTTGCACGCAAAGTCATCAGGCCATATATCACCCTGTCAATACTGGCGACCGTGTTCGTGTTCTCCGGAATCTTCTGGCTGATCAATCCGGACCAGTATACCGACCCGCTTTTCAACCTGCTTACCGGCGGTGTGCTTCTCGGCGCCGTATTCATGGCAACCGACTATGTGACATCTCCTATGAGCGACAGGGGCGGCATCATCTTCGGTGTCGGTATCGGTCTTCTGACTATTCTGATAAGGTATTTCGGTTCATATCCGGAAGGAATGTCATTCGCTATCCTGATAATGAACTCCGTAGTGCCTCTTATCAACAAGTTCTGCAAACAAAAGAAATACGGGAGGTAAAATCATGGCTGTACAATCATCATTCAGGAATATGGTGCTGTGCCTGCTTGTAATCTGCTTCGTAAGTTCGGCCCTGCTCGCTGTCGTCTATGCAGTGACCAAGGCGCCTATCGAAGCCGCAGCTGCAGCCAAGACAAACAATGCCATAGCGCAGGTGGTGCCTGAGTTTGACGGCGCCCCTGAGCTGTCTCAGATCAATGTGGCGGGGACAGATTATACATATTATAAGGTGTCCAAGGACGGAGCTGTCGCCGGTTATGCGATAATGGCTGCGGCTACCGGGTTCAGCGGTCCGGTTTCACTTATGGTGGGAATCACTGCCGACGGGATTATCTACAATACTTCCGTACTTTCCCAGAGCGAGACTCCGGGACTCGGAGCCAAGTGTACGGAGCCTGCATTTGCAGACCAGTTCAGGAATTTCAATCCTGCAGAGAAAACGCTCAAAGTGAAGAAAGACGGCGGGGATGTCGATGCCATTACAGCATCTACCATCACCTCAAGGGCTTATACGAACGCGGTAAAGCTTGCGCTTGACGTATTCAATGCGATTACTACCGGTGCGGAGCCTGATGCCGCTTCCGGAGCGACATCAAACGGTACAGCGGGACAGGAAGGCCTGACAAACAATGGAGGACAGGACAATGAGTAAATTTCAGCTTATAACCAAAGGACTTATCAAGGAGAATCCTACATTTGTCCTTATTCTGGGTATGTGCCCTACGCTGGCCACTACCACTTCTGCGATGAACGGAATGGGCATGGGACTCGCGACGCTTTTCGTGCTTGTCCTGTCGAATATGGCCATTTCGGCTGCCGCTCCGTTTATTCCGGACAAGGTCCGTATTCCGGCGTATATCGTGATTATCGCTGCATTCGTGACCATTCTCCAGTTCATAATGCAGGCTTATACACCTGCAATGTACGAGACTCTCGGTCTGTTCATCCCTCTTATTGTGGTGAACTGTATTGTGCTCGGACGTGCGGAGGCTTTTGCCAACAAGAACAGCATTGTCGATTCAGCATGTGACGGTCTCGGTATAGGACTCGGATTCACCCTTGCCCTTACGGTTCTCGGTCTTATCCGTGAGATTATCGGAAGCGGTTCGGCGTTCGGTTTCAAGTTTATTTCAGGCGACGGTATCCTGGTGTTCGTGCTTGCTCCGGGAGCATTCCTTGCGTTGGGTTACCTTATCGTGCTTTTCAGAAAACTGACGGCTAAAAAGTAGAAGGTTATGGAGTATTTGATTATCATTATATCAGCGATATTTGTAAATAATATCCTGCTTTCACAGTTTCTTGGCTGCTGTCCGTTCCTCGGCGTATCCAACAAGCTCGGTACGGCAGTCGGCATGTCAGGCGCCGTATGTTTCGTGATCACGCTTGCGACACTGGTGACATATCTGCTCCAGTATTATGTGCTTGCGCCTCTTAATATCGAGTTCATGCAGACAATCTCGTTCATTCTGGTGATTGCCGCTCTCGTGCAGATGGTGGAAATCGTGCTGAAGAAGGTCAGCCCTTCCCTTTATCAGGCACTTGGAATCTTCCTTCCACTGATTACCACCAACTGTGCCGTACTCGGTGTGGCTCTCATTGTCGTGACCAAGGAGTTTACTTTCGGAGGAGAACCCCACATGCTGAATCTTGCAGAGTCCGTCGTATATGCTTTCGCCACGTCTGTCGGATTCGGAGTGGCTATGATTCTGTTTGCCGGACTCCGCGAGCAGCTTGCTCTGAATAAGGTTCCCAAAGCCTTCCAGGGGATTCCTATTGCCCTGATTACCGCAAGTATTCTTGCTCTGGCATTTATGGGCTTCTCAGGGCTGGTATAAAATCCGCATGAACTCATGTGAATTTTATGTGTCGGTCAATATGACAGAAAAGAATAGCAACAAAGAACCCAGGTCTGCCGCAGAGTGGTATGACCTGGGTTGTCTTTATAGGAAAAAAGGTGAGTTCGGCGATGCTGTCAATGCTTTCCGCAAGGCTGTTTCCGAAGCGGAAGCACAGATACCGCTTCTTGACGATGCCGTCCTGACAGAGCAGCTTGTTTCAGTCAGAGATAAGTCGGAGGCTTCGATTGAACTTGTTCTCAGGATTACGGGCTTTGTAAACAAGGACCTGATGAATCCCTGAATCCTTTATTCCTCTGAGAGTGACTTGCTGTACAGGTCGTCGATGATGCCGTCTGCAAGACCGATGACCGGGACGTATATGGTGGTCGATCCGAGGATTTCCGCTATCGTAAGGAAGATCCCGGCAGCAGGGACTATTACATCGGCACGGTCAGGCTTCAGATCGAAGGTTTCTATCCTTTCCCCGACGCTGAGCGGCTTCAGGGTATCGTAAAGTTCCTTCAGGGATGCCACTGTCATTTTCGGATACCGCTTGTCCCGGCCTTTTACCATTTTGACGAGCTTGTTGATGTTTCCTCCGGAGCCGATGAGTTCTATTCCGTGGTAGGACTGGGCCAGATCTTTCATGTCCCTCTTGAGCCGTTTCCATTCGTCTTCTGTCGCTGCATTGTTGAGGATGCGGACAGTTCCGATATTGTAGGACCTTGAGCAGACAAGACCTCCGTCGGATATGAGATTGATTTCCGTGCTTCCTCCTCCTACATCGACATACATGTAGTTGCCTTTGCGGCCCTTCATGTTCTCGATATGGTTCTCATATACGATTCTTGCCTCTTCCTGGCCGTCTATGATTTCGATTCGGATACCGCTGGCCTTTTCTACTCTTTTTATCAGCTGGGGGCCGTTTGCAGCATCACGCATCGCCGAGGTCGCACATGCCCTGTAGACTTCCGTGCCGTAGATTTTCATCAGCTGTCTGTAACTCTTCATCAGTCTGATGAGGTTCTTTTCTTTCTTTTCGGATATCTTCCCTTCGGAGAATACGTCAAATCCCAGCCGAAGCGGGACCCTTACCAGAAGGGCCTTGTTGAGTTTCGGGTGCGGTCCGGGCTCCACTACCTGCTTGATCAGCAGTCTTACGGCATTACTTCCTATGTCTATTGCCGCAAACGACTTCCGGTTATCGGAAATTCTGGTGTTATCTTCCATGGTCTCTATAAGTTTTAATCCTGTTTTTCCGAAGATTCTTCCTTTTCCATCTCCATATAATGCTTGTAAAGGGCTTCCTGCGAGCCGGTTTCCAGAGGATTGCCGCATTCCCAGGAAAGGTTCCTCCCGCTTCCGTCCACTATCCTTCCCTGGAGGGTGTCGCGCAGTCCGTAGTCCACGATGAGCTTCATCTCTTTCTTGACCTGAGGGTCGTAGACAGGGGTGATGACTTCAATGCGGTTGTCCAGATTGCGTGGCATCCAGTCTGCTGAGCCGATGAAAACTTTTTCCTGTCCGCCTGCAGCGAAGATGAAAATACGGGAGTGTTCCAGATACCTGTCGATGATGCCGTTGATTTTCAGATGACAGCTTTCCGGAAGCGAAGTCGTTGTCAGAGAGCAGTTCCCTCTCACGATAAGGTCCACCGGTACTCCTTTATAGGCGGCTTCGTATATTTTCCTGACCATTACAGGATCAGTGATGTGGTTCACCTTCATGCGGATATAGGCCGGCTTGCCTGCAAGATGGTTCCTTATCTCCGCATTTATCAGCGAGATGAACCGTTTCTTCATTTCGTTCGGAGAGACCAGGAGTTCCTTGAAAGTTACAGGCATGTAAGGCTTTTCGATGAATCCGAACACCCTTTCCACGTCTTCCGTTATTCGTCTTGCCGCTGTCATCAGCATGCAGTCCGTATAAGTGCGGGCATTGCCTTCGTGGAAGTTGCCTGTGCTGATGCAGGCTATGTCGGAGCCTTGTTTCATCCCTATGAAGACAATCTTTGAATGCACCTTAAGCCCTTCGACACCGAACATCACTTTCACTCCGGCTTCCTGCAGCTTCTGTGACCATACTATGTTGGATTCTTCATCGAATCTGGCCAGAAGCTCTATCATTACCGTGACTTTCTTTCCGTTCCTTGCTGCCGCGATGAGGGATTTCACTACCCTTGAGTCCTTGGCCAGCCGGTACAGCGATATCTTTATGCTCTTTACGCGCGGGTCCGTTGCCGCTTCATGCAGCAGTCTGAGGAAGTGCGAGAAACTGTGGTACGGGACATGGAGGAACCTGTCTGACTCCCTTATCAGGTCGAGAATGCTCCTGCCTGTATCCAGGGATGATCTGGTAATAGGAGGCATAGGCTTGAATTTCAAGTCTTTCCTGCCGCAGTCGGGGAACTGCATGAGATCCTTGTGGTTCTGGTATCTGCCTCCTTTCAGGATAGTGTCGTTGTTTTCCAGATCCAGCTTGCTGAGTACCCGTTTCAGCAGGTCGGGAGGCATCTTTTCGTCGTATATGAAACGCAGAGGCTCTCCTTTCTTGCGGCTTTTTATTCCTTTGGAGATTTTCTGCAGGATCCCGCTTCTTCGGTCATTGTCTATCTCCATTTCAGCGTCCCTTGTGAACTTGAACGCATAGGCTTCAAATCCGGTATATCCTGTACCGATGAAAATTTCATCCAGCGAACAGCGGATGATATCGTCAATGTACATTATGTAGCTTCCTCCGTCCTTGTCCGGCAACTGCACGAAACGGCCTTTTACTGGTATCGCAAAAAAGGCGTATCCCAGCTTCTTCTGTCCTTGTTTCCAGGCTTTTACTGCGAAGTAGATGTTTTCGTCGCTTTCGTAGTCAAGACGCTTTACGGCTGAAAACCAGACGGGGACGATGAGGCCGTCAAGGCTGTTCCTGTAGTATTTCCGGATGAATGCCAGCTGCTCTGCATCCGCTTCAGTGTCTGATATCAGGTGTATCCCGTCTCCGGCCAGATCCCTGTAGACGTTCTCCACAGCAGCTTCATAGTCGTTTATGTAGCAGCTGTTGAGCTTGGTTATCTGTTTTACGATTTTTCCGGCGTTCCTGGCTTCTTTTACGGCTGACTTGTCTCCCCATTCTATGATTCTGTTGAGGGATGCCACCCTGACTCTGAAGAATTCATCCAGGTTGTTCGAGTAAATCCCGAGAAAGGACATTCTTTCCAGAAGGGGGACAGTGCTTTTGCATGCTTCCTGGAGTATTCTCCTGTTGAAGTACATCCAGCTGATGTCCCTTTCAAGATAGGGCGGTGTCAGGTTTTTTTTATCCATTTTCATAGTTGATTGACATACAATCTGTAAAATAAACAAAAATTTCTTACAAAATTATGTCATTTGTGTTAAGCCGGCCAGAAAAGTCCGTGCGTCAGAACCTGTACCTTGCCGAGATTGTCGGGATGAAGCCCATCATTCCGTAATTGTAGAACCCTGCCCTTGAACCATAGGAGTGGAATCCGTCGTTGACGTGCAGTCCGAAATAAGGACGTATGTCAACGGCCAGCTGGAGCGGGAACCAGAATGTGTACTCCAGACCTACCTGGCCTGTGAGGGCCAGCATGAAACCGTAGTCTACGGGATGGATCCTGATCGGATATTCATGAATGCCTTCCTGTCTCCACAATGTATATGTGGTCCTGTCTGCCACATAACCGAGTGCGAGTCCCGGTCCTGCATACAGCCCCCAGGAGCCCCTGTCCGACCATGCCGGCCGTGCAAATACGAAATTGTACAGGGATACTGCCTTGAAACCGGGTCCTCCGTGCCCGAAGTCAATGCCCGCTTCCGCTTCGAGGAAGTTCCTGCCGAAAGAGTGCTGGTACGAGGCTTCAAATCCTGTCGCTCCCACGCGCAGTCCGGCAGCTCTGGGCTGCGCGCCGGAAGTCAAAGAAAGGCAGCAGCTTATAAAAGCTACTGCCACTAAAGTAGTTATGATTCTTTTCATTATAATGGTCTATCGTCAGAATCTGTACCGCACGGAAAGGGATGGCAGAAAACCGTAAAGTCCTTCAGTAAAGAACCCTGCCCCGTGATGGGCCCAGAATCCGAACTGCGGCTTGAGGTCAACGGCCAGCTGGAGCGGGAACCAGAATGTATACTCCAGACCTACCTGACCCTGGACAGCGACGCTGACGCCCTTGTTTACCCCGAGAGCAAGTCCCGGACCGGCGTAGAATCCCCACTCGCCTCTGGCGGTCCATGCAGGCTGTGCGATCATGAAGTTGTATGTAGATGAAATATCGAAACTGTTGAATCCGAAAGTTCCGAGGTTGGCTTCAACGAAATCCGCTCCGCTTACATTGTGCTGATAACTTATTTCTGTGTTGAATCCCCATCTGATACCGAGGGCTTTCGGCTGGGCTGCTGCAGCAAGGGAAACCCCAAGTGCAAGCACTGCAATCATAAGAATCTTTTTCATTGACTTTGTATTTAAGTTTCTATACACTATACGAGACAAATATAGTTTTTTATTTTTATAAACGGGTATTTTTTCCGGAAAATGTGAAAATATTCTTGCAGGTCTGTTTCTGTATTGTTATAATCATTATCTTTGACATTTGTATGATTCAAATTTAAACTTTTAAGGAAATTATGGAAGGACAGGATTCGAGGAGGCCGGTGCCGTCTCCGCAGGAAAACAAGTTGAAGAACGTCATGTATGTCATGATAGCCGTTGCGGCAGTCCTGGCGGTCGCTCTGGCATATATATGGTTTGAAAGGACGTCTCTGGTCAATGACCTGAAAGTCGAGAAAGAGGATCTGACTGCCCAGATGATTGCTCTCCAGAACGACTATGCATCACTCTCGTCTGATTATGAGAGCATCAATTCCCAGCTTGATTCATCGAGGGAGGAGGTTTCCCAGCTTATCGAGAGAATCAAGAAGACTGATGCCACCAACAGGGCGAAAATCCGCCAGTATGAAAAGGAACTCGGTACCCTCAGAAGTATAATGAGAAGCTATATCGTTCAGATCGATTCACTGAATACTCTGAACCAGAAGCTTACTGCAGATGCCGCTGCAGCCCGGCGCGAAGCCGCGGAGAGCCGGCGCAGATCGGAGGCCCTCAGCAAGACTGTGGAAAGCCTGACGGACCAGGTGGCTATCGGCTCCCAGATGAAGGCAAGGGGAGTGACGCTTGTCGGCTACAATTCTTCCAACAAGGTTACCGACAGGAGCAGCCGTGTCGTACGTCTGATGGCTACGCTCAGCCTGGTGGAGAACGAACTCGCGCCCAAGGGACCTGTCCGCGTCTATATCAGGGTCAAGGGACCGGACGGTATACTGCTTACCAACGAGGAGCAGCGTACGTTCTCTTTCGAGGGAGAGCCTATGATCAGCTCTGCTTCCCGTGAGGTGGACTATCAGGGCAGGGAAGTGGAGATGAGCATTTACCTTAACGACATTCCGGAGTTCACCCGGGGCATATACACTGTCGATGTATATACGGAGAACAATATGCTGGGCTCTGCCGAGTTGA
Organism: uncultured Bacteroidales bacterium; assembly: GCA_949294195.1. Taxonomy (GTDB): domain Bacteria; phylum Bacteroidota; class Bacteroidia; order Bacteroidales; family UBA932; genus Cryptobacteroides. The sequence goes on along the minus strand of CASFGK010000016.1, from coordinate 276,324 downwards.
TGCTCAGATAGCGTGGTCTATATCCACATACCTTTTTGTTGCAGTTTCTGTACTTATTGTGATTTCTACTCGGAGATTGCGTCCAGCCGGGCATTCGGTCCTTTCCTGAATGCCCTGGAGACAGAGATTGCAGCCAGAACGGGAGAGCTTTCAGGCAGTCCCGATACACTTTATATAGGAGGCGGCACCCCATCGGTGCTGCCTCTTTCCGCATTTTCCAGGATAGCCGGAGCAGTGAAAGGCTGCCAGAATGACAGAAGATACTCATTCAGGGAATTTACTGTGGAGGTGAACCCTGAAGATATCGTCCTGAAGGGACCTGAGTATGCAAGGGGGCTGGCAGAAGCCGGCGTGAACCGTATAAGCATGGGTGTGCAGTCTTTTGATGACGCGATGCTCAGATGGATGAACCGCAGGCATGATGCGGCTTCCGCATTGAAGGCCTACGGAATGCTGCGTGATGCCGGCATCGGCAATATCAGCATAGACCTTATTTTCGGAGTATCCCACATGAGTGACTCTCTGTGGAAAGAAACGCTGGAGAAGGCCGTTTCTCTGCATCCGCAGCATATTTCCGCCTACCAGCTTTCCATAGAGCCGGGAAGCGCGCTTTCCGGCATGGTGAAGAGCGGAAGATACGAAGAAGCTCCGGAATCACAGTGCAGCCGCCAGTACGATATCCTGTGCCGTATTTTGGGCGGTGCGGGGTATCATCACTATGAAATATCCAATTTTGCCTTGCCCGGTTATGAAGCCGTTCACAACAGTGCGTATTGGAGGCATGTCCCGTATGCGGGATTCGGCCCCGGGGCGCATTCCCTGCGCATTGAAGGGAAGGCTTCACAAGAGGGCGTTTCGGGAGAGCGGGAAAGGTATATCCGCTCGTGGAATATTCCGGATGTCAGGAAATATATCCCGTACTGTCTGTCAGGAGGCTTCAGTGCGTATCCTGAAGAATCGGCTGATACAGGGATCGTCCAGACCGAGACGCTGACTCCGGAGCAGGTGGCGATAGAGCGGGTCATGCTCGGTCTGAGGACGGACAGAGGCGTGGAGTCTTCCTGTCTTGAATCGTACGCTGACGGCCCAGGACTGGCAAAGATGACAGACAAGGGTTTTCTGGTTCCTGCTTCCGATCCGTCTTTTCTTCGTATCCCCGAAAAGCATTTCTTCATATCCGACAGTATCATCGCGGATATCATATAGGTCATTCCGTATCGGCCGGACTATCTCATATCATACCGGTGTTTTACCGGCTGCATGATGAAAGTGAACTCATAGTCTCCGTAGTGCAGTCTGTACTTGTCAAGAGGAAGCGCTCCCCAGCTGTCTATGCAGCCAAGTCCCATCTGGACCTTGTCTATACAGATGTTGGTAGACCCTGATTTTTCCAGAGAGGAAGGATGCCTGTTGTCTTTTCCGTCCCCGTCATCAAGCATTTCCATGCTGTACTCAAGTGCGGAAGCCGAGAATTCCGCATCGCTGTGGAACCTGAGCCCGCGTCCGGACATGTCAAGGACTTCCCACCATCTGAGCCCTGCTTTAGTTCCGGTTTCCTGCGGCCTGATGTATGGATAGAACTGCTCTTCCACTGTCTGTCTGTAGTGCCCTACAAGAGCTGCATGCTGTCTGTCTGCATAGTTCTCGAAAGGACCTTTTCCGTAGAATTCCACGACGTCATAATTTCCCGGCATCTCGAACCTCATGCCGAAGCGGAACATGTCCGGAACATTCTCCTTATTTCCTGCCTTCATTTTCTGTGTGACCTTTACAGTTCCGCTGTTGTTTACGGTATACTGTATCTCAAAGCCGGCTCCGGCTTCAGGAATTTCATAGGAAGCGGTCACATGGGCCATACCGTCCTTGACTTCATGGCTGAGGGACTTGAGATTGAATACAGGGTCTTTCCATACCTTGTATTTGAGCTGCAGGTTCGCCCCGAAATCGTTGTCTGTCCCGGCCCGCCAGAAATTAGGTCTGAGAACGCTGCCGTCTTCCATAAGGCTGTATCCCCCGACTTCATAAAGCGAAATGAACCCGTCGCTCTTGTTGAATTCGATACGGAAATCCTCGCCGGTGAGGATGAGATAGTTCTGGTCGTTGTCCGCAAATGCGGGGGTCTGGATACCGACATTGCTGCGGACCGTGTTGGCAATGGTCGCATCGTATGTATAGCCTGTCAGAGGTATCTGGTTGTAAGCGACTGTATATCCTGCCGGAAGAAGGGTCTCGGATTTTTTGAGCCTGAAATATACGTTGAGCATCCATTCCTTGCATCCGCATACCTGGCCGTAGTCGTATCCGAGACGTACTGTGCCTGTCTGCTGAGGCGCGACATCAAGATTGTCCACATAGCCTGTCTGCATCACTTCCCCTTCCTTGAGGAGCTGCCATTCGAGCCTGTACGCTGAAAGGTCACGGAAAAAATGTTCGTTATAGACTGAGATTTCCCCTTTTTCCAGGTCTGACGGGGAAGCCCAGATGGACTGGTAGATGTGCTGTACTTCATATGCATGAGGATTGAATACACGGTCAGGGCTGATAAGTCCGTTGTTGCAGAAGTTCTGGTCCTTGTCCACGTCATAGCGGTTGAAATCCCCTGCATATCCGTAGAATTCCCTTCCTTCTTCATCATGCCATCTTATGGACTGGTCTACGAAGTCCCAGATGAACCCTCCCTGATATGAAGGGTATTTGCGCACGAGGTCCCAATATTCCTTGAACCCGCCTTCAGAGTTGCCCATGGCATGGGCGTACTCGCACTGGATGAGAGGCTTGGACGGGTTGCTCTCGCAGTATTCGATGCACATGTCATACGGATAGTACATCGGGCAGAACACGTCTGTGAAATCGTTGTTTCCTGCACGCTCGTACTGTACGGGACGGGAAGGGTCCTCGTTCTTGACCCAGCGGTAGCATTTCTCGAAATTCACTCCGAATCCGGCTTCGTTTCCGAGAGACCAGAATATGATGGAAGGATGGTTGAAATTCCTCCGGACGTTCCTTTCGTTCCTTTCCATGTGGGTCTTTTCATAGAGAGGGAATTTGGAGAGACTTTCCTCTTCGTAGCCCATTCCGTGCGATTCGATGTTGGCTTCTGCCACGACATAGAGTCCGTATTTGTCGCAGAGTTCGTACCAGTAGTAGTCGTCAGGATAGTGGCATGTGCGGACGGCATTGATATTCAGCTGTTTCATACGAAGAACGTCCTGCAGCATCCTTTCTCTGGATACCATATAGCCTCCGTCCGGATCCATTTCGTGTCTGTTGGCACCCTTGAAAAGGACAGGCTGTCCGTTCACAAGGACCTGGGCGTTTTTCATCTCGATTTTCCTGAATCCCGTCTTTACAGGAATCACTTCCCCGTTTCCGGCGGAAGAAACGGCTGTCAGGGTATAGAGGTAAGGGGTCTCGGCTGTCCATTTTTCAGGATTCTCCACATTGAAGGTCACGTTCTGTACACCTTTCCTGCATGCAAGCTCCTTCTTGTCAACGGTATTGCCCGCAGGGTCAGTTAGCGTGAGAGTCACATTGCTGTTTCCGGTGAGCTCCAGCATCACATCCAGAGTCCCGTTCCTGTAGCTGCTGTCCAGATCGGGGGTGACACGTATGTCCTGGATTCTGACTTTTTCCCTTGAGTAGAGGTAGCAGTCCCTGGCTACGCCTGAATATCTCATGAAGTCCTGGTCCTCGAAATACGAGCCGTCGCACCAGCGGAATACCTGGAAGGCAATCAGGTTCTTTCCGGGTTTCACGTACTTCGTGATGTCGAACTCCGCCTCGAGCTTCGAGTCTTCGCTGTATCCCACGAATTTTCCGTTCACCCACAGATACATGTTGGATGATACGCTTCCGAAATGAGCCAGTATCTGCTTTCCGGTCCATGAAGCAGGTATGGTCACTTCCCGGCGGTAAGAGCCTACATGGTTGTTCTTTACCGGGACTTCCGGCGGGTTGTTCACGAACTGGTACTGCCATGCGTAGCCTATGTTGTTGTAGATAGGGTCCCCGTAACCGTTTGCTTCCCAAGTGCCGGGCACGCGGAAGTCATCCCAGCCCTTGTCATTGAAATCTGTCCGGTAGAAACCGGTAGGGCGCATGTCAGCGTCTTTTACCCAGTTGAACTTCCACATTCCGTTGATGGACATGTAGTTTGACGATGCGCTCCTGCATCCCTGCATGGCCTCTTCCGCATTCCGGTATGCAAAATAGCTCGTGTGCATCGGCGCTCTGTTGACGGCATTTACCAGAGGGTCCTGCCATTCGGTCTGCTCCATGGCTGAAACGGCGGAGCATGAGGCGATCAGGGCCGTAATCAGCAGATTGGTCTTCAAGAAATTCATAAAATACGAGTGGTTTTATTGCGTCTGTATGACGGATTGGTTATCTGTTCGCCCGTAGGGCCAATTGAAATGAAAATCCAATATAGACAGTTTTTTCCATATAACAGCCGGTTGTCCGAAATGTTTTTGAAATTGTCTTGAATATTCTTTAAAAATCGCATGAAGATGAAAAACGGATATTTTAAATGTATAATTTTGCAGAAAGGAGAATTTTTTCTCCTGTTCAAGTGACAACATTAAAAGTTATAACCCGTATGAAAAACAACTTGTTTCTTGCCGCAGCTCTTGCAGCTGCCGCTGTTTCTGCCGTGAACTGCTCACGGACCCCGCAGTGGAATCTTGTGTGGGAGGATAATTTCGAATCGGAAATCCTGGATGATGCTGTCTGGAGTCATACCGCCAGAGGCACCGCAGACTGGCAGAACACGCAGTCTTCCGATGAAAGATGCTTTGCCTTCAGGGACGGAAACCTGATATTGAGGGGAATCGAAAACGATGACCTGCAGAAAGATACTGCAAGATACCTGACTGGCGGGATATGGACCAGGGGCAAGAAGGCCTTCGCTCCGGGTCGTATCGAAGTGAGAGCCAGGCTTCAGGGAGCAACGGGAGCATGGCCTGCCATCTGGCTTCTTCCTTTCGATCTGGAAGACCCGGCAAACCGCTGGCCGAACGGAGGCGAGATAGATATCATGGAAAGACTCAACTACGACTCTGTCGCATACCAGACCGTTCATTCACACTATACATATGATTTGCAGAACTTCGAACCAAAGACAAGCAGCACTGCTCCTATCGACCCGGATGATTTCAATGTATACGGCGTGGATATCTGGAGAGACAGCGTGGTTTTCCATATAAACGGAGTCAGGAATTTTGCTTATCCGCGCCTGGCAGAGAAGGATTCTCTGGGACAGTATCCGTTCTACAAGCCTATGCACCTGCTCATAGACATGCAGCTTGGAGGCCAGTGGGTAGGAGAGGTGGATCCTGAAGATCTGCCTGTAGAAATGGAAGTGGACTGGGTGCGCTATTATAAATGGGAATGATTTTTCTCCTTTCCGCCATGCTGGCGGCAATCTCCGGTTTCGGACCGGGGGGGGCAGACAGTAAAATAAATTACCTGGAGTTCGACCGGCTCTCTGTGGACATAGAGGCTTCTGTAGTCAACAGCCTCGCCCAGGACAGCTCCGGGATGATGTGGATATGTACCAATAAAGGGCTGTATTCGTATGACGGATACAGCATCTATCCCTGCAACAGGGCCGGTTATGAATCCAGAGTGCAGATACAGTGTGCCGAATTTATCGGTGACAGGCTGTGGATGGGTACGGACCGCGGAGTCCTCATATATGATATAAGGACAGGTGCATATATTCCAAGCCCGTGTGCCGACAGGGAGAAAGGTGCGGTCCGGGCGATATGCCGCTCCGGAGACAGCATATACATGGGATATTCTTCCGGAATGGCCTGCTACAGCCTGTCTGAGGGCGTACTGTCATGGACTGATGTTACAGATGATGAAGGTCACCGGCTCGGAGTATATGCGATCGTGGAATCCGACGGTATCCTGTACCTGGGTACTTTCAACGGACTGTACCGTCTTGACGGTCACCTGCAGGTGAAGAAGGCCGGACTGTCGGACCGCAGCCTTTTCGTATATTCCATATGTAAAGACAGTGCCAGAGGGTGCCTGTGGCTCGGGACACAGAAAGGCCTGTGGTGCTACCGTCCCGGACAGGACAGTATCGTGCCTGTCGGCAATATCAGGCATCAGGTCATCAATGAAGTGATTCTGGACAGGGACGGGACTCTTGTATTGGGAACCGATTCCGGCCTGTATTTGTATAACGGAACCTCGATGCGCCATATATGGCATGAGTCCGGTAATGACGCTTCCCTGTCCGACAATGACATAGAGGCCCTGTTCGTGGACAGGGACGGGAATACCTGGATCGGGACGCATGACGGACTGTCGGTGGCAAGATGCTGGAACCTGACCGAATATATTCCCTTGCGGAAATTTACGGATTCCGACAAGGGAATGATAATATCTTCAATGTCCGTCCAAAAGGGCGGGGAAGACCTCTGGTGCGGCGGCAACAACGGTATTGTACGTATTTCCCGTAAAAGCGGGGAAACTGACATATTCGACATCTACAGCGCAACGGCTCCCTTGCCCCACAATACCATACATTCTCTGTACGGGGATCATGACGGGGATTTCTGGGCCGCTACGGACGGAGGCCTGCTGTTTTTTGACACGAAGCTCCGCTCATTCAGGCAGACGGATCTGGAAGTTGACTCCTACAACGCCGAGTGGTGTCATGACGTGGCGGTGGATTCGGATGGAAAAGTCTGGGTGGGGACCTTCTCTTCCGGGATCCTGGTATATGACAAGCGGAAGCTGCTTGGCGGGAAAGGCGGGGCTTTGGAGAGAATATACAAGGAAGGAATAAACTGCGGACATCAGGTGAAACAGGTGATTCCTGATGCATCAGGGTCTGTATGGGTGCTGTATTATGACGGGTGCGGCCTTGCCAGACTTTCCCCTGACGGCAGTGTCAGGCCATTTGATATAGCCGGCCTTGTGAAAGAGCAGACTATCCCTACCAGAATGATTATGGACGGGGCCGGACATTTGTGGGCGGGATACGGAGGCGGTGTACTGCGTGTGGATACTTCCGCTCTGTCTGTATCCGTAATCCCTTTCCCGGAAGGGGCGTCCGATGCGGAAATATTGGGCATGGCCGTATCGGACAAGTATTTGTGGTTGTCCACCTCGACCGGTACGGTATGGCAGGTGGATATGGAATCCCGTTCGGCGGAAAAACTCCCGTTCCCTCTCGGACGGTATGCTTCCATCTGCTATGACAGTGCCGGAGAGGTCCTTCTGATGGGGTCCGTGGACGGGTTTTACAGAGCGAAACTGCCTGTGCCCCAGCAGACAAGCATTTACAGAAAGCCGGGATTCACTTCATTCGTGGTGAACGGGGCTGCATACGGACAGGAAACGGGTACCGAGATGAACATAAGGTTCAGTGACGGTATTGTCCTGAACCATGACGAGAACAACCTTACAGTTACGTTCTCTTCAATGAATTTCACAACAGCCGCCACTGACCAGTATGCCTATATGCTGGAGCCGGTGAGCCGGAACTGGGTGCGTCTCGAAGACGGAATAAACACCATTTCACTGGTGGATGTCAATCCTGGAAAATACCGGCTTTCCGTATGTCAGGTGAATGAAAAGGGAGAACCTCAGGAAGATCATGCCAGTACGCTGGATGTCACTATCCGGCCTCCTGCCATGCTCTCTCCGGCAGCCTTCCTGTCGTATGCGGCAATCCTTGCCGGAATCGTACTGTGGATTGTCAAGTACATGAAAATGAAGGCGAAACTCAAGTCTGCCGGATTCGAGAAGGATGTCCTGATGAAGCAGGCCACTTCGAAAATCGAATTCCTGACGGGCATTTCCCATGATCTGAAGACCCCTCTCAGTCTGATAATCGGACCGGTAAGCCGGATTCTCATGACTCCGGTCGACGGGAAAATCCGGGAACAGCTTGAGATAGTGCTGAAAAATGCCGAGAAGCTGAGCGCCCTGCTGGGCAGGATGCTCGACTACAAAAGGGAAGAGTCCGGAGATTCGGTGCTCGTGCGCTCTGCCGTGGATCTGTCCGATCTGGTAGAAGGAATTCTTGCCAGGTATATGCCGGAGGCAGCATCCAGGAAAATCAAAGTGTCATTCAACTGCCGCAAGCAGCATGTGTTCTACAGCTGTGACCTGCACAAAATGGAGTCCGTCGCGGACAACCTCATATCCAATGCTTTCAAATATACACCTGACAACGGCGATATCCACATATCCCTGTACGTGGATGAATATTCCGACAAACTGTACTTTACCGTAACGGACAACGGTGTCGGAATCCCGGAGTCCGAACTCCCTTATATTTTCCAGAGATTTTTCCAGTCATCGGTGACAAGGGACAGGATCAAGGGAACCGGACTGGGGCTTTATATGGTCAGAAAGTATGTAGAGGCGCACGGAGGCACTATAGAAGTGTCTTCGCATGAAGGTCAGGGAACATCGTTCATAGTGGAGTTTCCGTTCAGGGAACACGCTGTGAATCTGCATGCCAGGAAGGGTAAGGAGGCGAAAGACCCCAAGCCGTACCGTGTACTGGTAGTAGAGGACAATGAAGAACTGTCGTCGTTTCTGGCGGATTTCCTGTCAGAGACGGTGGAAGTGTATACGGCATGGAACGGCAGGGACGGACTGACACTGTTCAGGAGAATCAGACCTGACCTGGTCATCGCGGATATGATGATGCCTATCATGGACGGTATGGAAATGTGCTGCAGGATAAGGCAGGAGAAAGGCGGACGGTCTGTGCCGGTTATCATGCTTACCGCGAAGTCGGACCAGGTGACAGAGACGGAATCCATACGTGCCGGAGTGGACTGTTTCATGCCCAAGCCATTCAACGTTGAGAAACTCAGTCTCAAGGCAATGAGTCTGATTGAAAGCCGCCGGCGCCAGAAGGAATCGGCTCTTGTGGATTCGCTTTCTTCCCAGAAGGAAATAAGCCAGACTTCCCAGAACGAGAAATTTCTTTCGGAAGTCACCGGTATTATCGAGGAGAATATCAGTCTTCCGGAACTTAATGTCACTTTTGTGGCTGAAAAGGCCCATGTCTCCACCAAGCAGCTTGCGAGGAAGCTCAAGCCTCTTACCGGACTTACTCCGGTGGATTACATAAAGAGCATACGTATAAAGCAGGCCGCACTGATGCTTGCCCAGGGACGTTTCTCAGTCGCGGAAGTCATGTATTCGGTAGGTTTCAGCGATCCGTCGTATTTCGCGAAGTGTTTCCAGCAGGAATACGGATGTACTCCGAGCCAGTATCTGAAATCGAACAGATAGGACAAAAAGGGCATTTGTCTTATTTGTTTCTTAAAATGTCCTTTCTGTCTTTAGAGAATGGAAGTCCTTCGGTTAATTTTGTGTTTGCCTTTTTCGGCATTATGCCGGTATCGGTAACAATTTATTACTAATAACTAACTAGCTGCATTATGAAGGAACACAGAAATTTGTTCTGCCTGCTTCTTACAGGCTTCATGCTTCTGTCCTCATTTGTGATGAATGCACAGACGCATTCCGTAAAGGGGACAGTGACGGATGAGACCGGTACTCCGGTAGTCGGAGCCGGTATTCTTATTCAAGGTACAACCAGCGGAACAACGACTGACATGGACGGAGTGTTCACTCTGGAAGTCGCGCCTGGCCAGGTGCTGGAAATCAGTTGTGTCGGTTACAAGACAGTGACTGTTACACCTGGAGACCGCGCGGTGGTGGACGTTCTTCTGGAGACTGATACGACAGTCCTGGAGGATGTGGTCGTAGTCGCTTACGGAACACAGAAGAAAGTCACATTGACAGGTGCCGTGTCTGCCGTATCCTCCAAGGATCTCGAGAACATACCGGTAGCCAATACCACCACTCTGCTTCAGGGCCGTATGCCTGGCCTTGTCCTTACACAGAACGGTGCGCAGGCCGGTAACGATACCCCTGAGATCAGAATCCGAGGTGTCGGGACGTTCAACAACAACGATCCTATGGTCCTCATCGACGGAGTCGAAGGTACCCTTTCCCAGATTTCGGACATTCCGGCAGCCGACATCGCCAGCATTTCGGTGCTGAAAGACGCTGCTTCATCTGCCATCTACGGTGTGAGGGCCGCGAACGGTGTGATCCTCATAACCACCAAGAGGGGAGGCGAGTCCAGGACAAAGGTCACTTATAACGGAAGCTACACCCTCCAGACTCCTACAGTCCTTCCGGACTATGTGGACGGCTACAACTGGGCTCTGATGTACAACGATGCACAGAGGGCCAACGGTGCGACAGCCGGCCTTTACGACGAAGTCGCTCTCCAGAAACTCAAGGACGGCTCGGATCCTGACCATTATGCAAATACCGACTGGCTCAGGGCCGTGATGCGCAACGCCAGCATGCACCAGCACAACCTGTCTGTTTCAGGTGGTACAAAGAATACACATTATATGGTATCCCTTTCGTATGCAAACCAGGAAGGTATAATGCTCAATACCGGAGTCGAGAAAGTCGCCTTCAGGTCGAATCTCGATACCCGTTACAAGAGATTTTTCTTCGGACTCAACCTTTCGGGAAACAGGAACAATGTCGATGCTCCTGCAGTAGCTCCTTCCGGTGAGACCAGTATCATGCGTTATGTGTCATGGTTCACCCGTCCTACCGTACCTGTCCAGTATTCCAACGGATACTATGGATGTGTGGACGGAACCATCACAGACCAGTCAAAGGTGAAGAACCCTCTGGACAACATGAACCGCGGATACCGTCAGGACAACTATTGGAGGTTCAATGGAAAGGCCTTTGCCGGGATTGACATCATCGACGGGCTGAAATTCCAGACCAGCATATCATACAACCTTGATTTCCAGGCAAAGAAGACATATCTGGATAAGGAACATGCCAAATATGACGCAGAAGGAAACGAGCTTTTCGCCCAGGGCTCTACAAACTCCCTGACAGAAAACTACTGGAGACAGATCAGATGGTCGAATGAAAACCTGCTCACCTATGACAAGACTTTCGGCAAGCATACGATAGGAGTCCTGCTCGGACACTCCATCCTCAAGAACCAGGTATATTCCACTACGGCTTCAAAGCAGGGATTCCCTACGGAGTCGATCTATGTGTTTGACGGAGGTACTCTGAATCCGTCAGCAAGCGGAAGCCTTCAGGAATATGCCCTGCAGTCATTCTTCGGCCGTGTGAAGTACAGCTATGCCGACCGCTATCTCTTCGAGTTCACTCTCCGTCATGACGGTTCTTCCCGTATGCCGAAGAGCAACAGATATGCTACATTCCCTTCTGTATCTGCAGGATGGGTCTTCTCGGACGAGCCTTTCATGGAGAGCACCAAGAGCTGGTTCTTCGGTAAGGTGAGGGCTTCATGGGGAACTCTCGGTAACCAGGAAATCGGTAACTATCCTTATGTAGTCACTCTCGGGGCAAGCGGAAACTACTATTTCGACCAGGGCGGAAACAAGCAGGCCGGCGTAGTCCAGACTTCGGTAGCTAACGAGAACATCAAGTGGGAGACGACACGTACAGTGAACATCGGTCTCGATCTCGGATTCCTCCAGAACAGGATCACCACTACTTTCGACTGGTATGACAAGAAGACTTATGATATCCTCATGCAGCTTTCAATGCCTGGTATCTTCCTCGGTTCCCTCGGCGCTCCTTATCAGAACGTCGGAGCAGTCCGCAACCGCGGATGGGAGTGGAGCGTGAACTACCAGGACCACAAGGGTGACTGGAGCTGGTATGCAGGATTCAACCTTTCACATGTGAAGAACACCATCCTCACTATGGGCGACCTTACTGAAAGCATCGGCGGAAACACCATCAACCGTGTCGGCGAGCCTATCGGTTCATACTATGGCATCAAGGCTATCGGTCTGTACCGTACGGAGGCTGACCTGAACCGTACTGATGCCGAAGGAAATGTCATCACCCAGTACGGAGCTGCACCTGCACTCGGTGATATCATGTACGAGGATTTCAACGGTGACGGCAACATCGATGACAACGACCGTCAGATCATCGGTAACCCGTTCCCTGACTTCACTTACGGATTCAATATAGGATTCTCATGGAAGAACCTGGATGTGAATACATTCTGGCAGGGTGTCGCAGGAATCTACCGCTACAGCTGGGAGACTACTACAGACATCAGGGGTAACTTCACCGACCGCTGGCTCGACCGCTGGTCACCTGAAAACACTGACGGTTCCCTTCCTGCACTCGGACGTTCCGTCAATGACAAGATGTCTTCATTCTGGCTCGAGAGATCGGACTATCTGCGTCTCAAGAACCTTGAAATCGGCTACACTTTCCGCCAGCCGGGACTTGAAAAAGCAGGAATCTCCCATATCCGCGTATATCTCTCCGGAACGAACCTTCTCACCTTCACCAAGCTTGAGGACTGGGATCCTGAAAAGACATCGGGCGATACACGCAACGATATCCACCCGAACATGAGGACATATTCTATAGGTCTTAACATAGAATTCTAATTCAAGGAGGAAAATATAATGAAAATCAATAAGATATTAGGGATCGCCATATCTGCTGCCGTTGTAGCCGGAGCGTCATCCTGCTCTGACTTTCTTCAGCTGGACAATCCCAACCAGTTGTCACAGACGACTTTCTGGCAGTCGGAAGCGGACGCTTTGATGGCTTTGACCGCCTGCTATGACGGACTGCAGACCATCAATATGTACAATGACAATGTCGACGGCGGCGGTTTCGGGGTAATCCGAAGGGAATGCTCTACCGACAACGGATGGCATACATGGGGCACATGGTGCGCAGGTGCGGAAATCTCCATGGGTACCTTTGCTACCAGCTATGGTCATATCAACAACTACTGGAAAGGCAACTATGAAGTCATCAAGAGGTGCAACACACTGATAGAGAATATTGTCAATATCCCGGGCATGAGCGAGGAGGCCAAGAACGGATATATTGCCGAAGCTGTGGCCCTCAGGGCTCTGATGTATTGCAACCTCGTGTCCACTTTCAGGGATGTGCCTTACCTTACAAAGCCTCTGACTCTTGCCGAGGCAAAGGCCCCGAAGACATCCAAGGCTGATATTGCGGCTTCTGTAATCGCGGACATGAAGACATACGTCCCTATGCTTCCTGCAAAGGGTACGGAGCAGACCGGACGCATGACCAGGGAGGCCGGATATGCCATTCTGGGACGCATGGCGCTGTTCACTGAGAACTGGCAGGATGCCATAGACGCCTACAACCAGGTAATCGGCAAGGTGGATCTGTTCATCTCCGGAGACGGAACGGACTACAAGGCCAACTTCGCAGACCTGTTCACTGTCGATCATGAGACTGATGACGAGATACTTTTCAGCGTACATTACGTAGGTCCGGGACAGGGCGAAGGCTCCACATTCGGAATCGCATGGAAAGCTCCTCTCAACGCGGCTGAAGCAAGTCTCGACCTTGCGGACGATTTCTACTATACAGACGGACTTCCGATAGGGGAGACTGCCATGTACAGCGGGACCAAGGAAGACTACGATACCACCGATCCTGACCTGGCGCGCTGGCAGAACAAGGATCCCCGTTTCTATGCGACTATCATGGCTCCTGGCATGGAATGGAACGGTAAGGTATACGACTACTCCGCAGACGACAAGAAGCTTGCTGCCAAGTCTACATGTCATCTCCGCAAGTTCTTCACCCCATGGGATACCGACAACGAGTATGACGGCTCTCTTGACTACTATGTAATCAGGTATGCCGAGGTCCTCATTTCGCTTGCAGAGGCCATGAACGAGCAGGGCGGATATTCCCCTTCGGATATCACCAGGTATGTCAACGAACTGAGGGCCCGTGTGGGAATGCCTTCGGTTGAGGACGCCGAAGTCGCAAAGATGGGAAAAACTCTGGACCAGGAAACTCTCCGCGAGATTATCCGTCACGAGAGACGTATCGAGCTGGCTTTCGAGGATCTCCGTTTCGCTGATCTCTACCGTTGGAAAGACATGGAGACAGGAAAGACCGAGTGGGAAGTTTCCCAGGAGAGGCTTACTGCTTGGGAAGTAGGTAAGGTTTCTCTGTACCAGAGGAATTTCCGCGGTCCGCAGGATACTGTATGGCCTATCCCTCAGACAGAGATTGATACCAACGATCAGCTTGAGCAGCATGATGAGTGGAAATAGAATTTTTCTCCTTACAGTTATAATGGTGTCTGTCGGGTCGTGCTCCTTTTCAGGAGTGCGGTCCGACAGACCTCTTCCTGAGGGGACTGCTGCACAGGAATATGAAGGGTATGAGCTTGTCTGGTCAGATGAGTTCGACGAGTCCGGGCGTCCTGCCGGCTGCTGGTCTTATGAGGAAGGCTTTGTCCGTAACAACGAACTTCAGTGGTATCAGAGCGACAACGCTTCGGTCCGTGACGGCTGCCTGGTCATCACGGCCAGAGCCGAGAAGTTTCCAAATCCATGGTATGACAGCCTTTCCACGGACTGGCGGAGCAGCCGTGAAAACGTGGAATTCACTTCAGCCTGCGTAACTACAGCCGACAGTTTCACTTTCAGATACGGAAGGATGGAGGTCAGGGCCCGGATTCCGGTGGCGGAGGGTTCATGGCCTGCAATCTGGACTCTCGGAAACAAAGGATACTGGCCTGAAAACGGAGAAGTGGACATAATGGAGTTCTACCGGAGGGACGGCTATCCTGAGATAATGGCGAATGCATGCTGGGTCGCGGCAGGTACGGGAAACCTGCCGGAGGAGACTCCCGGCACGCCGGCGACTGTCTGCAGCGACTTTCTGACTCCTGACGGCATGGTGCAGTGGGACGAGTCCAAGACTCCGCTTTCGTATTTTACGGAAAAGGACAGCCGGTGGACGGAAAAATTCCACTTGTGGAGAATGGACTGGGATCCGGAGTACATAAGGATATACCTGGACGGAGAATTGCTCAACGAGATAACTCTCAGTAAAGCGGACCGTCCTGCCGGAGAAGACGGCGGCCATGTTTTCAATCCGTTCAGCAACAGCGAGGAGTCCTTCGGACATTATATCCTTCTCAATCTGGCAATAGGGGCCAATGGAGGGACTCCGGATGTTTCGGAGTTCCCGCTTGAGTATGAGGTCGATTTTGTCAGAGTGTATAAAGGCAAGTAGGTAAAATACCGCCTGCGGACAGCGGTCAGGCCGCTGTCCTGAAGTCATGGGATCCTGTAGGCAAATCTTGTGTAATAATTCAAAAATTTTCGCTAAAATTGTGAATTATTGTATCATGGGGTTTGCCTATAACTTTTTTTACATATGAATAAAAACGTACTTTTACTGGCTGCGCTGATGTTGTCTGCCTGCGCAGCTCCTCAGAATGATGATGACGGCATTCCGTACAGCAACACGATCAGGATTGAAGAGGGTGACTCTCATGAAGAGATAGTCGCCAAGGCGGCTCATGTCGTTCCTTCAGAGAACCAGTTGGCTGCACTTGAGAATGAATTCATCGCTTTTGTGCATTTCGGTCCCAATACTTTTACAGGAAAGGAATGGGGGACAGGGATGGAGTCTCCTTCGATTTTCGATCTCAAGGAGCTTGATACCGACCAGTGGTGCGAGTCCATGAAGGCTGCCGGGATGAAGATGGTCCTTCTGACAGTCAAGCATCATGACGGATTCTGCCTCTGGCAGACGCGTTATACCGATCATGGAATCATGTCCACAGGTTTCCGTGACGGCAAGGGAGACATATTGAAGGATCTTTCCGAGTCTTGCCGGAAATACGGCCTGAAACTGGGCATATACCTTTCCCCTGCAGACCTTTATCAGATTGAAAATCCTGACGGACTGTATGGAAATCTGAGCAAGTACACCAAGAGGACCATTCCTCGCGAAGTGCCGGGACGCCCGTTTGCTGACAAGAGGACATTCGAATTCGTGGTGGATGACTACAACGAGTATTTCCTCAACCAGCTGTTCGAGCTTCTGACCGAATACGGTCCGGTGCATGAAGTATGGTTCGACGGTGCACATCCTAAACGCAAGGGAGGACAGAAATACAACTACAAGGCATGGAAAGAGCTTATCCATACTCTTGCTCCTGAAGCTGTCATTTTCGGCCGCGAAGACGTACGCTGGTGCGGCAACGAGGCCGGCGGCACCCGTCAGACGGAGTGGAATGTGATTCCGTATCCGGACGATCCCGATACGACTACTGTCTTCCCGGACAGGACTGCCGCTGATCTCGGAAGCAGGGAGAAGCTTTACGGAGCAAAATATCTGCACTACCAGCAGGCCGAGACCAACACTTCCATCAGGGAAGGCTGGTTCTACAGGGACGATACCAGACAGGGTGTGAGAAGTGCGGATGACGTCTTTGACATTTACGAGCGTTCGGTCGGCGGAAACTCCACTTTCCTTCTCAATATCCCTCCGAACAAGGAGGGCCGGTTCTCCGACAGGGATGTGGCTGTGCTCAAGGAGGTAGGAAAGCGTATAGAAGAGACTTACGGAACGGACCTTCTCAGGAATGCAAAAGGTCCGAAGGCTGTTCTGGACGGAAATCCGGATACGTACTATACGCTTGACGGACCGGGAAGCGAGTTCGTAGTCACTATGAAAAAGCCTGTGACTGTCAACAGAATCATGATTCAGGAGGCTGTCGCACAGAGAAGCGAGAGGGTTGAAAGCCATGCTGTGGATGCATGGGTGGACGGCCAGTGGAAGGAAATAGCGTCTGCTGCCAATATCGGCTACAAGCGTATCCTCCGTTTCCCTGATGTCACTACAGACAAGCTCCGCTTCAGACTTCTGGGGTCCAGACTCTCTCCTGCAATCAGCTGTTTCTCCGCACATTACTATCAGGCAGGAGCCCCACAGCTTGTCATCTCCCAGTCTGCTGACGGAGTTGTGACCATAGCTCCCAAGCCTCAGGATTTCGGATGGAAGAGCCATGGTGAGAATGCTGTGGCAAATCTTACTGCCGGGGCGAAGATATACTATACTGTAGACGGCAGCGAACCGGATGCTTCTTCAACGGAGTATACAGAGCCGGTCAGACTCGGACCTTGCGAGCTTAAGGCAGTAGCCGTCCTTCATGGCGAGACGGGGCCTGTAGCTGCAGGAAGGGTAGGGTATGCCAAATCGGAGTGGAAACTGTCCGGATGCAGCAGCCAGTCAGAAGGACGCGGCGCACAGGCTGCATTCGATGCCGATCCTTCGACTTTCTGGTGTACGGCTGAAGGCCCGAAGCCGCATTACATAGCGGTGGATTTGGGTGCTGTCAGGACTGTCAGCGGTTTTGCCTATACTCCTCAGACCGTATCTCCGCAGGGTATGATGGCCGGCTGTACGGTAAAGGCAAGCGTTGACGGAAAGTCCTGGAAGACGGCCGGGGCTTTTGAAATCGGCAACCTGGTAAATGATCCGTCCAAGCGTTACTGCTATTTCGATACTCCGGTAGAAGCCCGTTATATCCGTATCGAGGCAACGGCTGCCGAGGCAGGAAGCAAGGTGATCGCCGCAGCAGAGTTTGACATATTCTAGATTCAATAACGGAAATTTTTATGAAACTATTGACCAAAATCATTTTGCCTGCCGCAGCTCTGGTGTTGTCAGGGGTGCAATTGCAGGCTGTGAGCATTGTCCCTCAGCCAGTGACGATGCGGGAAACCAGAGCCGCAGTGCAGCTTCCTTCGGACAAGTTGTCTGTATATGCTGCGGACAAGACCCTTAAGCAGACAGCCTCAGTGTGGGCTGAATCTCTGGAAAAACCGTATGCTCCCGGAACAGCAGAGCTGCCGACCGGCTTTACCAGAGTGGTTTCCGATGTCGTACTTCCTGCGGTAAAGGTTACGGGCAAGGCTTCGGCTGCGGATGTAGTGCTTTCGATAGATCCTTCTCTGGCGGATGAAGAATATATCCTGGAAGTCTCTCCGGAAGGTGTTGCGGTCAAGGGAGGAACTGCCAGAGGAGTATGGTGGGGCCTGCAGAGCCTGACTCAGGTGCTTGTCCAGTCTGCCGCTTCTTCCGGTCCGGGAGAGCCTCTCCGCACATCAGGCCTTTTCGTTCAGGACAGACCGCATTTCGCATACAGAGGCGCAATGCTTGACTGCTGCCGGCATTTCTTTACGGTGGAGGAAGTCAAGAAATTCATTGACATACTCGCCTTGCACAAACTGAATACTCTTCACTGGCATCTGACTGATGATCAGGGATGGAGAATAGAAATCAAAAAGTATCCGCTCCTTACTGAAGTGGGTTCTGTCCGCAAGGAGACCAAAGTAGGGAACTACAATGACGCCGCTGCCGGATATGACGGCACTCCATATGGTGAAGGATGCTACTATACTCAGAAGGATATCCGGGAAGTGCTTGAATATGCCGCCTCCCGATATGTAACAGTCGTTCCGGAAATCGAGATGCCGGGCCATGCCGTCGCTGCACTTACATGCTATCCTGAACTCGGATGTACTGGCGGCCCGTACGAGGTGAGGACGACCTGGGGAATCAGCGATGACGTATTCTGCATCGGAAAAGAAAGTACTTTCGAATTCCTCGAAGGCGTGCTTGACGAGGTCTGCGGGCTTTTCCCGAGCGAGTATATCCATATAGGCGGAGACGAGGCTCCGTCAGTCCGCTGGGAAAGCTGTCCTGACTGTCAGAAACTGATGAAGCAGGAAGGATATGCGAAGGCAAGACAGCTTCAGGGATATCTTCTTCACAGAATCGAACAATATCTCAATGCGAAAGGCAAGAAAATCATCGGATGGGACGAAATTCTCGAGGGAGGAGTGACTCCTACTGCGACAGTGATGTCATGGAGAGGTCCGCAGGGAGGGATCAATGCTGCCAGACAGGGCAATGACGTGGTGATGACCCCGAACAACTATTTCTATCTGGACTACTACCAGACTGCAGATCCTGCAGCCAATAACGAACCTGCAGGAATAGGCGGATATGTTTCTCTGGAGAAATGCTATTCTTTCGATCCTTATGACCAGCTTGACGATACGGTCAAAAAGCACATCAAGGGTATTCAGGCCAATACATGGACGGAATACATCAGCGATTTCGACCATGTGCAGCATATGGATCTTCCGCGTTTCTCCGCTCTGGCCGAAGTCGCCTGGAGCGAGCGCAGGACCGGATATGACCAGTTCCTTTCACGCGTCACATCGTCCATGAAACCGCTTTACGAATATTTCGGATTTGTCTATGCTCCGTATGTATTCGAAGGGATAAAATAAAAATACTGAATATAATATAGGAACATGGTGACTCTTGTATTTGTGTCCGGTTACGGATTACAGGCAGATACAGGAGTCACTCTGTTCATAAACGGACTGTCCAATGAAAGAAATGAATCCGCTTCGCAGAAAACTGCTCTGTCTTCTGGCGGCCGGCCTTGCTGTTGCGGGCTTTGCGGCTGCGGGCTGTGTTGCCGGCAGTCATAAGGTCATCAGTTACTATATTTCCCCGGAAGGGGATGACATGAACCCGGGCACGGAGCGGTGTCCTGTACGGACTGTAGACAGGGCGCATGAGCTTGCCGGGGCCGATTTCGGAAAGAAGGAGATTCATTTCCTTTTCATGGATGGTGTCCACTATATTGACAGCACCATAAGGATTGTACCTGAAATGTCCGGAACAGCCGGATGTCCGGTCGTGTATGAGGCTGTGAATGAAGGGAAGGCTGTGATTAGCGGCGGAATGCGTCTGGACCTTGACTGGACTCCTTATGAAAGGGGGATCTATATGGCGGATGCAGGCAGTGCGGGCATTTCTGCCGACCAGTTGTATATAAACGGGAAGCGGAAGCCTATGGCCCGCTTCCCGAATATTGTCCCAGGCAGGAATGTCTTCGACTGCTGGGTGCTGTCCCATTCGGCAGAAGCCGATCCTGCGCAGGACATATTCAATCCTGAACGTGTCGCTTCATGGAAGAATCCGGAAGGCGCGTTTATCCACGCCATGCACAAATCCCTGTGGGGAGATCTCCATTGGGTCGTGACGGGAAAGGATGCAGAGGGTAATCTCGTGTATGAGGGCGGCTGGCAGAACAACAGGCCGTCACCGATGCATCCCGTATACCGCTTCATTGAAAACGTATTCGAGGAACTGGACGCTCCGGGAGAATGGTACTATGACAAAGACCGGAGCCTGCTGTATTATTTCCCTGAAGAAGGGGAGAATCTTGAAGATGCTACAGTGGAAGTAGTCAGACTTGAGGGACTGGTCGATGTGGCCGGTACGGAGGAGCAGCCGGTATCTCACGTCCGGTTCAGGGGTCTGGTTTTCCGGCATGCCGCCAGGACGTTCATGAAAAACCGGGAGCCTCTTCTCCGCAGTGACTGGACAGTCTGGCGCGGGGGCGCTGTCCGTTTTGCGGGGGCGGAAGACTGCAGTATGGAAGGCTGCGAATTCGACCAGACAGGAGGGAATGCGGTATTTGTGGACGGATACAACAGACGGCTTCTTTTTTCAAGATGCCATATTCACGGCAGCGGAAGCAGCGGA
This sequence comes from uncultured Bacteroidales bacterium, assembly GCA_949294195.1. Lineage (GTDB taxonomy): Bacteria > Bacteroidota > Bacteroidia > Bacteroidales > UBA932 > Cryptobacteroides. The sequence goes on along the minus strand of CASFGK010000016.1, from coordinate 255,861 downwards.
ATCGCGTTTGTCGGTGACCCCGGAGCCGTAAGAAGCCCTCTGTTCCGTTACGGACCGCAGGATTACGGTACGCTTGACAGGACGAGGGGGCCGTTGACAGGCAGCTATCCTGAGGACTGCCGCGTGGAAAACTGTCTGCTCACCATGACGGGACGCTTCGAGAAGCAGACCGCTCCGGTGCAGATTTCCATGTCGCACAATATAACCGTATCCCGCTGCTCTATTTACGATGTCCCCCGCGCAGGCATAAACATTAGCGAGGGTACTTTCGGAGGTCATGTCATAGAATATTGCGACGTTTTCAATACCGTACTTGAGACCGGAGACCACGGCAGCTTCAACTCCTGGGGACGTGACAGGTTCTGGTCCCCTGATATCAATACGACTTGCATTGAGGTGGAGAAAGACACTTCGCTGGTGTGGCTGGACATGCTGGATCCGGTCATCATACGCAACAGCCGCTGGCGCTGCGACCACGGCTGGGACATAGACCTTGATGACGGTTCAAGCCATTACAGGATATATGACAATCTTCTGCTCGGCGGAGGCCTGAAGCTGAGGGAAGGCTATGACAGGACAGTCACGAACAACATCATAGTCAATAATACCCTGCATCCGCATGTCTGGTACCGGAACAGCGGAGACGTGTTCATGCACAATGTCGTATTTGCCTCCTATGCCCAGATAGGCATGAATGTCTGCATTCCGGATGACGGGATATGGGGCAAGAAGATGGACTTCAATCTGTTCGTCGCTCCTGACAGCGAAAGGACAGCTTTTCTCGGGAACGGCTGCGACAGCAGCTCGGTCAGCGGCCTGCCGGAGTTTTATGATGCCGCTTCCGGTGATTTCCGCATCAGGGAAGGCGCTCTTCTTTCTGCATCCGGATTCCGCAATTCCCGTATGGATGAGTTCGGAGTGACTGATCCTGATCTGAAACGAATTGCCAAGACTCCTGAAATTCCGCAGCTTGCTGTCAGTGCCGGTCAGACTGCAGCAGAACTTGTGCAGTGGAACGGTGCGGCGGTGAAAAATGTAGAGACGCTCGGGGAAATGTCGGCCGCCGGGCTGGGAGATGCCTGCGGGGTGCTGGTCGTGTCTGTAACGGATAATACGCCGCTGGCGTATTGCGGTCTTAAAGCCGGCGACGTGATCCTTGAAATCTGCGGCCGTGAAGTCTGTTCGGTAAAAGATCTCGGAACGCCGGGTGCGGATTCCATTCCGGATGACTTCACCGTGACAGTGTGGAGGAACCAGTCTGAAGTGACTCTTCCTCAATAGTTCAGGACAGAGGCGAGGGATATCACCATTTCACTTCTCCGTATTTTTCCTTGCACCACAGTTGCCAGGCGTTTACCAGGTTCTGCCACACGACATAGGCGCATGGTGCTATGGCTGCGACAGGATTCAGGTACGTCACGGTGAGCCAGATGCCTACTATGGTGTTTTTCTGTCCCAGCGCCTGACCTCCGCAGATACTGTCGCCATAGTGCCGTCCTACGCCTTTCCCTATCCCGAACAGCATGAAGGTGACAGCTAGCGGGGCCGCAATCATCAGAGCCATTGTCAGTCCGGAGATTCCGGACGTAAGTATGTAGTGCAGTGTTATTCCCATCACTATTGACAGATTGAATGCCCACATGTAGAAGCCGAGATTTTCAGCGGCCTTTATCTTTCCTGCCAAATCAGGCAGCCAGCGCCGTGTCGCCATGGCGCAGATGAAAGGAAGAATCAGCACCAGGACCACTTTCTCGAGAATCATCATGAAAGAAGCGGCAAAGCTTACTCCGCTCTCTTTTTCCACAAGCGGGAACATAATCGGGATAAGAATGGCAGTCAGAGCATTGTCTATCAGAGTATAGACTGTCATCGACGCTATGCTGCCGCCCAGCTTGCCGGTTATGACGGCCGCGGCTGCGGCCGTAGGGCACATTACGCAGATGAACATTCCTTCCAGCACGAGTTTGGTCTCATGTCCGGCCCCGGTCATTATGACTATTAGCAGTCCTGCCAGAGACAGCCGGATTACCTGCAGCCAGATGTGCCACATGCTGAACTTGAGATCATGCAGGCGTATCTTGCAGAATGTGACGTAAAGAATCGCGAATACAAGCAACGGCATGATTTCAATGAAAAACGGTCCGACGGCATTGCCCACAGGTTCGAGGAAGCTGACTTCCGAAAAAAGCAGATACACGCATGTCCCGAATGCCATTGCGCACGGCAGCGTCCATTCCCTGATGAAATTCAATATTCTTCCCATAATCCCAAACTGAAAAAACGCTGCAAAAGTAGCATATAAATCCGTTCAATGTCATTCCCGCAGCGGATTATCGGCTAAACATTCCATTGGTTTTCAAAACTCTTTTATATATTTGCTTTCAGCAGAAATACTGCTCAGAATTGCGGAGCAGGCCTTGACCTGCAACGGACCTCCGGAGATTGTAGTGATCGAAAATTGAAATTATCCGGAGAATTCCTTAGTTTTAATTTGGATATTATCATGAACCGAATTTTCCATTGTGCCATTTTATTTCTGGCCGCTGTGGCTTTGACTGTGTCCGCATCTGCTGCGGCACCGGACGGGAGGTCTTTTACGGCTGGCGACAAGACATTTCTCCTGGATGGTAAACCATTTGTGGTGAAAGCTGCCGAACTGCATTATCCACGTATACCGCGTCCGTATTGGGAGCATCGTATCCAAATGTGCAAAGCGCTTGGAATGAATACGATATGTTTGTATGTATTCTGGAATATACATGAGCAGCACGAAGGTGAGTTCGACTTTGAAGGGCAGAACGATATAGCGGAGTTCTGCCGGCTGGCGCAGAAAAACGGCATGTATGTCATAGTCCGGCCGGGCCCTTATGTCTGTGCCGAGTGGGAAATGGGGGGACTGCCGTGGTGGCTGCTGAAAAAGAAGGACATAAGGCTCCGAGAATGCGATCCGTATTTTCTGGAGCGAGTGGAGATTTTCATGAAGGAAGTCGGGAAGAGGCTTGCTCCCCTGACTGTTCAGAACGGCGGCCCGATAATCATGGTCCAGGTGGAAAATGAATATGGAGCATACGGTGAAGACAAGTCATACGTCAGCGCCATAAGGGATATCGTCCGTCGTTCCGGTTTTGACGGAGTGACACTCTTCCAATGCGACTGGGCAAGCAATTTCACCCTGAACGGGCTTGAGGATCTGGTCTGGACTATGAATTTCGGTACCGGAACGGATATCGACAGCCAGTTCAGCCGTCTTCGCGAACTCAGACCTGATTCTCCGCTTATGTGTTCGGAGTTCTGGAGCGGATGGTTCGACAAGTGGGGTGCGCGCCATGAGACACGTCCGGCAGACGACATGGTCGCAGGCATAGACGAAATGCTGTCAAAGGGCATATCGTTTTCTCTGTATATGACACATGGAGGTACATCATTCGGCCACTGGGCCGGAGCCAATTCGCCGGGCTTTGCCCCGGATGTGACGTCTTATGACTATGACGCCCCTGTCAACGAATACGGGCATCCTACTCCGAAATATCACCTTTTGCGTGAGACAATGGAAAAGCACTCTTCGGCACCGCTGCCTCCTGTCCCTTCTCCGGCCGCTGAGATCATCTCTGTCCCTGAGTTCTCTCTGGAGGAATTCTCTCCTTTGATGTCGGGGGCTGACAGTTCTTATACTGGAGAGTTGCGGACATTTGAAGAGATGGACATGGGATGGGGCCAGATGATATATGTGTCATCCCTGCCGGGGACTGACTATGCCGGGACTCTGATTCTGGAAGGATGCCATGATTATGCCCGGGTATTCATAGACGGGGAGTTCATCGGGACGGTCGACAGGGTAAGAAACGGAACTTCCGTCCGGGTGCCCCCGCTCAGGAAGAATGCCAGGCTGGTGATTGTCGTAGAGGGGATGGGACGGATCAATTTCGGAAGGGCGATAAAGGATTTCAAGGGACTTACGGGAAAGGTCTTCCTGACTGTCAGGGACGGAAACGGCTCCGTGTCCGTACATGATATCGGCAAATGGACCAGCATACGTATTCCTGACGGTTACTCTCAGGCGAGAGCCGCTTTTGATGGAGGCCGCAGTTCTGTCAGATGCCGGGCTGCCGTATCCGGAGATATCCGGACAGCGGGGTATTATCGCGGATATTTCGAGCTGGACCGTACCGGAGATACTTTTCTTGACATGACCTCATGGGGAAAGGGCCAGCTGTATGTCAACGGCCATGAAATAGGCCGTTTCTGGAACATAGGCCCCCAACAGACACTTTATGTCCCCGGATGCTGGCTGAAAGAAGGAAGGAACGAGGTGATAGTCCTGGATGTGGAGGGCCCTCGCAGTGCGCGGATCTGCGGCCGTGACACTCCTGTTCTGGACATGCTCCGGACCGGAACTTCCGGCAGGGAAGCCGGTGCCCGTCCGGAACTTGATCCTTCGGATGCCGTGTCTTCAGGCGGATTCTCTGCTGGAAGACAGTGGCAGACTGTCGTATTTTCCTCCCCTTCAAAAGGACGGTATCTTGCCTTGGAGTGCCTCAGCGCTGCAGATGACGGTAATGTGGTGTCCGTGGCCGAACTGTATGCTGCAGACTCGGAGGGAAACCGTATCGACAGGTCTTCATGGAAAGTGGAATACGCTGACAGTGAAGATATCTCCGGAGGCAACCATACAGGAGACAAGGCATTCGATCTCCAGGAGTCTACATGGTGGAGTAACGTCTCCGGGGATAAGTGCCCGCATCTGCTTGTGATAGACATGGGCTCAGAGCAGTATGTAAGTGCAGTCGAGTATTTGCCGTGCATCACAAACCCGTCTGTTTCCGGTGTGGGTGCCTATAGGATATACGTATACTGATTTCCGGCAGTATATGATGCCGTTCGGTGTCCTCCTGCCGGTCTTGTCTGCATTTTACTCCTGATTATTCCAGCGCTTCTTCTATCAGAGAGTCGTCCGCTATGTTCGGAAGGGTGACTTTTAGCGAAGGGGTCCGCTGCATTTCCCTCTCGATGGCATGACGGGCGCCTTCGTTCCGTGCCCAGCTGCGGCGGGCTATGCCGTTGTTCACGTCCCAGAACAGCATATTCCGGATACGTTTGTCCGCCTCGTCCGAGCCGTCGACGACCATGCCGAAACCGCCGTTAATGACTTCTCCCCAGCCGACGCCTCCTCCGTTGTGGAGCGATACCCATGTGGCTCCCCGGAACGAGTCTCCGATGACATTCTGTACGGCCATGTCTGCAGTGAATGCGGAACCGTCATAGATGTTGGAGGTCTCGCGGTACGGTGAATCTGTACCTGAAACATCGTGGTGGTCGCGTCCGAGGACTATTGGAGCGGAGATCTCTCCCTTGCGGATCGCATCATTGAACGCCAGTGCGATTTTCATCCTTCCTTCGCAGTCGGCGTATAGGATGCGGGCCTGGGAACCTACCACCAGATGGTTGCGTCCGGCTTCTTCGATCCAGTGGATATTGTCCTGAAGCTGTCCGCTGATTTCTTCGGGAGCATGCTGTGCGATTTCCTTGAGTGCCTTTACCGCCAGGGCATCGCTCTTGGCGAGATCTTCAGGCTTTTCCGACATGCAGACCCAGCGGAACGGACCGAACCCGTAGTCGAAGAACAGCGGTCCCATTATGTCCTGTACGTATGAAGGATAGCGGAAGGAGCCGTCTTCCCTTACTATGTCGGCTCCGGCACGGGATGCTTCCAGAAGAAAGGCATTCCCATAGTCAAAGAAATACATTCCTTTGTCTGCAAGCCGGTTGATGGCTGCAGCCTGCCTGCGGAGCGAAGCCCTGACGCACTCCTTGAACTTATCCGGTTCTTCTGCCATCATTTTACCTGATTCTTCATATGTGTAACCGACAGGATAGTATCCTCCTGCCCACGGATTGTGCAGTGAAGTCTGGTCGGAGCCGAGGTCTACATGTATGTTTTCATCGGCCAGCCTTTCCCAGAGATCGACAACGTTTCCCTGGTATGCGAGTGATACGGTTTCCTTGTCCGAGCATGCTTTCCTGATACGCGGCACCAGCTCGTCAAGATCCGTGTGTATTTCGTCGACCCAACCCTGTTCGTGGCGCTTTCGTGCTGCCAGAGGGTTGATTTCCGCAGTGACACTGACGACTCCCGAGATGTTCCCGGCCTTAGGCTGCGCTCCGGACATCCCTCCCAGACCCGCTGTCACGAAAAGCATTCCGCGCATGTTCTCCCGTGTCCCTGGAAGACCTTTGGCCTTCAGCTGCTTGCGAGCCGCGTTCATGACCGTGATGGTCGTGCCGTGGACAATGCCCTGCGGCCCGATGTACATGTATGAGCCCGCTGTCATCTGCCCGTACTGGGATACTCCGAGTGCGTTGAATCTTTCCCAGTCGTCCTGCCTTGAATAGTTCGGGATGACCATGCCGTTGGTGACTATGACTCTCGGTGCGTCCTCGTGGCTCGGGAACAGTCCGAGCGGATGCCCGGAGTACATTACCAGTGTCTGTTCATCTGTCATGGTGGCAAGGTACTGCATGGTGAGGCGGTACTGTGCCCAGTTCTGGAATACCGCTCCGTTGCCGCCGTAAGTTATGAGCTCATGAGGATGCTGTGCCACTCTCGGATCCAGGTTGTTCTGTATCATGGCCATGATGGCCGCTGCCTGCCGTGATTCGGCAGGATATTCATCGATATGTCTGGCGAACATCGGATAGTCCGGCCGGAAACGGTACATGTAGATGCGTCCGTATGTCTTGAGTTCATGTGCGAATTCCTTTGCCAGAACGGCATGGTGCCTTGCCGGAAAGTATCTGAGCGCATTTTTCAGCGCCAGAGCCTTTTCCTTGTCTGTCAGGATGTCTTTTCTTTTCGGTGCGTGGTTTATGCTTTCATCGTACGGCTTCGGCTGAGGAAGTTCCTCCGGAATCCCTTCCAGTACAGCCGCTCTGAATTCTTCTTTATTCATTTGCGTATTATCAGGTAATGTAAATTTTGATTAAAGTATCAAGGTGACATTTTCCCACCCACGGGCAGGGGGTGGCTTGCCGGCGGGGGTCAAATCTTCTTCTCCACTTCAAGAAGGATGTCCTTTTCAGCCTGGATAGCCTCTGCTGCAAGCGCATCAGCTTCATCCAGAAGCACTTCGGCTGCAGCCCTGTCTTTCAGTCCGGCAGCGTTTATCCGGACATTCAACAGAGCACCCAGAACCGCCCCGCGTACCGCAAGTGCACCGACTCCGGCATCGGAAACGGAATTCGGATTGCCTTTTTCCGCCATCGCCTTCAGCAGAGGGAAAGCCTTGCCTGCAGTCCTCATGGTCTTCAGCGGCACTTCGGTAGCGTACAGAGTGGCCTCTTCGATAGCCTGTTCCCTGACCTGTTTTTCTTCCTCAGTACCCTTAGGCATCCCGAATGCCGCCATGATGCGGTTGAATGCTGCGGTATCTTCATCCACCAGAGCCAGCAGCTCTTTCAGTACCGACTGTCCCTGCTCTGCATAATCCGAGAACTCTTTCCACCTGTCATCCCAGCCCGGCTTGTGCGAGGAAAGGTTCGCAACCATAGTCCCGAGAGCTGCTCCGAGAGCGCCCATATATGCCGAAATCGATCCGCCGCCAGGAGCGGGGGATTCTGATGCAGTCTCATAAGCGAATCCTTTGCAGCTCGTTCTTATGAGTTTTTCTCTGGCTGCGGCTTCCTCATCGCTTTCCATCAGATATTCGATTACTTTCTCCTTCGGATTGAAAGGTTTCAGATCACCAAGACCCATTGACCTGACGGCGATTTTCAATATCTCTTCTTCGGAAATGCCGGTAGAACGGTGCTGTTTCTCAAGGAAATACTTCCCGGCATCAGTCAGTGACCTTTTCGGGACAAGCCCTACTATCTCGGTGCCTGTCACCCTGAGTCCGCGCGCAGAAGCTGCCCTGCAGACCTCCTCGAAAGCCTTGTGGAGAGGTGTCGCATTGATGTCAGTAATGTTCATTGATACTTGTGCGATGCCGTATTCGTCTATATACCAACCGATTGCCTTGCATCCTTTGAGAGTCCCCGGTATCATTATGGTATTCCCGTTTTCATCCTTGCAGATTTTACCGGTAACAGGGTTCCCCTCGCGTGCGGGACGGCCTTTTTCCCGGACATCGAAGGCCACGGCATTTGCCCTGCGTGTGGAAGTCGTGTTGAGGTTGAAGTTTACCGCTATCAGGAAATCACGGGCCCCGACATTTGTCGCGCCGGAAAAAGCGGTCTTTTCGGTAAAATGTTCCGGACCGAAATCCGGTCTTCTTGCCGGATCCTCTATTTTTTCCGGAAGTGCCTCATATTCGCCGGCCCTGCATACAGCCAGATTCTTTCTTTCCGGCTTGAGAGCCGCGGCTTCATAGCAGTAGCATGGGATTCCGAGCTCCGCATAGATGCGTTCGGCGAGCTTCCGTGCAAGCACTGCGCATTCTTCCAGTGTGATTCCTGCCACAGGAATCAGAGGAAGCACGTCAGTAGCCCCGGAGCGGGGATGCGCACCGTGATGCTGTCTCATGTCTATCAGTTCTCCGGCGCACTGCACTCCTTTGAATGCCGCCTCCACCACATCTTCAGGTGTCCCGATGAAAGTGACCACCGTCCTGTTCGTCGCTTCTCCCGGATCCACATCCAGGATCTTCACCCCTCCTGATTTCTCTATTGTACTGACAATCTTGTCAATTACCTCTCTGTTGCGCCCTTCGCTGAAATTCGGCACGCATTCTATGATTCTTTCCATTGTTTTTATTGAAAATTTATTTATTGTCCATAACAGCAAAATCCTTTAAATTTAGTAAGAATTCATGACAATACACAGAAATCCGCCTGATTCCGGATCTCGGAGCGGGATTTGTACGGGTATGTGCCTTGCCTGACGCAAACCTCCGCGCTGTCAATCATGTGATGACAGACTGCAGGACTGTTGAAAAAACATTAAGAAAAAGAAAAAAGGCAAAAAAAAGCACAATCCGTTATAAAAAAGAGAAAATCGTGGCCCCGGAACGTATCTGGGGCTTGTTTTTTATGCTTCCGCACCATTATCTTTGCCGCCGGAATTTTTCAGGAGGCACACCGGATGTGCTGCGGGAGGTCAGCGGAAAGGCGGTATGGTAGGAGAGATCCGCAGTATATACGGCCCTCCTGTTGAATTTCATAAATTTTCCATAAGCTCGGTCATTTGAAATTTAAGTCTTCCGGATTACCATTGTTCTCCGAAAATTACTACATTTGCAGGATTTGACATCATGACTGCATGCTTCCTTGCACCGGATTCGGACAGAGTTGCAGTCGGGTCATGTGTGATGTCAGGTCTTGCATTTGTAATTTTAACTCATTCTATATATGTACAGGACTCATACTTGCGGAGAGCTCCGCATTGGAAATGCCGGACAGACAGTGACTCTGGCCGGATGGGTACAGAGAACAAGGAAACTCGGGGGAATGACTTTCATCGACCTGCGTGACAGGTACGGGATCACACAGCTGGCAGTCGATGCATCCGCTCCGGCCGACCTGATCGGGACAGCAGGGTCTCTCGGGCGGGAATTCGTGATCCAGGCTACAGGTGAGGTGATCGAGCGTCAGAGCAAGAACCCGAAGATGCCTACAGGCGACATCGAAATCAGACTTTCTTCAATCAATATACTGAACAAGGCGCAGACTCCTCCATTTACCATCGAGGATGTCAGCGACGGCGGAGAAGAACTCAGAGCCAGATACAGGTATCTTGACCTGCGAAGGAACCCTCTGAAAAAGGCCCTCGAGCTCCGTCACAGACTTGCTCATGAGGTGCGCAACTATCTGGACAGCAAGGGTTTTCTTGAGATAGAGACTCCATACCTCATCAAATCCACTCCGGAAGGTGCCCGCGATTTTGTCGTCCCTTCACGCATGAATCCGGGGCAGTTCTATGCCCTTCCGCAGTCCCCTCAGACATTCAAGCAGCTGCTGATGGTGGCGGGATATGACCGTTACTTCCAGATTGTAAGGTGTTTCCGTGACGAGGATCTGAGAGCGGACCGTCAGCCCGAGTTCACCCAGATCGACTGCGAAATGTCTTTCGTCGAGAGAGATGATGTTCTCGACATGTTCGAAGGCATGATGCGCACCATGTTCAGGAATGTGCTGAATGTGGATATCCCGGATCCGCTCCCTCGGATGAGCTGGTTCGATGCCATGGACCATTACGGATCAGACAAGCCGGATATCCGCTTTGACATGAAGATTCATGAGATTACTTCTGATGTCCAGGGCCACGGCTTCTCGGTATTCGACTCGGTGGAATATGTCGGAGCCATCTGCGTGCCTGGCCTTGCAAGCTATACCCGCAAGCAGCTGGACGAGCTGACAGAGTGGGTAAAGAGGCCTCAGGTAGGAGCCAAAGGTCTGGTCTACATTAAGATAAACGAAGACGGTTCCATCAAGTCTTCTGTCGACAAATTCTATACGCCGGAGCAGCTTCAGTCCATTGCCGCCGAAATGGAGGCCGGCAAGGGTGACCTTATCCTCGTTCTCTGCGGACAGAAGAGAAAGACCCAGACCATGCTGGGAGTCCTGCGCACAGAGATGGGTAATCGTCTGGGGCTGCGCGACCCTCACATATTCGCGCCGCTGTGGGTAATTGATTTCCCTCTTCTTGAATGGGACGACGAGACACAGCGTTTCTACGCAATGCACCATCCGTTTACCGCACCTAAGCCCGAGCATCTCGATCTGTTCTACAGCGACAGGAAAGAGGACCTTGAGAAGGTATGCGCCAATGCGTACGATTTCGTCCTCAACGGTACTGAACTCGGAGGAGGCTCCATCAGGATCCACGACTCCAAGGTTCAGCAGAGGATGTTTGAAGTCCTCGGTTTCTCCGATGAAGACGCCCAGTACAAGTTCGGCTTCATCATCAATGCCTTCAAGTTCGGAGCTCCGCCTCACGGAGGCCTTGCATTCGGTTTCGACAGAGTATGCGCCCTGTTCGGCGGGCAGGAGACTATCAGGGACTATATCGCATTCCCTAAGAACAATCAGGGCCGTGACGTGATGATAGACTCTCCTTCATATATCGATCAGGTACAGATGGACGAGCTTTTCCTTTCATCCACTGCAAAGAAGGAAGAACCTGCTGAACCTGAAAAACAATAGGAATGACAGACTTTTTGGCAATACACTGGCACATGAACCCCGATATCATCCATATCGGGGGATTCGTGCTGCGATGGTACTCGGTGCTTTTCCTTTCCGGATTCGTACTGGGATGGTTCATATTCAAGAGTTTTCTCAAAAGGGAAGGACTTCCTCTCAGTCTTTTGGACCCGCTGCTTTTCACTCTTCTGATAGCGACGATAGTGGGTTCCCGTCTCGGGCATTGCATATTCTACCAGCCTGACTATTATTTTGGCAGCTGGCAGGGATTCTGGGAGATTTTCATGCCGTGGAAAGGCGGACTGGCAAGTCACGGGGGCACGATAGCCATTATCCTTGCGATGTGGTGGTATGCGCACCATTACGGACGGAAATACGACTTCGACCTTCTATGGATGCTTGACCACCTGTGTATCCCGGTATGTTTTGCGGGAATGTTCATAAGGCTTGGCAATCTCTGCAACTCGGAGATTTACGGTGATGTGACCAGCCTTCCATGGGGATTCATATTCGATCTCAGGGGAGAGACTCTTCCGAAGCATCCGACACAGCTTTACGAGGCGTTGAGCTACCTGATTCTCGGTCTGGTTCTGACGGGGCTCTACAAATACCGCCTTCCGGAACTCAAAAGAGGGACTCTTATCGGTATCTTCTTTATAGTCCTTTTCGGGATGCGTTTCCTTATCGAATTCATCAAGGAGCCGCAGGTGGGATTTGAAGAGAACATGGTCCTTAATATGGGACAGCTTCTCAGCATACCGTTTATCATTGCCGGTATATGTCTGATTATCTACAGTTTGAAGTGGGGAAAACCTGCCATGGCGGTGCATCCCGGGAAACAGAAAGCTGTTCCGACACATTATGCAAAGGCAAAATAGTTTCCATATGTCGCCTGCCGATCCGAAAACAGTTGCAAACCCGAAGATAAGAAACGTACTGGATTTTATGGATGCTCATGGAATCAGGTATGTTCTGTATACGCATCCTCCTCTATATACCATCGATGAAGCCCTCAAATACTGGGACGGTATAGAATCCACGCACTGCAAGAACCTGTTTTTCCGGAACCACAAGGGAAACAGGCACTACCTCGTTGTCATCGAGTGCCACAAGGACTTTGACATACATTCTTTCGAGCGCAGCATGAAGGAAGGGAAGATGTCTTTCGCTTCCGCCGAACGGATGGAACGCTGTCTGGGCCTTCTTCCCGGCTCCGTTTCTCCGCTCGGTCTGATCCATGACATGATTCCTGAAGAAGGGGCGCAGGAGGCAGAGCCGGCCGGAAGTGACGGAAGTGTGCATACGGTGAGGGCAGTTCCCGGTGCCGCTCCGAAGGAATTGTTCCCCAACGGCCACAGGGTCAGGCTTTTTCTTGACAAAGACCTGCAGAACGCCCCGAAACTTAGTTTCCATCCCTGCGACAATACGGCGAGCGTCATTGTCTCCAACGTGGATTTCATACGCTTCCTGTCCATCTGGGGCGGTGACTATGAGTGGATTGATGTTGAATGACAACAAAAATATGATAAAAGCGATATTCTTCGACATAGACGGAACACTTGTCAGTTTCAAGACACATGTGATTTCACCTCAGGTGATCAGTGACCTTTATTCTCTCAGGGAGAAAGGAGTGAAACTTTTCATTGCCAGCGGACGCCATTATATGGTAATGGACAATCTGCAGGATTTCCCGTTCGACGGATATATCAGCATGAACGGGGCGCTGGTGAATGTCGGAGGCAGGATCGTTGCATGCCGGACGCTCGGAGCCGGTGTCGCACGTGAGGTCGGCCGCAGATGCAGGGAACTGGATATCCCTGCAGTGGCATTCTGCAAAAGTAGCTACGGTATAAGCAAGCAGAATGATTTCACCCGCCGGACATTCGAAATGATCAAGCTGCACAACGTGCCCCTTTATTCCTGGGATGACCTGGACTATGAGGATGTCTGCCAGTTTACGGTCTTTGCCGATGAGCGGCAGGAAAAAGAATACTTTACAGATGGGCTTGAGGATGCGACGGTCTCCAGATGGTATCCGGCCTTTTTCGACATGAATTCAAAAGGTCTCTCCAAGGCTGACGGAATAGCTTCGGCAATAGCGGAATTCCGCATCACACGTGAGGAGACCATGGCTTTCGGAGACGGCGGCAATGATTCCGAAATGCTCGTATATGCCGGGACAGGAGTCGCTATGGGCAATGCCGGAGATGCCGTGAAGTCCTGTGCCGACTATGTGACACTTTCTGTCGATGAGGACGGCATTTCGCACGCCGTAAGGCATTTCGGCCTGCTGTAGACATTTGATCCGCTGCTACATCCTCAGTTTCTTCGTGATGTTCTCCCTGTATCGGACAGGTGACTTTCCGAACTGCTGTTTGAAGAATTTTCCGAAAGTTGACTGGTCCGGGAACGAAAGAAGGTCTGCTATCTGCTTGATGGACAGGTCTGTCCGTGTCAGCATCCGCAATGCTTTTTCCGCCCTGACCTTGGAAATCACTTTCCCGATAGTTTCGCCTGTCATCTCTTTTACTATCAGCGACAGATATTGCTTGGATATGCAGAGCTTCTCTGCATAGAAAGCTATCCGGCGGGTGGTTTCTATATTGTTTCCGAGAAGTTCCAGAAACTGCTGGAAAATGATACTTGAACGGGATATTTCCAGAGTGTGGTCCGGTATTCCGTTTCCGTGCCTGTCCCAAATTATGCTGGCCAGATCAGCTGTAAAGATATACAGATAGGCATAGCTGAGCTCGTTAAGGAAGTGATGCCGCTTTTCTCCGAGTGCCGAGATTATGTTCCGCATATCTGTAAACATGGTAGCGCATTCTTTCCTTGACAGACGGAGAACGTCATGGTTGACGGACAGACGGTAGAGAGAGTCGAGAGGAAGGGGATTGTTGTTCCTGAAAATGTCCATAAGAAGCTCGTCGCAGGCTTCTATTATGCATCCATGGAAGTCAGTGCTGCAGCGGACTGATTCTATCGTCGCCCAGTTGGGAATCCCTTTCATTTCAAGACTTCTTATGCAGTGTTCCTCTCCGTTCATCACGAAGGTTATGCTTCCGCGCCTGACGAGTACTATGGCATTGTGTTCGCTTTTCCCGGACATGTCCTCAGACTGTATCCCGCCGTTTCCTTTCAGTTCCGCACCGTAGAGGTATCCGTCTATATGGTTCTCCGTAACTATCTGATCAGCAGTGTAGAATATGTTTCTGTGAGTCATCGGACGTTTGCTGTTTTGCTAGTTGGATGCAATATAGGACATTATTGCGGTTTATCCGGCGGTTTTTTGGAATTTCTGACAAATTATATATAATTTTTGACCAGCAGTCTGGCGGAATTTTACATATTTTTGTGCGTTTTGCTGAAAATGTACGACATGAAAAATCTTTTCTCAATACTGCTGGTCCCTGCCGCCATGTCCGTGCCGGTCATGAATGTTTCGGCACAGTACAGGACCGACATTGCGGCGGAGGAGGACCCCGGAACGGAAAATATCCTTGAGGCAGCGGATACTTCGGACACGCCCGTAGTGATAACTCTGGAACAGGCTCTTCAGATCGCTCTCAGCGAGAACGTGTCCGTAAAGGTAGCTGACCGGGAAATACAGAGGACAACTTATGCGAAAAAAGGTACTTATGCTTCCCTTTTCCCTCAGATAGATGTATCCGGAACTTATCAGAGGACCATCAAGAAACAGGTCATGTACATGGATTTCGATATGGATCCGGCCGGCGGCACTTCCGGAGAGGGCGGTTCTTCTTCCGGAGGAACGGAAGGCGGCTTCACCATGCCGGATACCAGCGAAGGCCTGGAAGTGGGACGGTGGAACACATGGGCGGCAGGGCTGAATGCATCCATGCCGCTTGTCAATACCCAGCTGTGGAAAAGCCTGAAAATATCGGGACTTGAAGTTGAACTGGCTATTGAAAAGGCCAGGTCTTCAAGACTTGATATGGTGACTCAGGTCAAGCAGGCATTTTATGCCACTCTGTTTGCCAAGGAAGCCTTTCAGGTATATAAGGACGTCTATGAAAACGCCGTTTCCAATTTCAAGGAGACCGAGAAGAAGTTCAGGGTGCAGAAGGCTACCGAGTATGACCTCACAAGAGCCAGGACCAATGTGGCCAATGCTGTCCCTGACGTATACAATGCTGAAAGTACGGTAATCCTGTCACTGTGGCAGCTGAAAGCGGTCATGGGAGTCGATCTGGACATGAATGTCGATGTGGCCGGAGAACTGGACGACTATTCGCACCAGCTGTTCTATGATGCCTCACAGGCCGATTCCCTGAGTCTTGAAAACAATACTACTATGAGGCAGCTCGCCATTCAGGCGGAGCAGCTCGCCCATACGGTCAAGATGCAGAAATATGCCTATGTTCCTACTCTTTCAGCGGCTTTCTCATTCAGCATCAACGCGATGACAAATGATTTCAAGTTCTCCCAATACCAGTGGACCCCATATTCATACGTCGGAGTCAGTCTGGCCATTCCCATTTTTTCCGGAGGCAAGAGGTACAATGACGTCCGGCAGGCCAGGACCCAGGCTGCGCAACTGAAACTCCAGACAATGGATACGGAGCGTAACCTGAAGATAAGCATACGCCAGAGTCTGGTGACAATGGAAACGAATATCAAGACATATAATGCTGCCAGAGAGGCAGTCGCTTCCGCACGTAAAGGATACAGCATCGCGGAAAAGACATATCAGGTCGGAAAGAACACCCTTCTGGAACTGAATGATGCGCAGCTCGCCCTTACACAGGCCGAGTTGAGTGCCTCTCAGGCCATCTACAATTTCCTGACAGCCAAGGCCCGGCTTGAACAGACCCTTGGTCAGGATTTCATACAGCAGTAATCCCGCCGCTTCCGTCGGGAAGAGCGAAAGGTACATTTGCGGAACAAACCGGAAAAATTATGAAAACAATGGATAGAATCATCAGAACAGTCTCCCTTGCCGCTGCTGCCATAGCAGTGGTATCATGCGGGGGCGGGAATAAGAAAACAGTAACCGGAGCCGTACAGGAAGAAATCCCTATGGTGGCTGTAACGCAGGTCTTTGCCGGTGATGTCCCCCAGACAGGTGTGTATACATCCACGGTCCAGGCTTATGCCAAGAACAATATCGCACGTCAGGCATCCATGAGAATCAAGGACATAAAAGTCGAGATAGGGGATTTCGTAAAGGCGGGACAAGTGGTGGCCGAAATGGATGCCGTCAACCTTCAGCAGTCCCGTCTCCAGATGGTGAATGACTCTACTGAATACTCCAGACTCAAAGGTCTTTATGAGGCCGGCGGACTGTCAAAGTCCGATCTGGATGCCATGGAACTGAAATACAACGTCTCCAGAAGCACATACGAAAACCTTCTGGAAAACACGGTTCTCCTTAGTCCCGTTGACGGAGTGGTTTCTGCCAGAAATTACGACAGGGGTGACATGTTCTCTTTGGGCCAGCCTATCTATACAGTAGAGCAGATTACCCCTGTAAAGCTTCTTGTCGGCATTTCCGAGACCGACTATACCAAAGTACATGTCGGGGACAAGGTGGATATAGCGGCTGATGCATTTCCGGGGAAGAATTTCCAGGGCAGCGTAAGCAGGATATATCCTACGGTAGACCCTGCTACCCGCACGTTCACCGTAGAGGTGATTGTCGGGAACGCGGACAGGATGCTGCGTCCGGGAATGTATGCCAGAGTCACCGTGACGTTCGGAATCAACCGCAGCGTAGTGGTGCCGGACGAGGCTATCGTGAAGCAGGTAGGATCCGGAGACCGTTTCGTATATGTGCTCAATGCCGACAGTACCGTGACATATACCAAGGTCATACCCGGCCGGCGGATGGACAACACTTACGAAATCCTGTCCGGTCTGGATAACGGTGCGACAGTTGTCACCGGAGGACAGGTCCGCCTGAAGTCGGGCATCAAAGTCCGTGTAGAATAACAGTTAGTGTAACGGGCCCCTGCACGGGGGCCGGATGTTTAATTGAAAAACCAGTCTTATGAGCATATACAGAAAGGCCGTCAACAATCCGGTGACTACGGCACTGGTCTTTGCCGCATGTGCCATCTTCGGAATATTCTCACTGATGAATATTTCAATCGACCAGCTTCCGGAGTTCGACGCCAATGTCATAATGGTCATGTCTTCATACCCGGGAGCCAGCGCAGAGGATATCGAGACCAACCTTTCCAAGGTTCTGGAAAACGCGCTGAACGGAGTCAGTGACCTGAAAGACATTTCTTCCCAGTCCAAGGAAAACATAAGCCTCATCACACTGGAGTTCGAGTGGGGAGTGGATATAGATGTCGCGACCAACGATGTCAGAGACAAGCTGGATCTTGTCAACTCAGAGCTTCCCGACGGGGCTTCCATACCGGTGATTTTCAAGTTCAGTGCCGATGATCTGCCTATAATGATACTGTCGGCGACTGCGGATGAAAGCCTTCAGGCCCTTGAAAAGATACTTGATGACAAGGTCACGACGCCTCTTGCAAGGGTATCCGGAGTGGGAACCGTATCTGTCACAGGTGCTCCGCAGCGTGAAATACAGGTGTTTTGCGACCCGAATAAGCTGGAGGCCTACGGATTGTCTATCAATACGATATCCAGCGTACTGGCAAGCGAGAACAGGAATGTGCCGAGCGGAAGCATAGATATCGGCTCCGATACGTATTCCGTCCGAGTCGAGAAAGAGTTCGGGAGTGCCGCGGAGATGCTTGACGTAGTGGTCGGGTATTCAGGCGGACAGGCCGTGTATCTGAAGGATGTGGCAAGAGTGAATGACGGTCAGGAGGAACGCGTCCAGGAAGCTTATACCGACGGTATACAGGGCGCGCAGATTGTCATCCAGAAACAGACCGGGGCCAATTCCGTAGATGTGATAAACGGAGTGAAGAAAGCCATGGTCTCCATTCAGGAATCCCTCCCGTCGGATGTCAGGATCACTACGGTCATCGACAACTCAAGAAATATCATCAACAGTATCGACAGTCTTAAGGAAACCATCATCATCACATTTCTGGTCGTTATGCTGGTGGTGTACATTTTCCTCGGAAGATGGAGGGCCACATTCATTATCGTGCTTGCAATCCCTATTTCCCTTCTGGCTTCGCTCGTATATCTGTATGCTACCGGCAACACATTGAATGTCATATCTCTGTCCGCCCTTTCCATCGCGATAGGAATGGTAGTGGATGATGCTATCGTCGTGCTGGAGAACATATCGACACATCTGGAAAGAGGGGAAAAGCCCAAGGAGGCTGCCGTCCATGCGACACAGGAAGTGGGCATCTCGGTCATTGCGTCCACCCTTACCATGCTGGCGGTATTCTTCCCTCTGACCCTTATCCAGGGTATCTCCGGAGTGATGTTCAAGCAGCTCGGATGGATAGTGTGCATCATCATGATAGTCTCTACCGTAGGCGCACTCACTCTGGTCCCGATGCTCTGTTCAAGATTCCTTCGCTACAAGCCCAAGACAGGAAAGCTCCATCAGGCCATATTCGGTCCGGTAAACAGATTTATAGATTGGATAACAAGAGGATACGGACACATTATCTTCTGGGCCGTAAGGCACAGGACATGGGTTGTATGCATAGCGATGGGGGTCTTTGCAGCGTCTGTCATTTTCCTTGGGCCTTTCATCAAGACGGAATATTTCCCGAAATCGGACTCCGGACGTATATCTGCCACTATCGAACTTCCGGTAGGGACCGCCCAGTATATCACAAGGGATTTTGCCGCCGCACTGTATGAAAGGTTCACGAGCGAGATTCCGGAGATGGAAGTCTGCAGCTACACCCTGGGACAGGCGGATACCGACAACGCGTGGGGCTCCATGCAGAACACCGGAACCCATATCATTTCATTCAGCTTCAATATAGGCAGCATGGAACTGCGCAAGCGGTCCTGTACCGAAATCGCCGATATAATCCGTTCCGATCTGGAAAGCTATCCTGAAATCAAGAAATACGAAGTGACCGAAGGCGAAGGCGGGATGGGAGGACAGAGTTCTGTCGACATCGAGATATACGGGTATGATTTTGACTCTACAGACCGTCTTGCCGGAATCATAGCCGGGAAGATGAGGGAGGAGGGCAACTCTTCCCAGGTGACAGTCAGCCGTGACGAGTACACACCTGAATATGAGGTGGATTTCGACAGGACCAAACTCGCCGTGAACGGACTTAACAGTACTACTGCCGCTTCGTATGTCAACGCAGCCATCAACGGTTCCACCCAGTCTTTCTACCGTGAGGACGGTGACGAATACAATATCAGGGTCCGTTATGCCCCGGAATTCAGGACAAGTGTGGAAGATATCGAGAACATCCTGATCTACAATCCTGCAGGTCAGGGTATAAGGGTAAAGGATCTTGGAACGGTAGTCGAAGACATGACGCCTCCTACCATTGAAAGGAAGAACAGGGAGAGGACCATCACCGTAAGTGCTGTGGTAGGTAACGGATATGCCCTGAGCGATGTATATGAGTCGGCTCTGAAGGTGATAGAGGAGACCGACATCCCTTCGGAACTGTCGGTTGTGATTGCCGGAGATGTGGAAGACCAGAGGGATACGTTCTCGGACTTGTTCGTGTTGCTGATACTTATCGTGATACTCGTATATATCGTGATGGCTTCGCAGTTCGAGTCGTTCATGAGTCCTTTCGTGATAATGTTCTCCATACCGTTTGCCTTTACCGGTGTCATCCTGGGGCTTATCGTCACGGGGACTGCTTTGGGAATGATGGCAATGATCGGAGTCATCATCCTGATGGGGATCGTGGTTAAGAACGGCATTGTCCTTATCGACTATACCATTCTGTTGAGGGAGAGGGGAATGAGTATCGCCGACGCAGTCGTACTGGCGGGGAAATCCCGTCTGCGCCCGATTCTCATGACCACTCTTACTACGGTTCTCGGCATGGTGCCTCTGGCTGTAGGACAGGGTGAAGGTTCCGAGATGTGGCGTTCGCTCGGTATGACAGTGTGCTGGGGACTTTCGGTTTCCACACTTGTCACCCTGGTGCTTATTCCGACCATATATTGCTCATTCGCCACCATACAGGAAAAACGCAAACTTAAAAAACTCAGGTCATGAAAGCGATATTCATAGCATACAATCAGGCATATTATACTGAAATAGTGGAACTTCTGGAAGAGAACGGCTGTCGCGGCTACACTATGTGGGAAGATATAGAGGGCCGCGGGTCGGAGTCCGGGGAACCGCATCTGGGCAACCATGCCTGGCCGACTCTGAACAACGCTATACTGACATTTGTTGATGATGACAGGACAGAAGCCATTCTGGATGGAATAAGGGCAAAGGATGCCCTTACTCCGGAACTCGGCATCAGGGCATTTGTCTGGGCAGCCGAACGTTCCTTGTAAAAACGGTTTTTTTCATTATCTTTGCAAGTTGAGTAATTCTAAATAAGGATATATGAAAAAGATATGCCTCATACTTGCAGCGGCGGTGCTTTTCATTTGCATGCCGGTTTCAGCGCGGGCACAGCATTTCGGTGTCAAGGCCGGCGTGAATTTCTCTGATCCCAAGTCTGATGTCAAGACAAATCTCGGCTATCAGGCCGGACTTGCCGTCCAGTGCGATCTTCCGCTGTGGTTTTCCATCCAGCCGGAGCTTCTTTTCCATGTGAAAGGGGGCAGGGCGGCAGCTTCTCCCAATGCCGAGCCGAAGGCTTTCGGCCTCGGGTATCTTGAAATTCCTGTCAATATCCAGTGGGGCCCCCGTTTCAGTGACGACCGTTTCAGGATTTTCCTTCAGGGATCTCCGTTTGTCGGTTATGCCATTTCAAAGGACATGAAGGATGAAAGGGGGAATTCCTATGACTGGAAAAACATCAACAGGTTCGAATATGGAGTAGGCGCCGGCATAGGAGTCCAGCTTTGGGGCCATATCCAGATTACCGGCCAGTACAACTGGAATCTTGGAGATCTGGTGAATTCCGGTTTCGCCGCATCCGAGTTCAAGCGTATATTCGATGAATCGAATTTCAGCGGATATACTGTTTCTCTTGCGTTAATTTTTTAATAATCAATAATTTAAATTATAACATTATGGAATTGAAGGTAACTGATTCTAATTTCAAGGATATACTTGCGTCAGACAAGCTTGTCATGGTGGATTTCTGGGCTACATGGTGCGGGCCTTGCCGTGCAATCGCTCCGGCCGTAGAGCAGCTGGCTGAAGAATACGAAGGCCGCGCCGTGATTGCAAAGTGCAATGTGGACGAGTGTCAGACCATACCGATGGAGTACGGTGTCAGGAATATTCCTACACTTCTTTTCTTCAAGGGCGGCCAGCTTGTGGACAGGATGGTCGGCGCGGCTCCAAAGGCAGAGCTTGCAAAGAAAATCGATTCTCTCCTGTAGTCAATAGAAGGAAATATGAAAAGGTTTCTGATTATCGTTTCGTCGGTGCTTGCGGTTTTCGCCCTTTCTGCAGCGGAGTCTTCCGCACAGGGGCGTTTCGGAGTCATCGGCGGCATGACATTCTCCAACGCGGAACAGCAGTCCCTGAACAGGAGCACGATGAATAAATATCATGTCGGGGTGACATATCAGCTCAGGCTTCCGCTCGGATTCTCTATCCAGCCGTCCCTTCAGTATCATGTGAAGGGAGCCAAGCTGGGCGATGTGATTCCGGGGGCTGAATTCAACAATACCTGTGACCTCACCATAGGGTATCTTGAGTTGCCTGTTTCCCTGCAGTGGGGACCGGATTTGCTGCTTTTCCGTCCGTTCCTGGATGTGACTCCATATATAGGCTATGGTCTCAACAACAGGACCGATGCCTTTATCGAAGACCATCTTCCGTCAAATCCGGTGAAGAACAGCTGGGACGGAATCAACAGGTTCGAGTACGGTCTCGGCCTTGGGGTCGGCATTGAGATATGGAAATTCCAGGTGATTGGACGTTACAACTGGAACTTCGGTTCGCTGTATTCGACAGGAGAAGATACCGTACCGGATTTCTCTCTGGTAGGTATGATGAAGGAGGCCTTTTCAAGAGGACACAATCTCGGGGGATTCACTCTGTCGGTTTCACTGCTTTTCTAAATCAGCGTCAGATGCATGGAAAAATAGCCGTGTTTTGCTCGGCAAGCAATCATATCGATCCGGATTTCAACAAAGTCGCACGTGAGTTTGTCCGTGCGGCTTCGTTGCGTGGATACGCCATAGTCTCCGGAGGGACTGTAAAGGGTACGATGGGGGAGATAGACAGAGAGTTGTCGGAGTGCGGAGGATATCATATCGGGATTGTCCCGGAATTCATGAAGGATATAGCGGCTCCCGGACTTAAGGAAACCCATTGGACAGATACCATGGCTTCAAGGCAGGCCATGATGCGGAAGGGATCTTTGGCGGCCGTGGCTTTGCCTGGCGGAATAGGAACCCTTGACGAGCTCATAGAGACCCTTACGCAGAAGAAACTCGGTTTTTACGACGGGCTTGTCTTTGTCCTTGACCGGAACGGGTTTTACAAGCCTCTTGAAGACCTCCTGGACCATTATGTCAGGACCGGTATGCTGGAGCCCGTCCACAGGGACATGGTTGTTTTCTGCAGCGGACCTGAAGAAATTCTGGAAAAAATAGACGAATCACGTATATGAATCCTGATGAGATAAAGACAATGCTGGGCGCCGGATGGCAGAAGGTGGAATCCTATATCAGCGACTCTTTGTCCAGCGATATAGACCTGCTGCAGAGCATCAATGGCAGGATACTTTCCCACAGCGGAAAGCAGCTCCGTCCGCTGCTTTCCATGCTGGTGTCGATGGCATGTTCGGGAGGAAAGCCTACAGATGACAGCTTCCGGTATGCGGCTGCTTCGGAACTCCTTCACAACGCGACTCTTCTTCATGACGATGTCGCCGACAACAGTGACCAGAGGCGCGGCAGTCCGACAATCAGGTCTCTTATGGGACCTTCCGTATCAGTGCTTGTCGGGGACTATTGGCTGGTCAAGGCCATGGGGCTGATACTTTCCGCGTCAAACCACGGAGACAGGGTATTGAATATTTTTTCCAGAACATTGTCGGATCTTGCCGAAGGGGAAATGCTGCAGCTCCAGAAAGCCGATACCGGAGACACTTCACAGGATGACTATATACGTATAATATACAACAAGACGGCATCCCTGTTTGTCGCGGCCTGTCTTTCTGCAGCCATCTCGGTGGGTGCGACAGCCGAAATGGAGAAGGCTGTTACCGGATTTGCCGCAGCGCTCGGTCTGGCATTCCAGATAAGGGATGATATTTTCGACTATTCACTGGACAACGGAATAGGGAAGCCGGTGGGAGTGGATGTGACAGAGCAGAAGATAACGCTGCCTCTGCTTGGAGCCCTCCAGGCTGTCCCGCATCAGACTGCTTCGGAAATAAGGTCTATGGTAACGGAAATCCACGGACATCCTGAGAACAGGGAAACCATTATGGATTTTGTACGGAAGCACGATGGTGTGGCCTACGCTGAAAAAGTCCTGAAAAAATACATAGATGAAGCAGTTGCCGCTTTGGAAGTCCTTCCGGACACTGTGTACAGGCAGCGCCTTATCGATCTGGCCCGCTATACGGGGGCTCGTTCCAGATAGTTTCTGAAAGCAGATATGAATTTGATACAATGAGATTTGCTGATATCATAGGTAACGAAGACGTGAAAAGAGCCCTGGTGTCAATGGCTGATACCGGAAGAGTCGCCCATGCCATGCTTCTTTATGAGAACGAAGGCTGCGGCGCATTGCCTGTGGCTCTTGCCTATGTACAGTATCTAAATTGTCCGCACCGCCACGACGGAGACTCATGCGGGGAGTGTCCGGTCTGTTCCAGGATATCCAGACTGATTTATCAGGACCTTCATTTCATTTTCCCCGTCAACTCGGGTTCCAAGGTTCCGGCTTCTGCCAAGCCTACTTCCGAATCCTATCTCCAGCAGTGGAGGAAGCTGGCTCTGAAGAATCCTTATTTTCTTGAGAGCCAGCTGTATGAATCTCTCGGAATAGAAAACAAGTCAGGTAATATCGCTGTCGCCGAGGCGAAATACATTCTGGAAAAGCTATCGTTCTCCCCGGTAGAAAACGGATATAAGACTGTCATTGTATGGCTCCCGGAGCGTATGAATGCCGAGGCTGCCAACAGACTTCTCAAGGTGGTCGAGGAGCCTCCTGAGAAGACGGTGTTCATATTCATTACCCATGCTCCAGAAAAAGTCCTTCAGACCATTTCTTCCAGATGCCAGAGTTTCAGGGTGCTGCCTGGTTCGAAGGAGGATGTCGGCAGGGTTCTGTGCGAGAAGTTCTCTTTCGATGCGGAAGATGCCGTTTCTGTGGCTAACGCGTGCGGAGGAAGCGTCGGTGTCGCTCTTCACGAAGCCGGGGGAACTGAAGAGTACAGCCTTTACATGGATATTTTCTCCGATCTCCTGCGCGGTGCCCATGAGAAAAATCTGCTTGTTGTACTTGAAAGTGCCGAGCAGATAGCTGCCCTGGATTCAAGGGAGCGGCAGAAAGCATTCTGTTCATTTGCCGGAGACTGCCTCCGGAAAATATATATGGTACAGCAGGGAATGGCCTCTTTAGCCGGTCTGAGACAGCATGAGACTGATTTCTTCTCAGCTGCCTCCGGGTGGTGCGGCCCGTCCTTCTGTGAAAAGATTCTCGGCCAGCTTGACAGGAGTTCCGCATTGATTGACAGGAACGTAAATGCAAAGATAGTATTCTGCGATTTGGCCGACCGGATATTTTTAAGTATTTGAGATTATGGATACAGATAATGAAATCAGGAAGTTCGATTGTTCCAGAGGGTGTACGGTAGAGCGTGATGACGAAGGGTCGCTCCATTGCACTTACCGGCAGGGATGCTGCAAGCTGGAAGTTTATGACTGGCTGCCTGGAGTCGCGCAGGAACAGTATAAGGATTATTTCGAAGTCAGGTTCAAGAACACCAGAAAGGGGATTTACGTAAACCGGTCAGGCCAGACGGTAAAGACCGGAGACATGGTGATCGTGGAGACAGCCAACGGACATGATCTCGGGATAGTCACTCTTGAGGGACCTATGGTTGCACGTCAGATGGCATGCAAGAAAATAGACCCTGAAACGACGGAATTCAAGAGGATTTACCGTAAGGCCAAGATGTTCGACCTTGAAAAATGGCAGGAAGCCATAGCCAGGGAACATGAGACCATGATACGCGCGCGCCAGATAGCCGAGGAGCTCGGACTCGAGATGAAGATCGGGGACGTGGAATTCCAGGGAGACGGGACCAAGGCCATATTCTATTACATAGCCGACGGAAGGGTGGACTTCAGGCAGCTTATAAAGGTATTTGCGGACGAGTTCCGTATAAGGATAGAGATGAAGCAGATCGGTGCCAGACAGGAGGCAGGGCTTATAGGCGGGCTGGGAGTCTGCGGCCGTGAACTGTGCTGCTCGAACTACATTTCCGCATTCCAGTCGATTTCCACTGTTGCGGCAAGATGCCAGGATCTGTCGCTTAACCCGCAGAAGCTGGCCGGACAGTGCGGAAAGCTGAAATGCTGTCTGAATTATGAGACGGCATCCTATATCGATGCGCAGTCCCGTATCCCTAAGATCACGGCGCCTCTCGAATTTCAGGACGGACAGGCTTTCCTGATGAAGACAGACATTCTCAAGGAGACAATGTATTTCTCTTATGACCCCAATTCATTTTCCAATCTGTATGCACTGCCTGCTGAGGATGTATGGGAAATCCTCAGGATGAACCGCAACGGTGAAAAGCCGGAATCGCTGAAGAGCGAACCGGATGTTACCGCACCGGAGTTCGTCTCGGCGGTCGGTGATGACAGTATTACCCGTTTTGATGAAACCAGGAAAAAGAAAAGGAAGAAATCCGGAAGGCAGGGACGTGCAGCAGGCAACGGAACCCAGAAGGACAGCGGGGAGAGGAAGGAAGCCAGAGACAGGAAAAAGGATGGCCGCGGACAGCGTCCTGCCAAATCCGAGTCCTGAACCGGAGTCATGCTATGGTGACAGCAGGTAAGATATTCCGGATATTTCTGCCGGTTTTTCTGATTCTGGCCTCAGTTTCCTGTTCGGAGCCTGACGGAAAAGAGAAGTTTGTCAGACAGAATGCCCGTGGGTCAGATGGAAGCTACTGTTTTACAGTGGATTTCAGTGACAGCCTCTGCCGCTATACAATGTCTTTCTATACTATGGCCGATGTGTCCGACAGGGATTTTGCAGACATGCCGAAGATTATACCTCTCAGTATCCGGGCAGTTTCTCCCTCCGGCAGGACATATGCCGAGACAGTAGGTCTGGACAAAGACAGCCATATCAGGAACGACAGTTTTTCAAAGCAGTATGAATCAGTCTACAGGAGAGGTTTTTCACCTGTGGAGTACGGAGAATGGACCATAATGGTCACTATTCCCGGAGAGGCCCGTTTCCAGGGACTGCGCGGCCTCGGTCTGAAATATGTCAAAGAAGAAAATGGGAAAAGATAAACTCAGAAAGTTCAGGGAAAACGAGACATTCGCATGTCTTGTACAGCCTTCTACGTCAGAAGTGCTGGGGACTGACCATCCGTTGAAAGGACATTGGAACGAAAAGATGTTCGGCAGCAGTTCTCCTATAATAGTGGAGCTCGGGTGCGGGAAAGGGGAATATACCGTCGATCTTGCACTGAGAAACCCGGCATTCAACTATATAGGTGTGGATATAAAAGGCGCAAGGCTATGGAAAGGAGCCAAATACGCTACAGAGCACAGTCTGGCTAATGTGGCGTTCCTCCGTACCAGAATCGAATTCATAGAGTCGCTGTTCGCTTCCAACGAAGTTTCCGAAATATGGATAACCTTTGCCGACCCGCAGCTCAAGAAACCGAAGAAGAGGCTTACTTCCCCTGTTTTTCTTGAAAGGTACCGCAGTTTCCTGAAAAAAGGGGGGATAGTGCATCTGAAGACCGACAGCCGGCTTCTACATGAATATACACTGGCAGTGGCGCAGCAGAACGGGTTGAAAATCCTGGCCGATGCAACCGACATTTACGGCGCGGACAGGGAAAAACTGTACGGGACCCCGCTGGAGTCCGTCTGCGGCAGGGATGCTGTAGATGCCCTTTTTCAGGTACAGACTTTCTATGAATCCCAGTATCTGGCACAGGGAATACCTATTACGTACATGTCGTTCCTGATTGACCATGAAGGCCCGTATACCGCTCCTGACTTTGATGAAGACAGGTGGGAGCGGTAGTTTACTGAAACGGATACGGACCGGAATGACCTACATCCTCTCCATTTCGCGGCGCATGTCCTTTTCCTTGATGGACTGCCGCTTATCGAACTGTTTCTTTCCTCGTGCGAGGGCGATAAGAAGCTTGGCGTAGCCGTTGTCTGCAATGTATAGCTTCACCGCTACTATGGTGAGGCCTTTTTCCTTTACGGAACGCTGCAGTCTGGAAAGCTCCTTGCGTGTGAGCAACAGCTTGCGGTCCCTGCGCGGATCCTGCTTGCCCCAACTGCCCCAGAAGTATTCGGCTATATGCATGTTCTTGACATACAGCTCTCCGTTGCTGAAATAGCAGAAAGCATCCACCAGTGAAGCTTTTCCCGCTCTGACAGACTTGATTTCGGAGCCGGTCAGTACTATGCCGGCAGTATAAGTCTCCAGGAACTCGTAGTCAAATGAGGCCCTGCGGTTCTTTATTTCCACTTTGCTTCTGGCTTTCGGCATGTTCTGTATCCTCCTGTTTCCGGAATCGGACTGCAAAGATAGATATATTTTTTTCATATGATTGCAAAGAGCGCCAATTCTCACTACATTTGTCTTTTGCGGACATCTGCCGGATCTTTGGCGGAAATTTTGTGCGCAAGAGAAGAACCTGCAATATAACCATGTAATACTCAACATTATGCCAAGCGAAATCCGAGATATCAATCTATGGCCTGACGGCCATCTCAAAATCGAGTGGGTGCGGCATCATATGCCGCTTCTAAACGGACTGGAAAAGGAATTCTCCGTGGAAAAACCGTTCAAGGGACTTAAAATAGCGCTTTCCGTGCATCTGGAGGCAAAGACCGCCTACCTGTGCGAGACGCTTGCCGCCGGTGGCGCGGAAATGTATGTCACGGGAAGCAATCCTCTCTCCACGCAGGATGACGTAGCCGCTGCACTTGCGCATGAGGGGATGAACGTATTTGCATGGTACGGAGCCACATCTGAAGAATATGAGGCCCATATCAGAAAAGTCCTCGAGGCAGGGCCGAACATAATTGTCGATGACGGGGGAGATCTTGTGCATCTTATGCACACTGAATATTCCCATCTGATTCCTGATGTCATAGGTGGCTGTGAAGAGACTACTACGGGGATATTGAGGCTTCAGGCAATGGACAAGGCCGGAGAACTTCTGTTCCCTATGATGCTGGTGAACGATGCGGATTGCAAGCATCTGTTTGACAACCGTTACGGTACCGGCCAGTCAGTGTGGGACGGAATCAACAGGACAACCAACCTTATAGTTGCCGGGAAAAATGTTGTCGTAGCCGGTTACGGATGGTGCGGAAAAGGCGTATCTATGAGGGCAAAAGGACTTGGGGCCAAAGTGATTGTCACTGAAGTGGATCCGATCAGGGCGATGGAAGCCGTGATGGACGGTTTTACTGTCATGAAGATGGAACAGGCAGCTCCGTTGGGCGATATATTCGTCACGGTTACGGGCTGTAACCAGGTGATAACAAAGTCTCATTTCCCTCTTATGAAAGACGGCGCCATCTGCTGTAATGCCGGGCACTTTGATGTGGAGGTAGATGTCAGAGGTCTTGCCGAAATGGCGGTCGAAGTGAAGCCGGCCAGAAAGAACATCACCGGCTATCTGCTTGAAAACGGCCGCAGGATTTATATTCTGGCCGAGGGCCGTCTTGTCAACCTGGCGGCAGGGGACGGACATCCGGCGGAGATAATGGACATGTCATTCGCTATCCAGGCTCTGAGCGCAAGGTATCTCGTGCAGAAAGGACACAAGATAGAACGCAAGATATGGCACATGCTCAACAAGGTCCCTCACAGTATAGACCAGGAGGTTGCACGCCGTATTCTGGCTTCATGGAACTGCGGGATAGACATCCTTACTCCGGAGCAGAGGAAGTATCTTTATGGAGAATAACCGGAAAAATGGCGTCCCGCCCATGGCGGAACTCCCGGAACCTGAAATAATAGATACAGGCAAGGTGCTGCAGTCCTTTCTGGACGGCAGCATCGATCTTATATGCGTGCTCGGACCGACAGCTTCGGGGAAGACCCGGTACGCTGTGAGTCTGGCAAAGGAAATGGACAGGCTGCTGGCTTCATCCGGAGGATCATTTTCAAGTGACGGCAGTCAGCGCCGTGCAGAAATCCTTTCAGCCGATTCCAGACAGGTATATCGCGGCATGGATATCGGCACGGGAAAAGACCTTTCCGAGTATGACGGTGTGCCGTACCATCTTATGGATATCGTTGAAGCCGGCTCCAAATACAATATCTACGAGTATCAGAAGGATTTTGAAAAAGCATATCAGGACATAGTATCCCGCGGATGCATACCGGTGCTTTGCGGCGGGTCCGGACTCTACATAGAGGCAGCGACATGCGGATATTCTCTTCCGGATGTCCCTGCAGATCCTGATTTGCGGGCAGAGCTGGAGAAAGAAGACACACAGACTCTGATAGACCGTCTTGCTTTGTTGAAACCCTTGCACAACTCTACGGATTACGACACCCGCAAGCGTCTTGTAAGGGCTCTTGAGATTGCCATTTACGAGTCTCGGCATCCTGTGGGCCGAACGCACTTCCTGCCCAAGAACACATATTATATCGGGACGCTCGTCAGTCGGGACGAGCGCAATGCAAGGATTGACCTCCGCCTGGAAGAGCGTCTCAAGGATGGAATGGTCGAGGAAGTGAAAGGACTCCTTGACAGCGGTATACCTGCAGAGGATCTTATCTATTATGGACTTGAGTACAAGTTTGTTACGTTGTATCTGACAGGGCAGTTGGGGTACGATGAAATGAAGCGTCGCCTGGCTGTAGCCATACATCAGTTCGCCAAACGCCAGATGACATGGTTCCGGGGCATGGAACGCAGGGGAGTACGTATCCATTGGATGCAGGTTCCCCATGTCATCCATTAACTGTTGACGACAGGATTGCAAAAAACCATGCAACAAATCCGGACTTTCTTCGTCCTATACACAGAACGTCAGAGACAGATATTGATACACATTATGGACAGGACAGAAGCGGCAGTGCTATTCAGGACATACGGAAAGAAGCTGTACAACACGGCTCTCCGCATTACCGCTTCTGTCCCTGCTTCCGAAGGTATCATGCAGGAGTCACTGATAAGGTATATGACCAAAGCCCCGCACCTTGATTCCGGACCGGCAAAAGCAGCTTGGCTGCGCCGCACGTGCGTGAGGATATCCATAGACTGGCTCAGAAAACAGAAGAAACTCGTACCGCTGGACTGGAGGGCAGAGGACATTCCGGATGAAAGCGGACAAGAGTGCGACGGCGGTTCCGCTTTGTGGGGAAATCTTGGACCTGACGCTGTCGGGAAAGTGATGTCTGCAGTCGAATCTCTTCCCTCCGGATACCGGACCGTGTTGGTCCTCAGGCTGATAGAAGAATATGACTATTCCGAGATAGCGGACATGATGCATATAGGCGAAAGCAGTGTGAGGAGCCAGTATCTGAGGGCCAGGAAGAAAGTCGCGGAAATTTTAAGAAAGAAACTCTAGGATAATGGAACAGTATTTCAGAAAATACAGACGCATGATCGAAGACATGGAACAGGAACCGGACGTAACGGAAGCGGAGTTCCTGGGCAGGCTGTCATCCCGCAGCAGAGGCAGGACGCTCGTCAGGATCATGCTTTCTGCGGCGGCGGTCCTTGCTGTCGCAGTCTCTACTGCGGTGTTCCTGGATTCAAGGTCTGCGCACTCTCCGGATCCGGCTGAATTGTGCCTGGCGGAATACAGTGAGGGTATCAGGCCCATATACGAAGAAATAAGGCAGATGGAAGCGGAGTCGGAGGTATGCAGGGAGATGGGGATATCATCCACTATTGAGGAGCTGTTCGCTTTGTCTGAAGCATTCGGAAAGCAGGTGGACAATATGGATTACAGGAGCAGGCTGGAAATGATGCACGCATATTGCAGCCGCCAGACCGAATGTGTGGCCGGCCTTTACAGAGACTGCCTTGCGGCATTTGTCCGTTCGTCAGGGTCTTCACCATATCATGAATAACCATAAAATCAGGTAGGATAATGAAAAAGAGAATTACAGCATCGGCAGTGGCTTTTATCGCCTGCTGCGCAGTTTCCGCAGTTTCATGGGCACGTACGTCAGATGACGTCAGATCTTATGACATAAAGAAATTTTCCGGAATCCGGACAGAGGCGTACACGGAATCCACCTGGAGATCATGGACCCGGTGGTATTCGGCGGATGTCTCCATAGAAGTCATCAAATCAGGTAGTTACGATGTCAGAGTCCAAGCTTCGGATCCGGAGTTCCGGGATGCGGTAAGTATAGAAAAGCAAGGCAGGACACTTGTTGTCAGGACAAGACCGGTCAGAAGCAGAAAGAATGACCGCTCCGAAATCAGGGTAATTGTAAAAACTCCGCAGCTTGATCATATAGATATAGGCGGGAATTACAGCATGACAGTGGAAGGCGGTACTTTTTCCTCCGGAAGCGTTGACATCAGTGTAAGCGGAGCTGCAAGCCTTTCCGGGTATTCCGCCGATTCGGACTATGCTGAAGTGGATTTTTCCGGAGCGGCGTCTGTAAATGATTTCAACCTCAATGTCGCGGAAAAATGCTGTTTCAGCCTTTCCGGTGCAGGGGAGGTAAGAGGACTTACGATCAAGGCCGGCGTACTGGATTTCGATGCCAGCGGAGCAGGATCCGTAAGGACGGCTGAAATTGTCGCAGACAGAGCGGATATGGACATCAGCGGGGCCGCTTCGATGAGCGGGGCTGCCGTCACTTTCAATAATGTTTCCATTGATATGTCCGGAGGTTCTTCTTATTCCATGAAAGGCGCCGCAGGTGATGCCGAAGTAGAACTTTCCGGAGCTGCAAGACTGGATATGCAATCCGATACAAAATGCGGAAGCCTGATACTGGAATGTACCGGTGCGTCAGTCGCGCATTTCGAAAATGCACCGTACAGGAATGTGACCGTGTCTGCATACGGAGCCTCAAAGGCGTGTGTCAAGGCCACGGAAGTCCTTAAGACTGATATCTCAAGGACTTCATCACTGGACTATTACGGAAATCCGAAATCGGTGACTCACATCTCAGACAACATCCGTTCGCACTGATCTCATATCATATAGAACTTCAGGATTTTCACGCGAAGGATGAAATCGTATTTGCTGTGGGCGAGAGTGGCCAGTGCCTTCTCGACCTCAGCTTTTGCGTTGGCGTAGTCGTATATGTCCGAGCGTCCTGAATCAAGACTTGCCTTTTCGTTCTCGAAATTCAATTGTGCCGCCTCAAGTGCTTTCTGTGATGAATTGAGCGTGCTGTATGCTGCAATTGCACCGTAATATGCCTGTTCTATCTCTTTTTTCAGAGATTTTCTGGACTCACTCAGCATCAGTTCCTGACGTGTTACCGAAAGTTTTGACAGCTTTACATTGTTCCTGACGGAATTCCTTGAAAAAATCGGTATGGAAACCGACAGTCCGATGTACTCGTTACCGTTGCCCTGCAGCTGGGTCCAGAAACTGGTATTCATGCTTTTGTCCGTGAGGTTGCTGTAGACGCTGTTCCCGTAGCCGGCCGAGAAATAGACGGTGGGCTGGAATGCGCTCTTTGCTGACTTGAGTGCGAAAACGCTGCTCTGAAGTGATGCCTCGGCATATTTGACGGAAGGATGGAGTCTGACGGACTGTTCGTATATCTGCGACAGGGCAGGAATCTCTTCAATGCGGGGAATATCGCGGATATCCATTACAGGTGCGAAGGAAACGCTGTCAGGAAGGTTCATTGCCTGACGGAGATCCAGCAGCGCCAGAGTATATGAATTCTCATTCTGTGTCAGGGATGCCTTGTCCGCAGCAACCAGAGACTCGTTCCTGACGACCTCGCTGCGGGATACCCTCCCGCTTTCGTACTGTCCTTTGGAAAGTTCGAGCTGGCTTGAACTCATCTCAAGCTGGCTTCTGGCGATGGAGACGAGTTCCTTGTCATACATCACCTGAAGGAACAGGGACGCTATGTTCAGGGAAATGTTCTTGCTTGCAAGTGCGAGATTCTGGGTGGCGGCCTCGAAATCTATTTTCGCCTTGTCTATTTCATGCTTGATTCTCAGCCCCTGATAAACCGGCATGCTGGCAGATACGCCGATTGAACCCGATATCTGGGAATTGTCTATATACGAGGCATCGCGTGAAGGGCTTCGTCCGAAGTAGACATTGCTTCCAAGTGAAGCGGACAGTTCCGGCAGCCTGGACATTCTGGCTGAATTCAGAGCTATTCTGCCGCTTTCCACTTCAAGTTCTCCGGCAGCTATGTCCGTGTTGTGCTCCAATGCGTAGTCTATGCACTTTTCCAGCGTCCATTCCTGTGCCGGACTGTCCTCCGGAGCGGTCCCGGACGGTTGCTGTCCTGCGGCCGGTACGGCACATAACATGGCCAGTGCACAGATATACGGTATGTTGTTTGATTTCATTGTCTGTGGTTTAATGATTCTGCTATTTCATCTGGAGGTTGCCTTTTACCTTGTCTTCAGGCGAAAGTCCTTCCAGAACTTCAATATACACCCCGTCTGACATGCCGATTCTGATGTCTTTCCTTTCAAAGAGCTGCTCATTCTTGTCCATTCCTTTGAATATCTCGACATAAGAAGTATCGCCTGCAAAGTTCACACAGCTTTCTTCGATGGTCATTACACTGTCGCGCCTTTCAGTGATTATTTCGGCGTTGGCGCTGTATCCTGCCCTGACGAAAATGGAGTCGGGAATTTCAACGTCAGCTTCTATTTCGAACATCACTACATTGTCCACATCTTCGGATTTTGGCGAGATATATGTCAGCAATGCGTTGAAATCCACACCCTGAAGGGCTCCGATCTTCACTTTTACAGGCATTCCCCCTTTTACTTTCCCCACATCGGATTCGTCTATGTTGCCCCTGAAAAGCATGTTCCCAAGGTCCGCTACGGTGGCGATGGTGGTACCGTCGTTGAATGTATTGGCCTGGATGACAGAATTTCCCACTTCTACGGGAATATCCAGGATTTTTCCTGTAATTGTCGACCTGATGAGGGTATTGCTCAGATGGCTGTATTTTTCCGATACTCCGTCGGTTATTATTTTCAGGGCGTCTTTGGCGTTGTCCACTTCCTCCTGCGCGTTGTCCAGGGCGGCCTGTGAGGTTTCGAATTCTTCTTCGGAAAGTATTCCCTTTTCAAAAAGCTCCATATTCCTCTGATGCTCTTTCATGGCCTTGTCATAGTTGATTCCGGCGACTCTGAGCCTTCCTTCCGCACTGTTCAGCGAACTCATTTCAGGTACTACCTTGATAGTCGCAATGACATCTCCCACTTTTACATCGTCACCCGGATCATAGTGAATCGCATCTATTATACCTGAAATCTGCGGCTTTATCTGCACTTCATTGCTCGGTTCGACTTTTCCGGTAGCGATTATCGAGTTCTCGATAGTCCTGGTCTGCGGAGACAGCAGCTGGTAAGTCTGTACTTGAGGTCTGCTTTTCATCCACAGGAATACCATTGTCCCGAGAAATATCAGGACCAGCAGTGAAATCCAGAAAACTCTGAAAAACTTTTTCATATCGTTTGAATTTATTTAGTTTCCATTATGTTTTTGTACGGCACGCGACCGATGGCCTCAGGGGCGGTGCATGATGTCATTCTTCCCGAAGTGCGTCTACAGCGCTGATGGTTATCGCTTTGTATGCCGGCAGTATTCCTGCAGCCAGGCTGCCGGCCAGTACCAGGACGAAAGCCAGCAAGGCTGTTCCGAACGGCAGCTGGAGGGTGTACAGGAATGTGTTTTCTTCAATATATGCATTCTGCAGTATTACAGGCAGCAGGGTTTTGTCCAGTATTCCCTGTACCAGGACAGCCATCGTCATTCCGAGGATTCCGGCTATCAGGGACAGGACTGCGCTTTCCGCCAGCACCTGTCCGATGATTTCTTTCGGTTTTGCTCCCAGTGCACGTCTTACTCCTATTTCCTGCCTTCGTTCACGGACAATTATAAGCATAATGTTGCTGATGCCTATTATTCCGGCAAGCAGAGTGCCTGCACCTACGAACCAGGTAAGGAAAATCACACCGTTGAACAGCCCTTTTATCTTGTCCAGCAGTTCTCTGGCGTTGAAGGAATATATCGCCTTGTCGTCATCAGGGGAAACGAGATGATTCTCGGAAATGACTTTCCTGCATTCGGCCTCGATTCTGGAAAGATCTGCGTCATCGTCTCCCGTAACGGCCACGGTATTTACGTACAGACTTCCGCGACTGAAAATGTAATTGTCTGTCGTATAGGGAATTATTACAGTCCTGTCGGGGTTGGTCATATTGAACATCTGATTGGTCTTCACGTAAGTGCCCACTACGGTGAAGTATGTGTTGCCGAGTTTGACCGCTTTCCCTATCAGGGAGTGTCCCGGATCTATCCTCTCCGCCATTGCCTTAGGTACCAGACATACTTTTCGCCTCTGTGTCATGTCTATCCTGTTCAGAATCCTTCCTTCATCGGCCTGGATGCCGTCTGTCGCCTGGAATCCGAGATCGTATGCGGCAGTATAGGAATCGTGTGCAGTACTGTTGTATACGAGCTTGTACCCCCGTGTGGGACCAAGCGCACCTGCGGTCTTCACCCCGGGAAGACCTGCAAGCTCCTCGACATCGCTGTACCTCATGTTCCACCACCGTCCGGATTTCATCCCTTTGTACGGGACGGAAGTCTGCTGGGGAAACATGAAAGTCGTGTTCGATGCATTGTCGGCCATTTCCCCGACGATGATATCGGACAGTCCCATCCCCACACCGAGCAGGAGTACCAGCATGAAAGTGCCCCAGACGACTCCCAGTGCTGTGAAAATGCTTCTTCGTCTGTTCCTTCCGAGACTCTGGAATATCTCATTCCACCATTCCATGTCGAAAATCCGTATCATAGGCTGTCCCTCAA
Organism: uncultured Bacteroidales bacterium; assembly: GCA_949294195.1. Taxonomy (GTDB): domain Bacteria; phylum Bacteroidota; class Bacteroidia; order Bacteroidales; family UBA932; genus Cryptobacteroides. Next base: position 219,498 of record CASFGK010000016.1, on the reverse strand, counting down.
AGCATCTATTGTCTTTACCCTTGCTGCCCTTCTTGCAGGGATATAGCCTGCTATCACGCCCGCTGTTACCAGTACGGCAGTCGCGCTTATCACGATTGAAATATCAAGAGTCGGATCCCGGAAAATGGAAATACTGCTGAAAATGCCTCCGGTGTCGGCTTCCCCGGCAGTGGCCGTAAGATACTGGTTGACTCCCTCCATCACGCCAACACCTGCACACATGCCTATGTATCCGAAAAGTGCTGTGATTACTACGGCTTCTGCCAGGATCATACCCACAACAGACCTCGGTGATGCTCCAAGAGCCTTTCTTATGCCTATCTCGAAAGTCCGTTCCCTTACGGTGACAAGCATTATGTTTGCCACCCCGACAATCCCCGCCATCAGAGTCCCTATACCTATCATCCAGATGAAAATGGTCAGGGCTCTGAATACGGTCATCACCGACTTGTAGCTTTCCATGTTGTTCCAGATGTAGAATACGGACATGTCATCCGGAGAAAATCCGTATTTGCTGCTCATTCTGTTCCTCAATGCCTGTTCGAACTGCGGGACATCGTCTTCGGTGATGCTGTCGTGGAAGACGAATGTGGCTTCCGAAAGCTTTTCGTCACCTTTCGAATATATGAGCTGGCCTGTGGAAAGCGGTATGCTGATGCTTGGCCACGTAGAAAATTTGTCTGTCTTCAGCACGCCTACGATTTTATAGGGTACGTTATTCATCATGAGCGTTTTGCCGACCGGATTGTTTCCTTTGAACAGGACTTTGACGATGTTTTCGTCCACTACGGCAACTTTCCTGCGTGCTTTCATGTCCAGGTCGTTGATGTAGCGGCCATGCAGCATCTCTTCTCCGAGCATGGGGCCGAGCTTTGGGGTCACGCCGTCCACACCGGCCGTTATGGTCATGTCCTCATATCGGGCCGTGACGCTGTTGTACCATGACTGGGCGCTTATATCTTTCACATAGTCCCCGAATTCGTTCAATATGATATCCAGATCTTCATTTCGGAGGTAAACCTGCCGGTACATGTTGAACCCGCCGTAACTGATAGTAGTGTAGCCTCCGTAAATGGAACCGCTGTTTATCATCTGTGAGCCGAAGTTGGCCATCAGTCCGTTTTTCAGTCCGTTCCCGGATCCGAGCAGGACTACAAGCATGAAGATACCCCATGCAACTGAAAATCCGGTCAGCACGGTACGGAGCCTGTTCTGTTTCAGGGATTCGAATATTTCACTCAGAAGTTCTCTCATGGTCACTTCAGCATTGAGTGTACGGTTTCCGGGTTGTTGGTTTCCTCTCCTTCTATGATTCCGTCCTTGATGTGGACAGTCCTGTCTGTCTGTTCGGCGACACCTTTTTCATGCGTAACGCATATAATGGTCATTCCAAGGTCTTTGTTTACCTTTCGGAGCAGGTCCATCACTTCCTGTGAAGTCTTGCTGTCCAATGCTCCTGTCGGCTCGTCGGCCAGGATCAGCTTGGGCCGGGTAATCAGGGCTCTTGCTATCGCCACTCTCTGCTTCTGTCCGCCTGACATCTCGTTCGGACGGTGGTCGGCCCAGTCTTTCAGTCCGAGACTGTCCAGAAAGTCCATGGCCATATCGTTTCTCTTTTTCCTCCGGTAACCTTTATAGTATAATGGCAGGGCCACGTTTTCAAGCGCGGTCTTGTAGCTTATCAGGTTGAAGGACTGGAATATGAACCCGATCATTTCGTTCCTGAGAGCTGCGGCCTGGGTCTCGTCCTGGCTTCTGATCAGCCTGCCGGCCAGATAGTAGGAGCCTTCATCGTAGTTGTCCAGAATGCCGAGAATATTCAGAAGAGTAGACTTTCCGGATCCCGACGCTCCCATAATCGACAGAAACTCGCCGTCCTTTACGGACAGGTTGATTCCCTTCAGGACATGAAGCGAGGTGCCGTTATAATAGGTTTTATGCAGATTTTCTATCTCTACCATTTCTTGGTAGTGTATTAGTTAATTAGTATTCTATAAAACAAAGATATGTATCTTTTAAGAAAATGCAAACAAAAATAGTAAATTTTTCCATTGTATATTTTATGATGGAGAATCCGATGAAAGTGATCCCCGGGAATATATACTGAATTTTTCTTCTGCAATGATTCAGTGTATCTTGAAATGACCATATTACTTTACTTTGTAGTGCAGAATGTAATCCTCTTTCATCCTGTGTCCGTTCATGGCGATGAAAGCGGATCTCCTCCGTGTCGGGGATGATTGTGCTGCCGGCCGGCCCTTTTATATGATGATGAACCGCAACATACCATTGTAGGCCCGATGCAGCTTTCATATCCTGTACCGCAGGATGAATAGAGAGTGATTCCTGGCATGCAGTCGACTGTAGTGTGATAAGAGTTTTTCTGACATGTTTTTCATCCAATGACATCACCTATCTCGGACAGGCTTATCCTGCCTTCCTCGACTATTTGAAATTTACTCATAACAAAAAGAATTATAATTCCCCTGCTCTTTTCCGGATTTTCGGTTGCTCCGCCTCGGCCAAGGTATATCTCATTACCGGCTCTTCCGGCTTCAGTTTCCGAGTTCCAGCCGGTTCTTTACCAGCGTGTAGTATTTGCCTTTCAGGCGTGTCAGTTCCTCGTGGGTATACCATCAAGATATCTCTCCAGTTCCGGCCTTATCCCGGAAGATGACGGACGCGGGGCGTTGGCGTTCACAAGGATACCGGCGGAGTCGTAGATCATGTATCTCGGGATGGTGTTGACTTCCAGCTCCTTGGCCCATGTGTTGTCTCTGGGATTGAGGACGAGGTAGACATGCTCCATGCGGTCAAGACCGGTCTGGGAGAGGGCTTCCCTCCATTTGTCCTCCCTGTCGTTGTTGGCGATATAGACGAATTCTACCCCTTTCCCGGCATACTCCTCATGGAGACCCAGTGATGCAGGAATTTCCCTGCGGCACGGTTCGCACCAGCTCGCCCAGATGTCCATATAGACCACCTTCCCGGAAAGGCTCCTTATCAGGTCGGAAAGCATCAGTGTATCCCCCTGCGCTCCGAGAAGTCTCAGGTCGTTGTCCACTTTAAGTTCCTTGCTGAACAGTTCCCCGTACTTGCGCTGCATCTGTCCGAGCAGGGCAGTGTCCCGGATCTCATTCATGGCCTTTCCGTAATATAGTTTGCCGTCCGCGTGGGAACTTGTCCCGGCTATGGCTTCCATGCATCCGTACAGATGGGTGTCTTTCAAGGGTCCTGAAACAAGGGTGTCGGCTGTGATACGGTCGAATATCTTCCCGTAGTCCGGGTCTGATGACTGTGCGCTTGTAATCCAGTCGGTATAGTATGTCCTCTTGAATATATCATCCATATACTGCCGGTAGAACCAGAACGGCTCATTCCTGTATTCCGTATCGGAATATGATGCAAGGATGTCCCTCATCTGCTCCGGAGTCTGTTCTCCCGTTTCCCTGTAGAGCCGGCCGTACCTGTTCCGTTTCTTGAAGTACGAGTATTCCAGATCATCCAGTACTCCAGCCGTATGCAGGGAGTCGAGCCATAGCGATTCGTCGTCAAGGTTTCTGAAAAGGATGTCCCGGGCTTCTTCCGCCTTGACGGTATAGTCTTCCGTACCGTTTATTATTATAAACGGGTTGTCAGCCACAGTCTCCGGGCGGAATCCCTCTGTAAGGCCGTATCTGCATATCTTTTCCCGGTCATAGTCCATCCCCCTGCGGTATCCGCCTTTTGCGCGGATATACGGGATTCCGTTTTCGTGGCCTATCAGGAGGGTATCGCCGCCGCGGACTACTGCATCCATCTGTTCCAACGGGTTGTACCGGAATGTCAGTATTGCCCTCTCCGCACTGTTACGGATGGTGATGGTGTCATCCGGAAAATGACTTATTCTCTCCTCTTCACTTCTTGCTTCAGCGTCTTTAAGAGTAAATACAGGAGCATCGGAAATAACAGGTATCCCTTTTATGTAGACAGTGTCCTGATATGCATCCCTGTCGGCACATACAATCACTATGTCATTGTCCTGCACAGGCGTTCCCTGTCCGCATCCGGTGAGAACATATAAGCCGATATAAAACAGGAACGGCTTGAATCGGTTCATGATAATTTGAATTTAAAAGAATTAATATGCCGGGCAGAATATATGTGTATATGTTATCTGTCCGGTGTTTAAGGGCATCCGCACTGCTCCTGTAAATCAGTACGGATTTGATTCGTGGCATCAGACATGATTATGCCCAGCTTGCTTCATTGCAACTGTCACAGCACCATCTTGCGCCAGAAATTCCTCGACTCGAGGACAGTGAGTGCACTGTCCGGATGGTCGTTTCCGTTGATTCGTATTTGACCTCCGGCCATAAACAAAAAATCCCGAAGTCCAGCGACTTCGGGATTTTGCTTTGATTTGCCCTTTCGGGTGGTGGGAGCAGAGGGAGTCGAACCCCCGACCCTCTGCTTGTAAGGCAGACGCTCTGAACCAACTGAGCTATGCTCCCTTTTTTCGTTGCTTTTCAGGAGATTTCATTATTATGCTTCATGTCATCAGTCAGTCATTTACAAGAGTAAACTCCTTTCTTCGTCACTCGCATGCCTTGAACTCTCCGAAAATATGTTTCAAAAGAACAACCCGTTTTTGATTTCGGGATTGCAAAGGTAGGAAACATTTTTTATTCTGCAAATTTATTTCTGATTTTTGACGGATTTTTCTTAAAAATATGCCCTACTGTCATTCCTGCCTTCGGAACGGCCGCGTCAGAAAGGCTTTACGGCAAAAGCATGTTCGGTGGGACAGATATTGCGCTTTCGCCGGCAGGAAAGGGGGAAACAGACCTGCTGCATCGTCATGGAACAGAATAAATGACCGGAGGTCAAATACAGCGAAATTCGTTATTTCGTCAGTGGCTTGTTATATGGACTTTCATTCTCAGGATTGGGAATGGATTGCCTTGATCATCGGTGCTGTTCCGGTGAAAAGTCCGGAATCCCATCCGTTCATAGAATTTCACAGCTGACGGGTTCTGCTCATTGACATCGACATATTGCACATCCTGCTCGTCAAGCGCTTTTTTCATCAATATCATTCCTATGCCTTTGCGGAAACATGACGGATGAAGAAACAGCATTTCAATCTTGCGCTCCCGGATACCCATAAATCCGATATGGACATTGTTCTCGTCTGCTACCCAAAGTATTTCAATCTGCCGGACAGCTTCTTCGGCCTGAGGGTAGAGGCTTCTGATTTCTTCCTCTGTCAGAAAATGGTGGCTGGCCCTGACGGATGCTTCCCATATCCCGAGCAACTCTGCTATAAGTTCCGGGGTTCTGGCGTCTTTTTCAATGCTGCTGATATTAATCATACTACTTTCAGTCTGACACGGACTGCTTCAAAAACAGCCGGAAGGATTGATATGAAAATTATCGCTACGATAAGGAGCTTCAGGTTTTCCTGCACGAAAGGAAGGTCTCCGAAGAAGTAGCCGACATAACAGAAAAGGGCGACCCATGCGGCGCCTCCGACCGCGTTGTAAGTGATGAAATATGCATAGTGCATCTTTCCCATGCCTGCGACAAAAGGAGCGAATGTCCTGATTATAGGGACGAAACGGGCCAGAATTATGGTCTTGCCTCCGTATTTTTCATAGAATGCGTGGGTCTTTTCCAGATAGCTCTGCCTGAATATCCTTGAATCAGGGTTGCTGAAAAGCTTGCGGCCGAAGAAGTGCCCGAGCATATAGTTGCAGGAATCTCCGAGGAACGCGGCTACAAACACGATCAGTACCAGAAGATGTACATCCAGAGGGCATCCTGGCTGGGCTGCAATCGCCCCGGCTACGAACAGCAGGGAATCGCCGGGAAGGAACGGAGTGAAGACAAGGCCTGTCTCACAGAAGATTATAAGGAACAGAATCGCATAGGTCCACATATGATAGTCATTTACAATATCCACCATATATTGGTCTATGTGAAGTATGAAATCAATTATAAAATCCATTGCCGGACAATAAATAACGTATCAATAAAATCACGAAACATGCAAAGATAGCGATTTATTCCATAATAAAATCCGTCATGTCTTTCAGGACTTCTCTTGAGATGGTTTCTATAATCGTCCCGTACTCTGACACGCTGCCCGTAGTGCAATGCTGGAAAAGATGGTTCAATCCCGGATACTCCTTGATGACGGACTTGACGTTTTTAGGAATGAGAGATCTGAGTGCAGACAGATTCATGTCGGCATCTACCTGAGTATCAAGACTTCCATTCAGAGCAAAGACTGGACAGGAAATCTTTTCAATGTCTTCGGCAGGGTCATGTGCAATGAAAGTGTCTGTCCATTTGTCCGAGCCTGAAAGGACAGTTTCAAGATTCTGGCGTGCCGCTCCAGGAAGGTCTGTACCCGCTGGTTTTGCAAGGGAATCCAGAATATATCCGGCATTTCTGACAGGTTCACCGGGACGGACGTTCCTCATCCTGTATTCCAATACATCCTCAAGTACCGTACAATAATCTTCTGCCATCTCTTCCGGCATGCCGGACTGCAGAAGAATTGTCTTGTTCTGCTTCACCAGGATATCCTTTCCGCTTACTGCTGCGCCAGCCAGGCTTATGACAAAATCGGCTGCCCCTTTCCCTCCGATTATGAAAGCGACAGTTCCTCCCTCACTATGTCCGAGCACGCCCACCCTGCTGAACCGGCCGAGCGAATCCAGATAACGGACTCCTGCAAGAGCGTCTTCCGTGTTGGACTGTATTGTGACGGAAGCCGGGTCGCCGGTGGAAGTCCCGACACCACGGTCATCGTACCTGAGCGATGCAATACCGTTCCTCGCAAAACGGTCCGCTATCACCAGAAACGGCTTGTGGCTGAAAAACTCTTCATCCCTGTTCTGCTGACCGCTGCCGGTAACCATAAGGACAACAGGTACTTGCGCAGAGGATTCCGGATTGTATCCGACAGGATACGAAAGGGTGCCGGAAAGTACAGTATCCCCGTTCCTGAAAACCACTTCCTCCGTTTCATAGGGGAACGGAGGAAGTGGTGTCTGAGGCCTTAATATTATTGGTTTGCCGTATCTGAGTTCCAGCGGGAATGATGCTCCTGACTGCTGGAATTTCCCGGATACGGACGATAAGGCTCCGGTACCGGAGGCCCTGCCGAAAGCGCCTGAAAATACCGCACCGATAGCCGGAACGGAAATTTTCAGAGAATCCGCCGACAGGATTTCCACTTCTGCCGGAATTCCGTTTACACCTTGGTCAGGGCTGTCCATAGTGCAGGCAACGGTTCCGTCAGTCCCCTCAGTGAAATTGAAGGTAAGATTCAGGGAAACAGTCCCGACTGCAAGTTTTCCTGACCATGAGCCTGTAAGTTCCGGAACATCTCCGGTCTGATTCCAGGCTGCAGCATCGGCATTTGGCGACAAACCGGCAGCCAGCATCAGTACTGACGTTAAAATCATTATATATTTCATTCTATAACAATATTTTAAACTTTGTTTACAATCACACTGCGCCTCGGTAATACTTGAGCAGGCTCCGGTCCTGTCCGTTACGGTACGAAAAACGCCAGACCGAGGGCCTGGCGCATTCTGCTTTGCTTTTGGTGATCCGGTTGGGATTCGAACCCAAGACCCACAGCTTAGAAGGCTGTTGCTCTATCCAGCTGAGCTACCGGACCGGCCTTTATCTTTGCTCTATTGCCATGGGAGCGAAAGTGGGTGCAAAGATAGTTATTTTTATTTTAATGGCAAATGAAAATTGAAATTGCCATGTTTTTCCATAATCCGAATGATTACTTTCGGGCTTTTCGGATCATTATGGTTGCCGCTTCTATGCCTATGACCAGAAGCAGACCGACCAGTGCAAATACGACAGCGCCGGCGATGTGAGGGTCAATCTGGTTTCCGAACATTCTGACTACTTCTTCAGGTCCGGCTGTTTCCATGAGTGCGGCTGCTTCAGGGAACTGTGAACATACGATGTCGGGCATGTTGCTCCACGGCCATACTTTTACCAGAGAGCCGATGATGAAGCCGGCCAGAATAAGCAGGGTAGGGCGGTGGTAGCGGTCCAGAAGCCAGTGGAGGAACTTCGAGAAGGCAATTATGCCGATAATGGCTCCGACGGCAAATACCAGAACGGTCATGAAGTCCATAAGTTCCCCTTTGCCTGATACTATGTCGGCGATTATCCCCATCATGTACTCGTATTTGCCGAGAATGAGAAGGATGAAACTGCCTGAAATGCCTGGAAGTATCATTGCACAGATGGCGATAGCGCCGCTGATGCAGATGAACCACAGTCCGTCAGGGGTTTCGGTCGGGGAAAGCGTACATACTGCCACGCCGATGACCACTCCGAGTATCAGAAAAACGATATCCTTGAACTTCCAGTTTTTTATGCCTCTGAGAATGAATACCGAGGATGCCACGATTAGTCCGAAGAAGAAGGCCCATGTCTGGATAGGATGGAAATTGAGCAGATATTGCATGAGCTTGGCCAGCGACAGTATGCTGATGAGTATGCCTGCTATGAGGGAGAGCAGGAAATTGCCGTTGATATGTTTCCAGAACGCCTTTAATTTTCCTGTGAACAGCAGTTTGACGGCTTCCGTATTAATGGAGCTTATCGAGCCTACAAGGTTGTCGTAGATACCTGTCATGAATGCAATGGTCCCCCCGGATACTCCTGGAATTACATCTGCCGCTCCCATGCAGATGCCTTTGACAGTTACCATCAAGTAATTGAAAATCTGTTTCATTATGTTTTGCCGATGTTTTAGAGACTGTTATTTGATTGAAACGAGCATGGCTGATATTTCCTTGAAAAGCATGGAAGACGTTACTGCAGATGAATCCGCGGCGGTTACCGTAAGATTTGCCATGATGTCTTTTCTGTTGACGCACCCTATCTTGAATTTTGCAGGCATCATGTGTGAAAGGAATACTACCGTATAGTCCTCACGGGAAGTCAGGTCGATATAAAGGTCATATTCGGCCGCCCCCAGTGCCTGAAGGAGTTTTTTTACGGGCCTTCCGTACCAGTTCAGATCTTTTCTTTCCATGGTCATGGCCGGATCGGACCCGTCGGAGCCTTTCTTCTCCCAGCGCCTCCGGGTGTCAATATGGAAAAAAGTCGTCTTTATGCCGTAAGGGCGGAAAAACCTGCCGGCCGATGAAATGCATCCGTCTTTATCCTTGTCTTCTGCGTCAAGCAGGATGAATGCACTGCGCATGGCGGATAGCGGGACCATGCCTGTCTGTATATGCGAGGCATATTTCTTCAGACCTTTTTTTCTGAAAATATACGTAAGGGGAAATACCATAAAAAACTATTTCGTGTTTGCCGCAATCAATTCCCTGATTTCTTTTTTTGCAGCTTTCCACCTCGGTATATCAATCTTGGTGCCAATCACTTCCACGACCTTTGCAGCTATGATTGAACCTATTTCCCCGCAGACTTTCAGGGGCATTCCGAGAGAGTGTGCATAGAGAAAGCCTGCCGCATAGGTGTCACCGGCTCCGGTAGCGTCGATAGTGGCTGCAGGCCATGCCTCTATGTAATGGTATTCATCTCCCTGCTTGAGCATAGATCCGTCCTTGCCTATTTTCACTACGGCAATGTCACAGTGCCTGGCAAGTTCATCCAGAGCCTCCCTCGGCTCAAATCTGGTGAAGGATTTCGCTTCACTTTCATTCGCAAACACTATATCCACGTATCTGTCTACTATGTCATGGAGGAAGGCTTCGTTGGATTCCACGACATTGTATGATGCCATATCCATTGAAATGATGCACCCTGCTTCCTTGGCCATTTCCACAGCCCTGCGGATGAGGTTCTGGTTCTGTACCAGATATCCTTCTATATGGAAGTAGTCGTATCCTTCAAAATATTCTTTTCTGAGATCGTCCGGTCCGAGCTCCAGTGCCGCACCGAGATATACGGCAAAGGTCCTTTCGGCATTCGGGGCCGTGATGAAGACCATTGCCCTTCCGGATGAATTCACTCCTTTGAGCAGTGTGGACTTTATCCCGTACTGTTCCTGGTCGCTTTTGAAGAGGTGGCCGAGTTCGTCGTCTCCGACCTTTCCGATGAAGCCGGACTTCATGCCGAATATGGCTGTGCCTGTTATGGTGTTGGCCGCAGATCCTCCTGCAACATACTGGACACCCATTGGCTTGAGCGTCTGCCATATTTTGTCTCCGGTTTCCATATCCACATGCTGCATGCTTCCTTTCGGGAGATGGAACTGCTTGAGAAAACTGTCATCAGGAAGCACTGCCAGGATATCTGTCAGTGCATTTCCCATTCCTAATATCGATTTCATCTCAGAAAAATTTTGCAAGGGTGCAAACTTAGTGAATTTTATCCGGATTCCTATTTTTTGTTCTGCTCTTTAAGCAGGTCGCGTATTTCTTCCAGTAGAGCGACATCTGCCGGCTTGGCGGCAGGAGCGGCCTTGGCTTCTTCTTTCTGCTTGAAGTTGTTGATGAATTTTATGACGACGAATATTGAAAACGCTATGATGGTAAAATCAACAGCCGTCTGTATGAAATTCCCGTAATTGAGCGATGCTTCCGCAATCTGCTGTCCGGATTCGGTAGTATGCGCTTCCCTGATTACCCAGCGCCATGTCGTAAAGTCGAGACCGCCGCTGACCAGTCCCACCAGAGGCATGATTATGTCATTTACAAGCGAAGTGACGATTTTGCCGAACGCGCCTCCGATTACTACACCGACAGCCATGTCGATTACGTTGCCGCGCATTGCGAATTTCTTGAATTCTTCGAAAAACCTGCCTGCTTTTTCTCCGGCATCTTTTGCCATTTCAGTCCTGTCCATAGTTGAAAAAATTTTGGTGTTGGTTTAAAATGCAAATATACAATAAAATAGGATACCCTTCCCCAAAAACCGTCCTGCAATTCATGCCAATAAAAATCCAAAATTGTTTCAGAATAAAGAAAAATAGTAAATTTGCTGCCAATTGTCCGGAAAATGAGCAGCAGTTATTCCAAACCGTTCAAATATGTAATTTCCATTGCTGTCGCGCTTGTCCTGATGTGGTTTTCGTTCAAGGGCGTGAAATGGGGCGATTTCATGGCGGGACTCAGGTCCTGCAGGTGGGAATATATCCTGCTTTCCATGGCGGCCAGCATAGTGGCCTTTTATGTCAGGGGGCTCAGATGGCGCGAACTGCTGCTTCCCATAGACCCTTCCATAAGGCGTATAACCGCATTCAATGCGGTAAATATCGGCTATATAGCGAATTTCGTTTTCCCCAGAATCGGCGAGTTTGTCAGGTGCGGGGTCATAACCGGCAATTCGGCGCCTGTCATGGATTCTTCACCTGCACCCGATGGGGGAAATGCCGGACAGGAAAAACACAGGCTTGCATCGTATGACAAGGTGCTCGGCACAGTTGTTCTAGAACGCAGCTGGGACATGGTGACAATGCTGGTTTTCCTGTTCTGTCTTCTTGTCTTCCGATGGGAAAAGTTCGGAGCTTTCTTCGCGGAAAAAATGTGGGCGCCGCTGGAGGAGTCCGTTTCATTCAGCGTCTGGTGGCTTGTGCTTTCAGCTGCCGTAATCTTTATTGCAATATTACTGCTTATAATAAGGAACAGAAAAAACAACGCATTCTGCAGTAAGTTGTTTTCCATATCCAGAGGCCTTCTTCAAGGCGTGGGAAGCTGTATGAAGATGCGGCATAAATGGATGTTTTTCGCCCAGACCGCTGTCATCTGGTCCATGTATTGGCTTATGAGTGCCTCCACCATGTGGGCTCTTCCTGATCTGGATGCACTTAATATAGTGGATGCACTTTTCCTGATGGTTGCAGGAAGCCTCGGCTGGCTGGTCCCTGTCCCGGGAGGTTTCGGAGCATTTCATTTCATAGTATCCATAGCTCTCAGCACCATTTACGGAATCCCGTTCGGACTGGGAATCATTTTCGCTACTCTTTCGCATGAGTCCCAGGCCATTACGATGGCTGTCTGCGGTGGCGGGTCATATCTTTACGAGACCCTTTTCCGAAAGGACAGGAAACAATAAATCGTTCCTGCCGCAACATTTCCTCTATTCCATCCGTCTCATTATCGCATGCAAATGAAAAGGGAGCTGCCCGGGCGTTCCTGATAGTTACAGTTACGCGATAATTCAAGGTCCTTTCGGACCGATGTTGAAGGGAAAAATATGGAAAAGAGAGTGAAGCTTATTGCCGGACTGATGTCCGTTTTTGTGTGTTTTGGAGTTTCGGCTTCCCCGAAGCCACAGCCGGAGAAGGTTCTGGCCCTGAAAGGTACAGTCATGGAAGCGGGGACCGGGAAGCCTCTGGAGTTCGTGACTGTGGCCCTGACGGATACTTCAGGAAGAGTGTCTGCCGGAGCCACGACGGACTCGACAGGGGCCTATTTCATACGGGTCGCCGGCGGGAACAGGACGTTGGCCGATTCCCTGGTGTTTTCACTGGTGGGTTATAGGGAAAAGTCTTTCAGTTTTTTGGACTTGGAGCCGGCGGAAGGCATCAGGCCGGATAGAGCCGGTCTTCCTGAACGTAAGGTCAGCGACGGGGTGATGGAGCTCGGCCCTGTCGCTTTGGAAGAAGACCGGCAGATGCTGGACGGAGCTACGGTGTCAGGGGACAGACCTCTGATAGAACACCAGTTCGACCGTCTGGTCCTGAATGTGTCAGAACTGGCTGTGGCACAGACGGGTGATGCTCTGGATGTACTTAAGAGCTCCCCGGGCGTGACGGTCGACAATGACGGCAATATCAAACTTAACGGTTCTACGGTGGCAGTATGGATTGACGGGCGTCCTTCAAACATGTCCGGGACTGACCTGGAGGCATATCTGAAAGGAAGTGAGGGGTCTTCCATTGAAAAAGTGGAACTTATCACCAATCCTTCTGCCAAGTATGATGCCGAAGGCAGCGGAGGAATCATCAATATCAAGACCAGGAAAGCTTTTCTGAAAGGCCTGAGCGGTACCGTCGGGACGCGTCTGGGGGTGAGGTATGCTCCCGGAGTGCTTGTCAACAGCAGCGTTTCCGCCAATGTCATGTACCGCACGGACAGGACAAATACTTATTTCCATTATACGCCCGTATATAGCGGTTACGGATTCGAGGCCGACCAGACAAAGCTCTATGGTACTGACAGACCCATGCGAGAGGAAAGTGCTGCATCGAACCGGAGCACGTGGCTGTCGCACAATATCAGGTTCGGGAATGACTGGAACATATCGGAAAAGGACATTCTCGGGGTCATATTCCGCTTCTCTGCAACTGATGAAAAGAGCAGGGAGGTCACTCCCTATACCATAGACAACTATATCGGTGCCGGAACTGTGGAGGAAAAAATGTACAGCAGCCTGACAGGCCTTGACCGGTCCGAGGAACATAACCCGGCTTATTCTCTTAATCTTAACTATACCAGGATATTCAACGAAGACAGGAATCAAGAACTGACACTGAATGCCGATTATTACAGGACGGACAAACGTCTGGACGGGATGCAGAGAAACGAATATGCTTTCCTTTCTGAAGAGGCAATGGCTGACGGAGTGGAAAGCTATGGATTCGATGACAATACGCGCAATGTCCTGGATCTTTATTCTTTCAAGGCGGACTATTCGCAGGCGGTTTTTTCCCGGACAGGAAGGATAGAAGCCGGTGTCAAGGCGGCGTACTCGTCTACGAAAAACCGGTACAGCAAGTATGACTATGATTTTATTGCGCAGGGGCAAGGTCTTCTTTCCGAACGGAACGACTTTACTTATGACGAGCAGGTCTACGCCGGATATTTCAACATAGCGAAGAAGTTTTCCGACCAATGGAACGCCCAGGCCGGAGTGAGGGGCGAATATACGGTGCAGGACGGGAACTGGCTTATGACCTCTGATGAGAGCAGACGGAGCCACAAGGATTATTTCGACTTTTTCCCGAGCGTATTCCTGAGTTATTCGCCCTCGCAGAAGGCAATACTGTCAGCCAGTTACTCATACCGGATCAGTAGACCGAAATACTGGCAGCTCAATCCGTTCAGGGAGTATGCATCGGCTACTTCATACACCCAGGGAAACATAGAACTGGAGCCTTCGTACAGCCACAACGCCTCCCTGACGGCTGTCCTGTTCAGCAGGTTGTCCGTATCTGCCGGGTACAACCATACTGCCAATTTCAGCGGCATCCAGACTCCGCTTATGGACCAGTCTACAGGAGTGATGGGACTGATATATTCCAATGCCGGAGTCCAGCATACCGCATATACGACTGTTTCCCTTTCAGAACTTCCGCTTGCGAAATGGTGGAACCTTACGGCGAATCTTACCTATGCCTATGGCAAGTTCATCGCTTATGACGAGCTTGCGCAGCAGGTATACGGGAAGCCGTACAGTAATGAAATGAACAGTTTTAATGCGTATCTGGCAACGACTTTCTTCCTGCCCCGGGACTTCAAGTTCGGAATTGACGGCTGGATGTCGACTCCGCAGTCGGCGGGATATTTCAATATGAAAGCTCTCGGACAGCTGAATGTAAGTCTGATCAAGACCCTGAGGGACGGGAAAGGCACTCTGGCCCTGTATGTCTATGATATATTTAATACCGGTGACAGCGATATTTATATGGAGAACAACGGTATAAGGACGTATTCCATAGTCCAGCGCCAGACCCAGGGAGGAGCGACGGTCGCTTTCACCTGGAGATTCGGGGCAAACGGACAGCAGCGTCACCGTAATGTCGGCAGTCTCGAGGAGGAATCCAGACTTTGACCGCTTATTTCAAAGTCAATTCTACGGGGCAGTGGTCCGAGCCGAATATCTCGTTGTGGATCGCCGCCCCTTCAATTTTGTCCTGCAGGCCTTTGGATACCAGAAAATAGTCGATTCTCCATCCTGCATTCTTTTCTCTGGACCTGAACCTGTATGACCACCATGAATATATGCCTTCGGCATCAGGATAGAAATACCGGAAGGTGTCAATGAATCCGCTTTCCAGTAAAGTGGAGAATTTGGCTCTTTCCTCATCCGTGAAGCCGGCATTCCTCCTGTTGGCCTTCGGATTCTTAAGGTCTGTTTCCTTATGTGCCACATTGAGGTCGCCGCATACAATCACAGGCTTGTTCTTTTCAAGGCCGAGAAGATAGTTCCTGAAATCGTCTTCCCATTTCATCCTGTAATCGAGTCTGGCAAGCTCTTCCCGGGAATTCGGAGTATATACGTTGACCAAATAGAAATCATTCATTTCCAATGTGATTACCCTGCCTTCATGGTCATGCTCCTCTATTCCGAGTCCATAAGATACAGATAACGGTTCCATCCTGGTGAATACGGCAGTTCCGGAATATCCTTTTTTCTCCGCATAGTTCCAGTATGACCTGTATCCCTCGAATCCAATATCCAGCTGGCCTTCCTGTATCTTTGTTTCCTGCAGACAGAAAAAGTCGGCGTCCAGCTGTCTGAAACTGTCCGCGAAGCCTTTGGATGTACAGGCCCGGAGGCCGTTTACGTTCCACGAAACGAGTTTTATCATTATTCCTTTTATCAGATTATTCCATACTCCATTCCGTTCCGTCCCTGGTATCCTTGATCCGGATGCCGAGAGACGTCAGGGTATCCCGTATGCGGTCGCTTGTGGCCCAGTCCTTAGCTTCCTTGGCTACCTTCCTTTCTTCCAGCACCATTCCCATCAGTCCGTCGATGATCTTTTCGGCCTTGCCTCCTGCAGCTTCCTCGTCCTTCAGGCCCAGCACACCGAAAACGATATCATCGAAAAGTCTCAGGAGTACGGCAAGATCCTCTTTGCCCAAAACATTTTTCCTGTCTTTGGCTGAGTTTACAAGCCGCACGGCATCAAATACATGGGCTAGGGCTACGGGCGTGTTGAGATCGTCGCACAGGGCCTCGTATACGTTTTCACACAGGGTTTTGACTGTGTCGGATGCTCCGTCGAAACTCTCGGGGGCGATATCCGTCACGAATTCTCCGTATGCCAGGGCTTCGCCGCCATGCCCTTCTGTCCCCCGGACTGCAGACACCGCTCCTGCAGCGGAAGCCATCTCCCTAAGGTCCTTTGCCGCCTGCATGACTTTCTTCAGTCCCTTTTCCGCCGCCTGCAGGGCTTCATTGCTGAAATCCAGAGTGCTCCTGTAGTGCGCCTGAAGAATGAAAAACCTTACGGTCATCGGGGTATAAGCCTGGTCAAGCAGCTTGTGAGAGCCGGTGAAAAGCTCCTGAAGCGTGATGAAGTTGCCCAGTGATTTCCCCATCTTCTTGCCGTTGATGGTGATCATGTTGTTGTGCATCCAGTAGTGTACGCCTCCTTCTCCTCTGGATGCCGTATTCTGGGCAAGCTCGCATTCGTGGTGGGGGAACATGAGGTCCATGCCTCCGCCATGTATATCAAATACTTTTCCCAGATATTTCTCGCTCATGGCGGAGCATTCCAGATGCCATCCCGGGAATCCTTCGCTCCAGGGCGACGGCCATTTCATGATATGTTCTGGAGAAGCCTTTTTCCAGAGAGCGAAATCATACGGAGCATGCTTGTCGCCCTGTCCGTCCAGCTCCCTTGTCCCTTCCCTGGTCTCGTCCAGGGTGCGTCCCGAGAGTATGCCGTATTGGTGGTCACGGTCGTATTTCTGCACATCGAAATACACGGACCCGTTGCTGATATATGCATAGCCGGCTTCCAGAATCTTCTGCACCAGACCGATCTGTTCAATTATATGTCCCGATGCCCTGGGCTCGATGGAAGGGGGAGCCACATTCAGCATCCTCATCGCTTCGTGATAGCGCAGCGTATAGGTCTGCACCACCTCCATCGGCTCCAGCTGCTCAAGTCTGGCTTTCTTGGCTATCTTGTCCTCACCTTCGTCCGCATCGTGCTCAAGATGTCCTACATCAGTTATGTTTCTGACGTAGCGTACTTTATATCCCAGATGGCGAAGCAGTCTGACAAACACGTCGTAGGTAATTCCCGGACGGGCATGTCCCAGATGCGCATCCCCGTAGACTGTCGGACCGCAGACATAAAGTCCCACATGGCCTTTCTGGAGCGGGACGAACAGCTCTTTCCTCCTGGAAAGGGTATTGGTGATATATAAATCTCTCATATTTTCGGAAAATATTGATAAATCGTGCGAATATAGTCATTTTAATATGACGAATCAAAACAGATTCTCATTTTCTTTGACTATCTTTGCACGATATGCAAACTAAAATCGAACTGTTATGAAAGTCGGGATTATCATGGGGTCCACCAGCGACTATGAAGTGATGTCGGGCGCGGTGGACATGCTTTCTGAGCTGGGGATAGAATTCGAGAAGCGCGTCGTCAGTGCGCACCGCACTCCGGACCTGATGTATGAATATGCAAAGACAGCAAAGGACAGGGGTGTCTCTGTCATCATTGCCGGAGCAGGCGGGGCTGCCCATCTTCCGGGAATGGTAGCGGCCATGACAACGCTTCCGGTCATCGGGGTTCCGGTGAAGTCAAGGGCACTCAACGGCCTTGATTCCCTTCTGTCGATAGTCCAGATGCCGGGCGGGGTTCCGGTCGCGACTGTAGCCATCAACGGGGCGAAGAATGCCGCCCTTATCGCAGCGTCGATACTTGCCCTTCAGGATGAAGGTATTGCCGGGCGTCTCGAAAAATTCCGTATGGACCAGACAGAAACGGTCCTGAAAGCGGAAATCTGAAAAATATACAGCCAGTGCCGGCTGGCAACATCACCGGTATCCGAATGCCAATGGACAACAGAAAGACAATAGCAATAATAGGAGGAGGCCAGCTGGGCCTCATGATAGCTCGGGAAGCGCATAATCTTGGCGCAGCCGTCGCGGTCCTTGACCCTGCTCCGGACGCGCCTGCTTTCGCTCAGGCCGACAGGCATGTCGTAGGCGCCTATGATGACATACAGGCCCTTGAAGAATTGTGCGAAGGAAGCGATGCGGTGACCTATGAGTTTGAAAACGTGCCTGGAGAAGTGCTCAGGCACATTGAAAACAAATACAACATCAGGCAGGGCGTAGCGCCTCTGTTCGACTCCCAGGACCGGCTCAGGGAAAAGGCAAATGCCCGTATCCACGGGCTGAAAACCCCGGAGTTCATCCCGGTTCCCGCCCTTGATTTCATGAAACCGGAGGACGGGGAAGAGCCTGTCCCTGGCAATCCCGAGTATCCGGTCCCCATGTCTGCGGCCGATGCCGCACGGCTTTCCGGAGAAGAAAGGATATATCAGCTGGAGCAGGCTGTCTCCGTACTCGGAATGCCTTGTGTGCTGAAGACCCGTACTCTCGGATATGACGGCCACGGACAGGCGGTCATCAGGGAGAAAGGCGACCTCAGGTCCGCTTCGGATCTGCTTAAGGTCCCTTGCATACTTGAAAAATTCGTCGATTTCGACTATGAGGCCAGCGTGGTGATGGTCAGCGACGGAGAGAAGGTGATACATTTTCCGATAGGAAGGAATATCCATACCGGAGGTATCCTCGACCTTAGCATTGTGCCTGCACCGGGACTTTCGGACGGACTTGAAGAAAACGGGACCGGAGCCGGAATCGCCCTGGCCTGCGGGAATTTCATGAAGAGCTGCGGATACAGGGGCATTCTTGCCATTGAACTTTTCGTCAAAGGAAACGAATTTTACTTCAACGAAATGGCTCCGCGTCCGCACAATAGCGGGCACTACACCATAGAAGGATGCAGCACCAACCAGTACAGGGAACTGTGCCGGTTCCTTCTCGGCCGGCCGCTTGAAACTCCGGTCCTTCTTGCTCCTACTGTCATGAAAAACATTCTCGGCCAGGATCTTGACGCGGCCAAGACCATTGTCGCCGAGTCTCTTGAAGGTGCCGGGCCGGGAGTGAGTGTCAGTTCGCCGGAGGAGGTGGACAATGCTTTCTGCGGCGTGGCCGGTAAAGGGGTCTATGTCCACCTGTACGGCAAGACACAGTCCCGACCGAAGCGCAAAATGGGACACATCACATTCACTCCCATGACATTGGAAGAGTTCAACGACCGTTGGGCGGGCCGTTTCGTATAGCGCCATCCGGAGAAAGTCATGGCGTATCAGGAGGATTTGAATTGTAAAAAGAAACAAATACTAGAATAACGATATGAGCAACTACCGAGTTTTCGTGGAAAAGTATCCAGAGTTCCAGGTCGAAGCCAGGAGCCTGAAAAACGAGCTTAACGAGAATCTGCAGCTTTCTCTGCAGAGTCTCAGACTTCTGAATGTCTATGACCTGTTCGGTTTCACGCCGGAATTGCTGGAGAAGAGCAGGTACTCTGTATTCGGCGAGATCGTGACAGACAGTGTTACAGAAGATTGTGACCTTGAAGGAAAGAAGTATGTAGCAATAGAATATCTTCCGGGACAGTTTGACCAGAGGGCGGCTTCGGCTGTAGACTGCGTGAAACTTATCGAGCCGGATGCAGATGTGCGCATCAAGAGTTCCAGACTGATAATCCTTGATCCGGATACTTCGGACGAGGATATCGCGAGGATAAGGCATTACTGCATAAATACTGTCGAATCCCGTCAGAAAGACCTTTCCAGACTTACGGATACGGAGCAGGCTCCTGTGGCTCCTGTTCCTGTCCTTGAAGGCCTGACAGCGCTTGGGGAGGAGGACCTGGCTCCGTACTGCCGCAAGATGGGGCTTGCCATGAACGCGGATGATCTTCGCGAGGTGGCAGACTATTTCAGGAAAGAAGGCAGGGATCCGTCCGAGACAGAGCTGCGGATTCTGGATACGTACTGGAGCGACCACTGCCGTCATACTACGTTCACTACGGAACTTGAAGAGATCGGAGTCGAGGACTCGTTCATCAAAGAAGATATAGAAGGCACCCTGAATCTGTACCTGAAGATGCGGAAGGACCTCGGAAGGGAGAATAAAGGCTTGAACCTCATGGATATGGCTACTATCGGAGCCCGATACCTGAGGTCAAAGGGACTTCTGGATGACATGGAGGTCAGTGAGGAGAACAACGCCTGCAGCATATACGTCGATGTGGATGTGGACGGAAAGACAGAGAAATGGCTTCTCCAGTTCAAGAACGAAACCCACAACCATCCTACGGAAATAGAACCGTTCGGAGGTGCAGCTACGTGTCTTGGAGGCGCTATCCGCGACCCGCTTTCAGGCAGGAGCTATGTATATCAGGCGATGAGAGTTACCGGTGCCGGGGACATTTATCAGAAAGTGTCCGAAACCATGCCGGGCAAGCTTCCGCAGAAAGTCATAAGCCGCAAGGCTGCGTCCGGATATTCCAGCTATGGAAACCAGATAGGCCTTGCCACCACGCACGTGCGTGAAATATACCATCCTGGCTATGTGGCCAAAAGGCTTGAAGTCGGGGCGGTAGTCGGAGCGGTCAAGGCCGGGAATGTACGAAGGGAGAGCCCTGTCCCCGGAGATGTCATACTCCTGTTGGGAGGTCGTACGGGACGAGACGGAATAGGCGGCGCTACAGGTTCTTCGAAAGAGCATACCGAGGCTTCTCTGGAAACTTGCGGAAGCGAGGTGCAGAAGGGCAATGCGCCTGAAGAGAGGAAGCTCCAGAGACTGTTCCGCCGTCCTGAAGTGACCAGGCTCATAAAGAAGTCCAACGATTTCGGGGCTGGCGGTGTCAGCGTGGCTATCGGAGAGCTTGCTGACGGTCTTGACATATATCTGGACAGGGTGCCTGTAAAATATAGCGGTTTGAATTCTACGGAGCTGGCTATCAGTGAATCACAGGAAAGGATGGCCGTTGTGGTGGAAGCAAAGGACCGGACGGTATTTGAAGAATACTGCCGCAGCGAGAACGTTGAGGTTACGCATGTGGCGGATGTCACTGATACGGAGCGTCTCCGTATGTATAACGGAGGCAGGCTCGTTGTGGACATTTCCCGTCAGTTTATCGACAGTGCGGGTGCAAAGCATTATGCCAAGGCTCTTGTCGGAGCTGTGGAAGACCGTAATCCTTTCGAGAAGGACGTTAAGGGAAAAGACCTGAAAGAAAAGATTTTCTCGGATCTGACGGAATACAATGTCACATCGCAGAAGGGGCTCGTCGAGATGTTCGACTCGACTGTCGGACGCTCTACCGTGCTGATGCCTTTCGGAGGCTGTCTGCAGACCACGGAGACCCAGGTTTCCGTACAGAAGCTTCCTGTGGACGGATATACAGATACCGCCAGCATCATGGCATTCGGGTACAACCCTTACATTTCCACATGGAGCCCGTACCACGGCGCGGCATATTCCGTAGTCGAGGCCTGCGCGAAAGTCGTCGCGGCGGGGGCTTCATACAAGCATATGAGATTTTCCTATCAGGAGTATTTCGAGAGAATGACTCATGACCCGAAGTCTTGGGGAAAACCTCTGGCTGCCCTGCTCGGAGCCATAAAGATGCAGGTGGAGCTCGGTCTTCCTTCCATCGGAGGAAAGGACTCCATGAGCGGGACATTCGAGCATATAAATGTGCCTCCGATGCTCATGGCTTTCGGAATCACCACTGTTAATGCAAATAAGGTAATCTCTCCGGAGCTGAAATGGGAGGAAAACAGGCTCTATCTTGTCCGCCATACGCCTCTTAAGAACTATATGCCAGATACTGAGCAGCTCAAGAAGAATTTTGAGTATGTGACAAGTCAGATAGAGACCGGCAATATCGTTTCCGGATATGCGGTAGGTTTCGGCGGTGTTGCCGAAGCTCTGTGCAAGATGTCGTTCGGGAATGCGTTCGGCATGGATGTGAAAGTATCCGAGGCTGACCTGTTCAACTATGGATACGGTTCCATTGTCGTGGAGTCTGAAAAAGAACTGGACTATCCTGAGGCAGAGTATCTGGGCACGGTGACTTCAGGCGAGGACGGAATGCTTCATATCAACGGCAAGTCACTGTCCATATTCGAGCTCATGGATGTAAACGGGATGAAATTCGCACAGGTATACCCGGATTGTTGCGAGCCTTCATTCAAGAAAGTCGCACCGTCAGGCATGTCGGAAATCAGGCCTTTGAAAGTCAAAAGGCCGGAACTCAGATACAAGGGGGAGCCTGTCATGCATCCGGTAGCATTCCTTCCGGTATTCCCGGGCACCAACTGTGACTATGATACGGCCAAGGCTTTCCGCAATGCCGGAGCTGAAGTGCGTTTCGGGGTATTCCGCAACCTTACTCCTGAGGATGTCTTCCAGTCTATAGCCGAGATGAAGAAAAACATTTCGGAATGCAACATCCTTGCCCTGTGCGGTGGCTTTTCAGCTGGCGATGAGCCGGACGGAAGCGGTAAGTTTATTGCAAATGTGTTGAATAACAAGGAAATAGCAGAGGAAATACACAGACTTATTGACCGCGGCGGGCTTATTCTCGGCATCTGCAACGGTTTCCAGGCCCTTGTAA
The DNA here is from genome assembly GCA_949294195.1 of uncultured Bacteroidales bacterium. Lineage (GTDB taxonomy): Bacteria > Bacteroidota > Bacteroidia > Bacteroidales > UBA932 > Cryptobacteroides. The sequence goes on along the minus strand of CASFGK010000016.1, from coordinate 197,105 downwards.
AGTCCGGACTTCTGCCTTACGGACGTCTGGGAATGGTATCAAAGGATTCGCCTACATTGTTCAGGAACGATATCAACCGTCATATATCCCAGATGGTGACTACAAGAGTATCGACGACCAATTCCCCTTGGCTTGCGGGGTTCAGTATCGGAGACCTTCATACCATAGCGGTCAGTCACGGAGAAGGAAAGTTCGTCGTAAATGAAGAACTTGCAAAAGAACTGTTTGCAAACGGTCAGGTGGCTTTCCAGTATGTCGATCCAGTGACAGAAGAGGTAACTATGGAATCGCCGTACAACCCTAACGGCTCTTACTATGCCATCGAAGGAATCATCAGCCGCAACGGACAGATTCTCGGAAAGATGGGCCATACTGAACGTTATGAGAAAAACCTGTTCAAGAACATAGAAGAAGAGCTTGAGCAGCCGCTTTTTGTAAATGCTGTAAATTATTTCAGAGGAAAATAAGGATGTCTGACAGGGGACTTAACGAAGAATGCGGTGTCTTCGGCATCTGGGGAGTTCCGGATGCCGCAACCATTGCATATTACGCACTTCATGCTCTCCAGCACAGGGGTCAGGAAGGATGCGGAATCGTGGCTGTAGGTTCTGACGGGAACATGAAAAGACTCAAAGGCGAAGGCCTTGTGACAGAAGTTTTTGACGGACAGAAGCTTGCTTCTCTTCCCGGCAGTATGGCCATAGGCCATGTCCGTTATTCGACAACCGGTGGAGGCGGAATAGAGAATGTCCAGCCGTTCCTTTTCAGACATCATACCGGAGATTTCGCCCTGGCGCACAACGGGAATCTTGTGAATTATGCCCGGCTGCGCAAGGATCTGGAGGACAAGGGAAGCCTGTTTCAGTCTTCGTCAGACAGCGAGGTACTTGCGCATCTGATAAAAAAGGACAGTGCGGAAGCCCACAAACCGAGGATCGTTTCCATAGAGAATGCCCTCAATGCAGTGGAAGGGGCTTTTGCTTTCCTCATAATGACCGCCAACAGAATATATGCATGCCGGGACAGATACGGTTTGCGTCCGCTGGCCCTTGGAAGGCTCGGAGACGGATATGTGGTCAGCAGCGAAACATGCGTTTTCCATGTAATCGGAGCAGAGTATATAAGGGATATCGAACCTGGAGAGATAGTGACTGTTGACCATCACGGACTGCGCAGCAGAAAATATACCGGAGCATGTTCGCACTGCATGTGTGCAATGGAATATGTATATTTTGCCCGTCCGGACAGCGATATTGAAGGATGCAATGTCCACAGTTTCAGGAAAGAATCAGGCCGCCTGCTGTATCGGGAAGCGCCTGCAGACGCCGATATCGTAGTAGGTGTTCCTGATTCAAGCCTCAGTGCTGCAATGGGTTACAGTGAGGCATCCGGTCTTCCTTACGAAATGGGCCTTGTGAAAAACAGATATATCGGAAGGACATTTATCCAGCCGTCCCAGACAATGAGGGAGAAGGGTGTGAGAATGAAACTCTCTGCGGTGGTGTCGATAGTTAAAGACAAGAGGATTGTCCTGGTTGACGATTCGGTGGTAAGGGGAACTACCTCCAGACGGATAGTGCGGATACTGCGTGAGGCGGGAGCAAGGGAAATACATTTGAGAATAGCCAGTCCGCAGATCAAGAGTCCGTGCTTCTATGGTGTGGATATGTCCACTTATGAGGAATTGCTGTGTGCGCACAAGACATTGGACGAGGTGAGGGATATTATAGGTGCGGACTCCGTGGCATTCCTGTCTGAAGAGTCTCTCTTCAAGGCCGGGAAACGGAGTGAGCTGTGTCTTGCATGCTTTGACGGAAAATATCCTACGAGGCTTTACCAGCCTGTAGAACAGGCCAACAAGGACGGAAAATTCTGAAAGGAAATGATAACGTTAGGTATAGATGTCGGTGGCAGTACCACCAAGATAGTAGGAGTGGAGAATGGTGAGATCAGGGCTCCGCAGTGCATAACCGCAGCTGACCCTGTCACTTCACTTTTCGGTGCCTTCGGCAAATACATTTATGACAACGGTATAAGTCTCAGCGATATAGATCATGTCATGCTGACTGGTGTAGGAAGCGCATATATTTCCAGCCCGCTATACGGACTCCCTACGTCCAAGGTCGATGAGTTCATGGCGAATGCAAGGGGTGCCGGCTATCGCAGCGGACTGGACCGTATGGTTGTGGTAAGTATGGGTACCGGAACATCTTTTGTCCTTGTGGACGGAAACAGTGTAACTCATCTGGGCGGACTGGCCTTAGGCGGAGGCACTCTTCAGGGTCTTGCCGGACTGCTGCTGAAAACTTCTGATATCAGGAAGGTTATAGCACTGGCAATGAAAGGGGACGTACGTAATGTGGATCTGAATATAGGAGATATATGCAAGAGTGACCTGCCAGGGCTTCCGCTTGATGTCACCGCTTCCAATTTCGGCAAGGCTGACCAGACATCTTCTCCGGAAGATATCGCTGCAGGCCTTGTAAACATGATATATCAGGCAATCGGAAGTTCGGCGAATTTCATTGCCGGAAATACGGGGGTGGAGGATTTTGTCCTTATCGGGAACATGTCGCTGCTGCCTCAGTGCGCGTCCCAGTTCGAACGTATAGCGGGATTGTACCGGCTCAGGTTCCATATTCCGGAGCACCGGGAGTACCGGACCGCGCTCGGGGCGGCACTCAGCCATATCTGCAGTCATGCTGTCTGCAGCGCATCGGAGGATTCCGGGCCCGTGACAGGGGCGGAGGATTTGAAAAATGAAAATGTTAATAAAACTATAGAATTATGGCAATCAGTTACGAAAAAGCAGGTGTGAACCTTGAGGCCGGCTACGAAGTGGTCCGCAGAATCAAGAGTCATGTCGCATCTACTTCACGCCTCGGCGTGATGGGAAACATCGGGTCATTCGGAGGAATGTTCGACCTTTCGGCCCTTAATGTAAAAGAGCCTGTCCTTGTGAGCGGTACGGACGGAGTCGGAACCAAACTCAAGATAGCCTTTGCAATGGACAAGCATGATACCATCGGAATCGATGCCGTGGCGATGTGCGTCAATGATGTTCTCGCTCAGGGAGCGGAGCCGCTTTTCTTTCTTGATTACGTGGCTGTCGGACACAATGAACCGGAAAAAATCGAAGCGATAGTATCCGGAGTGGCGGAAGGCTGCCGTCAGGCAGGGTGTGCACTTGTAGGAGGAGAGACCGCAGAGATGCCGGGTATGTACTCTGACGGTGAGTATGATATTGCCGGATATACCACAGGGGTAGTCGAAAAGTCAAGACTGATTGACGGTTCCAAGGTCAAAGCCGGTGATGTCCTTGTCGGCATAGCTTCTTCAGGAGTGCATTCCAACGGGTTCAGTCTGGTCCGCAAAATATTCTCAGACAACAATCTCGACCTTCATGCCGCTTATCCTGAACTTGGAGGCAGAGTCCTCGGAGAAGTCGCCCTGACTCCGACCAGAATATATGTAAAGCAGGTGCTTGATGTCATCCGCAACTGTGACGTGCACGGAGTAGCCCATATAACCGGCGGAGGATTTGACGAGAATATCCCACGCATCCTTCATGAAGGCCAGGGTATAGAGATAAATGAAGGCACATGGGAAATCCTCCCGATTTTCCACTTCCTCGAGAAGTACGGGAAAGTCGCCCACAGAGAGATGTTCAACATCTTCAACATGGGTATCGGCATGGTTCTCGCCCTTGACGGGTCCGAAGCGGACAAGGCCGTCGACATTCTCCGGTCTCATGGGGAAAAGGCATCCGTTATCGGCCGCATTACAGACAAACCGGGCGTGGTAATAGCCTGATTGAAAAATCCAAAAACAATCCTAATATGAGAAGAGCGTTATTTTCTGTAAGCGACAAGCAGGGCGTAGCAAAATTCGCAGCTGCCCTCGAATCTCTCGGGTGGGAGATAATCGCTACCGGAGGAACAATGAAACTCCTTCAGGAAGCTGGACTTAAAGTGATTAATATCAGTGAAATAACAGGGTTTCCTGAGATATGCGACGGAAGAGTCAAGACACTTCATCCGAAAGTGCATGGCGCCCTGTTGGGGAGAAGGGATCTTGAAAGCCACCGCAGGGAACTGAAAGAAAACGGTATAGAATATATAGACATGGTATGTGTCAATCTTTATCCGTTCAAGGAGACCATTTCCAAACCTGATGTCACTATGGCGGATGCCATAGAGAATATTGATATCGGAGGCCCTTCTATGCTCCGCAGCGCGGCGAAGAACTGGAGGGATGTCACAGTAGTCTGCAATCCGGATGACTACCAGACGGTCATCGACGAGATCAAGAACACCGGCAACACGACTCCGGAAACCCGTCTCAAACTTTCGGCCAAAGCCTATACCCATACGGCGGAATACGACATGATGATCGCCACCTATATGAGGAAACAGGCAGGTCTGAATGAAAAGCTTTTCCTTGAATACGACCTCAAGCAGTCTCTCCGATATGGGGAGAATCCTCATCAGGAAGCGAAATTCTACGCTTCAATGGAAAAAGTCCCGTTCTCTCTCGCCACGGCAGAGCAGCTGAACGGCAAGGAACTCTCGTACAACAATATACAGGATGCCAATGCAGCGCTCAATATCGTTCGTGAGTTCGACGAGCCTTTCTGTGTGGGGCTCAAGCACATGAACCCGTGCGGAGCAGCTGTCGGCAAGGATGTGGCAGAGGCATGGCAGAAGACTTTTGAAGCTGACAAGGTCAGTATCTTCGGCGGCATTGTCGCTACAAACAGGGAAATCAACAAGGATGCCGCCCTTCTCATGAAGCCTGTCTTCCTTGAGATCATCATGGCCCCTTCATTCACTCCGGAGGCTCTTGAAGTCCTCTGCACCAAGAAGAATCTCCGCCTGCTTAAGGTTGACATGACTGGTGATAATGTGCCTCACAAACAGTTCGTCAGTATGAACGGCGGTCTTCTTGTCCAGGATCAGGACCTTACTACCAAGACTGTCGTTCCGGAAATGTGTGTTACCGAGACCAAGCCTGACGAGTCTGTCATGGCTGACCTGAATTTTGCGTGGAGGATTGTCAAACACGTGAAGTCCAACGCTATAGTAGTCGTAAAGAACGGCATGACCCTCGGAGTCGGAGCCGGTCAGATGAACCGTATAGGTTCTGCGGAAATAGCCTTGAAAGAGGCAGAGGCGGCTTATAAGGAAAAAGGAGAAGATGTCCGCAAAGCCGGCCTCGTGATGGCATCCGACGGTTTCTTCCCGTTTGATGACTGTGTTACGACCGCAGCCGGATACGGTGTGAAGGCAATTGTACAGCCTGGCGGAAGTATCCGTGACAATGACTCTATCGTCAAGGCGAATGAGTGTGGGATTGCGATGCTGTTTACCGGGACACGTCACTTCAAGCATTGAGTCATGGAAATAGTAAATCATATGCAGCCTGGGCCTGAGGGACATGTTGCAGTTTATTCGAAAATCGTAAAAGGTGTGGAAATGGAGCATCCGAAAGAGGCTGTTGTCCTGGTGGTTGGCGGAGGCGGACGCTGCCATGCGATAGTTGATGCCCTTTCCCGTTCACCGCAGGTCGGAAAGATATATTGCGCTCCCGGAAATGCAGGCATTGCTGCACAGGCGGAATGCGTTCCATTGAAAGACACGCAGGTAGAGCAGCTCAGGGACTTTGCGGTGGAAAGGGGAGTGGACCTTACTGTCGTTGGTCCGGAAGTGGCGCTGGCTGCCGGTATTGTCGATACATTCACTGCCGCTGGGCTGCGTATTTTCGGCCCGTCCAAAGCTGCTGCCATCATCGAATCCAGCAAGGATTTCGCCAAGCGGCTGATGGCCGGATACAATATTCCCACTGCCTCATACCGGACATTCGAAGACTATGGTGAGGCACTCGAATATGTACGTAAAGGCCCGTTCCCTGTAGTCCTGAAATATGACGGACTTGCAGCAGGAAAGGGAGTCGTTATACCTGAAACCTTTGAAGAAGCCGATCATGCCTTGAAGGATATGCTTCTGGATGACAAGTTCGGAAAAGGAAAGGTCGTCGTGGAAGAATTCCTTACCGGTCCGGAATTTTCTTTTATGTGCTTTGTGGATGGCGAGCGGGTCTTTCCTATGGCGCTTTCACAGGATCACAAGAGGGCTTATGAAGGAGACAAAGGACCGAATACCGGAGGAATGGGAGCCTATTCCCCGCTGCCTTTTATTTCAGAAGAAGACAGGGAGTATGCTATGGAGCATATCATGAAGCCTGTTGCATCTGCAATGGTAAAGGAAGGACGCCCTTTCAAGGGCGTCCTTTACGGAGGACTTATGAAAACCCCTTCAGGCATCAAGGTCATAGAATTCAACTGCCGCTTCGGTGACCCTGAAACGGAAGTCGTACTTCCTCTTCTGAAATCCGATATCTATGACATATTCTCGGCTGTCGCCGATGGCCGTCCTATGCCGGAAATCAAGTGGGAAGACAAGTCTTCCATGGGATTTGTAATGGCTTCCAAAGGTTATCCTGGACCTTATGAGAAAGGTTATGTGATAGAAGGCCTTGAAGATGCACTTTCTGATCCGGATGTCAGAATCTACCATATGGGTACGGCTGTCAAAGACGGGAAAACCGTCACATCAGGCGGCCGGGTGCTGATGGTCATCGGCTCGGGAGACACTCTCAAGGCTGCACACGAGAAGGCCCTTGCGGCAGTCGGTAAGATAAAGTGTGACAACCTTTTCTTTCGGCGCGATATAGGCTGGCGCGTCCTGCAGTAACGGCATTTCAGCCTGAGTCACAAGACCGGATTACTAAAAATTGACATTATGATAATAAGCGGAAAAGAATTGTCAGCGAAGCTTAAGGCGGAGATGGCTCATCAGGTGGCTGCCTTTCCTCAGAAATACGGAAGGGTGCCCCATCTGGTAGTCATTCTTGTTGGGGATGACCCTGCCAGCGTTTCCTATGTGACAGGCAAGGCAAAAGCATCGGAGGTGGTGGGTATAAGGAATACTACCATACGCAAGCCTGCGGATATTCCGGAAGCGGAGCTTCTTGACCTTATCAGGCAGCTTAATGAAGACGATACTGTGGACGGTATTCTCGTACAGCTGCCTTTGCCCGAGCATATCAGGGAAGCCAAGGTAATAGAGACCATATCCGAAGCGAAGGATGTTGACGGCTTCCATCCTTTGAATGTGGCTGCTCTATGGCAGAAACAGCCGTGCGTCCTGCCATGTACGCCGAAAGGAATCATCAAGATGCTGAAAGCGGCAGGTGTGGAGATTAAAGGGAAAAGGGCGGTGGTTATAGGCCGCAGCAACATAGTAGGTCTGCCGGTTGCAAAACTTCTCCTTGACGAGAATGCAACGGTTACCATCGCTCATAGCAAGACCGTTGATTTGCCGTCAGTTACACGTCAGGCTGAAATTCTGGTTGTTGCTATTGGCAAACCGGGGTTCGTGACTGCCGACATGGTTTCAGAAGGCGCGGCGGTCATCGATGTCGGAGTGAACCGGAATCCTGCCACAGGCAAGCTTTGCGGTGACGTGGACTTTGCTGCTGTCGAACCGAAAGCTTCAGTCATTACTCCTGTCCCGGGCGGAGTCGGTCCTATGACCATCTGCTGCCTGATGGAAAATACGATAGAATGTTTCCTGAACAGACAGGAGAACAGACTGGTATGAGGTCCTGCTCAAAAGGATACCTTTTCACGCAAGCCGTGAAATTCCTTCTTTGGGTTATCCTCAGTGCAAATGCGATTTTATGAATATTCCTGAAAAGCGGTCTTGTCATTCAAGACCGCTTTTCAGGAATTCTATAAATCCGGGGATGCTCAAATCGTAGCCTCTGACAGGAGCCAGCATTTCTCCATCAGGAGAAAGCAATACATAATTCGGCTGGGCATTCACCCCGAATCGGGTTCTTGCGATATAGGAATTTACTCTTCCAAGGTCTTTAAGCACGTCCCCGTTTGGCATCGTTACCCAGTCTTCCTTGTCAAGTTTCTGCTTGTCGTCTGTATACAGAGCCACGATAATATAGTCATTCTGCAATATTTCCAGTACTCCCGGATCACTCCATACTCTGGATTCCATTTCCCTGCAGTTTACACAACCGTGTCCTGTAATGTCCACAAATACAGGCTTTCCTGCTTTTCTGGCAGCTGCGAGGCCTTCTTCAAGGTCAAAGTATCCGTTCAGACCGAGAGGAAGGTGAAGACCGTATTTTGCGGACTTGCTTTCCTGAGGCAGTGAGACTTCTGCCTCCTGATTGGCTGTAACTGTATTCTTGCCTATGACAAAGTCCTGTGTGGTTATCGGAGGCAGGTATCCCGAAAGCGCTTTCAGCGGTGCTCCGAACATCCCCGGTATCATGTAGACCACAAATGAAAATACCGCAATCGCCAGAGCAAGCCTTTTCACCGAGACATGCTCTACTTTGTCATCGTGCGCAAAGCGGATTTTCCCGAGAAGGTAAAAGCCCAGAAGCGTGAATACGACTATCCATATAGCCAGATATACTTCCCTGTCCAGCAGCCCCCAATGATATGTCTGGTCAGCTACGCTCAGGAACTTGAAGCCCAAAGCCACCTCGACAAAACCCAGGACGACTTTGACTGAGTTGAGCCAGCCTCCGCTTTTCGGAAGATTCTTAAGAAGTGAAGGGAAAAGAGCCAGCAAAGTGAAAGGCAGGGCGAATGCCAGCGAGAACGCCAGCATTGTGATCATCGGAGTCCAGAATTCCCCTTCGGTTGACTTGATAAGTACTGTTCCTACAATAGGACCGGTGCAGGAGAATGATACCAGCACGAGGGTCAGAGCCATGAAGAATACTCCGAGCAGTCCGCCCTTGTCAGCTCCCTTGTCGCTCTTGTTTACAATGGATGAAGGAAGCACTATCTCGAAAGCTCCGAAGAAAGAGGCTGCAAATACCATGAATACTATGAAGAATATCAGGTTAGGCAGCCAGTGTGTGGCCAGCCAGTTGAATATGTCGGCAGTGACCGCATCTCCTCCTGCAAGCCATGTAATGAAGATTATCAGGGAGATAGGCACAGTATACAGGAGGACTATGAACAGTCCGTACATTGAGGCCTTGAATCTTCCTGCGGCAGGAGAAGACGAGCCTTTCATGAAGAAAGACACTGTCATAGGAACCATAGGGAATACGCAAGGAGTCAGAAGTGCGGCAAATCCCCACAGGATTGCTTCGATGATGAGTGACCAGTTGAATCCTTTGCCGGATTCCTTTCCTCCAGCTGTCTCCTGGACCGTAGTTTCCGAAGCAGGGATTATTACCGAGAAGTCCTTGTATTCCGGCGATGCGCACTGGGTGTCCGTACAGCCCATCCAGGTAAGCTCTCCGCTGACTTTGAACTCTCCCGGTGTCGTCCTTACTATATCCTGTGCAATGGATATAGTCCCGAAGAAAACCTTTATCCCTTCATAGTCAGTTGCTTCAGAAGTTTCATAAGGTTTCCCTGAAAGTGTATATCCCGATGCTTCCCCGAATTCTATGGCAGTAGGATACAAGTCACTTTCAAGTCCGTATGTATGCCATCCGTCGGCAATGCTTCCGTTGAAAACGAGCCTGTACAGACTGTCATTGACCTGTTCGGAAGATACTTTCCAGCTTACTGTGTTTTCCGGCATGGAGAATCCCTGCCCGAAAAGCGAAATGCCGGCAGTGAGAACTGCCAGCACTAATATACTTTTGATGCTTTTCATGTTGTAGGACATGATTTGGTTTAAGATTTATTTTGCAAAAGCCACGGATCTGGTTTCTCTGATGACTGTGATTTTCACCTGGCCGGGATATACCATCTCCTCCTGTATCTTTCTGGCTATTTCCCCTGACAGTGACTCTGCGTCCTTGTCGCTTACCTGGTTCGCGCCGACAATGACCCTGAGTTCCCTTCCTGCCTGGATTGCATAGGACTTTGTCACTCCAGGATAAGCCTGCGCTATGTTTTCCATATCCTTGAGTCTCTTTATATATGACTCGATGACTTCCCGGCGGGCACCCGGACGCGCTCCTGATATGGCGTCTCCGACCATTACAATCGGCGATATGATTGATGTCATGTCGATTTCTTCATGGTGCGCTCCGATTGCGTTGCATACTTCCGGCTTCTCTTTGTATTTTTCTGCCAGTTTCATACCGAGTATTGCATGTGGAAGTTCCGGATCCTCATCGGAAACCTTTCCGATGTCGTGCAGCAGGCCGGCACGTTTTGCGATTTTCGGATTGAGTCCGAGTTCGGAAGCCATTGTCGCGCATATATTCGCCACTTCACGAGAGTGCTGGAGGAGGTTCTGTCCGTATGATGAACGGTATTTCATCCTTCCTATCAGCTTGACAAGTTCTATATGCATGCCGTGGATGCCGAGGTCTATGCAGGTCCTTTTCCCGGTTTCCATGATTTCGTCTTCAAGCTGCTTCTGGACTTTTGCCACGACTTCTTCAATACGTGCAGGGTGGATACGTCCGTCTATTACAAGCTGATGCAGAGCAAGTCTTGCGACTTCCCTCCTTACCGGGTCAAAAGCTGAAAGAAGGATTGCTTCCGGAGTATCGTCTACGACGATTTCCACTCCGGTGGCTGCTTCAAGAGCTCTTATATTACGGCCTTCACGTCCGATGATACGTCCTTTGATTTCATCGCTTTCGATATTGAAGACAGTCACGGCGTTCTCAATGGCCGTTTCTGTAGCTGTCCTCTGTATGGTGTTGATTATTATTCTTTTGGCTTCTTTGCTCGCAGTCAGTCTGGCCTCATCCATGGCATCATTGATATATGACTGCGCCTGGGATCTTGCTTCGGCTTTCATGCTTTCTACAAGCTGGTTCTTTGCCTCGGCTGCTGTCATTCCTGCAATGCTTTCAATCTGCTGGATCGCTTGCTCGCGCAGCTTGTCATACTCTTCGGATTTCTTTGTGACGAGCTCCATCTGGTTTTTCAGGTTCTCCCGGATGGCTTCAGCCTCCTTGTGTTTCCTGCTGAGCTCTGCATTCTGCTGGTTGAGAGTGTTTTCCTTCTGTTTCAGCCTGCTTTCCGTCTCGCGGATCTGGCTGTTTTTTTCATTGATATACTGTTCGTGCTCGCTTTTGAGCTGTATGAACTTTTCCTTGGCCTGAAGGATTTTTTCCGACTTTATCTTCTCGGCCTCGACTTCCGCTTTCTGGATTATTTCTTCTTTACGTCCGTTCAGAGTCTGTTTCCGGACATATATATATGTCCCAAGGGCAATGACAGCCCCCAGAAATGCCGTAAGAAAATAGAATAAGATACTCATGACTTTTAAAAATATATATTTAGCAATTGTTACTTGTCATTTCACGGCACAATAAAAAGGCCGGACAGCTGTGAAGCCGACCGGCCAGATTAAACATTGAATATAAAAAGCCGTTAGCCAGATTTTCAGGAAATCTTAAACGAATAAGATTTGAGCTCCGAAAAATTGGTTCTGACATCCTCCGTCCCGCAAGCGGAATCCCCTGGAAGGGTAACCTAGGTCCGTCATTGCCATTCGAGTAAACTCGGTTACTTAATATAAATTGATGATTTCAGCAAAATAAGTAACTAACGGCTATATTTTCACAATATTTTCAAGATAACTTTCAAGTTCTTTATGCAGAGTCTCCAACTCTTTTTCAAGATCCTCCACCTGCTTCTGCAGTCTGGCGGCCCTTACTCTTTCATTCAGTGCCAGCATACGTGCTATCTCGGCTTCTGTCTTGCCCGGGAACTTCATCTGCAGCCCCTCGGCTGTATTGTTGACTGCCTTTGCAGCTTTACGTATTATTTCCTCATCTTCCGGAGAATTTGCTGTAAATGTATAGACTCCTCCCAGTGTGGGGACATTGATCGTTCTTTTCATTTACTTCTCCATCAGCGAAATGCACTTGTCGATATCTTTTATGAGACTTTCAATCCGCTTTCTGGCCACATCGCTGTCTCCGGAAGCGTCAAGGAATGCATTTCTCAATTTCAAGTTATCTGTCTGTCTGTCTAATTCTGCGATCTGCTTCCTGTAAGCCTCAATCTCGTCTTTGCAGTGCCGGAGTTCGTCTTCCAGACTTGTCCTCAGCTTTTTTTCCGCCTCATAGGCGGCAACCAGCCGCTCGACATCTTTTCTGATATTCTCAAGCATGCATTTCTGTCTTTTTGAAACTTACAGCGCGAAGTTAGTTTTTTTTTGTAACAAATCAAAATCAGACAGTCCAAAATTATTCGACGGCTTTCATTCCTTCTTCAATGGCTGCCTTGTTCATAGGGATGAGGTTCCCGTATCTTGCCGGTATGGATTTGGCCAGACCTTTTTCCACATTTTCCATTGAAACTATCGGACGCAGTTTCAGAAACCCGCCAAGTACAGCCATGTTGTACACTTTTGAATTGCCGAGTTTTGCAGCCACATCGATTGCGTCTATTTTGTGAACCTCGATGTCTGTCCGCTCAGGGGCGCGTGTTATGCCGTTCGGGTCGTAAAGCAGAAGTCCGCCTGGCTTGACTGATTTCTCGAACTTGTCAAGGGACTGCTGGTTCAGTGCGATGACAGTATCGTACTTGGTCACGATAGGCGAGCCTATCTTCTTGTCACTGAGAATGACGCAGACATTGGCCGTTCCGCCTCTCATTTCCGGGCCGTAGGACGGCATCCAAGTCACTTCCATATCCTGCATTATGGCAGAATAGGCGAGAATCTTTCCCATTGAAAGGACTCCCTGTCCTCCGAACCCTGCAATTATTATTTCTTCTTTCATCTGAAGTTACTTTTAAAAACTTGTTTTTCTGAAATTTACTGGAAACTTTCGGTCTTATTTGGAACTTAGCACGTCCTTTATGTCCCCTACAGGATATTTTTCAAACATGTGCTCAACCATCCATTTGTTTGCATCTACAGGTGACATTTTCCATCCTGAGTTGCAGGTCGATACTACTTCCACAAAGGAAAGTCCGATGCCTTTCTGGCTGTATTCAAATGCTTTGCGGATTGCGGCCTTGGCTTTTCTGGCCGCGGGAGCAGTATGGACGGACTGTCTGGTAATGTAGGCTGTGCCATCCAGATGGGCAAGCATGTCTGCAATGACAAGAGGGAAACCGTTCAGTTTCGGGTCACGTCCGTAAGGGGTAGTGGAAGTCTTCATGCCGATGAGGGTCGTCGGAGCCATCTGGCCTCCGGTCATTCCGTATATACCGTTGTTTATGAATATCACTACAATGTTTTCACCTCTTCCGCATGCGTGGATGATTTCGGCTGTTCCGATAGAAGCGAGGTCGCCATCTCCCTGATATGTGAATACATATTTGTCAGGACAGAGCCTTTTTGTCGCAGTGGCCAGCGCAGGAGCGCGTCCGTGGGCAGCTTCCTGCCAGTCGATGTCGATGTAGTTGTATGCGAATACGGAGCAGCCTACAGGGCATACCCCTATGGTCTGGTCCTGAATGCCCATTTCCTCGATCACTTCGGCCACCAGCTTGTGTACTGTTCCATGGGAGCAGCCGGGGCAGTAGTGCATCACATTGTCTGTGAGCAGAGCCGGTCTCCTGTATACTATGTTTTCCGGCTTCTTTATGTCTTCTATGCTGATACTCATTTCAATCAAAATAATTAGTTAAACTCTTGTCCCGGCTTATTCCATACCGTTGGCTTTCCTGAATGCGCCGACAATCTCTTCCGGAGTGAAAATGTTCCCTCCCTGCCTGCCGTAGAAATATACCGGGCAGCTTCCCGCAACTGCAAGGCGTACGTCTTCGACCATCTGGCCGAGGTTGAGCTCGACGCTCATCATGCTTTTCACTTTCTTTCCGAGTCTTCCGATTTCTTTTGAAGGGAACGGATAAAGTGTTATCGGTCTCAGAAGTCCGGCCTTGATGCCGTCTGCTCTCAGCTCGTCTACGACGGCTTCGCAAATACGGGACGAGCATCCGAATGCCACGAACAGATACTCCGCGTCTCCGGTCATGTATTCGCTGTATTTGACTTCCGTTTCCTCGATGATGTCGTATTTGTTCTTGAGTTTCCGGTTGAATTGTTCCTGGATGTCGGCATCAAGCGAAAGGGATGTTATGATGTTTCTCTCTCTGGTCGCAGGTTTGCCTGTAGTCGCCCATGGTGCAGCCTTAAGGATTTCCTCTGCCGTTCTGCGGGGTTTCATCGGGTGCATTTCGACTTTTTCCATCATCTGTCCGATGATGCCGTCTGCCAGGACCACTACCGGGTTGCGGTATTTGAATGCAAGCTCGAATCCCCAGTCTATGAAATCGTACATGTCCTGTGCCGATGCCGGTGCTATGACGATGTTGTGGTAGTCTCCGTGACCGCCTCCTTTTACGATCTGGTTATAGTCGCTCTGGCTTGGCTGTATGGTACCCAATCCTGGACCTCCTCGCATCACGTCCACCACTACGCACGGAAGTTCAGCTCCGGCCATGTAGCTGATGCCTTCGCACATGAGGCTGATTCCCGGGCTGCTGGACGATGTCATGACTTTCTTTCCGCAGCTTGCGCCTCCGTAAACCATATTGATCGAGGAGGTTTCGCTCTCTGCCTGCAGTACGACCATTCCCGTGGTTTCCCATGGTTTTTCTTTCATCAGAGTTTCCATTACCTCTGACTGAGGGGTAATCGGGTAGCCGAAGTATCCGTCCACTCCGTTGCGGATTGCCGATATGGCAATCGCTTCATTTCCTTTCATCAAAATCTTTTCTGCCATATCTACTGGATTTTTACTTTGTAAACCGTGATTACAGAATCAGGACAGACGACGGCGCAGTTGGTGCATCCAATACATCCGTCTCCGACCATCTCCGCATAATGATAACCTTTGCTGTTGACCGTCTTTGAAAGCTGGATGCTTTTGGTCGGACAGTTGACTACACACACCGAGCAACCTTTGCATCTTTGTGTGTCTACTTCGATGATTCCTTTAAATGCCATTCCGTTAAAAATTTAGCAAATGTGTTTCTGCTTCTTCTGAAGCGTTCCAAATTTACATCTTTTTTAACAGAATCTGTAACTTTTTTACCGGAAATTTGTTAAGTCGGAACAGTGTGAAAAAAACAGAGGAGAGCAAGTATTTTGCTCTCCTCTTGTCGGGATGAGGCGACTCGAACGCCCGACCCCTACGTCCCGAACGTAGTGCGCTACCAACTGCGCTACATCCCGTTTTTTCGTTTCTTCCTTCCGATAATCTCGTCAGACATCATTCACCGTCGGTCATTTACAGGAGTAAACTCCTCTCCGGTTCAATCGTCTTCCTTATTCTCGTTCGGAAAATAGTCTTGATTTTTAGTCTTAAGTGAAAAAGAAGCTGGAACTCAGTGTTCAGCTTCTTTTTCAGCTATAAGAAAACCTTTAAAGGTAGCTTTCGTTACGAAAGTTTGTTGATGTAAACTGCAATACCGCTCTTGAGGTTGGCTGCCTTGTTCTTGTGGATGACACCGATCTTGGCAAGCTTGTCAATCATGGCGTATACCTTAGGGGCACTTGCCTGAGCTTCATTCCTGTCTGTCTTGTTCCTCAGTTCGCGGATCGCGTTCCTTGTGGTCTTTGCATAATATTTATTATGCAACCTGCGTCTTTCGCTTTGGCGAGTACGCTTGTCTGCTGATGCGTGATTTGCCATTTTTAATCTTTTTATATTTTTTTGTAGTGGGTAGGGGAATCGAACCCCTATTGCAAGAATGAAAATCTTGAGTACTAACCGTTATACGAACCCACCGAAAGGCCCTTTTCTCTTAAAGGGAGTGCAAAGTTATATAATATTTTTTATCGTGCAAAATATTTTTACTTTTTTGTTCTATTATTATCCCATTCGAACGAGTAGAGAACAGATTCGATTTGCCTGAGATAATGCCTTTTGTCGTATCTCGGAGCATATACGAACGCTTCCAGAACTATGATTTCCTTACCGTCCTGACTGTAGAATGCATGGGAAACGAACGGTCCGCCCATATAGTCGTTGTAGACTTCCCACAGGCCTCTCATCTGGGCGAATTCACGTCCGCGGTATTTGATATACTGGACATCGGGGGCTACGGCGGTGCTGATGGTCATATATGTGTTTTCGAACATGCCCGGCACATTGGCCTTCATGTATTCGTTGCTTTTTGTCATCAGTGTATCGGCGCAGAAATCGGCTTCTGTCCCTGATGCGGGATATTTGAATACGAGAACACCCTGTGTAGTGTACTGTGTATCATAGCTTACCCACAGGAAATCATCAGTCTGTTTCTTGAGAGTGTATCCTCCCGGGAAGTGCAGGATCCCTCCCGTAAGCTTTGACATGGCAGGCCTGAGGGATATTTCTTCGTATTTTATTGAATTGGCTACGACTCGGTCTCTTTCAGCCTGCTCAAGAGTGGTAAGGATTTTGGCCTCGTTTTCCTTTATGAGGTTATATGCGGTTTCGTTGTCAGGCGCGTTGATGCCGATGAAACACTGAGGGCTTGACCATACGTCATTGCGGAAAATCACACCTGGCTTTGTGACACCGCTGTCAATATTGACGAGCAGTATGTTTCTGTGTATCTGGAAAATGTCGGTAAATGCCCCAGGGGTGATATTGATAAGTGTGTAAAGAGGTTCCTTCTGGGGAAGGTACGGGCAGTCGCTTGCCAGAAGTTCTCTCAGTTCCGTTCCGACATTGTCTTCCCAGCTTTCCTTGTTTATGACAATGAGTACTTCTCCGGCTTTTCCGCTGATGCTCGGAAGCAGGGGCTTCCTTTCAGAGTCTTTGCATGAAACTGCTGACACGATTGCTGCAATGATTGTCAGCCATAAAGCTATTTTTTTCATATCCTGGGTATTTTTCACAAATATAATCATTAATTTTAGTTCACAAAACTATATTGTATAGTTTTGTGCCGGACTCGATTCCTGAACGGTCAGAATCTATTTCATCAGCCTGCCGATATCGTTGCCGAATGCAAGGAGCATCAGTCCGAAAAGAAGAATCATGCCTATGATCTGGGCGCCTTCAAGAAACTTGTCGCTGGGTTTTTTCCCAGTTGCCATCTCATAAACGGTAAATACGATGTGCCCTCCGTCCAAAGCCGGAATCGGCAGCAGGTTCATCACGCCCAGCATTATGGACAGAAGGGCCAGTATGTTTATGAACTGGTACCAGTTCCAGTTGCCAGGGAAAATCTGTCCCATGGAGATGAAACTTCCCACAGACTTGTATGCTTCCGTACTTGGCGTGAAAATCAGCTTTATGTCCCTGATGTATCCTCCGATAGTGGAGAACGTCAGTTTCAGACCTGCCGGAATGGCTTCCAGGACAGAATATTTTTTGTTTTCTATTCCCGGCAGCTGGGTGTATATTCCCAGAAGTCCTGATGTGTCCACCTGAAGGTTCATCTGTATTGTGTCGTTGCCTCTCAGGACGGAAGCAGTCACTTCCTGTCCGGAATATTTTTTCAGCATCCGCCTTGTGTCCTGCAGATATCCTGCGTCCTGTCCGCCGACAGCCACGATCCTGTCTCCTTTCATGAGTCCGGATGTCTTGTTCGGGGACGTATCCGGTACCGTATCCACGACAAAAGGCACTGCGAGACCGAACATTCCGGGAGTATTGAGGACATCCCCGAACATTGTCTGGTCTATATAGATGTCAATGGTATCACCGTCTCTGAGGACAGTCGCCTTGTGCGCTGTCCTTCTGACCATGTCGGCCTGAAGCATTTCGAACCTTTCCGGAACGTAGTCGTCAAACTTGAGTATTCTGTCTCCGTTCCTGAACCCCATGTCGTATGCAAGTTCATTCACATAGATGCTGTTGTTTTCATTGCTGATGTATGTCTCGCCCCATCCTGCCATGATACCTATATATAATATGACAGCGAATATGAAGTTGAACAGTACGCCTCCTGCCATGACCAGAAGCCTCTGCCAGGCCGGCTTGCTCCTGAATTCCCATGGCTGCGGCGGTTTCTTCATGGACTCGGTATCCATGGATTCGTCGATCATTCCCGATATTTTGCAATATCCTCCCAGCGGAAGCCAGCCTATACCGTATTCTGTTTCGGAATTTTTCGGCTTGAACCTGAACAGGGCGAACTTGACATCAAAGAAAAGGTAGAATTTCTCCACTCTGATCCTGAACAGTTTTGCAAAGAAGAAGTGCCCGAACTCGTGCACTATTATCAATATGGATAAGGCAAGAATGACTTGCAGTATTTTCATCAAAACGATCATCGCTGTTTGGTGTTTCCGTTGTTACTTTGATTTTCAGGCGGTTCCTGATATTTTCCTGTGTGCCAGACCGAGCACGGCGCTGTTGGTGCTGAAGATGCTTTCCAGATCAGGCTCTGAAATGAATTCCGCTTCTTCCATGCATTCGGAAATGATTCTGCTGATGTCATAGAATCCTATCCTGTCTTCCAGAAATGCGGCGACGGCAGCTTCATTGGCTGCATTCATTATGCATGGCATGTTCCCTCCTTTGTCCAGAGCTTCATATGCGAGGGTCAGGGCCGGGAATCTGTCCGGGTCCGGGGGAAAGAACGAGATGCTGCCGAGCTCTGCGAAATCCAGTTTCCTGTTGTCCAGAGGCAGTCTGTCGGGATATCCCAGTGCATACTGTATGGGCTCTCTCATGTCCGGATGTCCCAGCTGGGCTATTACGGCCCCGTCGGCAAACTCTACCATTGAGTGTATTATGGATTGAGGATGGACTACAACGTTTATCTTTTCCGGCAGGACATTGAAAAGCCATCTCGCTTCAATGATTTCCAGCCCCTTGTTCATCATTGTGGCTGAGTCAATCGTTATTTTGCTGCCCATGCGCCACCGAGGGTGTTTCAGTGCCTGTTCCTTTCCTGCTGCGGCAATCTGCTCCCTGGTCCATGTCCTGAAAGGTCCGCCTGAGGCCGTAAGGTGTATTTTTTCTACGGCTGCACCGTGCGATCCTTGCAGACACTGGAATATGGCCGAATGTTCGGAGTCGACAGGAAGTATCCGAGAGCCGTATTTCCGTGCCGCCTCCATTACGATTCCTCCGGCGGCGACAAGGGTCTCTTTATTGGCAAGGGCAATGGTCTTGCCTGCCTTTATTGCCGCTACTGTGGATTCAAGGCCGCTGAATCCCACCATTGATGTGAGGACTATGTCTATTTCGGGAGATGAAACCAGATCACATACGGCTTCCATTCCGCTGTGTACCGATATGCCGTGTCCGGAAACTGTATCTGAAGCCTTGCGGTAATGGTCCTGATTGCAGATGACTATATCCTTTACATTGAATTCCATGGCTTGGGCACAAAGCATATCCCAACTGTTGTTCGCAGTAAGAAGAACGGCTCTGAACCGGTCCGGATGCAGCCGGATTACATCCAGCGCCTGCCTGCCTATGGACCCTGTAGAACCGAGTATGGCAACGTTCCTGATTGAATTTTCTTCCATTTTAGAAGTTGATGTATTTTGTAGGGTCGACCGCCTCTCCCTTATACCACAGCTCGAAATGCAGGTGGTCTCCCGTGCTGAGAGATCCGGTGCTGCCGACGAGGGCTATGGGCGCCCCCGCTGAAACTTTGTCTCCGGCTTTCTTCAGCAGTTTCTGGTTGTGTTTGTATATTGTTATAATGTCGTTGCTGTGCTGAAGCTGGATGGTATATCCTGAAGCGTCGTTCCATCCGGCGAATATGACTGTGCCGTCAAGTGCTGCCTTGACTACGGAGTTTGCTGGGGCGGTGATGTCTACGTACGGATGGACTGCGCTGTCGTACCCTTGGGATACCACCCCTTTCAACGGAGTGAAGAAATGCATTCCCTCTATCGGCAATATCCTGCTTTCGTGGTCCGATATTTCAAACTGTCCGTCTTCCATCACCTGATGTCTGAGGATGGAGTCCTGGACTTCAGACAGTTCATGTGTCTGTGCCGCCGCGTTCTGACCCAGACTGATCAGGCTGTCTATGTCCATCGGTTCTTCGCCGGAGATGATTTTCCGGAGATTGGTCGCGTATATTTCCCACATTTTCATCCGGTTCTCCAGTGAATCCGCCAGTATGGCGTTCTGGACAGCCGCCCTTTTGGCGTTTGCGTCAGGGTAGCCCGGGATGAAAGTGCGTACCGGTGTGAATGCTATTATGGAGAAAAAGACGGCCGTGACACACACAAGGACCGTGACGACTGTGACAAGAAAGTTTACCCGGGTGAAACGCAATGACCATAACTGTTTGTGAGTCTGGTCTTCCACCAATATAAGCCTGAATTTACTTACTTTTGTATCTTTATTTTGTCTTGACATACTTAAATGCTACCTTTGTACCTGTATGGGCAGGATGATAGGTATAGATTACGGGAAGAAAAGAGTGGGAGTCGCGGTGAGCGACCCGCTCGGTATCTTCGCATCTGCGCTCGATACAGTACAGTCTGCAAAGATAATAGATTATCTCAAATCTTTCTCTGAAAAAGAGAACATATCCCTGTTTGTGGTTGGCTATCCTGTGAATATGGACGGAGCGCCTTCCGAAGCGGCAGGCGATGTGGACGGATTCCTAAAAAGGCTGGAGAAAGCATTCCCTGATGTCCCCGTGGTTAAGGAAGATGAAAGGTTTACATCCGTTCTCGCTCACAGGGCCATGATAGACGGAGGGATGAAGGCCAGTGACCGGCGGGACAAATCCTCTGTGGACAGGATAAGTGCAGCCATCATCCTGCAGGGCTACATGGACAGGATATCCGGGGGGATGCCTTTCGTGCCTGCTCCCGATCTGGTGCCGGATTCCCGATCGGTAAAAGTGACCAGAAAGAAAATGAATAAAAAATACGGAAAATGAGCAATATATTACCTATTTACCTCTATGGCGCAGAAGTGCTGAGAGAGAAGGCGAAAGAGGCGGATCTCGCTGACCGCGAACATCTGTCTGCACTGGTGGATGAAATGAAGGAGACACTCAAGTCGGCTGACGGATGCGGACTTGCCGCCCCGCAGGTAGGAGTGTCTGAAAGGGTTCTTATAGTGGACGGTACCGTGGTGGCCGACGTATATGACTATCTGAAGGATTTCAGGAGAACGATGATCAATCCCGTCCTGCTGGAAGAAAGCAAGGAGCAGAATACATATTCGGAAGGGTGCCTGAGTGTGCCCGGCATTTATGCGGAAGTTCGCAGGCCGGCAAAGATAAAGGTAGAATACTATAATGAGAATCTGGAGAAAGTCACTGAAGAGTTTGACAAGTTCGCCTGCAGGATGATACAGCACGAGATGGAACACCTTGACGGTCACCTGTTCGTCGACAAGGTCGCCCCTATCAGGAGAAAGATGATCATGAAGAAACTCCAGAACATTGCAAAAGGCCGTATAACGGCCAGATACAAGACCAGACAGTAATCCGGAAGCGGCGGACGGTCTGCCGCGCACGGGAAAAATATTTCAGATAAAATGGGAGCATTTCATGCATATGATATCCGCGGAGTCTACAATGCGGATTTCGACAAGGATACAGCCTACAAGGTGGGCTGTTTCATCCCCGGACTTCTAGGGACGGACAAGGTCCTTGTGGGCCGCGACTGCCGCGAGTCTTCGGATGAGATACACGATTATCTGGTAAGGGGGATTACCGATGCCGGTGCCGATGTATATGATCTGGGCCTCAGCACGACGCCTATGGTGTATTTCGGTACGGCCAGTTACGGTTTCAAGGCTTCCGTACAGATAACCGCTTCTCACAATCCGGCCCGGTATAACGGCATGAAGGTCTCCGGGGAGAACGCCCTTCCTGTGGGACTCGATAACGGGCTCGGTCAGATCCGCGACTGGATAGATGCCGGAAGACCGTGTCCTGTGGCAGAAAAGAAAGGCTCGGTCCGTCAGATGGATATACGCAGGGCTTATCTTGATTTCCTCCTCGGGTTCAGACAGGACTATTCGGGACTCAAGATTGCAATGGATGTTTCCAACGGCATGGCTGCCCTTTATGTAAAGGAGATATTCGGCGATTCTCCTTCATATATATATGACACGATGGACGGACGTTTCCCGAATCATGAACCGAATCCTCTGATTCCTGCCAATGTCGCTGACCTTAAGGAGCTTGTCAGGAAGACCGGTGCCGATGTCGGAGTGATATACGACGGAGATGCCGACAGGGTGATGTTCGTGGACGAGAACAGCCGGTTCATTTCTCCTGACCTGATGATAGCCGTGCTGGGGCACTGGTTCCTTGAAGAGAAGGGAGAGAAAGGGATTGTGCTTCAGGATATAAGGAGTTCCAAGGCGGTCGGGGAGTATCTGGCTCCGATGGGGGCTGAAATGCAGACCTGGAAAGTCGGTAGGGCATTTGCCGCCAGAAAGCTGAGGGAACTGGACGGAGTCTATGGCGGCGAGCTTGCCGGCCACTATTACTTCAGGGACTTTTTCTACTCAGACAGCGGACTGCTGGCATCTATATTGATACTCAATGTTCTGGCGAAGATGAAGAAGTCCGGTGTGACTCTCGGGCAGCTTGTTTCCGGAATAGAGAAATACCGGAATTCGGGAGAAATCAATTTCCGGCTGGAAGACAAGCAGGGGGCAATGGATGCCGTGAGAGATTATTTCATGAAAGAGGAAAAGCCTTCCGCATATATGGATTTTGACGGCTACAGGGTGGAATTCCCCCAGTGGTGGTTCAATATCCGGCCGTCGAATACGGAGCCTTATCTCAGATTCATCTGCGAGGCTTCTTCCCGGGAACTTCTTGACGAGAAGGTCGGAACGGTAAAGAGAATACTGTCAGAGCGTTTCGGGGCCGTCTGTCAGTGACCGGCCTTTAAAATGCGTCATCAACACAATACACAAGGATACATGAAAGCACTAAAGAAAACCATCGCTGCAATGGCAGCAATCGCCGCAAGCTGTTTTTCTGTCTTTGCGGACTGGTGCGGACCATGCCGCAGACTGGCTCCTATAATGGAGGAACTGGCTGTAGAATATGCCGGCAAGGTAAAATTCTATAAAGTCAATGTGGACAATGCCAAGAATCTTTCTGCCGCGTATGGCATCCGCTCCATCCCGTCCGTATTCTTCATCCCGGCGGAGGGTGAACCTCAGATGAATGTCGGACTTATGACCAAAGAGGAGTTCTCGAAGAAAATCGAGGAGCTGCTATAGACAGGAAAGGCTGCAGATGCAGCGTAAAACGGATATCCCTCCCGGGATAAGGAACTGTCAGTCCCCGTACAGGGACGGTTCCGGACCCGGGAGGGATATTCTGTCGGAGGGGTATCCTATTTTTTGAAATAGCGGTTGTACAGCCCCTGGAAGCCTGCACCGTGGCGAGCCTCATCCTTTGCCATTTCATGGACTGTGTCATGGATGGCATCAAGATTCTGTGCCTTGGCGAGTTTTGCAATACGGAGCTTGTCCTCGCATGCGCCACCCTCTGCGTCGATTCTCTTTTCAAGGTTGGTCTTGGTATCCCATACCACTTCTCCGAGGAGTTCTGCAAACTTGGCGGCATGTTCTGCCTCCTCGAAAGCATATCTCTTGAATGCTTCGGCAATTTCAGGATATCCTTCCCTGTCTGCCTGACGGCTCATGGCAAGATACATTCCGACTTCGGAGCATTCTCCGTTGAAATGGTCGTGAAGACCCTCGAGTATTACAGGATCCACTCCCTGAGCGACTCCGAGTCTGTGCTCGTCAGCCCAGGCCTTGGCACCTTCCGTTTCAACTACTTCTACAAATTTGTCTGCTTTTGCATGGCATACCGGACACTCTGCCGGTGGATTTTCGCCCTCATATACGTATCCGCATACTAGACATCTGAATTTCTTTTTCATTTCTGTCTCCTTTTAACTGTATGTTTTGTCTGATTGTTCTAAATTTGAATAATTCAAATCTAAATCACAGGCAAATGTAGTTCTTTTTCCCGAATCTCCAAAAGAAAAAAGAAATATGGAACAAATAGGGAACCGTAGTATTGAAATTATCCTGATGTTTGCCTATCTTTGTAAAGATATGGATTCCCTTTCGGATATCGCAGGAAACTTTTTCTCCCATGATTATAACACTCGTCATACTGGTCGTCGCATCGGCCTTTTTCGTGTCTGGCAAAGTCCGGTCTGATATTGTAGCTCTGTGTTCGCTTCTGGCGTTGATGATATCAGGAGTCCTTACTCCTGAAGAAGCGCTCTCCGGGTTTTCCAACAATGTCGTCATCATGATGATAGGCCTCTTTGTCGTAGGAGGTGCCATTTTCCAGACAGGACTGGCCAAGATGATCAGCTCGAGGATACTCAAGCTTGCCGGGACCAGCGAGATAAGGCTGTTTCTTCTGGTCATGCTTGCGACAGGTGCAATCGGAGCCTTTGTAAGCAATACCGGTACGGTCGCTCTCATGCTTCCCATCGTGGTGAGTCTGGCAAACAACGCGGGAATCAATTCAAGGCGGCTTCTCATGCCTCTGGCATTTGCCAGCAGCATGGGCGGCATGATGACTCTTATAGGTACTCCTCCCAACCTGATTGTCAGTGATGCGCTTTCCGGGGCCGGCTATGAACCGCTTTCGTTTTTTTCTTTCACTCCCGTGGGGCTGGTCTGTCTGGCAACCGGAATCGTTGTCCTGCTGCCGCTCACCAAATGGTTCCTGTCGGAACAGAAGGCGCAGAATACCGTGTCCACATCCGGGAAATCCCTTAGCCAGCTTGCCAAGGAATACGGACTCTCGAGCAACCTGTTCCGTCTGAGGGCAGTACCCTCCTCAAAAGTAATAGGCAAAACAATCATAGATCTGGACGTCAGAAAACTGTATCGGCTTAATGTGCTGGAAATACGTAGGGTAGAGGCAGCCCAGCACCGGTTTCTCAAGACTGTTACGCAGAAACTGGCGTCAGCGGACACGGTGATACGGAGCGGTGATGTGCTTTATGTTACCGGGGACATCTCGGCCGTAAACGGTTTTGTCATCGATATGGGACTGGAGCTTTTGGACGAACATGATTCGGAGATGACCACACGGAACGGCAAGTCATTGGCATTCTATGATATAGGTATAGCGGAAATACTGCCCATGCCATCTTCGAAAATATTGAACCAGACTGTGAAGGAGGCAGGTTTCAGGGATAAATTCAATGTCAATGTCCTGGGAATCCGCCGGAAAAAGGATTATATCCTCCATGAACTCGGGGAGGCCGTCATACATGACGGTGACGTTCTTCTTGTACAGGGCGCCTGGCCTGACATAGCCCGTCTTAGCAGGGAAGATACGGAATGGGTTGTCCTGGGACAGCCACTGGCAGAGGCGCAGAAAGTCACGCTGGACTATAAGGCGCCCGTCGCGGCTGTGATCATGGTCGCCATGATTGTCATGATGGTGTTTGATTTCATACCTGTGGCTCCCGTGACCGCAGTGATGATAGCGGGTATGCTGATGGTGCTTACCGGGTGTTTCCGCAATGTGGAGGCGGCATACAAGACCATCAACTGGGAAACGATAGTCCTTTTTGCGGCAATGCTGCCAATGTCTCTTGCTTTGGAGAAAACAGGAATTTCCACCCACATTGCCGACGCGATGGCCGGCGGCCTCGGATCTCACGGTCCGATGCTTCTGATGGCCGGGGTCTATTTCACAACATCGCTGATGACCATGTTCATAAGCAATACGGTGACCGCTGTACTTATGGCTCCTATCGCCCTGCAGTGTGCAATGCAGATAGGGGCAAATCCGGTACCTTTCCTGTTTGCCGTCACTGTGGCGGCAAGCATGTGTTTCGCCTCTCCGTTCTCTACTCCGCCTAATGCTCTGGTCATGAGGGCTGGCCAGTACTCATTCATGGATTACGTGAAGGTGGGGCTTCCTCTGCAGGTGATAATGGGAATCGTCATGATTATCGTGCTTCCGCTCATTTTCCCTTTCTGATCAGGGCTGATACAGAATGAAAGTCATATCCGGTCCTTAACCCGGCATAACATCAAGATACAATGACGCCTTTTCTAAAACAGGTAGCTGAACATTATTATACAGGTCCTGGCCGGGACCTGTGCTTCATTTTTCCGAACAGGAGGTCGATGGTATTTTTCAGAAAGTATCTATCTGAAACAGTGGCCGGATATTCCAGTGTTCCGGTAAGGGCTCCTGAAATGTTCACTATCAACGATTTCTTTGTCAAGGTGTACGGGACCGGATGTGCCGACAGGGTGACTTTGCTCCTGGAACTGCATGAATGCTACCGGACATTGGATCCCAAGGCTGAGAGCCTTGACGAATTTATTTTCTGGGGAGACATCATTCTGGGTGATTTCAATGATGTCGACAAATATATGGCAGATCCGTCCCGCCTGTATGCCAACGTTGCGGATTTCAAGTCAATGCAGGATACTTACGAATACCTGACCGACCGGCAGAGGGAAGCGATAGAGAATTTTGTCAGACATTTCAATGACCGCAGCGGAAAGCTTACTGTAGACCTGCATTCGGACAATCCGAATGTCAAGGAGCGGTTCCTTCAGATATGGTCTGTCCTGTACCCTCTGTATATGGCTTTCAGGAAATCACTAGAATCCAAGGGACTGGCTTATGAAGGAATGATTTACCGTGGACTTGCCGAGAGACTTCGTGATGTTCCTGCCGCGGATATCCTGCACGATGTATTTCACCGGGATATGGAATATGTCTTCGTAGGACTTAATGCCTTGAATGAATGCGAGAAGGTACTTATGCGCAAGATGCGGGACAGCGGAGTTGCGGAATTCTGCTGGGACTATTCCGGAGACATGATCCGGGACAGAAGGAACAAGTCGTCATTCTTTATGGACGGGAACGTGAAAGAGTTCCCGCAGAGCTTCTTTCCGGATCCTGACGGAGTGAGGCCTCCGGTCTTCAGAGTGATAAGCGTTCCCTCATCAATCGGACAGGTAAAGCAGATCCCGGATATCATAGGGACATCAGATGATTTTGCGATAGTGCTTCCTGACGAGTCACTGCTCATGCCTTTACTCAATACTGTCCCTCCGGAAATCCGGGATATCAATGTCACAATGGGTTATCCGATGTCAGGGAGTTCCTTTTACAGCATGATGTCAGAAATATCCGCCATGCAGCTGCATATCAGGAAAAGGGGTGACGGGTGGTGCTTCTACTACAGACAGGTGTGGTCTCTGTTTTCCAACAGTATTTTCAGGAAAGTCATGGGACCGGAAGGGGAAAGGATTGCGGCCTCTGTCAAGAAAGCCGCCAAACTTTATATTCCGGAAGAAGATCTGAAAGGCACATGGCTGTTCGATATGGTATTCAGACCGGTCATTCCGGACCAGAAGTCGGCATCAGGAAGCCAGATCGCTTCATTTTCTTCATATCAGATGGAACTGACAAGCCGTGTCGCACCGCTTTTCAGGGATGATGATTCCCTTTTCGTCGAGATGGAATTCGCAAAAGAATACTACAGGTGCGTGAACAGACTGAAGAGCTTTTCCCTGAACGTTCTGCCTCTGACCTACATCAGGATACTGGACCAGCTGCTGGGGGCGGTTTCTGTCCCGTTCAATGGGGAGCCGCTGAAGGGACTTCAGATAATGGGCCCGTTGGAGACCAGAGCACTGGATTTCCGGAATCTGGTCCTGCTGTCGGCCAATGAGGGCATTTTCCCGAAAAGGAGTGTCAGCTCTTCGTTCATCCCTCCCGAGCTGAGAAGAGGCTTCGGACTGCCGACGTATGAATATCAGGACGCAGTATGGGCCTACTATTTTTACCGGATGGTGACAAGGGCGGAAAATGTGTGGGTGCTTTACGATTCCAGGACGGAAGGGATGAAGACCGGCGAGGAGAGCCGGTATATAAAACAGTTGGAGTATCATTTCAGGCTCCCTCTGCAGAGGTATGCGGCGGATGCCAGGGCACGTTCGGTGCCGGAAAGCGGAGAAATACCGAAGACCGGGCAGGACGTAGACACTGTCCGGTCGAAGGATTTGTCGGCAACGTCCATACAGAACTATATGGCCTGTCCGGTGAAGTTCTATTATTCTACAGTAAAGGGACTTGCCGTTGAAGAGGAGGTATCGGAGTCTATGGATGCCGCTATGACAGGAACCGTGTATCATGGTGTCATGCAGTCATTGTATCAGGTGCCTTCCGGTAAGGTGACATCGGAGTATATAAGGGGATGGCTGAAGAGGGAGGCTGATATCAGGATTCTGGTGAGGTCGCTGATGATGGAGCAGCTCAGGGATGTGGAGATTACCGGAAGGAACCTGGTCGTAGGGGATGTCATAGTGAAATATGTCCTTAAGACCATGGAAAGGGATCTGGAGCTGATGTCTGACAGGGGGGTGGACTCATTCCGTATTCTTGGGCTTGAGAAAAGGCTGAAAGCCAAAGCCGGAGGCTTCAGCCTGAAAGGCTATATAGACAGGCTTGACAGATTTTCGGACGGAGAAATCCGTGTGGTTGACTACAAGACAGGCAAGGTGCTGCCTGAAGATCTGCAGATAACGGATGACGATGCGGAAAAGACTGCCGGACTGTTTTACGGAGACGCACCTTATGACAGAAAGCCGAAGATTGCCTTCCAGTTGTTCATATATGACAAGCTGTTGAGGGCCAACGGTCTGGACAAGGGATGCAGAATAGTTGATGCGGTCTATTCGACAGCGGGTCTTTTCAGCGGACCTCCAAAGTCGGAATATATGGGAGAAGAATTTTACCGTCTTATGGAAGAAGGGCTCATGAAAGTACTGGAGGAGATGACCGACCTTTCCGTACCGTTCAGAAGAACAGACGATGAAAGGACATGTGCATACTGCGATTTCAGGACTATCTGCGGCAGGTGACCGGCCTTATCGGGAAAGGAGTTTGCTATGATTGAGATAATGAAAGCATCGGCAGGGTCAGGAAAGACATTCAACCTTGCAAGAAAATACATAACGCTTCTGTTCCGGAAACAGGACCGGTATGCCTACAGGCACATTCTGGCAGTCACTTTCACGAACAAGGCCACGGATGAAATGAAGAGTCGCATACTGAGAGAACTGTACATACTGGCTTCCAGTCCTGAGAAGTCCGGTTATCTGAAATACTTCATGGTAGAGGGTCTCCCCGAAGGGGCACATGACGGCATAGATGAAGAAGACCTGATCCGGGAGCTGCCCGGGAAACCGGGACAGAAAATGACTCTCAAGTCATTGGCTGACAGCGCGGATACCATTCTCTGCAATATCCTGCATGACTACAGCGCATTTGCAGTGAGCACCATAGACCGTTTCTTCCAGCAGACTCTCAAGTCCTTTTCCAGAGAAATTGGCCGGTTTGCATCCTACCAGGTGGAACTTGACAAGAACTCGCTGGTGGCAGAAAGTGTCGACCGTATGCTCGATGCTCTTGACGAATCAGATAAAGTCCTTCTCAAATGGCTGACGGATAGTGTGATGGAACAGATCGAGTCCGGAGGAAGATACAACCTTGAAAGCAGTCTTGTGTCTATGGCAGGAAGGCTCAAGTCCGACGAACACAGGGCAGCGGCAGAGGAGCTCGGAGTCGATGAAGAGAAGATTTATTCAAAGGAAAACCTGTCTGTCGTAAGGAAAACCTGTGTCCTGACAATCAAGGATTTCACCGAGTCTGTCAGAAATGCGGCCGAAACTGTGTTAAGAGTGCTTCAGGATGCCGGCGTGGAACCGGAAAAATCCAACAGAGGGTTTCTGAAATCCCTTTATGCCTATAGTGAAGTGACTGCATCGGAGCAGATTCCGTCGCCGGCAGAGAGTTTCCTGTCCAAGGCTGCAGACCATGAGCAATGGTTCCCGAAATCAAGGGCAAAGGACTTCCTCCCTCTGGTATATCCGTCCCTCAAGGCTCCGCTTGACAGTTTCTGCGCACTGTTCGGCCTTCCGTTCAAGACATACAATACCGCATGGATTCTCCGCGGACAGCTTTACAGTCTGGGTATTGCCGGAGAACTGTACCGGGAATTCAACGCCCTGATGAAGGAGAAGAATGTCCTTAGCATAGACGATTCCAACATGATTCTCAAGAATATCATTGACGGGAGCGATGCTCCGTTCATATACGAGAAGACCGGAGTAAGGTTTGAAAACTTTCTTCTTGACGAGTTCCAGGATACTTCCCGGATTCAGTGGGATAACTTCTGTCCTTTACTTCAGAATAGTGAAGCCCAGGGGTTTGACAGTCTCATTGTCGGTGATGTCAAGCAGAGTATCTACCGATGGAGAGGTTCCGACTGGAACCTTTTCCACCATGAACTCCAGGATGTGTTCCCGTCTTGCCGCAATACCGGACTTGACACCAACTTCAGGAGCCTCGGAGGCATAGTGGCTTTCAACAATGCTTTTTTCCCTCAGGCAGCCGCTCTTCTGGACACCCAGTACCGGTCTTTGGCCGGTGACATGCCTGGAGACACAATCGCATCGATATATGACGGAGTGAAACAGAAAGCGAGCAGATCTTCCTCTGAAGAAGGCTCCGTGGATATGATCTTCTGTGACAGGGATGATGAAAATGAAACTGTTCTGCACACTGTCCTTGAGCTGGAGGGTAAAGGGGTGCGGCGAGGGGATATTGCCGTGCTTGTGAGAAACAACGCGTCCGGAGCGGATATCGCAGCGTATCTAATAGACAACGGGATAGATGTCCTGACGGATGACTCGCTGAAAGTCAAGTCCTCGGTGACAGTGCGCAGGCTCGTGTCGCTTCTTTCCTATGCAGACAATCCGGCTGACACGGTGAACGGATACCTTGCACAGAGTCTCGGCATCCGTTTTCTGGAGGAATACCATTCCCTGTCGGATCTGTGCGAAAACCTTATCCGGAAAGTCAGGGAGGCGGATCCTGAATCTTTCGGAAGCGAAGTGCTGTATGTTCAGTCCTTCATGGATTATGTCCAGGATTATGCCGCTTCAGAAGGCAATGACCTTCACGGTTTTCTCAAGACCTGGGCCGATGCGGATCCGAATATAAGTTCGCCTTCTGTTTCGGATGCTGTCAGGATACTGACGATCCACAAATCCAAAGGCCTTGATTTCCCGTATGTCATTTTTCCGTATGCAGAGAATATCACGCTGTACAAACCCGGCAACCACTGGTGTGCTCCCGAGCTCGGAGGAACTGCGCTGGAGGGAAAGGCGGAAGGCCTGTACGATGTGAAGCTTTCTTCCGGGAGCGTATCCACACTGTTTGCCGGCGACTATCGCAAGGAACTGAAACTCCAGTATGTAGACAATATAAACACAGCCTATGTCGCCCTGACTCGGGCTTCGGAAGGTATGGTGATTATAGCTTCGGAGCCTTCTGCCGCTTTCCTGAAGAGGATGGATTCAGGTGAAGACATGTCGTTTTCCGATTTCGCCCAGATGTTCTACTGGTTTGCGGACATGGCGGCGTCTCCGGACGGGGCAGGGCTTCCTGTGAGAATGTACAGACTGGAAAGCGGAGACGGTACGGAAAGGTTTTCAACGGGCGGAATCAGACCTGTGGCGGCAGGAAACGGCTCATCGTCTGTGATATCCGTTCCTTCTGGCTATCCTTCATGGCCGCTCGGCGCCGGAACCTGTACGGAAGACGCTGTATCGGAAGACGGAGAACCTGTTCCGGCAGGGGAGAGGGGCAGGCTGAAATTCAGAACAGGTGCCGCGGATTTCTTTTCAGAGGACGGGAAGGCAGGTGCGGATGCTTCCCGCAGACTCAA
The DNA here is from genome assembly GCA_949294195.1 of uncultured Bacteroidales bacterium. Lineage (GTDB taxonomy): Bacteria > Bacteroidota > Bacteroidia > Bacteroidales > UBA932 > Cryptobacteroides. Next base: position 165,498 of record CASFGK010000016.1, on the reverse strand, counting down.
AGGTATTGTCCTTCATGACATTCTTTCCAGGGTTACAGTTCCGGAAGACTTGCGCAAGGCTGTGGACGTGTCATTGTATGACGGAGACCTTGACGCCGGCGGGGCGGAAGAAGCTTACGCTCTGCTGTCTGAGCGTCTGGATGGCGCCTCCGAACGGGGATGGTTCCCTTCCGACCCTTCAAAATCCGGCACGGAGGTCACGCTTATCGATACGGACGGAAGTCTCTGCCGTCCCGACAGGGTGATAACGGACGGCAGCTCGGTGACCATTGTCGACTATAAATTCGGAGAACACCGCCGCTGTTACGAGCGTCAGCTGGCTCGTTATGCATCTATTTATAGGAGAATGGGTTACAGCAAAGTATCGGCATTCCTGTGGTATGTTTTCACCGATGAAGTGGTTTTGTGCAGTAAATAAACATTTATTATCTTTGCAGGTTGCAGTTTTTTAAGAAATTAAAACTATGGATAAGGAAATGGAGAACGTAGGCCTGGACTACAATACACAGCGGGAAAAGCTCCGCATGCCGGAATACGGACGTAACGTCCAGAAGATGATAGAATATGTGAAGTCCCTTCCTGACAAAGGGAAAAGGGACGGGCAGGCCAAGGCGGTGATAAAGGTGATGGAGACCCTGAATACGCAGGTACACCAGCAGGAGAACTGGGAGCAGAAGCTGTGGGATCACCTGTATGCCATTTCCGGATTCGACATCGATATAGATTCTCCTTATCCTGCTCCTGAGCCGGAACGGCTTTCGGCCAGGCCTGTGATGATCCCTGTCAAGAGAAAACCTCTGAAGGCTACGCATTACGGACGCAATATCGAAGGTATAATCGACCTGATCGCAGATCAGCCGGACGGGGAAACGAAGACGGCGATGATACGCTCACTTGCCATCTATATGAGGCAGCAGTATCTGATATGGAACAAGGACAGTGTTTCCGACGAGACAATTTTCCAGGATATAGAGAAACTTTCGGACTACAGGATAAAGGTGCCTGAGGGAATCCAGCTTACAAGAATAGCTTCCAATGCCGTATTCTCCAAACCGAGTCTCAATCCGGTGAAGTCGAACAGCGGGAACCAGCGCCAGAAGAACGGCGGCATGCGTCCGCGTATGCGCAAATAATCTGAAACTGTAAAAACACCAGAGGAATGCCGTCAAGAAAATCACAAGGCAAGGCCGTGAACGCAGACAGACAGAAGCCTGACAAGAAGAAGCCAGAACGTCTTTCCGTTTCGGACAGATGGAGACAGCTGTCTCCTGACAGGCGTATACGCATAATGAAAGTGACAGGGCTGATAGTCGCTGTCTTTGCCGTATTCACTTTCGTTTCAGTCACATCATATCTTTTTACATGGAAAGCGGACCAGAGCCTGCTCTCGGAGCCTGACATGCTTGACAGCAGTGTATCGGCCCACAACATGGGCGGAAAGCTCGGATACAGGTGGGGGTATTTTCTTGTAGGCAGATGTCTCGGTCTGGGGAGCTATGCGCTCGTCATACTGTTGTGCGCCGTTTTTGTCAGGATGTTTTTCCGCAACCGGAGCATCGGTATAGTAAAGACTCTGATAGAGACTGTTTCAGGAGCAGTCCTGGTCTCTGTGATTCTTTCATTCATATCATCTCTGACCGGACCTGATACTGTATTCGGCGGAGGATTGGGCGGAGACTGCGGAGCCGAAATTTCCGCGTTTCTGGTCAATATGGTCGGGAGGATTGTCACATTCATAATACTGGCGGTATGTGTGGTGCTATGGCTGCTTTATGCGAGCGGACGGTTTTCAAGATGGCTTGTGGCTGTCGGGGACAGGAAGGAGAATGTCCCTGCCGTAGAGGAGGCATCAGGAACCGCTGCCGGCGGACAGGATGCAGCGTCTGATGATGATTCGTTCCTTTCAGACGGAACAGTCATTCCGATACCTGATGCGGCCGGACGCTTCGGGGCATCCGATATTGAAGAGGATATGCCGGATGATATCTTGTCCGATCCTCCTTTTGCTCCTGTCGCCGACTCTTCTGAAGAGACTGTGCGTGTTGCGGCTCCGGAGGTACAGCCGGTACAGGATCGTCCGGTATCCGTACAGCCCGTTTCCGGTCATCCTGCATCCGGGTTGGAGGCGGATGCAGGATTGGAGATCATTCAGGGACCGGAATTCTCCGATGTCACCAGAGAGCTACCGCGAATAGATACCAGGGAAGGGCTGGAAAATTACAATTTTCCTCCGCTTGAGCTGCTTAATGACTATAAGGAGGGCAGGTATGAGGTCGCTCCTGAAGAACTGGAAAGGAACAACAACAAGATACGCGCTACGCTGCTCAACTACAAGATACAGGTAGAGAAGGTGTCGGCCTGTGTCGGCCCTACTGTCACTCTGTATAAGGTGGTCCCTGCTCCGGGAGTAAAGGTCTCAGCAATAAAGAATCTAGAGGAGGATATCGCTATTGCATTGCGGATCAAGGGTGTGAGGGTAGTGATACTTACCGATGCCGTAGGGATAGAGGTCGCTAATGACAAGCCGTCCATCGTGCCGCTCAAGTCAATGCTCAATGATGATGCATTCCGTAACAGCAAGGCCGAGCTTCCTGTTGCCATAGGTTATACGATAATGCAGAAAGTCAAGGTCTTTGACTTGGCTGATGCTCCTCATCTGCTGGTGGCCGGCGCCACGAAACAGGGAAAGTCCGTAGGCCTTAATGTCATCATCACTTCACTCCTGTATGCAAAGCATCCTTCCGAGCTGAAATTCGTGTTCATTGACCCTAAGATGGTGGAATTCTCTTCGTATGCCAGACTGCTGAAGCACTATCTCGCCGTAATGCCGACCGCGGCAAGTGAAAGCGACGAGCAGGAAAGCGCGATAGTAAAGCATCCTAAACAGGCGGACGAGATACTCAGGTCCCTGTGTCTGGAGATGGACGAGAGGTACAAGCTGCTCAGCAAGTCCGGCGTCAACAACATCAAGCTCTACAACGAGAAATATACCGAACGTCATCTTCTTCCGACCGAAGGCCATCATTTCCTTCCGTATATAGTGGTGGTAATAGACGAATACGCCGACCTGATCATGTCGGGAGGAATGGGGGCGGAGTCCCGTTCTCAGGCGAGAAGCATCACTTCGTCGATTATCAGGCTTGCCCAGAAAGGCCGTGCTGCCGGCATCCATGTCATCATAGCTACCCAGCGGCCTTCCGTGGATGTGATTACCGGGCTTATCAAGACAAACTTCCCTACCAGGATAGCGTTCAGGGTTGTCACGCGAGTGGACTCTGCTACCATTCTTGACAAGCCTGGAGCAGAAAAGCTTATAGGTAAAGGAGACATGCTTTACTATGCGGGCGTGGATATGGAGCGTGTACAGTGTGCCCTGATAAATATGGATGAAATCAACCGTGTTACGGAATTTGTCGGCAGCCAGACAGGATTCCATGCCTGCTGCAATACCCCATACTATCTTCCGGAACTCCAGTCCGAGAACGACGATGCGGGAGGAAGCGGCATGGTGGATATGCAGAATCTGGATGCCATGTTCGAGGAAGCAGCAAAGATGGTTGTCACATATCAGCAGGGGTCTACATCCACCTTGCAGCGTAAGCTCGGCATGGGCTATGCAAGGGCAGGCCGCGTGATGGACCAGCTGGAGGCAGCCGGCATAGTCGGTCCGCAGGAAGGCTCAAAACCGCGCCAGGTGCTTGTCAGCGACCTTGCGGAACTTGATGATATACTGAAAGCTTTTTTGAAATAGGATATGGTTTTGAAAATGATTTTCTCCGTCCTCTGGCCGGCTGCAGTCAGTCTTGCCGGGAACTCGTATCCGGCTTGCAGTGCAGCAGAACCTCCGTATCCGCTGGAAAGGCTGGAAAACAGGGTCAATTCATCAGAAATAACGTTTTCATATACCTATCATGCGACCGGAGGCAGGGTAAGCATGACGGGAGGAGGAAGCGTTGTCCTGCAGGGGGACGCATTTATTCTGAATGTCGACGGGATGGAAATCTGCTGTGACGGTATAACGAAATGGACACTGGACAGAGATGCAGGAGAGCTTGTTATAGAGCCTTATGACAGCACTTCTGCCGATCTGGTTTCCAATCCTGCGGTACTGCTTCGTCGTCTTGCTTCTTTCTTTGAAGTGTCTTCCAGCTCAGTTTCCGAGTATTCCGGTGTAAAAGCTATAAAAGTGGAACTGGAACCCAAGTCGCATTCCCGGTTCAGAAGTATCGTACTTTATTTCAGAGCCGAACCTTCTGACGGCGATATACTTGCAGGAGCATCAATGGAGACTTCCGACGGGACTGTAACCGATTTCGTGATTTCGGATTTCATGTATGGACCGAAAGGGGATATTTCCAGGTTCGGCTTCGATACTTCAGCTCTTGACAAATCCTGGGTCGTCACCGATTTACGGTAAAACGGCATTTCCAGGACTTTCCGTCAGGCCCTTATCTGCGGACGGCAGTCTGGAGCAACCTTAAACTACCAGCTGCCTGATGCTCCGCCTCCACCGAACGAGCCTCCTCCGAAGCCTCCAAATCCTCCTCCGAAACCTCCGAATCCACCGCTGGAGCCTCCCCATGACGAACGTTCTCCTCGTCCGCTGCCGAGCAGGCTTCCGATGATTATTGCATCCATGACATCGCTGCCGTCGCGGTAGTTCCCGCCTCCGCCTCTGCGACCGTTATTGTTCCCTTTGTTGGCAATTGCCGTAACAGCAGCGACAATTACGATGAACATGATAAACAGGACAAAAGCGAGATAGCCTCCTGCCTCATTGTCATTTCTGTCCCTGGGTTCGGAAATCTCTCCCGACGCCAGTTTCATCAGTACTTCGCAGGCTGCAGCCGCGCCTCCGAAATAATCGTCCTGTTTGAAGCGAGGTATAAGTTCATTATCTATGATTCTCTTCGCATAGGCATCAGGTATGGCCCCTTCAAGCCCATATCCTACACTTATGGCGACCTGCCCGTTTGAGTCAGGCGTCTTTGGCTTTATAAGCAGTACCAGTCCGTTGTCGAATTCTGCCGACCCCACTTTCCAGTCAAGACCTATCCTGGTGGCATATTCTGATGCTGAATATCCTTCAAGGTCATTGACTGTCACGACTGTTATCTGATTTGAGGTGGAGTCGTCAAAAACCACCAGCTCCCGTTCCAGCAGGCCGGCCTGCTGCGGGGTGAAGATTCCGGCGAAGTCGTTCACAAGTCTCTGTGGCGACGGCCTGGACGGTATGGCCAGGCATGATATAGCCGGCAATATAAGCAGAGTTGCAGTCAGTATATGCTTTTTTGCGGTCTTGAGCATGGAAATAGTGATTATTTGTTGTCCCCGCCGAATGATATGTCGTCAGGCTGTTCGTTGATATCATTCTTGCTGTAAGGGAAATATGATTTGAGCTTTTCTCCTACTGCGAGGACGGCGTTTTCAAGCCCTTCCGCGAATTCCCCTTTCCTGAAATGTCCTGCCATGATTTCCTTGACGTCATTCCAGAACCCTTCCGGTACGGCTTCGTTTATGCCTTTGTCACCGATGATGGCGAATACCTTCGATTCGCAGGCCAGGTATATGAGCACCCCGTTCCTGAGTGCGGTCCTGTCCATCCGGAGAAAATGGAACACCTGGCCTGCCCTCTTGATGGGGTCAACGGAACAGGTGTCGTCAAGATGGATCCGGATTTCTCCGGAAGTGTTTTTCTCTGCCTCCTTGACTGCGGCAACCAGCCTTTCCTGCTGCTGCACGGAGAGGAAGTCTTTCGCTTTCATCCTAGAATTCTACTTTAGGAGCAGTCTGTGCCCCTTCTGATGCTTCGAAGTAGCCTTTTGTCTCGAATCCGAACATCGATGCAATGATGTTTTTCGGGAAACTCCTGACCATGGTATTGTAACTTCTTGCGGCCTCGTTGAACTTCATCCTTTCGGTCGATATCCTGTTCTCGGTCCCTTCAAGCTGTGCCTGAAGATCTCTGAAATTCTGGTTTGCCTTCAGGTCAGGATAGTTCTCCGTGAGCATTATAAGCCGTCCGAGAGCCTGTGAAAGTTCACCCTGCGCATTCTGGAATTCGGCTATCTGTCCTGCATCCAGATTGTCTGGGTCTACTGTTATCTGTGTGGCTCTGGCCCTTGCGGCCACTACGCTTTCAAGCGTTTCGGACTCGTGCTCGGCATATCCTTTTACTGTCGCAACGAGATTCGGGATCAGGTCTGCCCTGCGCTGGTAGACGTTCTCTACCTGGGACCAGGCTGCCTTGACATGTTCGTCGGACTTCACAAGGCCGTTGTATGAGTTCTTTACCCAAAAGAATAAGGCAAGGACGATAACCGCTGTTACCGTCACTGTTATTAAAGTTCCTTTTTTCATGTTTTTTCTGATTATTTGTCTTTTATGCAACGTACGGATGCCGCGAAAGTCTCCTTGTCATGTACTTCCCTGTAAACGACCTGGCTCTCGCAATTGATTACACGGCAGACAGCCTTGCTGCTGTTTGTAGGGTCTTCTGTAGATGTCCAGAAAATCGCATATTCGCAATATCCGTCAAAGCTCCAGAGCCCGTTTGATCTGCGCGCATATCCTGCAGGAATAGCCGAAATGCCGCTGCGGTTTGTCGGATCCCCTACGGCGGTGTAATATTCCCAAAGGGTCGTTTCCGTGTTGAATGTGGCGCTTCTGGCCGTCTTGCCGTATATTATGTCGCTGTCATAGTCTTCATCCGTTTCCGGCGTGCCGGCATCCAGAAGCTCGCCTGCCATGAATTCCCTGCTGATTTTCATGTCATCTGCGGCCCAGTCCGAACCTGGTTCCAGCGTTCCGTCTTCCCATGTGTCCGGGTAGACTTTTTTCATTGTCGCATTTGCAAGTGCGGTCCATTCCTCGTCGGAAGGGATATGCCATCCTTCAGGGCAGATACCTTTTACGGCAGTCCCGTTCCTGCCGGCTTCTCCTCCCGTGGCGTCATTCCATGTATAAAACCGCCCGAATATGTCCGACATTGCCTCTGAATCCCTGAATGCGGCACCTGTGCGGCTGTCCGAAGTCCCGTCATATGCGAGATTCTGTTTCATCCATGTGTTTCCGTCAGGGGCCTCATAAACCAGATATCCGACACCGTCGTATTCTATACTGCTGCCTCCGAAATCGTATCCGGCATGCTGGATGGAACCGTCCTTTCCTGCATTTACAATGGTTATCGTGCGTGAGGATGTCAGACTTGAGTAGCCGTCAGCGAATGCTTCGCATGTGACTGTGACTGAACGGAGCGTATCCTTGTTGTATTCTCCGAAGCAGTATGTGAGCGAGCCGTCGCCGTCTTCATTTTCCTCTTTTGTCACATGAGATCCGGAATATTCCGAAGGAGTTATCCTCCACCTGTATCCGATTCCCTTGCCGTCGGGATGCGATGCCCCTTTCGGCGTCATGGTGAACTCCGTCGGATCATTGGCTCTGATGTATATCGGCAGCTCGGGCTGCACGTCCACGCTGAGCGCCCCGTCAAGATACGGGAGCGTCTCGTCATCATCCTTCTTGCAAGAAACAGCTACTGCTGCTGCGAGCAGAGCACCCAATATGATAAAGTGTGTTTTTCTGTTTGCCATCTCTTTTTAAACAGTGCTTCTTCTCTATTAAAAAATACAATCTTGCAAAGATGCGTAAATTTCGTTGAAAATCCTCTATATTTGTCCAAATACTTGATAAGATACAATGAAAAGTTATTCTTTTTTGCTTCGCCGGGCTGTGATTCCAGGGTTTCTTGCGGTTTCTCCTGTTCTTTTTTCATGCTCGGAAACGACGGAATATGTATCGGTAAGCGGTTATGCGCAGGGCGGGACCTATGTCGTAAAGCTTGATATGGCCCCTGCAGCCGGACTGACGCCGTACGATGTCAAGGCCGGGATAGATTCTGTCCTGGCAGCCATAGACAACTCTGTGTCAGGATACAACGATGCTTCCTTGCTCAGTAGGTTCAATTCAGGGGAAAGTGTCTTCCCGGACAGCATCTTTATAAACATATATGACAAGTCGTATGAATATTACGAAATGACCGGAGGTGCTGTGGATGTGGCGGCAGCCCCGCTGTTCGATATATGGGGGTTCGGATTCACTACGGATTCGCTCCCGCCGGCCGAAAAGGTCGCCCGGACTGTCCGCTCATGCGGAATGCGGAGGCTCAAGCCCCGTATGGTGCCAGGTCCGGACGGCATGGTTTCGCCTGGGTCACTTCTTGCGGATCCTTCTGACATGCCGCTCCCGGAGTTGAACTACAATGCTGTGGCCCAAGGCTACAGTTGTGATCTTGTGGCGGAATACCTTGCCTCCCTCGGCATCGAGGACATGCTGATAGATGTCGGCGGGGAAATTTTCTGCAAGGGGGTGAATCCGGGAGGCAACCCGTGGACTGTAGGTGTGGACAAGCCTGTGGACGGCAATAACGTTCCTGGAGCCGACCTGCATGGAATAATCCTGCTCGGACCGGAGCCTTGCGGTGTTGTCACATCGGGAAATTACCGCAAGTTCTATGTCAAGGACGGGAAGAAATATGCCCATACCATAGACACGAGGACCGGCTATCCGGTATCCCATTCGCTTCTGAGCGCGACTGTCATCGCGGAGGACGCCGCTCTGGCTGATGCTTTGGCGACATACTGCATGGTGGTCGGAAAAGAAGATGCCGAGGAATTCATAAGTTCTACGCCGGGAATCGAGGGGTATCTTATCTACAGCGAAGGGGACAGTCTGAAGACCTGGGCTTCGGACGGGGTTACATTCCGCTGATGATTCCGAGAGAAGTGTGCATCAGCCGTATCACTGCTTCCGAGCCTTGCACGAGAAAGTCCGGGCATATCCCGAACGACTCCAGGACGATTACCGTGAGGGCCAGGTTTATGGCGGCTGCAGACAGAGGTACCGCTATCAGGTTGGTGATGATGAAGTAGGGCGGAAAAGTCCCGAAATAGTACCAGACAGCAGGTGCGGTGAATATCTGGCAGGAAATGGACATGGACGCCATATCCCACAGTCTTTTCATGGGGTGGAAGTGTTTCAGGGCCTTGCCTGCCGGGTTGTCCTGCATTGTTGTCCCCGGCTCTTCCCTGTACCATTCTTTCATTCTCGGGTACAGAATGTATATCCCGGCCATGGCGAGATATGAAAGCTGGAATCCGACAGACTTTATGACATCAGGCGAAAAGGCTGCCTGCAGCATAAGCGAAGTGAAGAAGACATTCATCTGAAGTCTCTTCCGGCCGGTGCATCTGGCCAGCTCGTTCATCGATATGAACAGGAATGCCCTTGCTATGGAAGCTCCGGCGCCGGTCATCAGGGTGTAGAATCCGGATACGGCGACTATCATGGAAGAGCGGGCAGTGACGGCGGCCGGCGAGTTCCCGAGGACTGAAAAGATACGGGTGAGCATGAGATAGATTACGCCGAGATGCATGCCGGACAGGGCGAGTATATGGGCGGCACCGCTTTTTCTGAAAGCTTCGCTTGTGCCGGGAGACAGCTGCGATTTGTCTCCGGTAATGAGAGCCGTCACAAGAGCGTTGCATTCCCTGTCCCTGAACGGGACGGCTTCAATCATCGACTTGAGATGCCGGACGGATCCGTCAGCGGCTGCATGCAGGAATATCTGCCCGTTTCCTCCTGTCGGAAGGCAGTCCGTGAGACAGGAGACAGATGAAGAAAAAATGCCGGCGGAGAAAAACGACATGCCCAGCAGGAAAGGGATTGCGGGTCTGGTTCCCGCTGCGGACCGGAGTCTGCCGCGCAGTGCCGCGAGAGCCAGGACTGCTGCCAGAACCGCCGCCGGTAACGAAACGGCGGCAGCCTGATATGAAAAAGTAATGTTCCAGTGGTTGAATGCCAGACCTGAAGCTGTTCCGGCAGTGAACAGCAGAGCCAAACCTGCAAGCTCCTTCCCCTCTCCCCTCATGTACATGCTCTGATTTTGTAGAATGTCGTTTTAATTTTCCGAAACAGGCGCCAAATTAGTTATTATTTTTATAACTTTGTATGTTTGTGCTCAAAATCTTTGAGGAATAATCTTAAAAACTTATTATATGATAATTCTTGTTTTGAACTGTGGAAGCTCTTCTCTTAAGTATCAGCTCCTTGATATGAAGAGTGATGATGTCTACGATCTTCTGGCGAAAGGTCTGGTTGAAAGGATCGGAATGGATACCGGGTGCATCAAGCATCAGGCTGCCGGAAAGGAGAAATATGTAAAGGAAATGCCTATCGCTGACCATACTGTCGGTATCAAGGCAGTTCTGGAAGCTCTTCTGGATAAGGAATACGGAGTCCTGGAGACTCTTGAAGACATAGAAGCTGTCGGTCATCGCGTTGTCCATGGCGGCGAGGAGTTCTTCTGCAGCAAGCTCATAGACGAGGCCGTTATCGGACAGATAGTGAAGTGCAGTGACATAGCTCCTCTTCATAACCCGGCCAACCTGTTGGGAATCAGGGCTGTGTCAGATGTCCTGCCGGATGTTCCGCAGGTGGCTGTATTTGATACGGCGTTCCATCAGACCATGCCGGCATATGCATATATGTATGCCCTTCCATACGAGTATTACGACAAATACCGCATAAGAAGGTACGGTTTCCACGGTACCAGCCACAAATACGTTTCCGAGAAAGGGGCGAAGTTCGCCGGGCTGGATCTTGCAAGTTCTAAAATCATCACGTGTCATCTCGGCAACGGAAGTTCCATCACTGCAGTCGCAGGCGGCAAATCCATAGACACTTCGATGGGATTCACCCCGCTTGAAGGAGTGATTATGGGGACAAGATGCGGGTCTGTGGATCCAGGTGTAATTACCTACATCCAGGAAAAAGAGCATCTTTCATACGAGGAAGTCAGCAAGGTGATGAACAAGAAGAGCGGATTCCTTGGCCTTTCGTGCATATCATCGGATGCCAGGGACCTCAACGACGCGGCCAATGCCGGCGAGCCTAAGGCCAAGCTTGTGCTCAAGAAGCTGGTTTACGATGTTACAAAATATATCGGTGCTTATGCCGCTGTGATGAACGGCGTTGACCTCATCGTGTTTACCGGTGGCATCGGAGAGAACAACAGCAGGCTTCGCCGCAGGGTTTGCGAAAACCTGTCTTATCTCGGGCTCAAGTTTGACTATGAAGCCAACGTTGCGACAGGAAAGGATACTATGATTTCCCTTCCGGACTCCAAGGTCAAGGTCGCTGTCATCACCACAAACGAGGAACTTGTCATAGCCCGCGATACCATGCATATCGTGATGAATGAGGATGAATAGAGAAACTGTTTAATTTTTCAGAATATGCTTACGAAATTTGAAGAAATCTTTGCTGAGCTCGCCAGCAGAGGTGCAAAGAAAAGAATGATAGCTGCATGGGCAGTGGACGGACACACCATCGCAGCGGCAAGCAAGGCTGTTGATCTGGGCATTGTAGATGCCACTCTTGTCGGTGACGAGAATATGATCAAGGCTGAATGTGACAAGGAGGGAATCGATGTCAACAAATTCACCGTACTTCACAACCCGGTAGAGCTTTCAGCTGTAACACAGGCCGTTACAATGGTTAATCAGGGGATGGGCGATATTCTTATGAAAGGTCTCTGCAGTACTGACAAGTTCATGAGAGCCATCCTCAATAAGGAAACAGGGCTTCTTCCCCCAAAGGCTGTCCTGAGCCATGTCGCTGTACTGGAAAATCCAAACTATCATAAACTTTTGCTGGTCAGTGATATGGCTGTAATTCCTCTTCCTGACCTGAAGCAGAAGACAGCTATTTTGGGATATCTTGTCAACACTGCCCACGCACTTGGCAACGCTATGCCTAAAGTTGCACTGATTGCGGCTACCGAGCAGATGCTTGAAGGCATGCCGGCTTGTGTAGAAGCTGCCATCCTTGCCAAGAAGGTGGACCGCGGACAGATCAGGGGATGCATAGCTGACGGTCCTCTTGCCCTGGATGTAGCTGTGGATAAGGAATCTGTCGAGATAAAGAAACTTGTAAGTCCGGTAGCGGGGGATGCAGACTGTCTGTTGTTCCCTAATATCGAATCGGCGAATGTTTTCTACAAGACCAACTCCAAGCTTGCGGCAAATGTAAAGCAGGCAGGCATGGTAGTCGGAGCAAAGGTGCCTTGCGTTCTTTCAAGCCGTGCTGACAGTATAGATACCAAACTCAACTCTATAGCCATTGCGGCTATGTCTGCAAAATAGTTTTGTATGACAGGCAGGGTTTTGGCAATAAATACGGGATCGACATCGACAAAAATCGCTTACTTCGTAGACGGCAGCAAGCTTTTCGAGCAGAATCTCGCACATAGTGTCGAAGCCCTTTCGGAATATGACTCTGTGATGGATCAGGATATCATGAGAAAGGATGCCATCACAGAGTTTCTTTCTGAAAGGAACATTCCGTTGTGCGACATCGATATCATAATGGCGCGAGGTGGGCTCATCACGCCTATCAGGACCGGAATATATGAAGTGACGCAAGCCATGCGTCAGGCACTTGTCGAAGGAAAGGAAGGAGTGCACGCCTGCAATCTCAGCGCTCTTATCGCCGATGATCTGGCGGCAGAAGTGAACCGGGCAAAGGCGGCATCCGGTATGGCTGAGACCTGTAAGGCATATATCCCGGATCCTCCTATGGCCGACGAAGTCATTCCGGAGGCGAAAGTTTACGGTCTTCCGGAATTCAGCCGCAGGCCTTTGTTCCATGCGCTGAACTCAAGGGCGATGTGCAGACGCTATGCCAGAAGCAAGGGTGTCAGATATCAGGATCTTACAGTTATTGTCGCACATATGGGAGGCGGAACATCGGTTACGCTTCACAAAGGCGGCAATGTGATTGATACCAATGATGCCCTTGGCGGCGACGGGCCTATAAGTGCGGAAAGGGCAGGTTCGCTGCCGTGTTTCCCTCTTGTAGACATGTGTTTCAGCGGGAAATACACCAAGTCTGAAATAAAGAAGCGGCTTGTAGGCAAGGGAGGTGCTGTAGCTTGGTTCGGAACCAATGATTTCCGCGAGATTACAGCCAGAGCCGACGCTGAACCGGAAGGCAGGGAAGCGCTTTTCCTCAAAGGCTACTGTCTGGGAATCGCCAAATATATTGCGTCCCTTACCGCTGATGTGTGCGGCAAAGTCGATGCTATCATCCTTACGGGAGGAATTGCGTATAGCGAAAAGATAGTTTCGTCTATAGCATCAAGGGTGGAGTTCATAGCTCCGGTAGTCGTCTATCCGGGGGAAAACGAACTTGAGTCTCTGGCCGAGAACGGCTACTCCATACTATCGGGAGAGTCTGAGATAAAGACTTATGACCCGAACATGTCTCTGTGAGGCAGCAGGGGGCTGTAAAGCTCCCTGCATTTTCTGAAAAGCCTTTCAGTATATCTGGTGAACCCGGGACCTCTCCATGTGCTGGTATTCGTTATCATGATCCAGCATTCACCGTCAGGAAAACATTTTACCAGTGCGCTTGTCCCGATCAGTGTACCTGTCCTGGTCCATTCTCCGTCCGGTTTGGTGTCGTTCCATCCGAGCGAATAGGTGTCCTTGTCAAAATATTCGGTCATTTCCGCCACACTGCCGCTGCTGAGAATGTCGGGTACTTCAGGCTTTCCGTCTATACTGGCTACGAATCTGCACAACTCGGCGGGAGAACCGCACCAGGCTCCGGCGCCTGACAGAGCATGGATGTCATTTCCTCCGTAACATCTTTCCACAAGCCTTCCGCTCATATTGTATTCCTGGACTTTCTCGCTACCAGCATGGGTATAGTACCTTACCTCGTTCGGGTATTTCTGTTCATAGTAGTTGTAAGCCAGATGCAGGTCATAGCATCCTGCCGGATGCAGTACGTTTTCCTGAATAAAGTCCTCATAGTCCTGTCCGCTGGCTTTCTCGATTATCATCGAGAGAAGGAGGTAACCGAAGTTGGAGTATCTCTGCCACGAACCCGGTCTGTAACCGAGAGGACGCTTCAGGATACAGCTTACCAGTGTGTCATGATCAGGCGGTCCGCTGAGTCCGAACTGTCTGATTATATCGCGTGTGGAGAACATGGGATCTCCCCGGCTGTTGGTGAATCCACCCTGATGCCTGAGCAGATGTTCGACAGTGATGCCGTACATGTTCCTGTTTCTGATGGATGCTGTGAAAAGAGAGTCGTTCAGGATGCCGCCAGGGCCGAAAACCGTATCCTGAAGCGAGACCAGATTCCTTTCTTTCAGGACCATGATGCCTGCCGCGGTAATCAGTTTCGATACGGAAGCCATTCGCAGGATATTTCCAGGGGTCATACGCTCTCCCTTCTCTTCGTCGGCCCAGCCGTATCCTTTTGCATACACCAGGGAATCGTTTCTCATTATTGCCAGGGAGGCGCCTTTTATTTCCCACTGCCTCAGAAACCTGCAGATCATGGAGTCCATATCTGCCAGGGTGTCTATGTCAGACATTGCGTTGGAGAGAGTGTCGTTGAGGCGGAAAGGCTTTGCTGCAGGAGGTTCGGCAGGAGCGGAGGGATTCCAGTGCCGGCTCGCGGCAGACAGGACGGCAAAGCCGATTGCAGCGATGAAGACAGAGATCCCTGTAACTATTTTCTTCCTGTCCATCCCTTACTTCAGTTTTCCGGCTCTCTTTGCGAAATCTATGATAAAGTCAGCGGTGCCGTCGATTCCGAGAATTGAAGAATCTACACACAGGTCATAATTCGAGGCAACACCCCAGTTCCCGAACGTGAAATAGTTGTAGTATGTTTCCCTTTTTCGGTCTGTCTTGTTCATGACTTCTTCCGCTTTTTCAAGTGTCGTTCCGATTCTTTCCGCAACTGTCCTTTTCCGCACTTCCTTAGGGGCACATATGAACACATCTACGGTACAGTCAAGATCGCGAAGAATGTAGTCTGCACATCTTCCTATGATCACGGCAGATTCGCTGTCGGCGATAGTACGGATTACCTGACTCTGGATACGGAAAAGCTCGTTGTCGTTCACATAATTCTCGGCCTGTCCGAAATTCTGTGTGCTGAAAAAGGAATTGAATGAGAAGAGACTGCGTTTTTCGTCTGATTTTCTGAAAAGATAGCGGCTGAATCCGCTGGCTTCCGCAGCTTTTGATATCAGGTCGTTGTCATATACCTTGATTCCGAGCTTGTCGCCGATTTTCTGCGCCACTATACGGCCTCCGCTGCCGAACTGGCGGCCTACGTTTATTATGATTCTCTTCTCCATGATATTTTTCTCCTACAGTTACAGTCTGCTTCCAAGAATGGACGGGTCATCTCCGTCATTGAGTTTTTTGAATTTTCCGGCGAGTCCGGCATACAGGACTGCCGATATGATGAATGCCACGAAGTCTGCAATCGGGAAACTCATCCAGACTCCTGCACTGTCAAAAAACAGAGGCAGGATGTACACGCAAGGTATCAGGAAAAGCAACTGTCTGGAAAGAGACAGGAGAATGGCCTTGTTTACCATGCCGAGACACTGGAAGAAATTGGAGGATACTATCTGGAACCCTACAAACGGGAATGCCAGTACCAGCAGCCTGAGTCCCTTTGTCGCAAGCTCTATCATCTGGCTGTCGTGGGTGAAAGCCGATACCACGGTCTTCGGGAATATTTCCGCCACGAGGAATCCGAAACATGTGACCATGGTGGCATATTTGACTGTCTTCCAGAAGACTTCCGTGACCTTGGAGTATTTCCTCGCTCCATAATTGTATCCTGCAATTGGCTGCATGCCCTGATTGAGTCCCAGCACGATCATGATGAAAATGAAACTGATCCTGTTCACGATGCCGTAAGCTCCGATTGCCAGGTCTCCACCGTATTTCTTCAGCTGCTGGTTGATGAAAAGTGTGACTATACATGCTGCCGAATTCATCAGGAACGGGGCTATGCCAATGGCAAGAGAGTCTTTTGCAATCCTTACATCGAGCCTGAATATCCCTTTTTCGAAATGCAGGAGCTTGTCCCTGTCGCTGAAATACCTGAGCACAATGACAAGGGCCACCACCTGTGCGATTACCGTAGCGGCAGCCGCTCCCCGTATTCCCCATTTGAAGGAGAAGATGAACAGCGGAGCGAGTACCACATTGAGAATTACCGTCATTATGGTAAGGTTCATTGCAAGCCTCGGATTCCCGGACGCCCTCAGGGCGTTGTTCAGTCCGAGATACATGTGGGTGACTGCATTGCCGGCCAGGATTATCTGCATGTACTCCCTGGCATACGGAATGGTGTTTTCACTTGCTCCGAAGAAATACAGGATGGGATCCAGAAAAAGCAGCGACACTGCCATGAACAGGATACCTATTATGGCGTTCAATGATGCGACGTTCCCAAGCACCTTGTTCGCCGCCTCGTAGTTTTTCTGTCCGAGAAGGACGGAAAGCATGGTGGAGGCTCCTACTCCTACCAGTGTGCCGAATGCGGCGGAAAGGTTCATCAGCGGGAAAGTGACAGCAAGACCTGATATGGCCAGGGCTCCTACGCCATGTCCGATGAAAATGCTGTCAATCATGTTGTACAGCGAGGAAGCCGTCATGGCTATGATCGCCGGGATTGCATATTTTTTCAGGAGCTTGCCCGTACTTTCAGTCCCGAGTTCCGTAGGTATGATCTTTTCCGACATTTTCCGCTCTTGTCTTTATTCTGGCTTTTCAACGATTTCTATTTCAAACATAAGAGGGGAGTAGGCCGGAATAGCTGTTCCGCTTCCCGAGTATCCGTATCCGAAATTGGAGTAGAAAATCCCCAGTGCCTTCCCGAACGGATGCATTCTCCACAGTGTCAGGGAGAACCCGGTAATCATGCTTGAGCTGGAGTCGTCGCTTCCCATTTTCAGTTCGGTGTACGAATCTCCCCACTGGATTGCAACAGGCTCGTATGTGCCTCCGCTCAGACCGTTGTCCTGTGCCACTCTCTGGATGTTGGTGTCGAATACCTTGCCGTTGAGAAGCCTGCCGACATAGTTGATGTATATTGTCGTGTCATTGGATCCGCCGGTGGTATAGAAGTGCGATTTTGTCCAGTCGTATCCGTCTTCTTCCGTATCCTTGCTGTCATCATCATTGTCTTCAGCAGGTTCAAGCTCTTCTCCGTGCTCGATTTCTATGAAATAGAATCCGTATAGGTCGGATGAGTCTTGTGCTGATGATATGTTATTGATACTCAGATATTCCTTGATTTTCTCCGATGACATGTAGCCGAAGTCGTGGCTTGCATAGCCGCCCGAGAGAAAGCGGCCGATAGAGTCGATCTGCCACTTCTCTATATCATCTATAGGGTCTACTACCGACAGATCGTAAATGGTGTTTGTCCCGCTTTCATTGTCGATGAACTCCTGTTCGGAACCGTACCATCTGTAAGTCATGAGCCAGCCTGGAATGACGGCCCTGCGTGAACTTCCCGAGCTCATGCCGCTGAATATTTCATTCACTCCGGCATAAAGGTATCCTGCAGAACGTGTAAGCACTACGGGGCCGTAGTAGGTGCCGTAAGGGTCATATGTCCCGAGCATCTTTGCCGTATCCGCGGCGGTGGTTTCCGTTATTTTTCCGTCAAGTGTCCTGGCGGTATAGTTTACATATACGTACTGCGAGTCGGCTACCGGCTCGGAGAGTTCCCCTCCGTTCTCCTTCTCGAATTCCGGAATGACATATATGCCGAGTCCTGACTTTTCAGCCTGTGGATAATGTACCTGCATCCAGGCATCGAAATACAGCTTTTCGTTTTCGTTGGGCTCCAGACCTGCCTCTCTGGCACAGCCGTATGCTGCCAGAGCCATTGCGCAAGTTGCAATAACCTTGAAATTTTTTCTCATCGTGTAAAAATTGACTTGCAAATATACGCAGAAGCCGAGAGCAATGCAAATCAAACTTGTTTGAATTTCATGGCCGAGGCGTGAGCAGTATATGTGGCGCAGCCAAATATAGCAGAAGCCGGGAGCAGAGCAAATTTATTTGCTATGCCGTTACTTGTCTTCAGTTTGACACGGTTTCCACTTTAATGCAATACAGAAGCGCCGAATTTCCCGGGACTGTGCCCATCGGCCTTTTCCCGAACCCGTACTGTCCGGAAAACAGTATGTAGCACGTTTCCCCGGCCCTGACCCCTTCCAGCCCGCTGCGGAGACCAGGTACAAGCCCGTCTCCGGAACCCAGGGTCACCGTGGCTATTTCATAGGATGCGTCAGTTACCGTCCACCCGTTTTCCTCTGCAGCCTGCCGGTCATTGGTGGCGAAGATGTTCCCGGCGGTCATGCTGCCTGAAAATACGTATCCCGTATAGTAGAACGAGACTGTCCCGCCCTTGGCAAGTTTCTCTCCGGTACCGTCTTTCATGATGACACGGCTGGAGCCTCCGTTATATATTATATCGTGGACAAACAGAGCATCAGGATTCCCGGCATCGCCTTCTGCCGGAAGAGACTGTATGAAACTCTCTATCTGGTCCTCCTGAGTGGACCAGGCATTCCTGAGGCTTTGTTTCGAGCAGGCGGCAAGCAGGCCTGCGGCTGCACAAAGTGCAAGTATCCTTAAAATCCGGTGCATTTGTCTTTCTGTATGTCGTTCATGAATTCATGGGTCGCCTTTTCTGCGTAAGCCGCGACCTCATCTATGGATTTTACATCATCCGGAACCGCCAGCCTTCCCCCTGCCGCCTGCTCATGTCCTCCTCCGTGGAAGTAAATGGCGGCGCACCTGTTGGCTGAAATCCCTTTTTTTGATCTGAGCGATACCCTGATACGGTCCTGGTCTTCCTTGAAAAAACAGCTCATTCTCACCCGGCCGATGCTCAGCGGAATATTCACGAAGCCTTCGGTTTCCCCTTCCTGAAGTCCGTATCTGTCCATTGTTTCCCTGTCCAGAATCATGTAGGCTACTCCGTCATCCGTAATCTTCAGATTTTCAGAGAGAAGCTCTCCGACAAGCCTGATACGTCCTTCCCTGTATTCCTGATAGAGGTGTCCGACAATGCAATCCCTGTCGACGCCGGCTTCAAGCAGAGAGGATGCCATCCTCAATGTGGAAGGGTAGACGGAATTGGCGAAGTTGTTGGTATCCGTTGTCATTCCTGTCATCAGGGCCAGTGCCGCTTCCGCCGGGAGTTTCCCGGCATCGGAGGCATATCTTGCCATTGAAAGCAGTATGTGGAAAAGCAGTTCTGCGGTCGATGATACCAGTATCTCGGAAAATGTCAGGTCGAACATGGTCCTGTCCGGGTTGAGGTGATGGTCGATGAGAACCTTTTTCGCGCGCGACAGAGACAGCACTTCCTCCATTTGGCCCGTACGGTGGAAAGCATTGTAGTCAAGACAGAAAATCAGGTCGCTGCCTGCAACGGCTCTTTCAGCTTCCGGTCTGCAGCTGTCGAAATCCAGTATGTCTCCGCTGCCGATACTGTCCGTTACGAATCCGAGATAGCCCGGACTTGCATCGGGAAGGACTATGACAGGACTCTTTCCCATTTCTTTCAGACAGTGATACAGTGCCGAACAGCTCCCCACGGCGTCTCCGTCAGGCCGCATGTGGGCTGTTATCGCGATCTTCCCGGAGCGGTCAATGAGATTTTCAAGGGAGGCTATATCCGATAAATTGATGCCGTTCATTTCAGATGATGAAAAATTCGACTGCAAATTTAAAAAATTATATTGCATTTGATAAATCAAATTTCTAACTTTGTCCGGGATTTGGGAACAATTCCATATTTAGCTGTACTAAAATTGAAAATATAAATACACAAACCGATGAACATACTTAAAAAACTTCTCACTTATCTCGTGCTGCCCCTTGTTATTGTCGGGCTCGCTTATCTTGTAGTAGATAGTGTAATGGCGCCTATGAGATTCACTAAGGCTCAGGAATCCCGTGAAGCTGTCGGTATCCAGAGACTTAAAGACATCAGAGACCTTCAGGTCGCATTCAAGACCGAGTACGGACATTTTTCTCCGACTATAGATTCTCTCAAGATGTTCTATAATACCGGAAAAATCAAGGTCGTGATGCAGATCGGATCAAAGGATGACTCTGTGGCCGTAGCAAATACGCAGGCTCTTAAAAAACGCAGGCCTCGTATCACTCCTGAGGAAATGCTTGCTCTCTATGAGCAGGGAGAGAAGCTCGTATTCCAGATTGAAAACGACCTGCCTGTAAAGGATACGCTTTTCCACAGCCGCGCTGACTTTAACATCGATTCACTGGCATTCATTCCGTTCAGCGGAGATTCAGTCATCATGCAGTCGGCAATCAAGAAAGTTTCAGGCGTACAGGTTCCTCTTTTTGAGGCATGCATGCCTTACAGGTCACTTCTTAAGGGCCTTGACAACCAGCTGAGGATCAACCTTGATGCGGATATGAGAGACAGGGGCCGTTACGAAGGCCTTCAGGTCGGCAGCATTACAGCGCCTAACAACAACGCAGGAAACTGGGAATAATGACCACTGTAGGAAATACAGTAAAATCAATAGACAGAATATCCATTCAAGTAGCCTTGAGTGGATATTCTTTTAAAGTGTCGGGAAGAAACGGTTCGATGTCGTCCGGATGGCTGACTGCAGACAAGGTCTTCACTACCGCCGAGTTCCAGAAACGATATGACTCCGTCGACATTTCTCTGTTTACTCATAAGGTCGGCCTGTTTCCTTTCCCTTTCTTCAGAGAACAGGAAGCCAGACGGCTGCTTTCGGAAGTGGCTATCATAGCGGATACGGATTCTGTAGGGACAGTGAAGATTCCTGAATTCGGCGCTGTAATGGTTTATTCCAACTCAATAGGGGAGACTCTTTCCAAAGTCATTTCAGGGACAGTATTCCGGACAGACGGGTACATGTCGGCGGTACTTCCGGAGCAGTATTTCATACTCAGGACTTTGTCGGATATCGAAGACTACAACAAGATAGTGGCTTCGTATGCGGACGGAAGGCTCTACATGGCCGTTGCGCAGGGAAAATCCCTGCTGCTGTGCAACAGTTTCGAGGCGCAGGACTTCACTACCGCCGAGTATTTCATATTCAGGGCCATGAAGAAGTTCCAGCTGAATCCTGAAGTGTCTTCGATATATTTCAGGACACCTCTTGAGGAACCGCAGAAGATGTCTCTTTACAGATATTTCACTTCAGTCGAACAGATATAGCGGATGAGAATCATCGGAGGAAAACTGAAAGGCAGGAGCATATCGCCTCCTGCCGGTTATAGTGCCAGGCCTACAACGGATTTTGCCCGTGAAGGCCTTTTTAATGTGCTTGACAACGAATATGAGTTCGACGGTCTTGCCGTGCTTGATCTTTTTGGCGGCACAGGTGCGGTTTCCATGGAATTCGCATCAAGGGGTGCCTCCAGTGTGTATTGTGTGGAAATGGCTCCCGCAAACGCTTCCTTCATAAGATCACAAGTCCGGCACCTCGGTGTTTCCGACTGCGTGAAAGTGGTGAGGCATAACGTTTTCGATTTTCTGGAAATTTGTACCGTCAAGTTCGATATAATCTTTGCGGACCCTCCGTACGCTCTGGACGGTCTGGACACCTTGCCTGATGCAGTGCTTGGGAAAGGCCTTCTGCATCAGGGAGGATATTTCATACTTGAGCATCCGGATACATACTGTTTTGCCGACAGACCTGGTTTCGTGAAGGAAAAGAAATACGGGAACGTACATTTTTCATTCTTTACAAATACTGACGGAAGATAATATGGGCAAGATTGTCAAGACAAATGCAGCCAGGCTTCTGGACAAGGCCGGCGTATCCTATGACCTTATTCCATATACAGTCGACGAGAACGATCTGGCTGCAGGGCATATAGCAGAGCAGCTTTCCGAACCGCTGGAGCAGGTATTCAAGACACTTGTACTGTCAGGAGACAGGACAGGGTATTTTGTATGCGTGGTACCCGGAGATTCGGAAGTGGATCTCAAGTCGGCTGCAAGAATATCCGGCAACAAGAAATGCGACCTCATCCCGATGAAAGAACTTCTTCCTGTGACAGGCTATATCCGTGGAGGCTGTTCTCCTGTCGGCATGAAGAAGCATTTCCCGACATATTTCCATATCACGGCCCTGAACTACCCGTATATCTACATAAGTGCCGGTGTACGCGGCCTTCAGTTTAAGGTCGCTCCCGGAGATATCATAGAGTATACCGGTGCCGTATGTGCGGATCTGGTCCATAAACCGGAATAGGGTTTACGCCGGACCGTTTACAGGCTGAAATGGCGGTAATGCGGTCCGAAGCGTTCGAATGCGGCCATGTCTAGAGACTCCCTGTGGTCCGGATGGGCTACGCTGATTATAAGTTTTGCCCTTTCCTGCAGGGATTTGCCGTACAGGTCCACGGCACCGTGTTCCGTAACGAGGTAGTGGATGTGGGCCCTTGAAGTCACGACACCTGCTCCGCTCAGCAGGGCAGGTGCGATTTTGCTTTCACCTTTTTTCGTACACGAAGGCATTGCAATGATGGCCTTCCCTCCCTCGGACAGTGACGCACCGTAGATGAAATCCACCTGTCCTCCTGCTCCTGAATAGAATTTGGTGCCCAGCGAGTCTGCGCATACCTGGCCGGTGATATCTATCTGCAGGGCAGAATTTATAGCGGTGGTATTGGGATTCCGGGCGATATTGTATGGATTGTTGGTGTATCCTACATCCATCATTGCCACCATGGGGTTGTCATCCAGAAATTCATAGCACAGCGGTGAGCCCATCACGAAAGTGGATACTATTTTACCTTTGTCGATTCCTTTGCGGGCCCCGTTGATGACACCCTTTTCTACAAGTCTGAGTACTCCGTCTGCAAACATTTCGGTATGGATGCCGAGATCCCTGTGCCCGTCAAGCTGCTCCAGAACTGCATTCGGGATGGCTCCGATACCCATCTGCAGGCAGGCTCCGTCCTCTATGAGCTCCGCACAGTTCTTTCCTATGGCCTCTTCTATTTCATTGGGGGCATGGAATTCCGCAGGAAGAAGCGGAGTGTTGTCTTCAACGAACAGGTCTATCTTGTCCATCGGAATCATGGCCTGTCCCCATGCCCTCGGTACATATTTGTTGACAACCGCAATGACAGTCTTTGCACACTCTATCGCGGCAAGAGTGGCATCTACTGACGTTCCCAGAGAAACGAAGCCGTGCTTGTCCGGCGGACATACCTGTATCATGGCGACATCGCATGGCAGGGCCCCGCACCTGTACAGTTTCTGTGTCTCGCTCAACAGTACCGGTATATAGTCCGAGTATCCGCTCTGGACACTTTTCCTGACATTGGCACCGATGAAGAAACCCTGATGGAAAAAGATTCCGTCAAATTTCGGATCGGTATACGGAGCCTGTCCTTCAGTATGAAGGTGATGTATTTTCACATTTTCCAGCTCTCCTGCTTCTCCGCGCCTGCAAAGAGCTTCTATCAGCACTTTGGGTGCACTGGCTACACTGCTCAGATGGACATGGTCTCCGGATTTCACTGTCCTGACTGCCTCATCGGCCGAAACGAAATGGATGTCTTTCCTCATTGATGTATAGTTTTTTTGCGTTTTTTCAAACAATATGTCAGATTCCAGTCCCAAATATAGCGTTATTGTTTTATATTTGCGCCATTTTTGAAAAAAGAGGAATATGGAATTTAATCTTGGGAAAACATTCAGGCCTAAATTCTTCAGCCTGTTCAGGAAGGGACGTTACAGCCCTGAGACATTCGCATCGGATCTGGCTGCAGGTGTAATTGTCGGAATCATTGCCCTGCCGCTGGCCATAGCATTCGGTATTGCCAGCGGGGTTACTCCCCAGCAGGGACTTGTTACGGCTATTGTAGCCGGATTCCTTGTTTCTGTTTTCGGCGGATCCAGATATCTGATCGGAGGTCCTACGGGAGCGTTCATCGTGATTGTCTCAGGGGTTGTCGCACAGTATGGAATCCAGGGCCTTGTCATTGCGACAATCATGGCGGGAGTGATGCTGGTGGTGATGGGGCTGTGCCGGATGGGTGCTATTTTCAGATTCATACCATATCCTATAGTAGTGGGCTTCACCAGCGGTATAGCGCTGACCATATTCTCCACTCAGGTCAAGGACTTTCTCGGACTGGATGTGGAAGTGCCTTCAGGATTCATCCCGGAGTGGATATGCTATATACAGAATATCGGCTCGGCGGACCTGGCGGAAACGGCCATGAGTATCTGCTGTCTTCTGGTGATAATATTCTGGGGAAAATTCAGCAAGAAGGTTCCCGGGTCACTGATAGCACTGGTATTCGGGACTGCCGCATCGTTTCTTCTGAGCAGGTTCGCCGGTGTGGAACTGGCCACCATAGGGTCGAAGTTCCCTGAGCTTGCCGCCGGCCTTCCTATGCCGAGGCCTGTAGCTCCGCATTTTGACTATGAGACTATAAAAGGACTTGTCTCTCCGGCCTTCACGATAGCTGTCCTGTGTGCGGTGGAATCTCTTCTTGCCGCGATGGTAGCAGACGGAGTCACCGGTCACAGGCATGACTCCAATACGGAACTGATAGGACAGGGAATTGCGAACATCGTCACTCCGATGTTCGGGGGCATTCCGGCTACGGGAGCGCTTGCGAGGACGATGGCGAGTATCAACAACGGAGGAAAATCCCCTGTCACGGGGATTGTACATGCTGCGGTTCTCCTCCTTATCTACCTGTTTCTGATGCCATATGCCGTGTACATACCTCTATCATGCCTTGCTGCAATACTGGTAGTGGTGGCATACAACATGAGTGAGTGGAGGACTTTCCGTTACCTTCTGAAAGCTGACAGGGCGGATGTGGCTGTGCTGCTGATAACATTTTTCCTGACAGTACTGGTAGACCTTACAGTGGCCATCGAAGTGGGTGTGCTTCTGGCTGTGGTGCTCTTTGTCAAGCGTGTAATGGAAACATCTTCAATAGAAGTGCTGGATGACGACCACATAGCCGCTACGGAGAGCGACGAGATTGCCCAGCTTGACGATACGGAGCATCTTGACATTCCTGCCGGAGTCGAGGTTTACGAAATCAGCGGTCCGTTTTTCTTCGGTCTTGCCAGCCGTCTGGAAGAACTGGAAGAAGGGCGCAAGACAGGAGTTTCCGTCCGTATCATCCGTATGAGAAAAGTGTCGTTCATGGATTCTACCGGGATAAGGAATCTTCGCAATTTCTTCCAACGTACGGAAAAGCGCGGCATCCGTGTCATTCTGTCCGGGGTGAATCCTCAGGTGCGCTCTACTCTTCACAAGTTCGGACTGGATGAAGAGATAGGGACAGAATACATCTTCCCGCACATCATACCGGCTCTTGCAAAGGCCAACGAATATCTGCGTACGGCCAGACAGTCCGGGAAATCATGATCCTGTGTGTTTCCTGTTTCGGTAATCTGTTGAAAATGTGAACGGACGAAAAAAAATAGAAGAAAAATTTTTACCTTAGTGAAGCATTGAAAATGAATACAAGAGAAGAAAAACTGGCGGCATTCGGCCGCATACTGGACATAATGGACGAGCTGCGTGTCAAGTGTCCGTGGGACAGAGAGCAGACTTCCGGGTCTCTCAGGCCGCAGACCATAGAGGAAGTATATGAGCTGAGCGATGCCATACTCAAAAATGACAGCAGGAACATCTCCAAGGAGCTTGGAGACGTGCTCCTGCATGTAATATTCTATTCCAAGATAGGGGAGGAGAAGGGGGAGTTCGATATCGCTGATGTCATCAATCTGCTGTGCGACAAGCTGATATACCGTCATCCCCATGTTTTCTCCACTGCTCAGGTGGAAAATTCCGCACAGGTGATGCAGAACTGGGAGATGCTCAAAGCCAAGGAAAAGGACGGGAACAAGCGCATCCTTTCAGGTGTCCCTGACGCCCTTCCTCCTCTGCTGAAAGCATACAGGATGCAGGACAAGGCGCGCGGTGTCGGATTCGACTGGGAGAAAAAAGAGGATGTCTGGGACAAGGTAAAAGAGGAACTCTGTGAATATCAGGCAGAACTGGACCGCATGGAGAAGGCCTCTTCCGAACAGGAGAAGAAAGCTGCCTGTGACAGGGCGGAAGGGGAGTTGGGCGACTATCTTTTCGCTGTAGTGAATGCTGCAAGGCTATATGGACTGAATCCTGATACTGCGCTGGAGCGCACCTGCGCCAAATTCAGAAGACGCTTCACATATCTGGAAGAGCATACTATCCGTCAGGGGCGCGACCTGCACGATATGACCCTGGAGGAAATGGATGCCATCTGGGATGAAGCAAAGGCGAAAGGACTTTGAAAAATGGAAACCTGGAAAGAACGTACCGCGATGATTGTCGGAGAAGAAGGCCTGAAACGGCTTTCTGATTCCCGTGTCGCTGTAATCGGAGTCGGAGGTGTCGGGGGCTATGCAGCCGAAATGGTAGTTCGTGCAGGTGTGGGCCACCTGATAATCCTGGACAGCGACGATGTGTCTGTGACCAACAAGAACCGTCAGCTTCTTGCCCTGGATTCAACGGTAGGCCGGCCAAAATGCGACGTATTGCGCGAACGCCTGCTGGATATAAATCCGGATCTTGACATTACCGTAATGAAAGAGTATCTGGAAGCTGACGCAGTGGAAGCTGCTCTGGGGGGCTTCAGGATAGATTTCCTGGTGGATGCCATAGATACCCTGTCGCCGAAGATGGCCCTTATAAAATATTGTATGGACAGGCACATACCTCTGGTTTCCTCCATGGGGGCCGGAGCCAAGACCGATGCTACCAAAGTGAGGCTTGCGGATATATCCAAATCCTTCAACTGTCCTCTTGCATCCGTTGTGCGCAAGCGTCTCAGGCGGATGGGAATAAAGAAGGGATTCCAGGCAGTGTTCTCCGAAGAGCTTCCGAAAAAGGAAGCGATTGTAGAGTGTGATGACCGGAACAGGAAGTCCCTTGTCGGGAGCATTTCCTATATCCCGGCAGTGTTCGGATGCGTGTGTGCCCAGGCCGCACTCCGGCATCTGGTTTCCGCTCCGGATACGGAAGGAGCAGGCCGGTAGTCTGACTGAGCCTTATCTGCATGCAAAACAGGACTTGTATTGTATAATTTTTACTACCTTTGCATCCGGTAAGTTGGCGGAAGCCTTGCCGGATGTATTCATTGTATTAAATTTCAGATATTTATGCCTGACTATCATATCGTAGAGGTAAAAACAGGAAAGGATCTCGGGAAATTCATCGGATTTCCTGACAAGTTATACAAGGATTGCCCTCAGTATGTCCCTGCACTTCATTCGGACCAGGTGAAGTCTCTGACGAAGGTTTCCACGCTGAGCTATTGCAGCCGCAAGATGTGGATGGTCATGGACGGCGGCAAGGTTGTCGGGCGTATCTGCGGGATGATAAACCCGAGATACAACGAGCGCTACGGAAAGAAACGGGCACGGTTCGGCTGGTTTGATACTGTCAATGACATGGAGGTGGCCGGACTGCTGCTTTCCACAGCGGAGTCATGGGCAAGGGAACAGGGGATGAATGAAATACACGGGCCTCTGTATTACAATACATTGGGTAAGCAGGGAATGCTGGTGGAAGGCTATGAGAATGTTCCTCCGTTCAACTGTCTGTACAATTTCCCTTACTACAACGATCTGGTGACCGCCCTCGGTTACGAGAAGGAGTGCGACTGGGTCCAGTACAAGCTCCGTGCGGACCAGCCGGTTCCCGAGAAGATGGTCGCCATTGCTGACCGTCTGATGGACAGGTACAAGCTTGTGGAAGGCGATATAGATTCCCTGAAGCATGACAAGGCCCTGGTGAGGAAATTCTTCCAGATATACAATGACAGCTTTGCGGATGCCGTCTACAACTTCATTCCGTTTACGGATGAAGAGATTGAAGAAGAGGCTGAGCAGACTATCGGACTTCTGGACAGGCGCCTGTGCTGCTTCCTTCTGGACCAGGACGGAGAGATTGCCGCTTTCGGAATATCCTTCCCGAGCATTTCGCATGCCCTTCAGAAGGCCCGGGGGTCGATGTTCCCGCTGGGCTGGATGCATTTCCTGAAAGCCCTCAGGAAATTCGATACGATAGACCTGATGATCAATGGCGCTGCCCCGAAATGGCAGAATACAGGGGTTTCATCCGTGTTCCACAACATTATGGCACGGCAGTTCCGCGAGGCCGGAGTGAAATGGGCTATCACCAATCCGCAGATAGAGACCAACTCCGCGGCCTTCGTCTGGAACAAGTACGGAGATCACGAACTGTTCATGAGACGCAGGTGCTACATAAAGGAAATAAAGTAAAAGAGGTTTACAGTAATATATGGCAGAGAATTCATTATTGGAAAAAATCCTGGGACTGCAGGACAAGTATGACTCGCTTCAGGCACAGTTGTCTGACCCTGAAGTGATTTCGGACATGAAAAAATATGTCCAGCTGAATAAGGAATACAAGGAGCTTTCACCTATCATAAAAGCCGGACAGGAATACAAGAAACTGATTGAAGACTATGAGTCCGCGAAAGATATCATCGCAAATGAAAAGGATGAGGAGCTTCGCGAGATGGCCAAGGAGGAGCTTGCGGAAATTGAACCCAAGCTGCCTGAAATGGAGCAGAATATCAAGCTGCTCCTGATTCCTGCCGATCCTCAGGACAGCAAGAATGCCATAGTGGAGATACGCGGCGGTACAGGCGGAGACGAGGCGGCTATTTTTGCCGGCGACCTGTTCCGCATGTATTCCAAATATATCGAGAGACGTGGCTGGAAGATGGAGGTCACCAACCAGTCCGAAGGCGCTGCCGGCGGATTCAAGGAAATAGTGTTCAAGGTAACAGGCGATGGCGTGTACGGGGTACTCAAATACGAGTCCGGCGTACATCGCGTCCAGCGCGTCCCGCAGACAGAGACTCAGGGCAGGGTTCATACATCAGCTGCTTCCGTGGCAGTCCTTCCTGAGGCTGACGAGTTTGACATAGAGCTGAACATGAATGATATACGTAAGGATACATTCTGTTCTTCAGGACCTGGCGGGCAGTCGGTGAACACTACCTATTCGGCTATCCGACTTACACATATACCTTCAGGTATCGTAGTCCAGTGCCAGGACGAGAAGTCTCAGCTGAAAAACTTCGACAAGGCTCTTGCCGAGCTCCGTACCAGACTGTACAACATGGAATACGAGAAATACCTGAACGAGATATCCGCGAAGCGCAAGACCATGGTGTCAACCGGAGACCGTTCGGCGAAAATCCGTACTTACAATTATCCGCAGTCCCGTGTGACGGACCACCGTATCAACTATACGATGTACAACCTTCCGGTATTCATGGACGGAGATATCCAGGAAGTCCTCGACCAGCTTCAGATTGCCGAGAATGCAGAGCGTCTGAAGGCAGCCGAATAGTATGACAGGGGACGGCCCGAAAGGAGGAACTTCAAGCATAATGCAGAAAGTACCCTTTTGAGCCGATCTCAATATAGTGTGCTTGGAAACCACTTAAAAAACAAGAACAATGCAGAAAAATCCGATTGTAGGGTCTTCGGCCCCGCGGCAGCGTGTTACGCTGTCGGTTCCGTTTGTGCTGATGGCAATACTTTTCAATGTTTGCCTTATAGCATCCAACCTTTTTGAAACCAAGATATTCACAGCCGGTATGCTGACGCTTACCGGCGGAGTGATAATTTTCCCGGTATCCTATATCCTTAACGACTGTATTGTCGAAGTCTGGGGTTACAGGAAAGCAAGGCTTGTCATCTGGACCGGTTTTGCCATGAATTTCTTCGTAGTGGCTATGGCTCAGATCGTCAGACTGTTGCCAGCTGCCGGCTTCTGGGACGGGGGAGAGCACTTCGACTATATTTTCGGACTGGCCCCCAGAGTCACACTGGCTTCTCTGCTTGCTTTTCTATCCGGCTCGACAGTGAATGCATATATAATGAGCCGGATGAAAATCGCATCTCACGGAAAGCGTTTCTCGTTGAGGGCAATAGTATCGTCTGTCGGCGGAGAGACTGTAGACTCTCTGGTTTTCTTCCCGATAGCCTTCTGGGGAATCGCCGGAAACGAGATGCTGAAACTGATGCTGCTCCAGATTTTCCTCAAAACGGCCTATGAGGTCATCATCCTTCCTGTCACGAACGTAGTGGTCAAGGCTGTCAAAAAATATGAAGGAGCGGATACATTTGATACCGATATTTCCTACAATCCGTTCAAAATAGCGGACTTGTAATCTTTACAGCGGAAAACTTCCCGCCACCGACATACACGAACAGCATTATGAATACGATGAATCATGACGAAGCCCTGGTAGTCTTCAGCGGAGGCCAGGACTCAAGCACATGTCTTTTCTGGGCGAAAAGACAGTTCGGAAAAGTCCATGCACTGACATTCAGGTACGGCCAGAAACATTCTCTTGAGGTGGAGATGGCCAGGGATCTGGCGGAGAAAGCAGGAGTGGACTTTCACCTGATGGATGTCCCTTTGATTGGTCAGCTTGGAGCCAATTCTTTGACAGACAGTACTATTGAAATGGATCAGGATAAGCCGGAGGGGTCCTGTCCCAATACTTTCGTACCCGGAAGGAACCTATTCTTCCTGAGTATTGCCGCCGTAGTGGCGAGAGAGCATGGCATAAACCATATCGTTACAGGGGTTTCCCAGACTGATTTCAGCGGCTATCCGGACTGCAGGGATGCATTTGTCAAGTCCCTGAATGTCACATTGAATCTTGCAATGGATGAGCAGTTTGTCATCCATACTCCCCTGATGTGGATAGACAAGGCACAGACTTGGGCGCTTGCCGACGAACTGGGAGTACTGGATCTCATCAGGAACAGGACGCTTACATGCTATAACGGCATTCCGGGGGACGGATGCGGACATTGTCCGGCATGCAGGCTGCGCCGCGCCGGTCTTGAAAAATACCTTGCCGCCAAGGCCTGACTTTACAAACACGGGCGTAATTCAGGGACCGTAACCGAAGAGACAGTCCTGAAACTCCCGGAATATGGAAATTATGGAAAACAGAGAAAAAGAAGGCCTCAAATCACTGGGCCGCAAGACAGAATACAGGAGCGACTATGCTCCGGAAGTTCTCGAGACGTTCGAGAACAGGCATAAGGAAAACGATTACTGGGTAAGGTTCAACTGCCCTGAATTCACCAGTCTCTGTCCGATAACGGGGCAGCCGGATTTTGCGGAAATCAGGATCAGCTATATACCGGACATAAGGATGGTCGAGAGCAAGAGTCTGAAACTCTATCTGTTCAGCTTCAGGAATCATGGAGATTTCCATGAGGACTGCGTGAACAAGATCATGAAAGACCTGATACGGCTCATGGATCCCAAATATATAGAAGTGACAGGTTTTTTTACTCCGCGCGGCGGCATTTCCATCTATCCGTATGCCAACTACGGGAGGCCGGGAACCAAGTATGAGGCACTTGCTGAAAAACGCATGGCGGAACACGAATGAAATTTGGGATTTAACGGATGTATTGTTATCTTTGGGAGATTTGAAAACCACATAAAACACTGAAATATGAACAAATATCCGAAGATCGGCATCCGTCCGGTCATTGACGGGCGTCAGGGCGGCGTCCGCGAGAGTCTTGAAGACAAGACCATGAATCTGGCAAAGGCTGTAGCGGTACTCATTTCCGAAAATCTCCGCAACGGCGACGGTTCTCCTGTAGAATGTGTCATTGCCGACGGTACAATAGGCCGTGTGGCAGAGAGCGCCGCTTGCGCCGAAAAATTCGAAAGGGAGGGTGTCGGCTCCACCATCACAGTCACTTCATGCTGGTGCTACGGTGCGGAGACCATGGACATGAACCCTTATTATCCGAAGGCGGTATGGGGGTTCAACGGTACAGAGCGTCCTGGAGCTGTCTATCTTGCTGCTGTCCTTGCGGGGCATGCACAGAAAGGACTTCCTGCATTCGGAATCTACGGGCATGATGTCCAGGATATTGAGGACAACACCATCCCCGCGGATGTGGCCGAGAAGATTCTCAGGTTTGCCCGTGCTGCCCAGGCGGTGGCTGTCATGCGGGGAAAGTCATACCTGTCTATGGGAGGTGTGTCAATGGGAATCGCAGGGTCCATAGTCAGTCCTGATTTCTTCCAGGAATATCTCGGAATGCGCAACGAATCTGTCGATCTGACGGAAATCATCCGCAGGATGACAGAGGGTATCTATGACAAGGAGGAATATGCTAGGGCAATGGCCTGGACCGAGAAGTACTGCAAGGTGAACGAAGGTGAGGACTTCAATACTCCGGCAAAAGTCAAGACCCGCGAACAGAAGGACGGGGACTGGGAGTTCATCGTGAAGATGACCATGATAATGAAAGACCTCATGCACGGCAATCCGAAGCTCCGCGAAATGGGATTCAAGGAAGAGGCGCTCGGACATAATGCCATTGCGGCCGGATTCCAGGGACAGCGCCAGTGGACGGACTTCTATCCGAACGGGGACTACTCCGAGGCGCTTCTGAACACTTCTTTCGACTGGAACGGGACCAGAGAGGCATATGTGGTCGCTACCGAGAACGACGCATGCAACGGAGTTGCGATGCTTTTCGGACATCTTCTTACCAACCGTGCACAGATCTTCTCCGACGTACGTACATACTGGAGCCCTGAGGCTGTAAAACGCGTTACCGGAAAAGAACTTACAGGCCTTGCATCCAACGGTATCATCCATCTTATAAATTCCGGAGCCACAACTCTCGACGGTACGGGCTGCCAGAAAGACAGCGAGGGCAGACCTGTCATGAAACCGTATTGGGAAGTGTCCCAAGAGGAAATGGAAGCATGTCTGGAAGCTACGACATGGTATCCTGCCAACAGGGACTATTTCCGTGGCGGCGGATTCTCGTCCAATTTCCTTTCAAAGGGAGGAATGCCTGTAACCATGTCGCGACTGAATCTGGTCAAGGGGCTCGGTCCTGTCCTCCAGATTGCTGAAGGCTGGACTGTGGACATCGATCCGGAAATACACAGGATTCTGAACGAGCGTACCGACCGAACATGGCCAACTACATGGTTTGTCCCGCGTCTTTGTGACAAGCCTGCGTTCAAGGATGTATATTCCGTGATGAACAACTGGGGCGCCAACCACGGGGCAATCAGTTACGGACACATCGGAAAGGACCTCATCACCATGGCTTCCATTCTGCGCATACCGGTATGCATGCACAATGTGGATGAAGACGGAATCTTCCGTCCTGCCGCATGGAATGCATTCGGGATGGACAAGGAAGGTGCGGACTACAGGGCATGTGCAGCTTACGGACCTATTTATAAATGATGAAGGACATGATAGCTGAA
Organism: uncultured Bacteroidales bacterium; assembly: GCA_949294195.1. Lineage (GTDB taxonomy): Bacteria > Bacteroidota > Bacteroidia > Bacteroidales > UBA932 > Cryptobacteroides. The sequence continues at coordinate 132,239 of CASFGK010000016.1, read as the reverse complement.
GAATATTTTGAAAAGTTCATAAGTCAGGCCCATCGTGTTGGCGATGCCGGCCTGACAATATGCAGCAGCGGTAACCTTTCATGGCGGATAGGCGGGGAGGCTCTGGTATCAGGTACAGGTTCATGGGTGCCTTCCCTCCAGCGAAAGAACGTGTCTGTGTGCAGGATAGCTACCGGTGAAGTGCTCAACGGAGTGAAGCCTTCCATGGAAAGCGGCTTCCATCTTGGTGTCATGAGAGAGAGACCTGACGTGAATGTTGTCCTCCACTTCCAGTCTGTCTATGCCACGGCGGTGGCATGCATGAAGGAAATTCCTTCCGATTTCAACGTGACGGCGGAGGTCCCGTGCCATGTAGGAACTGAAATACCGGTGATCCCGTATTTCAGACCGGGTTCCAAAGAGCTTGCGGAACATGTCGTGGCTGCGATGAAGGATCATGACTCGATTCTTCTGAGAAAACACGGACAGGTGGTATGCGGAAAGGATTTCGACGAGGTCTTCGAGAGAGCGATGTTCTTCGAGATGGCATGCAGGATAATCGTTCTGACAGGCGGGTCTTGCAACACCCTTTCAAAAGAAGAGATATCGGACCTGGAGACTTATGTTCTTGGAAAGGTAACCGGGTAGGCTATGGCGACATATTTGGCAGTGGACTTCGGGGCAGGAAGCGGCAGGGTGATTGCCGGGACTGTCTCCGGAGTCCGTATGACGACCGTTGAGGTCCATCGTTTCGGTAACCGTCAGGTCAGGCTCGGGAACAGGCTCTGTTGGGATTTTCCAGCTTTGTTCGACGAGATGAAGACCGGGCTGCGGCTTGCCGCCAGACAGTTTTCCGATATCAGAAGCATAGGCATAGATACCTGGGGTGTGGATTACGGTCTGGTAGACGGCAGCGGCAATCTGCTCGGGAACCCTGTCTGTTATCGTGATTCCGCGACAGACGGGGCTGTCGCTCAGTGGAGTGTGGAGAATGACGTGGCCGTCCATTATGCACAGGCCGGTATCCAGATCATGCCTATAAATACCCTTTTCCAGCTGTATGTCCGCCGCAAGGCCGGGGACAAGGCTCTTGATATTGCCAGACACCTGCTCTTCATGCCCGACCTTTTCAGTTACTATCTGACAGGTGTTCCGGATAATGAATATACGATTGCTTCCACTTCCGAACTTCTGGATGCCAGGCTCAGGGACTGGAACTGGCCTCTCATCGACAGACTCGGGCTCCCGAGACGCATTTTCGGGAAAATCGTCCCGCCGGGGACTGTCAGGGGAACTGTCATGAAGGAACTGGCTGAAGAGCTCGGACTTCCGGACGGAGTGAAGGTAGTGGCGGTCGGCTCTCATGATACTGCGAGTGCTGTCTTTGCGACGCCGTATGAAAAGGGCAGGGAGGGGACAAGTGCGTTTCTGAGTTCCGGGACATGGTCTCTGCTCGGTATCGAGCTGGACGAGCCCGTCCTTACGGAAGAGGCCCGCATCGCAGGATTCACGAATGAAGGAGGAGTCGGGGGCAAGATATATTTCCTGCAGAACATTACCGGGTTGTGGATTCTCCAGTGTCTGATGAAGCAGTGGAAAGAAGCCGGTCTTCCTGACAGTTATGAGTATCTTCTCTCTGAGGCGGAGGCCTCTGACATAGAGTCGGTGATAGATGTGGACGCCGAAGCTTTCATGCATCCGGACGATATGCAGGCGGCTGTAGCCGGGTATTGCCGCGAGTCCGGACAGAGGGTGCCTTCTGCGCAGGGAGAATATGTCAGGTGCGTCCTGCATTCTCTCGCAGTAAGGTACAGGAAAGGAATTTCAGGGCTGAATTCCTTGACCGGAAAACCGGTAGAGAGGCTTCATGTCATCGGAGGAGGAAGCCGGAACGGACTTCTCAACCGGCTGACGGAGCAGGAGACCGGTATCCCGGTAATCGCCGGTCCGGTAGAAGCTACAGCTATCGGGAATCTGCTTGTCCAGGCAATTGCCTGTGGCGAAATCAAAGAAAAAAGTGAAATTACATCCATTCTGTAACCCGAAACCATACAATGAACAAGAATACAGCCAGAATCCCTGTAATAGGAAGCGGACTGCTGCTTCCTTTCATTCTTATAACGGCATGCTTTGCCCTGTGGGGCTTCGCCAATGACATCACCAACCCGATGGTGAAGGCTTTTTCCAAGATATTCAGGATGAGTGTTACTGAAGGCGCTCTGGTGCAGGTGGCATTCTACGGAGGCTATTTCGCCATGGCTTTTCCTGCTGCGGTTTTCATCAGGAAATACTCCTACAAGGCCGGGGTCCTGCTCGGTCTGGGCATGTACGCCCTCGGTGCGTTCCTGTTTTTCCCTGCAATGAAAACGGGGAACTACTATCCGTTCCTCGTGGCGTATTTCATCATGACATGCGGACTGTCGTTCCTTGAGACTAGCTGCAATCCGTACATACTGTCGATGGGCCCCCCGGAGACGGCCACAAGGCGTCTGAATTTTGCCCAGACCTTCAATCCGATGGGATCACTGATAGGAATGTATGTGGCGATGAACTTTATCCAGAACAGACTCCACCCGATGGACACTGCAGACAGGGCTCTGCTTACTGATGCCGAGTTCGAGGCTGTAAGAGACGCCGACCTGGCTGTTCTCGTGACACCTTACCTGCTTATCGGCGCTGTCATTCTGGTCATGTTCATTCTGGTGGCCGTGGCTCGGATGCCGAAGAATTACGACCAGTCCCACGGGATTGATTTCGCAAGGACCATAAAGCGCATTTTTTCAAAGCCCAATTACCGAGAAGGGGTCATAGCCCAGTTCTTCTATGTCGGAGCACAGATCATGTGCTGGACATTCATCATCCAGTACGGAACCCGTCTGTTCATGGGCATGGGAATGGAAGAACAGGATGCTGAAGTGCTTTCCCAGAAGTACAATATCGCGGCAATGGCGATATTCTGCTGCAGCCGTTTCATCTGTACTTTTCTTCTCAAGTACATCAATCCGGGAAGACTTCTCAAGATTCTGGCTGTTGCTGCATGCGTCTTCACGCTGGGGACGATATTCTTCCAGGATATACTTGGAATGTACTGTCTTGTGGCCATTTCAGCCTGCATGTCGCTCATGTTCCCGACTATATACGGTATTGCCCTTGAAGGAATGGGGGATGATGCCAAATTCGGCTCTGCAGGGCTGATCATGGCCATACTCGGAGGATCTGTCATGCCTCCTCTTCAGGCTGCGGTCATTGATATGGGTACTGTTGCCGGAATGCCGGCGGTCAACGTGTCGTTTGCCATTCCGCTGATATGTTTTGTCGTAGTGATAATCTACGGACACAGGTCTGTGAGACGGGGTATGGCATAGCTGGAAAATGCCGGAAGATCCGATGTCTTCCGGCATTTTTCATGACCTTGTGACTTTCATCACGTTGCGCAGGGCGCGCAGTTGGGAAAGTACCTTGTCCAGTTCCAGATTGCTCGGGATGGACAGCTTTACGGAAATGTCGTAGGTGCTGTTCTTCCCGTTTTCGTTTACGTTGAAGGAACGGATTGACGCCTTGAAGGTATTGATCACATCAATCACTTCGTTGATGACGGACGGTTCCAGGGCTGCGATTATTCTCAGTGTGGTCTGGAAACTTGATGTCGTCGGTGTGGAGCTCCATCTGACTTTCTGTATCCGGTACGGGTACATCTCGATGAGCCTTGCCGCGTTCGGACAGGATATCCTGTGGATCTTGATGCCGTCCTTGATGGAGACAAATCCGAATACATCATCTCCGTAGACAGGGTTGCAGCATTTGGCCATCTTGTAGTCAAGGTTCTTGACATTCCTGGCGCTCAGGACCAGGATATCGTCCGACGAGGTTCCCCTTCCGTCCCAGAGTTTCCTGTCCTGAGCCTGTCCGGACTGCTCCGGTGCCGACCCTTTCGCTCCTGCGGAAATGTCGCCTGCTGCCGGCTCCGTGCTCTCTGGTTCCTTGGCTCCGGTGATTTCCAGGATCATGTCTTTCAGATTCCCGATATCTATGGTCCCGTTACCGACTGCAGCGTAGAATGCGTTGACATTCCTGTACTGGAGTTTTTTCATCAGGGCGGCGAGCGTCTCGTCATCCAGCTCCAGCTTCCAGTTCTTGAGTCTTCTTCCGACCAGTTCCTTGCCTTCCGCAGCTTTCTGGAACTCGGCTTCGCTGAGCTTCTGCCGTATTTTCGTGCGTGCCTTGGATGTCACCACGAAGTTGAGCCAGTCCTGTGATGGCTTCTGGTTCTTCGAACTCATGATTTCCACGACATCTCCCGTAGCCAGCTGCTCTTTTATCGGCACAGCTTTGCCGTTCACTTTTCCTCCGGAGCATCTGATGCCCAGGTTGGAGTGTATGTCGAAGGCGAAATCCAGTACTGTCGCCCCTGCCGGGAGCTTCCGCAGCTCTCCGGACGGAGTGAATACGAAAATCTCTTTTGAAGGCGGTTCGGGGATGTCGTCTTCGTAGTACTGTCCTCCGCTGTGAGGATGCTCCAGCGCATATCTTACCGATGTGAGCCACTTGTCCAGAGTAGCCTCGTGCCTGATGCCCTTGTATGACCAGTGGGATGCAAGTCCGCTTTCTGCGACCTCGTCCATGCGTTTGGTCCTGATCTGGACTTCAAGATATACGTTGTCGCTGTTCCTGACCGTTATGTGGAGCGATTCGTATCCGTTCGGTTTGGGATTGGAAATCCAGTCGCGCAGACGTCTGGTGTCCGATTCATACTCTTCAGTGACGTATGAGAAGACCTTCCAGCACAGTGCGTGCTCTGTCTCCCTGTCGGCCTCGCAGTCTATGATGAACCTTATGGCGAACACATCGAACACTCCTTCGAACGGCACTTTCTGCTTCTGCATCTTCCTCCAGATGGAGTATGCCGTCTTGGTCCTGATTTTCAGCTTGTACTGTATCCCGGCTTCGGACAGCTTGTGTTTCAGAGGCTCGATGAATTGTGTCATCAGGGCCTGCCGGTCCTTTTCCGTAGCCTTGAGCTTGTTGGTGATGGCCCTGTACTGCTCCGGTTCGGCATAGCGGAAGTAGGTGTCTTCCATTTCGCTCTTCATGTTGTAGAGCCCGAGCTGGTGGGCCAGCGGTATGTAAAGCATGAGGGTCTCCAGGATTTTCCTTTCCCTGGATAGTTTCGGGAACATGTCCAGAGAGCGCATCACTTCAAGCCTGTCGGCAAGCTTGAGGACAGTGACGCGAGGATCCTTTGAGTATGATACTATGAGTTTCTTGTAGTTTTCGGCTTCGAGACGGGTGTCTTTGGGCTTGATGGTTGAAATCTTGTTCAGTCCGTCCACCATTGTCAGCACATCCTTCCCGAAGAGGTTGGCGGAAGTGATGTCAGTTTCCGGGTGAAACCTTGTGGCTTCATGCAGAAAGACGGCGGCGATGCACTCTGCCGGGAGACCGATTTCGTCAGCCGCGATTTTCGCCACGCCCACAGGGTGGTCCATGAACGGTTTCCCGTTTCCTCTGGTCTGGTCTGCAAGAGCCTTCTCCGCTATGGCGTATGCGGCTCTTACGAGCTCTTTCCCCCTTTGGTCGAAAGAAGGGAACAATTTTTCTACTGTGTCCATGGTGATTGTCCGTTTTAGTCCGATTCCAAAGATACAAAACACTTTCGTAAAAGAGAACAGTCTTTCTGAAAGGTCCGGAAAAGTTTTGTGCTCTCTCCAAGAAAATCCGTTAAATATTGCTACATTTGCAATGTTTGTAACATACAACTAAATCGACCGCATAATGAGCAACAAGAGTTATTCTCCTCTCAAATGGGTTCCCAGCGCCTATTTCGCGATGGGTATGCCTTTCGTCGTCCTGAACATGGTATGTGTACTCATGTTCAAGGGGCTTGGAATAGAAGACAGCCAGATAGCGCTGTGGACTTCAGTGATAATGTTTCCGTGGACTATAAAGTTCCTGTGGAGCCCGTTCCTGGAGATGTTCAAGACCAAGAAATTCTTCGTGGTCGGGACCCAGCTCATTTCCGGTGTCTGTTTCGGGCTTGTGGCCCTGGCCCTGCACATGCCGCATTTTTTTGCCGTGTGTATCGCGATTCTGGCTGTCATAGCCATGAGCGGGGCAACGCATGACATAGCTCTTGACGGTCTTTACATGGCAGAGCTCAGCAAACAGGACCAGGCGAAGTATATCGGATGGCAGGGTGCGTTCTACAACCTTGCGAAGCTTGTGGCCACCGGTCTTCTCGTATATATTGCCGGAGTCCTGATCGACCATTTCAAGGCTGGGGGAGCGACTCCTGAAGAAGCCGCGCTGCCGGCATGGACGGTTATCATGGTAGCGTGCGGTGCGATCTTGGTGCTCCTGAGTCTTTACCATGCGAAATCCCTGCCTTCCGGAGGCGCCGCTTCCACTCATGTGCAGACAGCCGGGGATACCATGAGGGAACTCTGGGCTGTAATCAGGGACTTCTTCACCAAGAAGTATATCGGATGGTATATCCTTTTCATAATCCTCTACCGTCTCGGAGAAGGGTTCGTGATGAAGATCGTTCCCCTTTTCCTGAAGGCTGCAAGGGCTGACGGCGGTCTCGGTCTTTCCGAGCAGCAGATAGGTGTCTACTACGGATCTTTCGGCGCCGCCGCATTCGTACTCGGCTCCCTTCTTGCCGGCTATTACATTTCGCATCTGGGACTGCGCAAAGCCCTGTTTTCGCTTGTGTGCATATTCAACCTTCCTTTCCTTGTGTACACATATTTTGCATGGGTGCAGCCGGAATCGGCCCTGCTTATCGGCTCCGGAATCGTTGTCGAGTATTTCGGATACGGATTCGGCTTTGTCGGACTTACCTTGTTCATGATGCAGCAGGTGGCTCCGGGAAAGCACCAGATGGCGCACTATGCATTCGCTTCCGGTATCATGAACCTTTCTGTCATGATGACAGGAGCGGTCTCCGGTTTTCTCAGCGACGCTCTGGGATACAAGATGTTCTTCATCGTGGTGATGGCGGCTGTGATCCCGATTTTCATCATGACGAAATTCATTCCGTTTACTTATCCGGACAACAGGCAGGCATCCGGTCAGGCCTCCTGACATGATTTGATACGTGTTTTCAATAAAATATTCAAATAATCATTTAAAATGGACAAAGAAATGAAGATTTCAGGTAATCCTCTTCCGAATATGCCGTGGGAAGAACGTCCGGCAGGTTCAACTGACGTGATGTGGAGATATTCGGCAAATCCTGTTATCCCGAGGAATCTGCTTCCGACATCGAACAGTATATTCAACTCTGCCGTAGTTCCTTTCAAGGACGGCTTCGCCGGTGTTTTCCGCTGTGATGACACCAACAGGCGCATGCGTTTGCATGTCGGCTTCTCAAAGGACGGAATCAAATGGGACATCAATCCCGAAATGCTCAGGTTCCAGTGCGATGACAAGGAAATCGGAGAGTGGGTGTACGGTTACGATCCGCGCGTATGCAAGATAGATGACAAGTACTATGTCACATGGTGCAACGGATATCATGGCCCGACTATCGGTGTGGCATGGACAGAGGACTTCAGGACATTCCATCAGCTGGAGAACGCCTTCCTGCCGTACAACAGGAACGGAGTCATGTTCCCAAGAAAGATACACGGCAATTTCGCGATGCTTTCCCGCCCGAGCGATACAGGCCACACTGCATTCGGCGACATTTTCTATTCCGAGTCTCCGGACCTGGAATTCTGGGGACGCCACCGTCATGTGATGTCTCCCGCGCCGTTCGAGGTAAGCGCATGGCAGTGCATGAAGATAGGTGCCGGTCCTATTCCTATCGAGACTTCGGAAGGATGGCTGATTTTCCATCACGGTGTGCTGCACTCATGCAACGGATATGTGTACTCGTTCGGTTCTGCGCTTCTGGATCTGGAGGAGCCGTGGAAAGTGGTCGCCCGCAGCGGACCTTACCTTATTTCCCCGCAGAAAGACTACGAGTGCATGGGAGACGTTCCTAACGTAACATTCCCGTGTGCGGCCCTTCACGATGCGCATACAGGACGCGTCGCTGTATATTACGGCTGTGCCGATACAGTGACCGGACTGGCTTTCGGATACATTCCTGAAATCATAGAGTTCACAAAGAGAACCAACATACTGTAAAACGACAACTATGAAACTGAAGCTGATAACCCCGATTCTCCTTCTCGCTGCGCTGCAATTGTCCGCTGCCGGAGAGGAAGCCTCCGGGAACGTCTCCAGATACGTGGACCCGTTCATCGGAACTACAAATTTCGGAACTACCAACCCCGGAGCTGTCTGCCCTAACGGACTCATGTCCGTATCCCCGTTCAATGTAATGGGATCCCAGCTCAATGTCTGGGACAAGGACAGCAGATGGTGGTCTACTCCGTATGTTTTTGAAAACAAGTTTTTTACAGGATTTTCACATGTAAATCTCAGCGGAGTGGGATGTCCGGAACTCGGGGCTCTTCTGACCATGCCGTCGGCTGGTCCGCTTCAGGTGGATTACCATATCTACGGCTCGGAATATACTGATGAATATGCCGAGCCGGGATATTATACCAATGTACTTTCCGCTTACGGAATCAGGACGGAAGCCAGTGCCACACTCAGGACTTCCGCCGAGAGGTATACATTCCCGGAGGGGGAGAGCCATATCCTGCTCAACCTCGGAGAGGGCCTTACCAACGAGACCGGGGCCATGGTGCGCAAGGTAAGCGATACGGAGATAGAAGGAATGAGACTTCTGGGGACTTTCTGCTACAACCCTCAGGCGGTTTTCCCGATATATTTCGTCATGCGTGTCAGCAAGACCCCGAAAGCATGCGGATTCTGGAAAAAACAGCGTGTAATGACAGGTGTGGAAGCGGAGTGGACTCCGGACAACGGAAAATACAAGCTCTATACCCGTTATGGCCGTGAGCTTGCGGGCGACGACATCGGCTACTGGTTCAGCTTCGACACTGAAGAAGGGGAACAGATTGAAGTCCAGATGGGAGTTTCGTTCGTCAGTACGGAGAATGCCAGGGAGAATCTGGATGCGGAGCAGAACGGCTTCGGTTTCGATGCCGTCAGGGCTCAGGCTGCTGCCAGATGGGAGCGGGACCTCTCGAAGATAAAGGTGTCGGGGGGTACTGAAGACCAGAAGACCGTCTTTTATACGGGTCTGTATCATGCCTTGATACACCCCAACATCCTGAATGACGTAAACGGAGAATATCCGCTTATGGAAAATGACGGTGTGGGCAGAGTACCGGAGGGGCAGAACCGCTACACCGTGTTTTCTCTCTGGGATACCTACCGCAACGTCCACCAGCTCATGACACTTCTCTATCCTGAGCGCCAGCTGGATATGGTACGCTCGATGATAGAAATTTACAAGGAGTGGGGATGGATGCCGAAATGGGAACTTTACGGAAGGGAGACTTTCACCATGGAAGGCGATCCGGCAATCCCTGTCATAGCGGACACATGGTTCAAGGGGCTGAAAGACTTCGATATAGAGACAGCCTATCAGGCTTTCATCAAGTCGGCAACCACTCCAGGTGCCCGGAACAGGATGCGCCCGGATGTCGACCCGTACATTGAAAGGGGATACATCCCTCTCGGCGTTTTTGCTGCCGACCTTTCCGGAGACAATGCCGTATCCCATGCCCTTGAATACTATATCGCCGACCATGCGCTTTCCATGCTGGCGGATTCTCTCGGACACGCCGGAGATGCAGCCCGTTTCAGAGCCGCTTCCCTCGGGTACAGGCATTACTATTGCCCAGAATACGGTACTCTCAGACCGCTTATGATGGACGGTACCTTCTATTCTCCTTTCAATCCGCGTCAGGGAGAGAATTTTGAGACAGCTCCAGGTTTTCACGAAGGCAGCGCGTGGAACTATACTTTCTATGTCCCTCATGATGTCCATGGACTTGCCAGACTGATGGGCGGCAGGAAGAAATTCGTCGACAAGCTCCAGATGGTGTTTGACGAGGGACTGTATGATCCCGCAAATGAGCCGGATATAGCATATCCTTACCTGTTCAGTTATTTCAAGGGAGAGGAGTGGCGCACACAGAAGACTGTGAAGATGCTGCTGGACAAGTACTATCGTCCGGAGCCGGACGGAATTCCCGGCAACGATGATACCGGTACAATGTCCGCATGGGCGGTTTTCTCCATGATGGGATTCTATCCGGACTGCCCGGGAGAGCCGTATTATACCCTTACGGCACCTGTCTTTGACAAAGTGGAGCTTTCCCTCGATCCGAAGTATGCCGGGACAGAAAGACTCGTCATAGAGAAGGAAGGTGACGGATACATCCGTAGGGTGTCTCTCGGAGGAAAGCCTTTCAAGGGCTTCCGTATCGGTCATCATGAAATGCTGGAAGGCGGAAGGCTCGTGTTTGAGTGCCGGTAATCCTGTATGTCAAATTCAATAATTCCAAATATGAAAACGTTACTGAAATCTTTATTCCTCATAGCCGCTGCCGGTACTGTTGCCGGCTGCGCGGAGACTCAGGTCCGGGAGGATTTTACAAGTTATGTGAACACAAGCATCGGTACCGGCGGACACGGCCATGTATTTGTCGGGGCCAATGTTCCTTTCGGTTTTGTCCAGCTGGGACCTACCAGCATTCCGCAGGAGTGGGACTGGTGTTCGGGATACCATGAAAGCGACTCTACTGTCATCGGATTTTCGCACACACATCTCAGCGGAACCGGTATCGGAGACCTTTTCGATATCACGGTAATGCCTGTGACCGGAGATGTTACATATGCAAGAGGAACAGAGGATGACACTGCTTCAGGGCTGTGGTCGTACGCAGACAGGACAAAGGAGGTCAGCCGTCCGGGATATTACAGTGTCCCTCTCATGAGATACGGCGTGACTGCCGAACTGACCGCAACCGCCCGTGTAGGTTTCCACAGATATACATTCCCTGCATCAGAGCAGGCGGCTCTGGTTTTCGACCTGCAGAACGGCGGTTGCTGGGATGCGGCCACAAAGACTGAAATGAAAGCCGTCGGCAACAACAGAGTGGAAGGATACAGATTTTCAAAAGGCTGGGCTTCAGACCAGAGAGTATATTTCGTGGCTGAGTTCTCCAAGCCGTTCGACTCTTTTACTCTGGCCGGACCGGACAACATGTTCGGGCGCGCCTCCTTCAAGACCGTGGAAGGGGAGCAGGTGCTGCTTAAAGTGGCACTGTCTCCGGTAAGTGTCGAAGGAGCACGCAGGAACATGGAAGCCGAGCTGCCTGGCTGGGATTTCGAGGCTACAGCCGATGCCGCCGATGCCGCATGGAATGAGGAACTGTCAAAAATACGCATAAAGACTTCAGACGAGGTATCGCGCGAGATTTTCTATACTGCGCTTTACCATACGATGATCGCCCCGTCGGTCTTCTCGGATGTGGACGGCAGCTACTATGGCGCAGACCATCAGAACCATGCTCCGGAGGGATTCACGAACTACACTACATTTTCATTGTGGGATACATACCGTGCGGCCCTGCCGCTTGCGACCATCATCCATCAGGAGAAGATGCCCGATCTGGTGAATACTATGCTGACCATTTACAGACAGCAGGGCAAGCTCCCTGTATGGCACCTTATGGGATGCGAGACGGACTGCATGGTAGGCAATCCTGGAGTTATCGCTGTGGCGGATGCAGTGCTTAAGGATTTCGGCGGGTTTGACAAGGAACTTGCTTTCGAGGCGCTCAAGAATTCGGCAATGCGTCCGGACAGGGGACAGGATCTCCGGATGAAGTACGGATATATTCCGTGCGAACTTTTCAATGAGTCTGTCGCATACGATATGGAATATGCAATAGCGGACGGAGCAGTCGCTGATGTCGCCCTGAAACTCGGCAAGACGGAAGACTACGAGTACTTCCTGGAGCGCAGCCGTTCATACAGGAATTTCTTCGATCCTCAGACCGGGTTCATGAGAGGCAAGGACTCGAAAGGGAATTTCCGTACTCCTTTCAGTCCGTTTGCTTCCACACACAGGGCTGATGACTATTGCGAGGGAAACGCATGGCAGTACACATGGCTTGCACCTCACGATTTTGAAGGACTGGTAGAGTGCTTCGGATCCAAGGAAGCTTTCCTGACCAAGCTTGACTCTCTCTTTGTCGTATCTTCCGATATCGAAGGAGGCAACTCCTCTCCGGACATTTCAGGCCTTATCGGACAGTATGCGCACGGTAACGAGCCAAGCCATCATATCATCTATTTTTATACTGTGGCTGGACAGCCGTGGAAGACTGCCGAGAAAGTCCGCGAAGTCCTTTCCACCATGTATCATGATGCACCGGACGGCCTTTCCGGCAACGAGGACGTAGGACAGATGTCGGCATGGTATATCCTGTCTTCGCTCGGATTCTATCAGACCGAGGCAGGCGGAAGATACTGGTTCGGCTCTCCTCTGTTTGACGAAGCGCAGATCAAAGTGCCAGGCGGAGTATTCACCGTAAGGGCAAAGGACAATAGCGCAGAAAATATCTACATTCAGAGCGTTACCCTCAACGGCCAGCCGTACGGGAACAGCTATATAGACTTCAAGGATATCAAGGCAGGAGGCGTCCTTGAATTCCAGATGGGTCCTGACCACAAGACCCTGTAGTCGGGAACCGGTTGCGATTCAGAAAAATAATAATTGTTATAATATGAAATTCAACAGACTGATTGTTTCTCTGCTCTGCCCTCTGGCTCTTGCTTCCTGTGCGCAGGATGAAGTGCAGATGGTAGAGAATCCTGCAGACTATGTCACTACCCTTATGGGAACATTGTCTGACTATACCATTTCTACAGGAAACACTTATCCGGCGACAGCCGTTCCATGGGGCATGAACTTCTGGACTCCTCAGACAGGTACGATGGGAGACGGATGGACATACAGATACGATGCACATCTTATCAGAGGTCTGAAACAGACACACCAGCCTTCTCCGTGGATAAATGATTACGGACAGTTCGCCATAATGCCTGTCAAAGACGCTTCAAAGGTAGATGAAAACGCACGTGCCAGCTGGTTCTCGCACAATGCCGAGACTGCGCGTCCGTATTATTATCAGGTGTATCTTGCCGATCATGATATCAACGCGGAGCTTGCTCCGACAGAAAGGGCTGCCAAGTTCCGTTTCACCTTCCCTGAAAGCTCAACCTCAGGCGTGGTGATAGATGCTTATGACAGAGGCTCTTATGTAAAGGTCATCCCGGAGTCGAATACTGTTGTCGGCTACACCACCAGGAACAGCGGCGGTGTTCCCGAGAATTTCCGCAACTGGTTTGTCCTTACTTTTGACAAGCCGTTCGAGAGCTTCTGCATATATGACGGGGACCGTCTCGTGACAGAAGGAAATACCGGCACAGCTGAATACAAGGGAGAACATGCTCTGGCTGTGGTAAGGTTCAAGACAGTCAGGGATGAGCAGGTCAATGTGGATGTGGCTTCGTCCTTCATTTCGGAGAAGCAGGCCTACACCAACCGCAAGGAAGTGGCAGGCAAAGATTTCGAAGCTGTCAAGGATGCTGCGTATGCAGTCTGGAATGATGTCCTCGGCCGTATCAGGGTAGGCGGCGGAGACACCGACCGGTACAGGACATTCTATTCATGCCTTTACAGAAGTGTCCTGTTCCCGCGCAAGTTCTATGAAGTGGACGAGACAGGCGAGATTCTGCACTACAGCCCATACAACGGTGAAGTCCGTAAAGGATACATGTATACCGATACAGGCTTCTGGGACACTTTCAGGGCTCTGTTCCCTCTGCTGAACCTGATCTATCCGTCAGTGAATGCCGAGATACAGCAGGGACTGGCGAATGTGGCTGAGGAAAACGAATTCCTTCCGGAATGGGCGAGCCCGGGACACCGAGGCTGCATGATAGGCAACAACTCCGCTTCCGTTGTCGCCGACGCTTACATGAAGGATATCTATCCTGCAGGCATTGAAACCCTGTACTCCGCTATAGAATACGGCACCGAGCATGTCCATCCTGAAATCAGCTCTACAGGCCGTTTCGGACACGAGTACTATAATACTCTCGGATATGTACCATATAATGTCGGGATCAACGAAAACGTTGCAAGGACACTTGAGTATGCATATAACGACTGGTGCATCCTTCAGATAGCCAAAAAGATGGGCCGTCCTGAAGCAGAACTTCAGAAATGGGCGGAGAGGGCAATGAATTACAGGAATGTCTATGATCCGTCCACCAGACTCATGCGCGGCCGCAACGAGGACGGTACATTCCAGAAACCGTTCAGTCCGTATAAATGGGGAGATGCTTTCACTGAAGGGAACGCATGGCATTATACATGGTCTGTATTCCATGATGTGCAGGGCCTTATAGACCTGATGGGCGGTGACAGGGAATTCTGCGCCATGCTTGATTCGGTATTTGTAGTCCCGCCTGTCTACGACGATTCTTACTATGGGGTCCGTATTCATGAAATCACGGAGATGCAGGTAGCCCACATGGGCAACTATGCCCATGGAAACCAGCCGGCACAGCATATGATCTATCTGTACGGTTATGCCGGAGAGCCGTGGAAGTCCCAGTACCATGTAAGGGATGTGATGGACAGACTGTACAAGGCTGCTCCTGACGGATATTGCGGAGATGAAGACAACGGACAGACATCGGCGTGGTATGTGTTCTCCGCTTTGGGATTCTACCCTGTCTGCCCGGGGTCAGACGAATACGTAATAGGCTCGCCTCTGTTCAGGAAAGCACAGATAAGCCTTGAGAACGGTAAGACCGTGACTATAGAGGCAAATAACAATTCTCCGGAGAACAGGTATGTCAAGTCCATGAAGGTACACGGTGATGTATGGACACACAACTATCTCAAATATGAAGATTTGCTGAAAGGTTCGTATATCAGTTTCACGATGGCTCCCGCTCCAGACTTCAGCCGCGGAACATCGGATGAGGACAGGCCTTATTCTTTCAGCAGGGAGAAATAGTAAACACCGTTCCATTGTGTTCCGGCGGATTTTCCGATCCACCGGAACATTTTTAATGAGAAAACCGTAACAGGAGATGTATTACCCGGAAAATTATACAGACATTCTCGGAAGCTCCGAAGCTACCGAGAAGGCAATCAAATATGTCAAGGACATGTTCCAGGAGAATCTGTCTGCACAGCTTGCCCTGCTGCGCGTGACTGCACCGATGGTGGTGATGGCCGGAACGGGGCTCAATGACGATCTCAACGGCGTAGAGCGCCCGGTAAGGTTCCCTATAAAGACCTTGGGTGATGCCCCGGCTGAAGTGGTGCATTCTCTGGCAAAATGGAAGAGGCTGAAACTGTGGGAAATGGGGCTTAAGCCTGGGCGCGGCATATATACCGACATGAATGCGCTGAGGCCGGATGAGGATCTGGACAACATCCATTCCATATATGTGGACCAGTGGGACTGGGAGCGTGTCATTGCCCCTGAAGAGCGTAACCTTGATTTTCTCAGGAGGATTGTCCGCAGGATTTACGAATCGCTCAAAGTCACCGAAAACAAGGTTTATGTCGAATTCCCCGAGATTGAGCCTGTACTTCCTGACGAGATAAGGTTCTTCCATTCCGAAGAGCTGCTGCAGATGTATCCCGGCCTTTCTCCCAAGGAAAGGGAAAGGGAGATAGTAAGGAAATACAAGGCGGTATTTGTCATAGGAATAGGTGCCGGATTGTCTGACGGTGCGGTGCATGACGGCAGGGCTGCGGACTATGATGACTGGAGCACGCTGAACGGAGAGGGACCGGAGTCATCCCCATACCGCGGCCTTAACGGGGACATCCTTCTGTGGAATCCTGTCCTTGAGGATACGTTTGAAATCTCGAGTATGGGTATAAGGGTGGATCCTGATGCGCTCAAGAGACAGCTCCAGGCAAAAGGAGAAGAGTGGAAATCAGAACTTTACTTCCACAGTATGCTGCTTTCCGGCAAACTCCCTCCGACTATCGGAGGCGGTATCGGGCAGTCGCGTCTGTGTATGTTCCTGCTCAGGAAAGCGCATATCGGGGAGATACAGAGTGCCGTGTGGCCAGAAGAAATGCGTACGAAGTGTGCTGAAAAAGGGATTTATTTGTTATAGCAACAGAAAATGAAGAATATGAAAACAGGATTCATGACAATGGTATTGTCTTGTGCAGCTGTTTTGTCAGCATGCTCGCACGGGACGGGAATCGACGGAAAAAAGGAACAGGAGATCTCGGACAGGTTCATCCGTTGTCTCTCAGAGGAGAGCGCAGGGCCGGTAATATCAGGAACGTTGAAACCAGGGGCAATCGTTGAGGCCCGGTCGCAAGTATGGTCCTTGTGGCAGAGTGCAGTTGCGGATTTTTATGGCGGGCCTCTTCCGGAACTGCGCCCGCTTTCCGACAGTCTGCCGTACAAATGGACACTCCCCTCAGAGCTGGAACCGGATGCAGTCATGCCGTTTTATTGGGGCAGCAAGGGTAAGAGGCCTGAAAGTGGCTACCCGATGTTTCTGTACCTGCACGGCTCGGGCCCCAAAGACAGGGAGTGGTCAAACGGATTCCGTTTCGGGAATACTTTCGAAGATTCCCCGTCAGTGTATTTCATCCCTCAGATTCCCAACGAGGGCGAGTGGTACCGCTGGTGGCAGAAATCCAAGCAGTACGCATGGGAAAAGCTTCTTAGACTGGCTCTCGCTTCCGGACAGGTAGATCTGGACAGAATATATTTCTTCGGCATATCCGAGGGAGGTTACGGAAGCCAGAGACTCGCTTCTTTCTACGCTGACTATCTTGCAGGTGCCGGGCCTATGGCAGGCGGAGAGCCGCTGAGGAACGCTCCCGCGGAGAACTGTGCGGATATCGCATTTTCGTTCAGGACCGGAAGCGAGGACCGCGGGTTCTACAGAAACGAGCTCACTTCATATGCAAAAGAAGTGTTCGACAGCCTGCAGGCGGCTCATCCAGGATATTATGTACATAATATCGAACTGATTCCCGGTATGGGGCATCATATCGACTATACCATGACGACTCCGTGGCTTTCATCGTATAGCAGAAATCCGTATCCCCGGTATGTATGCTGGGAGAATTTCGAGATGGACGGCAGGTACCGCAACGGTTTCTACAATATCGGGGTTCTGGAGCGTTCAGGCCTGGAAGCCGGTTCAAGGACAAGATATGAGATGTCCGCAGCCGGGAATGTAGTGGACATCAAGGTGGACATGGTGGAGTATACGGTTACGGAAAGGGAGCCTGTCTTCGGAATAGAAATGAGGTACAGCAAGACATTCCGTCCGGCTGACTCGGGAAGTTTTGTCGTATACCTCAACGATTCTCTTGTCGATCCCTCTGAAGATGTAACCGTCATGGTAAACGGAAGGACTGCTTTTGTCGGGAAACTTGAAGCGACGCTGGAAAACATGGTCGGAAGCTGTGCCCTTTTCGGCGATCCGCAGCGTATTTTCCCTTATGCGGTACGGGTGGATATGGAATCCTTGAAGTAGGGCCGTATGCCGTTTTTATTATTCCGGATAACCGGGATTCTTTCCGGCTGCTTCTGACAAAAAGCGTCTTTGTTTTTCTGCTTTGTATGTTATGCAAATCTGAAAAGTGCGGAGCGCCGAAAATAAAATCCGTTCCGTGTGATATGAATGTAAGGATTTTAACTTTACATTAGTTAAAATGTTTAATATTCTTTCGCTATCTTTGCAAGCATGATTACATCAGAGCAGATAAAAAGTCTACAGACCAGGGTCGACACCCTGAAAAAATGTCTGGACATCGATACCAGGAGAGCAGAAGTGGAGACAAAGCAGGCAAGGACATTGGAGCCTGATTTCTGGGATGACCCGAAGGAAGCGGAAAAGTTCCTGAAAGAGCTTGCCGGTGTGAAATTCTGGGTCGCAGGTTACGACAAGGTGGCTTCTGAGGTCGCCGATCTGGATGTCCTGTATGATTTCGCAAAGGAAAGCATGTCGTCTGCCTCCGATGACCTGACGACTCCTGAAGAGGAGGAGCTGGAAAAGGCATTCGGTGCGGCGGAGTCCGATATAGAGACGCTTGAACTCAGGAACATGCTGGGAGAGGAGGGAGACAGTCTCGGTGCCATTCTTACCATAAATTCGGGAGCCGGAGGAACAGAAGCCAACGACTGGTCGTCGATGCTTATGCGCATGTATATGCGCTGGGGGGAGAGGAACGGCTACAAGGTGACGGTAACCGATCTTCTCGAAGGCGAGGACGCCGGTATCAAGTCGGCTACCGTACAGTTTGAAGGCGACTATGCATTCGGATATCTCAAGGCAGAGAGCGGAGTGCACAGGCTTGTCCGGATTTCCCCTTTCAATGCGCAGGGCAAGAGACAGACAACATTCTCTTCCGTCTTTGTGTATCCCCTTGTAGATGATACGATTGAAATAGAGGTAAATCCGGCTGATCTGGAGTGGGACACATACCGTTCGAGCGGAGCCGGAGGACAGAATGTGAACAAGGTCGAAACCGGAGTCCGTGTAAGACACATACCTACAGGAATCGTGGTAGAAAATACAGAGACCCGTTCCCAGCTGGACAACAGGCAGAATGCCCTCCGTATCCTCAAGTCACGCCTGTATGACCTCGAGCTGAAGAAACGCCAGGCCAAGCAGGCCGAGCTGGAAGGCCAGAAGAAGAAAATCGAGTGGGGCTCGCAGATCCGCAGCTATGTGCTGCACCCGTACAAGATGGTCAAGGACCTGCGTACAGGATATGAAACTTCTGATACCCAGGGAGTCCTGGACGGAGACCTCAACGAGTTCATGAAAGTCTACCTTATGGAGAATCACTAAACTTCAATTATATGGAATTCAAATATGCACCGATGTTTCAGCTTGGTGAAGACAAGACTGAATACTATCTTCTCACAAAAGACCATGTCTCTGTAGGAGAGTTTGAAGGCAAGCCAATCCTTAAAGTCGCAAAAGAGGGACTTACGGCGATGGCCAATGCCGCTTTCCATGATGTGTCCTTCATGCTGCGACCTGCACATAACGAGCAGGTTGCCAAGATTCTGCATGACCCCGAGGCCAGCGAGAACGACAAATATGTGGCTCTGACTTTCCTTCGCAACGCAGAAGTGGCATGCAAAGGAAAGCTTCCTTTCTGTCAGGATACCGGAACGGCCATCATACACGGGGAGAAGGGACAGCAGGTATGGACCGGCTACTGTGATGAAGAGGCTCTTTCGCTTGGTGTCTACAAGACGTATACGGAGGAAAATCTCCGCTATTCACAGAATGCCCCTCTTTCAATGTATGAAGAGGTCAATACAAAATGCAACCTTCCTGCCCAGATCGATATCGAGGCTGCCGAAGGAATGGAATACAGATTCCTTTGCGTGGCAAAGGGCGGAGGCTCCGCAAACAAGACATATCTTTATCAGGAGACAAAAGCGATCCTGAACCCTCAGACTCTCGTGCCGTTCCTTGTAGCCAAGATGAAGACTCTCGGTACGGCGGCGTGCCCTCCATATCATATTGCGTTCGTAATCGGAGGTACTTCGGCAGAGAAGAACCTTCTTACGGTGAAGCTGGCATCTACCCACTACTACGATTCCCTCCCTACTACAGGAGACGAGACCGGACGTGCGTTCCGTGATACAGAACTTGAAAAGCAGGTGCTTGAAGAGGCCCATAAGATAGGTTTGGGAGCTCAGTTCGGAGGCAAATACTATGCTCATGACGTGCGTATCATCAGGCTTCCACGCCACGGTGCGAGCTGTCCTGTAGGTCTCGGCGTAAGCTGTTCTGCAGACAGGAATATCAAGTGTAAGATCAACAGGGACGGTATCTGGATAGAGAAGATGGATGACAATCCGGGACGTCTCATTCCTGAGGAACTCCGAAATGCGGGAGAAGGCAATGCCGTCAGGATCGACCTCGACCGTCCTATGTCAGAAATCCTCGCGGAACTGACAAAATATCCGGTATCGACCCGTCTGAGTCTTAACGGTACAATCATCGTGGCCCGTGATATTGCCCATGCAAAGATCAAGGAGCGTCTTGACAGGGGAGAGGAGATGCCTCAGTATCTGAAAGACCATCCTGTATACTATGCAGGTCCGGCAAAGACCCCTGCAGGAATGGCATGCGGTTCCATGGGACCTACAACCGCCGGCCGTATGGATCCTTATGTCGATCTGTTCCAGAGTCATGGAGGCAGCATGGTGATGCTTGCAAAAGGCAACAGAAGCCAGCAGGTTACAGATGCGTGCAAGAAGCACGGAGGTTTCTACCTTGGCTCTATCGGAGGTCCGGCCGCAATCCTTGCCCAGAACAATATCAAGTCCATCGAGTGTGTAGAGTATCCGGAGCTCGGTATGGAGGCTATATGGAAAATAAGGGTGGAGGATTTCCCTGCATTCATTCTTGTGGATGACAAAGGCAATGACTTTTTCAAGATGATATAGGAGGTCACTGTCCATTATATTAAATGCTACCCTCTGCAAGCTGTCCGGCTGCAGAGGGTTAGCGTTTTAAAGGGTCAGGACGCCAGGCAGACGTATAATACCGGTGTCTGTACGTACCGGTGCTGTCTGCTACAGCATGATGCTGCGGGCTACTTTTTCGGCGGCATCCCTGCCTTTGAGGTATTCTACGATAGCGAGACCGAAATCCACCGCGAATCCTGCGCCGCGGGCCGTGATGATGTTTCCGTCTACAGTGACACCGTCAGCAGTGAAGTCGGCTCCTTTTTCAATGAGGGCGGGTTCGAAGCCGTCATAGCATGTCATTTTCTTGCCCTTGAGCCCCGGCAGCTGTCCCAGAACGACACTTGGCGCAGCGCAGATGGCAGCTACGCAGCCGCCTTCGCTGTAGTGCTTCTGCATCATGTCCATGAGCTCCTTGCATGCTGCCAGATTTGTAGAACCGGGCATTCCGCCAGGGAAAATCATCACATCGGAAGCGCTTGTGCCCTCAAGTTCCACACTGTTCATGAACTCTCCGAAAGTCATGTCAGTGAGGACATGTACCCCATGTGAGCTTTTCACTCCAAGACTTCCGTTGATTGAAACCATCTTGAACCCGATGCCGCCACGGTGCAGGATATCACCGGCAGCCAGCGCCTCGGTCTCTTCGAAACCGTCGGCGAAAAACATGTAAACTCCTTTCATGACAATATAAATGTTATTATTGGATTGTCTGTATCATGCCCGTATACAGCGGGCAACATTGACAAATATACTGGTGCGCCAGCGACAAATATAACATTATTCCGATAAACTTGCATAAAGATTCCCGCATGCTTCTTCAAGAAGGTCAAGGACGAGCTCGAATCCTTCTGCCCCCATATAATAAGGGTCAGGAATATAGGAAATGGAGCGGGTAGTGAGATAGCCTGCCATCTTCACCACTTTCCTGGAGTCTTCGACAGAAGGAGCCAGATGCATGAGGTCTTCATAATTTGCGTCATCCATGGCCACAATGATATCGGAATCCAGGAAATCCATCATTCCCACCGGCCTGGCCCTGTGGGTGAGCTGATATCCTCTCCTGGCAGCTGCTTCCCTCATTCTTCTGTCCGGGAGCTGTCCCTGATGTCCGGAATATGTGCCTGCCGAGTCGATGACAAAGCCGGCACTCCTGCCTTCCCTGTCCACTATGGCCTGGAATACGCCTTGCGCGGCAGGTGACCTGCAGATGTTTCCGAGGCAGACAAAAAGTATCCTGTATTGCTTGCTGGTGTTCAATGGATTGTTGTTCATGGGTTTATAACTATTCTTTCTATCCTTCTCGGAACGGAGGTGAAGATTTCGTAAGGGATTGTATCCAGTATGTCTGCGAGTTCTGTAGAGGTAGGGTCTTCGCCGAAGATGGTAACGGTATCACCGACTTTTGCATCCACTCCTGTGATGTCGAGCATGCACATGTCCATACAGATGTTGCCGATGGTAGGTACTCTGTGTCCGTTCAGGGAGAATGAGCAGTTCCCTCTGCCCAGATGGCGGTCAATGCCGTCGGCATAGCCTACCGGTATGGTGGCAATGACAGTCCCTTCAGGGGAGATGTGTCCGTATCTTCCATAGCCTATGGTGCCGTCTTCCGGCTTCAGATGCTTGATCTGCAGGATATTGCATTTGAAAGAAGCCACATGGGCCAGTTTTACTCCAGGCAGGGAGCTTATTCCGTATATGCCGATTCCCAGCCGTACCATGTCAAACTGGAACCGTGGGAATCTCTCTATTCCTGCAGAATTGAGGATATGGTACAGCGGCCTGTATCCGAGACTTCCGGAAATCCTGTCTGCATTGTCCCGGAACATCATGATCTGACCCATAGTGAAATCATCGCTTGAAGGATCTTCTGCGGCGGCAAGGTGGGAATAGACAGACTTGACTTTAACGGCATCATTGTTTTTCAGATAATCAAGGAGTTCGTCTATCTCACTGGTCATGAATCCCAGCCTGTGCATTCCTGTGTCGAGCTTTATGTGTACAGGGAATCCGGTGATGTGCCTGCGGTCGAGTTCGGCGCACAGGGCTTTCAGGGTGCAGAGGTTGGGAATACCAGGTTCAAGTCCGTTTTCTATTATTTCAGGGAAAAAGTCCGTCCCTGCCGTCAGCACCAGGACCGGGGACTTGATCCCGGCCTGTCTGAGTTCGATTCCTTCGACAGGATATGCGACAGCCAGATAATCGGCGCCTGCATCTTCCATAAGACGGGCGAATTCGACTGCTCCGTGACCGTATGCGTTTGCTTTTACCAGGACCAAAAGTCTGGTGGAAGGCTTCAGTTTGTTTCTGAAATATCTGTAGTTTTCCAGGCATCCGGGAAGATTTATTTCCAGCCTTGAAAAATCATTTTCGTTACCCATCTTCGCTTTGAGTTAAACAAAGCTGCAAAAATAGACAATATTATTTACAAATTCTCTGTAAAGCAGACACAAATTCGCGGTATCAGCCGTAACTTCCTGTCAGCCTTCCGTATCGGCTTGTTTTTTGCAGAAACATGCGACCGCTTGATTGATTATTTGTATTTTGTAGAATTCTGTCAAATTGACAGTCAAACCGAAAGAAGAAAATGATTTGGATTATTTTTATTGCTGTGATGGTGCTGAGTTTCATCATCCAGAATACGCTTCAGAGCAGGTTCAGAAAGTATTCCCAGGTCCCTTTACGCTCTGGCATGACGGGTGCTGAAGTGGCCATGAAGATGTTGAATGACAATGGTATATATGATGTCAAAGTCGTTCCGCACAATGGGATGCTCACTGATCATTACAACCCGGCTACCAAGACCGTGGCGCTTAGCGAAGGCGTCTATTCAAGCCGTTCTGTTGCAGCGGCTGCAGTCGCTGCCCACGAGTGCGGCCATGCAGTACAGCACGCAACAGGATATGCGCCTCTGCAGATGAGATCCGCCCTTGTTCCTGTCGTAAGTTTTGCTTCAAACATAGTGCAGTGGGTACTTCTGCTGGGAATCATAATGGTGCATTCTTTTCCGGCCCTCCTGTGGTTCGGCATCGCGCTTTTTGCCATGACCACGCTTTTCAGTTTCATCACGCTTCCTGTGGAAATCAATGCCAGCCGCAGGGCGGTGGCATGGCTGAGCGGATCCGGCATCACCGATGTCGAGACCACCCCTATGGCTGTGGATGCTCTCAAGTGGGCGGCATATACTTATGTGATAGCCGCAATCGGTTCTCTTGCCACTCTGCTTTATTATGTGGCTATAGCAATGGGCGGACGAAGAGACTGATACGGACTCTGAACCGGAAGTACATGCATGCAGCCTGATGCCGCATCCGGAATTTGGAAAGCAATAAAATATGTGATATATTTGCAGCCGGAACTGAGATATGGTGTAATGGTAGCACTACAGATTTTGGTTCTGTCTGTCCAAGTTCGAATCTTGGTATCTCAACTGAAAATCGCCTGAATCACTGTCAATTGATGATTCAGGCGATTTAATATAATGCCGTTTCGGGAACGGGACAGCCTCTGCAGGAGTCCGGGGCTCATTCAGAAACATTCCCTGAGGATACGGACGATGTTTTCCGATTTGCCCATCGTGTAGAAATGCACGGCCGGTACGCCGTGGGCGAGCAGGTCTTTGCACTGCATGATGCACCAGTCGGTTCCGATCCTGTAGACAGCTTGCCGGTCGTCTCCTGCCGCACGTATCTCGGATGTGAGCTCCACCGGAATGTCTATTGAGAAGGATTCCGGCAGCAGGGTCAGCTGTCTGGATGTGGTCAGCGGCTTGAGCCCCGGGATTATCGGAACACTTATACCGGCTTTTCTGCACAGGTCCGCATAGCGGTAGAACACGTCATTGTCAAAGAACATCTGTGTGATGATGTAGTCGGCACCCGCATCTACCTTTTTCTTAAGGTTTTCGATGTCAGTCTCTATGTTCGACGCTTCGAAATGCTTTTCCGGGTATCCTCCGACACCGATACTGAAAATGCCGTTTCCCGCTTCGAATTTCCTGATGGCTTCCACCAGCTCGCTTGCATGACTGTATCCTCCTTCTTCCGGGACGAACCTTTTCTCTCCGACAGTGCAGTCTCCGCGCAGGGCCATTACGTTCTCTATTCCAAGGAATTTCAGGTCACTGAGCTTGTTGTCTATCTCATCTGCGGTATTCCCTCCGCATATCATGTGCGGAACGACGTCAATCCTGTATGCCGACATGATTGCGCAGCAGACAGCCACTTCGCTGACCTTGTTCCTTACCAGATGCCTTGAGAACGAACCGTCAGGCTCTTTTCTGAACTGGTACTCGTCCCTGTGGCAGGTGACGTTTATGTATTTGGGACTGAATTCCATGAACGGCCTGACAGATTCCACCAGCTCGTTGTGGGTCATTCCCTTGAGCGGAGGCACGATTTCCAGTGAGGGGAAAGCCTTCCTGCTTTGTCGGAGTATGTCTTTTATTTTCATTTCAATACAGTTTTGACAGATGATTGGTCCGGCTCCGAACCCTGATGTTGCCGCCCGCGGACAATATGTCCCAAAAGTATCTTTCCTTCACTTTCCGGAATACCCCGTCTGGAGCAATAGTCCCGGAATTGTTCCGGTCCGATTTCCCTTATGTCCGGGTAGCAGGCTTCCTGATGGATGAAAACCATTCCGCAGACCGATGCGTCAGGAGTCATTCCATAACTTTCGCTGAGTGAAATCCCGAGCTTTTCCGAGCCCTTGAGGTGGGCGAGTATGTCGGCTTTGGCGGAGTGGTCCGGAAAACATGAGTATCCTGCCGCCGGTCTGATGATTTTCATTCCGGGCCGGGTGACAGCCTGACTTATCATATTCTCCAGCATTGAGGCAGCGGCTTCGGCAAGTGTGTCCAGGATTGCCTGGCCGACAAGCTCTTGTTTCCCACCGGTATCTGCGCTGACGGCGAACAGACCGCAAGGAGATTCCATCCCGGAGTCTTTCCCGGGCACGAAGTCGGCAAGGGAAAGCGAAGCCTTCCTTCCGTCTTTCAGCACTGTCGCATTTTCCTGACGGAGCATGGGAATGCTGAAACTGTCTCCGTCTTTTTCAAGACAGACCGTGTCTTTGTCCGAGTATGCCCGGAAGAATTCCAGGGCTGCCGTTATCCTCAGCCCTTCACTGTTTTCCATTTCGGAAATCTTTTCACAGGCTTCTTCCTTAAGCTGTCGTGCGGCATCGCTTCCGGTGTCTTTTATCCTGCATATCGTGAAGAAAAGATTCCAGTCGAAAAATTCCATCACGTCCTTGACCCGGATTTCCGTTGCCGGGAAAGATACAGGACCCGGTTCGTCTGTTCTCAGGAAGCTTCCAGCCGGGAAAGAAGGTGCGGGAGCCGGTTCATGCCTGGTATCCCTGTTTTCATACAGCTTCTTCAGGTTTTCCTGTTTCCGGTGTTCCTCCTCTATGAATTTTTCCCTGTCTGACATGTACCGTTTGGCCATCACTGCACTTGCCGATGCATCTGCCCCGTGGAAGACGTAACTGTAGAGAGGAGCCAGCTTTATGGCAGTATGCAGGGCAGATGTCGTAGCACCTCCGATGAACAGAGGCGTGGTCATTTTCCTTGCGGACATTTCCCGGCAGATTTCTTCCATCTGGTGAAGAGAAGGAGTGATCAGACCGCTGACCGCCGCTATATCCGCGTTCGTCTCCTGCACCGTATCCAGAATCTTTTCCTTCTCGACCATGACCCCGAGATCGGTGACGTTGAATCCGTTGCATTTCAGTACCAGGGCAGTGATATTTTTTCCTATATCGTGTACATCCCCTTTGACAGTGGCTATTACTACCGATGGTTTTCCTGCAGAAATACGCCCGCTGTCCGACTCCTTCATGAAAGGCTGGAGAATATCTACGGCTTCCTTCATCACTCTCGCGGATTTCATGACCTGCGGCAGGAACATCTTGCCTTGTCCGAAATATTCCCCTACGGTTTCCATTCCGCGCATCAGAGTCTCTTCTATCACCTTGACTGCGCTGCCTTTTTCATTCATTACAGCCATCAGGTCGGATTCCAGCCCGTTCCCCGTACCTTTGACAAGGGATTTTATCAGCCTGTCTTCAGGAGAGTCTTGACTTCCATTTCCTGTATCAGCGGAATCCGCACTGACTCCGGTCTTGGATGCTGCAGTCTCTTCCGCTATGCGGGATGCGGTTTCTATCAGCCTGTCAGTGGCGTCCTTCCTTCTGGCGAAAATCACATCTTCGATTCTGCGCCGCAGTTCCGGCTCTATGTCATCATAGACTTCCAGCATCGAAGGATTGACAATGGCCATGTCAAGGCCTGCCTTTGCCGCATGGTATAGGAAGACCGAATGCATGGCCTCCCTTACCTTGTTGTTCCCGCGGAATGCGAAAGACAGGTTTGAAATGCCTCCCGAAGTGAGAGCGCCTGGAAGATTTTCCTTTATCCATCTCACCGCATCGATGAAATCTATGGCGTAACGCGAGTGTTCATCTATCCCTGTGGCAACGGTCAGGACATTGGCGTCGAAGATGATGTCCTCCGGAGGTATGGAGGCTTTCCGGGTCAGAAGCCCGTATGCCCTTCCGCATACTTCTATTTTCCTTGCAAAATCTGTAGCCTGCCCTTTCTCATCAAATGCCATCACTACCAGTGCCGCACCCAAGGCATTGATTTCCCTGGCTTTCCTGATGAATTCAGCCTCTCCGTCCTTGAGACTTATAGAGTTCACTATAGACTTTCCCTGGGCGTTTTTCAGACCGGCCAGCAGGGTATCTTCGTGGGAAGAATCTATCATGAGGGCAGCTTTGGCTACGTTCGGGTCGTTGGAAATATACCGTGTGAATACCGTCATTTCATGCTTGCTGTCCAGCATGGCGTCATCAAGACTGACATCTATGATACCTGCGCCTCCTTCGATCTGGTCTGCCGCAACTCCCAGAGCTTCTTCATATTTCTTTTCTGAAACCAGCCGTGCGAATTTCCTGGAGCCAGCCACATTCGTCCGTTCTCCGATATTGGTGAGCCTGCTGTTTTCTGCATCTATCGTGACCGTTTCCAGTCCGCTTACTTTCAGCAGTCGCTTTCCACCCTTCTCGTTCCGGTGACGCGGCTTTATTCCTTTCAGGGCCTGCGATACGGCTCTTATATGTTCGGGAGTGGTACCGCAGCATCCGCCGGCTATATCCAGCAGCCCTTCTTCCGCCATCCTCCTCATGTCGGCAGCCATCTTTTCCGGTGTCTCGTCGTATCCGCCGAGTCCGTTCGGCAGACCTGCATTGGGATAGCAGCTGACAGCGCATTCTGAAAATTCCGCCACTTCTTCCATCAGAGGGGCAAGTCCGGATGCACCGAGCGAGCAGTTGAGCCCGAATGAGAGCAGCGGATAATGCTTTACTGCTGTATAGAATGCTTCAAGAGTCTGTCCGGTAAGTGTCCTTCCGCTCTTGTCACTGACTGATACTGAAACCGATACCGGGAAACTCCTGTCCGGGTAAAGTCCGGCGAGAGCATAAAGTGCGGCCTTTGTGTTGAGGGCGTCGAAACATGTTTCCAGCATGATGAAATCGGCGCCTCCTTCTATCAGGGCTTCAATCTGCTCCCTGTATGCCTCCGCTATTTCATCGAAACCGTACTGTCTGGCAGAAGGGTTCCGCTCGTCGGCTGACAGGGAAAGGGACTTGGATGTCGGTCCCGCACTCCCGGCTACATAAACTGTCCTGCCGGAAGACAGGTATTCGTCCGCTACCTTCCTTGCGATTGAGGCTCCTCTGTATGCCATTTCACGGGCTTTCCCGGAAAGTCCGTATTCATTCTGGGATATCCTGTTGGAACTGAATGTGTTGGTCTCAATGATATCGGCTCCGGCCTCGATATATTCCCGATGGATGCGGGCAATGACATCCGGTGAGTCAAGGTTGAGTCTGTCGTTGTTCCCGTCTGTAAAAGGGGAATACTCCTGGATCATGGTGCCCATTGCCCCGTCCATGATAAGTATCCTGTCGTCCGGAATGATTATTCTAGCCATTTTGTATGGTACATCAGAGTCAAAATGACAAATTTACAAATAATCGTGGAGATTCGGCAATTCAGAAAAGCCCGTAAATGAGATTCCATACGAGGAAACGTGCGAATTTCCCGACAAGCAGCAGTACCATTGTCCAGAATGGTCTGGTCTTGTAGAATCCCAGGGCAATGGCTATGACATCCCCTATTATGGGAATCCAGCATGTCAGGGCGAGCCATACTCCGTACTTGTCCACATAGCCTTTCTGTTTCCTGAGAGTTTCAGGCTTGACTTTGAACCATTTCTCTATCCATTCCCATTTCCCGATCCAGCCGATCCAGTAGGTGAGTACGCTGCCGAGCCAGTTGCCGAGAGTCCCTACCGCCAGACAGCCGGCAGTATCGCCTGTGGCAGCGAGAATTGCCAGATAAAGGGCATCGGAACTGAACGGAAGGATGGTCGCGGCCAGGAACGTTCCTATGAAAAGCCCCAAAAGCCCGAGTTCTTCAAGTCCGAACATTGTCTACTGTCTTTTGTTTCTGAAAAAATCCGATACCAGCCGGCCGCATTCGACAGCCAGGACTCCTGCCGTGATTTCCGTCTTGGGGTGCATCAGCGAGGGCGAAAAGAGACTGAAGCCGCGCTTGGGATCGATGGCTCCGTATACAACCCGGCCGATCTGGGACCAGGCCAAAGCTCCGGCACACATTGGACACGGCTCTACTGTTACGTACAATGTGCAGTCGGTGAGGTATTTGCCTCCAATGGCCTCTGACGCTGAGGTGATTGCAATCATTTCGGCATGGGCGGTAGGGTCGTTCAGCCTTTCCGTCATGTTGTGCCCTTTTGCTATGATTCTCCCTCTGCAGACAATGACTGCCCCTACAGGCACTTCATCTTCCTCGGCTGCGGCCATCGCCTCACGCAGGGCCTCTCTCATATATCTTTCATCATCCATATCAAAAAAACGGCAGATATATCTTCTTCAGTATTCTTTCAGTTCTTGAAACTGTGTATCGGAGCAGGTATCCTGCCTTCCCTGCTGATGAATTCTTCGCAGCTGAACCGGTTGACAGGCATGACAGGTGCATGACCGAGAAGGCCGCCGAACTCTACTGTGTCACCGACATTCTTTCCGATTACCGGAATGACCCGTACTGCGGTGGTTTTCTGGTTTACCATACCGATTGCCGCTTCATCCGCGATGATTCCTGAAATGGTACTTGCCGGAGTATCTCCCGGGATTGCAATCATGTCAAGCCCCACGGAGCAGACGCATGTCATGGCTTCGAGCTTTTCGATGCATAGCGCCCCGCATTCTGCGGCTTCAATCATACCCTGGTCTTCACTGACCGGAATGAAGGCCCCGCTCAGCCCTCCTACATATGAAGATGCCATCACTCCTCCTTTCTTCACCTGGTCATTAAGCAGCGCCAGCGCGGCCGTCGTGCCGGGGGCACCGGCCTTTTCAAGTCCGATTTCCTGAAGGATATCGGCCACGCTGTCCCCGATAGCCGGGGTGGGGGCCAGCGAAAGATCTATGATCCCGAACGGGACTCCAAGACGCCTTGAAGCTTCCTGAGCTACTGCCTGGCCTACTCTGGTTATCTTGAAAGCTGTCTTCTTTATGGTTTCGCACAGTACCTCGAAACTTTTTCCATGCACTTTTTCCAGAGCATATTTCACCACACCGGGGCCGCTGACTCCTACATTGATGATTGCATCCGCCTCGGTTACCCCGTGAAAAGCTCCGGCCATGAACGGATTGTCGTCAGGAGCGTTGCACAGAACCACAAGCTTTGCACATCCGAAAGAGTCTCTGTCCGAGGTAAGGACTGCTGTTTCCCGTATGATATGGCCCATCATTCGGACAGCATCCATGTTGATGCCTGTCTTTGTAGACCCGACGTTGACAGAACTGCAGATGATGTCTGTAGATGCCAGAGATTCGGGAATGGACTCTATCAGCATCCTGTCGCTTTCTGTCATACCTTTCGAAACTACAGCGGAGAATCCTCCCAGGAAATTTATGCCTGTTTCAGCAGCGGTACTGTCAAGTGTCCTTGCTATCTTCACATAGTCGTCAGGACTCTTGCAGCAGGAAGCCCCTACCAGGGATATCGGAGTGACGGATACTCTCTTGTTCACTATCGGCACACCGAATTCCCGGGAGATGTCATCCGCAGTCCCGGCCAGTTTCCCGGCATGCCTCCTGATCTTTTCCCCGATTTTCCTGCATGTGGCATCCACATCATTGTCTGCACAGTCCAGAAGACTGATTCCCATAGTGATGGTCCTGACATCCAGATTCTCCTTCTCGACCATTGCGTTGGTCTCGAAGACTTCTTTCATGTTTATCATAACTTTTCCCGCTGTCAGATTCTGTGCATCATATCGAATATTTCCTCTTTCTGGCATTTTATCTGGACACCGATGTCTTCTCCCAGCCTGCCGAGTTCATCGGAAAGCGTGGTGAAATCCGTATCCATGGAGGAAGTGTCCACGATCATCATCATGTTGAAGAATCCCTGTACTATTGTCTGGGAAATGTCCAATATGTTGATCTGTCTGTCTGCCAAATAGGTACATACTTTGGCAATTATGCCTACAGTGTCTTTCCCGACTACCGTTATCACTGATTTCCGCATGGTAAACTTATTATTGAAAAATGTCAGTCTTTCTTTTCTGCAGAGTCGTCTTTCATTACTGCTTTGAATGCATTCGGCAGGCCTGTGTCAAATGACATTGTCTTGCCTGAGACAGGATGCCTGAACACTATGCTTCTGGCATGCAGGGCTATCCTTCCCATGGGATTCTCCCGTGCACCGTATTTCCTGTCCCCTGTTACCGGACATCCCAGCGAGGCGGCGTGTACCCTGATCTGGTGTTTTCTCCCGGTTTCCAGCTCGAATTCCGCGAGAGAGTATGACCTGCCTTCGGAGAGTATCCTGAAGTGTGTGACGGACTCTTTCCCCCCGTTGTCTTCCGGGCTGGATGTCACCTTGAGGCTTTTCGGGTTTTCCTTGAGCCAGCTGTGGACCGTGCCTTCATGCTGAGAGGGATGTCCTTCCAGAATGGCGCAGTATTTCCTTTCCAGTACGCTGTCATTCCAGTTTTCCTGCAGTTTCATCTTGGTCTTCTCGTCCTTTGCGAAGATTATCAGCCCTGAGGTTTCCCTGTCTATGCGATGGACAATGAATACTTTTGCCTGTTTCCCATGCATGCGCTTGACATAGTCGGACATCAGGGAATATGCGGTGACCTCGCCTTCTTTCCCGGTCGACATGCTCAGGATACCGCTGCGCTTGTCCACGACCAGCAGCCAGGCATCTTCAAAGACGATTTTTACCCTGCCGTCCTTTTCTCCCCCGCGTTTTCTGACCATTACTCCCTTTTCCAGAATAGAGATACGGTCTCCCTTGCGGACGGGATGGTCGTATGCCGTGGTGCTCTGTCCGTTGACTGTTATCTGCCCGTGTGTGAGGAATGCCTTTACACTGGAGCGGCTCTGTCCTGCCAGTATTTCATAAAGGTATTGAAGCAGGGTGGAGTCCTTGTCTGCAGTGTATGTCCTGCCGGAGTTGTGTCTGTCCATAAAGTTGTTTTGAATGTGAAAAATAGTCACGGTGTTCTATTTCCCGCAATAATAGTCGATCATCCTGTTGATGGCTCTGCGGCATACAGGGCAGAAATCGGGTGAGCCGTTGGTCCTCATCCGGCAGTCCTGACGGGGACGGAATATGCCTTTGGCCGAATATCCTCCTCCTTCGAAAAGCCCCAGACTGTCACCGTATTCTCCGGAATCCAGCATGTCCTTCCATTTCCGTCTGAAGTCCACCTGTGTGGTGATATTCGGCTCCCATGGCTCCACATTCAGGTCGTACATGTCCTGATATGCCACTTCGGAGTCGAAATACTCGTCTCCAAGCCCGGCGAAACTGTGCCCGAATTCATGAACGAACAGCTTGGCCGCCAGTGGATTGTCTGCTGTTCCCATTGCGTATGAGTTATATATTCCGCCTCCGCCGTAGCCGGCATCATTCACTACAATATAAATGGCATCGAACGGGACTCCGGAAATCCTGTCGGCTATGGCCGTATGGTCCGGCATGGTGAGGTACCTGTCCACGTAGAAAGTATAATAGTGCGACTTCAAGGCTGTGTCTTTCCATATTCCCTTGTCAGGAATATCTGTCCCGCTGTCTTCAGAGACGACATCCAGGGCGGTCACATTGAAGTCGCTTTTCCTGGACTTGTATGGCTCCATCATGAAAAGGCTGTCCATCAGCCTGCGGCAGTCGGAGTGGAATTTTTCCATTTCATCCTTCGTGTAGCCTTCCGCCACGAACAGAAGATCCACCTTTTCTTCCATATCCCCGGAGTGCTGCAGAGTGAAAGTCCTTGTCTTTCTGTCCGTCTCATGCTTTATGAGGGCATCTTCCGGATCCACCATGCAGGAGAATATCTGCCTGAATCCTCCTGTGGATTTTATCCTCTCTGAAAGAGTGATTCTTACCGGCATTTTCGGGAAAGGCATCCACACGCTGTGGGTATATGCTTTGGAAACGCTCTCTGCCTGTTCCGTCGTTCTCCATTCCAGAAACAGGGAAGAGAAACCTTTTGAATAGACCAGAGTGTCTCCGGCCCATGCTTCGAACATGTACTCCCCGTATCCGAACGGATCCGTAAGGGAGTTGCGCGGACCGGCCCATTCACATTCCCTTTTCAGGTCTGCCAGATATGCACACTGGCTGTCTCTGTTCCCGGCCAGAATGCAGTCCACCCGGAGTCTGTCGGAGGTGAAATACGTGTCGTAGTCAGGTCCTGAAACCTCCGGCATGCCCTGTGCGTGCAGTCCGGTTACAGCGCATGCTGCCGCAACGTAAGAAATTATCAGCTTCCTCATCCGGCAAAAGTCATTTATACCATTCCTTGTATGTCAGATAACCCAGAGCATTGTCATGCGCCATTCCTGTTATCCTTTCCGATCCGTCCTTCACTTTTCTTGCCGGGACTCCTGCATAGATACCGGGTTCGAGAACCGTGTTTGCCAGGACTACCGCTCCGGCAGCTATCACTGTCCCGTCCGGGACAATGGCGTTGTCCATCACCACGGCTCCCATGCCGATAAGGACGTCATTGCCGATTCGGGCTCCATGTACTACAGCGTTGTGTCCGACGGAAACATTTTCTCCCAGTACTGTCTCCGATACATCCAGCGTTCCGTGCAGAACGGCTCCGTCCTGGACATTACTGCCGTTTCCTATGCGTATGGCGCCTACATCGCCGCGCAGCACGGCCCCGTACCATATGCTGCAGTTGTCACCTATGGTCACGTCACCTACAAGTGTCGCATTGTCAGCGACAAACGTGTCTTTCCCCACTACCGGGGTCTTTCCGTTGAGAGTCTTGATTGTCATTATTCCCACTCTATGGTTGCAGGCGGTTTTGAACTTACGTCATATACGACTCTGTTCACCCCGCGCACTTTGTTTATGATGTCGTTGCTGACTTTGGCGAGGAAATCATACGGGAGATGCACCCAGTCTGCTGTCATTCCGTCCGTGGAAATTACGGCACGCAGTGCGACCGTATTCTCGTAAGTCCTTTCGTCACCCATGACTCCGACGCTGCGCACAGGAAGGAGTATGGTCCCGGCCTGCCAGATGGCGTCATACAGGGTCGCCGCAGTCATCGTAGGGTCGGATGCCGACCTGACCTCGGTGGCTCCGGGACCTGCAAGTGATTCTATCGCTGCCCTGTTGCCTTCCAGCCTGTATTCCCTGAGTCCGCGGATGAAGATATCGTCGGCTTCACGGAGCATACGGAGCTTTTCTTCTGTCACATCCCCCAGAATCCTGATGCCGAGCGAAGGTCCGGGGAACGGATGCCTTCCGATCAGTTCGTCCTTGATGCCCAGGGCACGGCCTACGCGGCGTACCTCATCCTTGAACAGAGAGCGCAGCGGCTCTACGACCTTCAGGTTCATCTTTTCCGGAAGTCCGCCTACATTGTGGTGAGACTTGATGGTGGATGACGGTCCGTTGACCGATGCCGACTCGATGACATCAGGGTAGATGGTGCCCTGTGCAAGCCACTTTGCATTTTCTATCTTGTGTGCATACTGGTCGAATGTCTCGATGAACAGCCTGCCTATGATTTTCCTCTTCTGTTCAGGTTCGGTCACTCCTGCCAGTCCCTTGATGAAGGCAGCGGAAGCGTCTGCTCCTATGACATTGAGTCCCATGTCCTTGTAAGATGCAAGCACATCCTCGAACTCGTTCTTGCGGAGCAGCCCGTTATTTACGAAGATACATGTGAGGTTGCCTCCTATGGCCTTGTGGAGCAGTACTGCCGCTACGGTAGAGTCCACTCCTCCGCTCAGCCCGAGAATCACCTTGTCGTCCCCGAGCCTTTCCCGCAGCTCTGCGATGGTGGTGTCAATGAAAGATGCCGGAGTCCAGTCTCCCTTGCATCCGCAGATTCCGAGAGCGAAGTTCGCAAGGATCCTGCTTCCTTCAGCCGTGTGGTACACTTCCGGATGGAACTGTACTGCGTATGTTTCTTCACCTTTAATATGGTATGCGGCGTTTGTCACGTCTGCCGTGGATGCGATGACCTCTCCGTTTTCAGGAAGTCTTGCGATAGTGTCGCCGTGTGACATCCATACCTGGGAATGGACCGCTACCCCTTTAAGGAGAGGGGAGTCAGGCACGGTCACGTCCAGCATCGCCCTGCCGTACTCCCGTGCGATGGATGCATTCACATCACCGCCGTATTTGTATGCAAGAAACTGTGCCCCATAGCAGATTCCCAGAAGAGGAAGCCTGCCTTTGATCCCTGACAGGTCCGCCTTGGGGGCCTTTTCGTCCCTTACCGAGAACGGACTGCCGGAAAGTATCACGCCTTTGACGCTTTCATCCAGCGCCGGAATCTTGTTGAATGGATAGATTTCACAGTAGACATTCAGTTCCCTTAACCGCCTTCCTATCAGCTGGGTGACCTGGGAACCGAAATCCAGGATGATTATTTTTTCTGTCATTTTCCGGAAATTTTGTTGCAAAAATAAGAAACTGTTTCCAATCCGCAAATTCAGAAGTGATTTTGGCCTTTGCCGGTATGCATATTTTCTTCGCAGCGGTAGAGCAGATATTCGTATATCTCTCCGGCATCTTCCGCCTTCAGGCTTCTGACGGTAAAGAAAGTGCCGTTGGTGGAAATGGAAAGCCGGACGCGTCCTGACGATGCGGTAAAAGGTGTCGAGACAAGCCGTACCACTTCTATGTTGCTGTATTTGATATAATTGACGGTATCTGCAAACCTTCCGGTATTGATTTCCAGATAATCGTCTTTCAGCGTGATACGGCTCCTGTGTACGGCCATGAGCCCTTTGGCCAGGGAGAGCGCCAGATATGCCGCAGGCACTGCGAGCCATACATACAGACCGAAGTATGCCAGCACTGCAGCTGCCGCCAGAATAACAGGTATGTCGAACCTCATAGCATGGAAGGTCATCCCGTAGCCGGACTGTGCGGAGAGGACTGTGCCGGAAGAAGCGTAGTCCTTGCCGAGCCACCAGTCCAGAAAAGTTCCGGAACGGTCGGTCCCGTAGATTCTTACATCGCTGCCATTCTGTTCGTCGGTGGCGTTCTCTGCCTGTATCATCCTTATGGTGCTGCATCCCGTCAGCTTTTCCAGGAAATTCCGCTTCACATAGACCGTGCAGATTTTACCGTACGGGAACCGGCTGCTTTTGCGTGTTATCAGGCCGCTCTCGAAAGCCAGCTGCTCCCGGTCCAGCCTCACTTCCATGTTTGCATAGCGCAGGAACGCCTTGCCTATCCACAGCAGCATGATGACCATATACAGAGCTATGAGGGCTGCAATATACATTATTGCCGGGACCGACAGCCCCCGGGTACAGGCATCGGCATAGCCTATCAGAAAGTCCATGGCGTTGTCATTTACGGCAGTGATCCTGTCAAGTATTGCCGCCAGAATACCGAGGAGGACTACCATGCCCTGCAGGTGATTCTGGCAGAACACTCCTTTTATCAGATTCATATTGCTGAAAGCCAGCTTGTCGGCATCTGCTTTCCCTGCTTCCCGTCCTTTGTCTTCCGGCTTCTGTTCCTGCGTCTCCACCAGATTCAGCAGTGCGTTCCAGTCCGTGTCATCCAGGATCAGCTCTATTTCTGCCGATTTCATCGCCAGAGTGTCGAATGACACGCTGCGCATGTCCATAAGCCGGTAGATGAAATCCCGTCTTGTGCGCAGAGTGTGTATCTTTTCCAACGGTATGCTTGTCGTTTCCTTATGGAAAAGTCCGTGAATGAAAATCAGACTGCCGTTTTCCACGTAATACTTCCTGAAATAATAGCGGACAAATGAAGTCGCGGCGGCCAGGACGATGCATCCTGCCGCTACAAGCAGTATCCGCTCGAATATTGTCAGAAGGGGAGACCTCTCTACGGCATTTAAATTAAAGATGACGGCAAGGAAGATAAAACCGGCATAACTCAGCAGGTCCTTGACGAAAAAGACCACGTATGCGCTTTTGCTCATCCTCCTGGGGCGGGAGAAGTCAGTCGTTTCCATTTTTTGTCCTCTCGATTATGAATGCCTTGATCTCTTCCGCCTTTTCCTCCGTCAGGCCGGGAATTGCAGTCCCCGCCAGAAACTGTGCCCCGTTGACTATATCTACGGTATAGAGACCGAAGATGCGTGGGAATGGATTCTGTCCGATACTTACCTGCTGTATTTTACAGAACGGGATAGTGACGGACGACCGGAAGACTATACCGGAGCGGTAGGTGATGTCATGCTCCCGGAGGGCAAAACCTTTATTGGAAAAGGACCGCGGAAGCAGAGACAGATTCAGGACTGCAGCCGTAAGCAGCACGGATTCAGCGCAGACGAGTATTGTCCCTTTGCAGTCGAGTCCTTCTGCGAGAAGCAGGAAAAGCGGGAAAAGCATCATGCAGACATAGACCGAACACGTCTTTAAGAACATGACCTTGAGATAGTTCCTTTCCAGAGGCATATAGGTGAGATTTTCCACCCTGTCAATATTCTCCGGATTACATTGCCTGTTTGTCATACTGTTTCCGCTGTAAGTGATTGACTTTTCTCCGGTCGCAAAAATATAAAAAAACGGCTTCCGTATATTCAAATTTTGTCTAATTTTGCAGCCCGTTACCGGAAGTCTCCGTTTCCGGGGCTTCCGTGACATATTAGGAAATAATTGAAACATATGGAAATAAGAAACATTGCCATTATCGCCCATGTGGACCACGGAAAGACCACTCTGGTGGACAGGATGATCTATCAGGCTACCAAGGCGAGGGAACAGGAAAAGCTGGGAGAGCTGATCCTTGACAACAACGATCTGGAAAGGGAACGCGGTATAACCATTCTTGCAAAGAATGTGTCTGTTCCTTATAAAGGCGTAAAAATCAATATTATAGATACTCCGGGCCATAGCGATTTCGGCGGTGAGGTAGAAAGGGTGCTGAACATGGCTGACGGAGTGCTTCTTCTGGTGGATGCGTTCGAAGGCTGCATGCCGCAGACCCGTTTCGTCCTCCAGAAGGCCATCGAGATGGGAAAGAAACCTATCGTAGTCATCAATAAGGTGGATAAGCAGAACTGTCGTCCGGACGAAGTGCAGGAGGAAGTCTTTGACCTGATGTTCTCTCTGAACGCAACTGAAGACCAGCTTGATTTCAAGACCGTGTACGGAAGTGCGAAGCAGGGATGGATGTCTCTGGACTGGAGGAAACCGACTTCCGATATCACTCCTCTGCTGGATACCATACTTGAAGTGATTCCGGCTCCGGAACATAATCCGGGAACCCCTCAGATGCTGATTTCATCCCTGGAATATTCTCCATATGTAGGCAGGATTGCCATCGGAAGAGTTACAAGAGGCGAGCTGAAAGCGGGAATGAATATCAGCCTGTGCAAGAGATATGACATCATCGAGAAGCAGAAGATAAAGGAACTGATGGTGTATGAAGGACTCGGAAAGACCAAGGTGGACAGCGTACAGTGCGGGGACATCTGTGCCGTGGTAGGTCTTGAAGGGTTCGAGATCGGTGATACCGTAGCGGACTTCGAGAATCCCGAGCCGCTTCCTCCGATTTCTGTAGACGAGCCTACCATGAGCATGCTTTTCTGCATCAACAATTCACCGTTTTTCGGCCGTGAAGGCAAGTTCGTCACTTCCCGTCATCTGAAGGAAAGGCTTGAGAAGGAGCTGGAGAAGAACCTTGCCCTCCGTGTGAAACCCGGTCCGAATGCCGATTCGTTCATTGTATACGGCAGGGGAGTACTTCACCTTTCCGTCCTTATCGAGACAATGAGAAGGGAAGGCTTCGAGCTACAGGTGGGCCAGCCTAAAGTGCTGGACAAGACTATCAACGGAGTACGTTGCGAGCCTATTGAAAGCCTTACCATAGAGGTGCCCGAGGAATTTGTCGGGAAAGCCATCGAGATCACAACACGCCGCAAGGGCGCCCTGCTGAGAATGGACAACAAGGGAGACAGGACACACCTTGACTTCGATATTCCGGCCAGAGGTCTGATGGGACTCAGAAGCAACCTTCTGACCGCAACGCAGGGAGAGGCCGTAGTCGCTCACAGGTTCAAGGATTATGAACCGTACAAGGGTGATATCGAGCGCAGGACCAACGGTTCGCTTGTTTCACTTGAGACTGGAGTCGCGGTCGCATATTCAATGGACAAGCTCCAGGACCGCGGACGTTTCTTCGTGAATCCCGGAGACGAGATCTATGCAGGGCAGGTAGTGGGAGAGCATACCAGGGAAAGGGATCTCAATATTAATATCTGCAAGACAAAAAAGCTGACCAATATGCGTGCGTCGGGAAGCGACGACAAAGTGATGCTTCCGCCACCGATTGTATTCTCTCTTGAAGAGGCTCTGGAGTATATACAGGAAGACGAATTGGTGGAGGTTACACCTAAGTCTATGAGAATCAGGAAAATAATTCTTGATGAAATAGAAAGGAAAAGAAAAAGTAACGATTTGGATTGATATTCCGGATTTTTTTCTTACCTTTGCACGCTCAAATCTATTTGAAGGTTATGGAAAATACGGATTTTTTGATACCTCTGAATGGATTGGCCTCAGATAAGACGGTTTACCGTTGGACTGCAGGCAGGGAGTTCTTTGAAGAGTTCAGTAATTCTGACATTCTGGATGCGGATCTCAAGGTCGAGGCCGAGGTGGAAAAGTCCGGACACTATATCGGGATTGACTGTCATATATATGGTAGCCTTACTGTGGAGTGCGACAGGTGTCTCGGCGATCTGGCTGTTCCGGTAGACACGCTCGGGAAGTTCAGCGTGAAGTTCGGGAGCGGAGACGGAGCGGCCTCTGCCGCAGAAGAGGACGGTCGTGAGATCGTTTTCCTTCCTGAAGCTGATACGGATTTGGACCTCGGACAGATAATATATGACTATGCCTGTCTGTCGCTGCCTGTGCAGCGGGTGCATGAAGAAGGCGGGTGTGATCCGGAAGTTATCAGACATCTTGGGTATCAGGGAAGTCAGAATGACGGACAGGGAGAAGAGAATCCTTTTTCAGCTTTGAAGGATATGTTCAGAAGCTGACGGGAACAGTTGAAATAAAATGATAAAAATATAAAACAATGGCACATCCGAAACACAAGGTCTCTAAGGCAAGAAGAGACAAGAGAAGAACACATGACAAGGCTGTAGTCCCTACATTGGCTACTTGCTCAAATTGCGGAGCTACTGTTATGTACCACAGGGTTTGTCCTGAGTGCGGGTACTACAGGGGACGTCAGATCATTGTAAAGAACGCTGAGTAATTCCACCCGGCTTCTTTTCTGATAAAACCGGTCCCGTAGTTCAACGGATAGAATGGAAGTTTCCTAAACTTTAGATAGCAGTTCGATTCTGCTCGGGACTACTTTATTGGCAGATAACCTCATGATTGTCATGAGGTTATTTTTGTATATGGTTATTTGGCCGGTCAGTCTGGTACTGCTTGTTTGAATTTAAACGGATTATGAGTATCTTTGCAGATTGGGTAAAAATTATTTGATATGAAAAAGGTAATCGCAACACCGAATGCGCCTAAAGCAGTAGGCCCATATTCACAGGCTATTGAAGTAAACGGTACTCTTTATGTTTCAGGTCAGATTCCTGTAGTTCCCGCCGACGGCTCTGTGCCGGAGAAGATCGAGGACCAGACAAGGCAGTCCCTCAAGAATATAGGGGCTATCCTTGAAGCTGCCGGGATGACTTATGACAATGTGGTCAAGACTACCGTCCTCCTTGATGATATAGCCAATTTTGCGGCAGCCAACGCAGTCTATGCGGAATTCTTCACGGGTGACAAGCCTGCAAGGGCATGCTTCCAGGTGGCTGCACTTCCGATGGGTGTCAAGATCGAAATAGAGGCCATCGCTGTCCGCTAGCATACGGTGTCATGAACAGAAAGACCATCATTGCCTGTGTGGCGGTTTTGGCAGGACTGGCTGCACTGGTGGCAGTTGCCGTATTCCTGCTTTATTCGGGAACCGGAAAGACCCGGGCGGAGTCAGCCGCCTCGGAGAGCGCTACCGGCCTTCTGGCCGCCGTACCTTCGGATGCTGTAATGGTGGTCAGTTTTCCTGATTTGAAAACTGCCTGCAGTCTCTTGGCGGATACTGCAGGCTGTTTCCATTATTTCGCGGGAGGGAGTGAATCCGGCAGGTTGCAGCAGTTCCTGCGCAAGGCTTCCAGGTCAGGTCTGGGATCGTTGAAATCATCGAAGGCGGCTCTTTCTCTGCATTACAACGGGACTCTTGTCCCTCTTATGATTGTCGAAGCCGGCAGGGCCGGTGCAGATACGGAAGATGATGTTGGCCGTCTGGTCTCGCAAGCTGAGGCATCCGGGCTGTCCACCATGCTGCTTGACGGCTCTGAGCATGCTGAGCCGCATACATATCTTTACCGCAGGAACATCCTGCTTCTTTCCTCATCGGATGTCCAGCCTCGATCTTCTGAAAGGCATATCGGAAAAGGGATTTCTGTCCTTGACTCAGACGGCTTTACCGACTGTGTCCTGAAGTCAGGTCATGGTAGCGGCAATGTCTACATGTCATGCGGGGAAATCGGCAAGTTCTTCACTTGCGTCGCTGACAGAAGCATTTACGGTTATGCCGATTTCCTGAAAAAGTTTTCAGGATGGACGTGCTTCACAATAGATGAAGCGGAAGAAGACTGTCTGAAGCTTTCCGGCGGATTTGCCTGTACTTCAGGAGTCGAAGATTTCAGCAATGTGTTCAGGTCGTATTCGCCGGCACGCCCGGATGTGATGTCTGTGCTTCCTTCATATACGATTTTCTTCTCCAGCCTTCCGTTGTCAGACGTTTCCGCGTATGTTTCTGCCGTCGATGCTTTTGCTGACGGGACAGGAAGACTGGGCAAAATAGAGACTTTGCGCAGGCAGTTGCGGAAAGAGACCGGAATTTCTCCTGTGCAGTGGGCTTCATCTCTTGATGTCAGGGAGGTTGCCGCCGCGTTTTTCAGGGCAGGAGAATCTGTCGAGAAGGTCCTTCTGCTGAAAATCGGAAACAGGAATCCGGACGAGGTTTTCAGTGGGGAAGGCCGGATTTCGGCAAAGGACCCTTCTCCAAAGCTATGCGAATATCCTTATGGCGGCTTTGCCTCAGCCGTATTCGGCCCGTTCTTCTCCTTGCCTGACGAGAAATATTTCACATATATTGACGGGTGGATAATCGTTGGCAGCAGGAATGCCGTTTCCGAATATGTTGAAGGACGCGCCACGGAAAATACACTGGACAGTTTTGTCGAAGGGGCATCCGTCCAGCCTGATTTTACGTCAGGGAGCAAGTATTCGGTCTCTTACCTTTCCGTTTCCGAAGATCCGGAGGCGCTTGCCGGCATCTTCAAGCCGTTCTACTCTTCCTCTCTGGCTGAAATGGCTGAAGGTTTTTCCTACGTTCCGGTATCGTTCTGCATATCAAAAGACAAGGATGGCAATATAAAGGCCGGGGCAGAGGCTTTCAGGGTTTCGGCGATGAAGACCAGGGCTCCTGTATTCGAGCGGGATACTGTGGTGACAGTGCCGGAAGGCCCGTTTGAAGTGAAAAATTCCGGGACAGGAAAGATGAATCTTTTCTATCAGCAGGACAACATGTACTTGTGCCTCAAGGAGGTGGATGGAAAAGGCATTTGGGGAGTGCCGTTCTCGTCCCCGATCTGCGGGTGTGCCGGTACTGTGGATTATTTCGCAAACGGCAAGCTCCAGATTCTTTTCGCTTCAGGCAGCCGGCTTTATCTGATAGACCGTCTCGGACGTTTCGTGAATCCGTTCCCTGTCGACCTCGGCAAGGAAATCCTTATCGGTCCCGGCAT
This sequence comes from uncultured Bacteroidales bacterium, assembly GCA_949294195.1. Lineage (GTDB taxonomy): Bacteria > Bacteroidota > Bacteroidia > Bacteroidales > UBA932 > Cryptobacteroides. The sequence continues at coordinate 89,425 of CASFGK010000016.1, read as the reverse complement.
CTATGACTTCAACGGCACGAGGAAATATAATGTAATGATTCTCCATAAGGACAATACTATAGAAATGTACAATCTCCAGGGCCGCAGGCCGGCCCAGTGGAAGACCATCACTTCCGACGAAACAATCAAGGGCCTTCCGGAAGCGGTCAAGGCCGGAGGGAAAACCTACTGGGTAGTCAGGACGTCGATCCAGACTCTTATTTTCGGTTTCTATGGAGGAGAGCCTCTGACCCGCCTTGAAGGGGACAGGATGATCCGCAGCGACAGCAGGATCGTTCCGGCTGACGGAGCTGCCGTAAAAGCGGTATGCTATGATGGAAAGACACATGTGATCAAACTTGAAAATAAATAGAAAAACAAACTGTATCAATAGGATTCTTGATCAGGACAAACTTTATTTTATGGAAAAATTTCAATCGGTAAATAAACTTTACGAAAAGAGTTTCAGGGAAAATTGGGACAGGCCTGCACTGTCTAACTATCAGGGCGTTACCCTACATTACAGGGATGTTGCCAGAAGAATAGCGAAAATGCACATCATGTATGAGGAGTGCGGTCTTGTAAAAGGAGACAAGGTGGCAATATGCTCAAGAAACCAGGCCAACTGGGGAGTCTCTTTCATTTCGGCCCTTACTTACGGAGCTGTGCCGGTGCCTATCCTGCATGAGTTCAAGCCGGGCAATATCCATCATCTGGTGAACCATTCGGAAGCCAGGATCCTGTTTGTGGATGATGTGGTGTGGGAAGGGCTCAGCGAAAGTGAGATGCCTAATCTTCAGGCTGTTGTCCAGATCAGTACGCTGTCTCTCCTGTACGCCCGTACAAAAGAGATTACAGAAGTGCGTGCGCACCTCAATGAACTTTTCGGCAAGAAATATCCGATGAACTTCACTCCTGACAGCATAGATTATTATGAGGATTCCGCAGACGAGCTGGCGCTTATCAACTACACTTCCGGCACGTCAGGATTTTCCAAGGGTGTGATGATACCGTACAGGGCGCTTTTCTCGAATATATTCTTTGCAAAGAAGGTCCTTCCGATGATTGACAATACGTCCAATGTCGTTGCGATGCTTCCTTCCGCACATATGTACGGAATGATGTTCGAAGTATTGTTCGAGCTGACGGTCGGGACCCATGTCCATTTCCTTACAAGAGTGCCGAGCCCGAAAATAATCCTGCAGGCTCTGTCTGAGGTGAAGCCGAATATCGTCATTGCTGTCCCTCTCATTATCGAGAAGGTATACAAGAGCAAGCTCAAGCCTCTTCTTGAGAAAAACGGCATCAAGTTCCTGATGAAGCTTCCCGTGCTTGACCAGATGGTAATGAAAAAGATACGTACGGAGCTTATCAGTGCTTTCGGCGGTCAGTTCGAGGAAATCATCATCGGAGGAGCTGCCTTCAACAAGGAAGTGGAGGCCTTTTTCAAGAAGATAGGTTTCCCTTATACAGTGGGTTACGGAATGACAGAGTGTGCCCCTATCATTTCCTATGATGACTGGAAGACCAACAAGGAGTTCTCATGCGGGAAGGTCGCACCGAACATGGAAATACGCATTGATTCTGAAGATCCCGAAAATGTACCTGGAGAAGTACTTGTAAAAGGTATGAACGTATTTCTGGGATATTACAGGAACAAGGAAGCGACAGATGCCGCTTTCACCAGAGACGGATGGTTCCGGACCGGAGATATGGGTGTCATGGACAAGGACGGATACCTGTTCCTGCGCGGCAGATCCAAGTGCATGATTCTCGGTCCGTCAGGTCAGAACATATACCCTGAAGAGATCGAGTGTGTGCTCAACAATATGCCATATGTGGTGGATTCGCTCGTAATTGAGGAGAATGGCGGGCTGACGGCTCTTATATACCCTGACTTCCATCAGGGAGAGCTTGACGGTCTTTCCCATGAGGCTTTGGAAAAGAGTCTTGACGAATCCCTGGCCGTAGCCAATCAGGAGCTTCCGAACTATGCAAGAGTCAAGAAGATAGAAATAATGCCGGAGGATTTTGAACGGACTCCGAAACGCAGTATAAAACGTTATCTGTACCAGCGTGGCTGACAGTGACCGGGTATCGGCGTAAAATATGGAAAAATTTGACCAGAGTTATATTCAGATGGCTGCAATATGGGCAGGGAATTCCTATTGCAAGCGGCGTCAGGTCGGGGCATTGCTGGTGAAAGACAGGATGATTATTTCTGACGGCTACAACGGCACTCCTTCCGGTTTCGAGAACAACTGCGAGGATGAGAACGGTGTCACGAAGCCTTATGTCCTCCATGCGGAGGCCAACGCAATCACAAAGGTGGCCAAGTCAGGCAACAGCAGTCTTGGCGCCACCCTTTATGTGACAGCAGCCCCATGTCTTGAATGTGCCAAGCTGATTATCCAGGCCGGAATAAAGAGAGTGGTATACAGGGACGAGTACAGGCTTACAGATGGAGTCGACTTGCTCAGAAGGGCAGGGATAGAGGTGGAAAAAGTAGACTGAAATCATGAACAGGAACAGTAACATATTGTTGATAGCGCTGCTTGGAGTGGTAATCGGCGTGCTCCTTTCTGTCACAGCGGGAAAATTCTATAATACAAACAGGAAATTTGACGGGGACTATAACCGCTGGAGAAAGCTCAACCTCATACTTGAGCAGGTAGAGGCCAATTACGTGGATACTATTGACATGAAAAAGATGACGGATGCCGCTGTGGTTGCCGCTCTGTCCGAGCTTGACCCGCATTCCGTCTATCTTCCTCCGGTCGATCTGGAGGAGTCTGAAACTGAACTTGCAGGCAATTTCGACGGCATAGGAATCCAGTTCAATGTCCCGAATGATACTGCGATTGTCCTGAGTGTGATTCCTGGCGGTCCGTCAGAGAAAGCCGGCCTTATGCAGGGAGACAGGATCATCAGAGTCGGTGATGATGTCATTGCAGGGACGAAGACCCCTCAGGACAGCATGGTAAGCAAGATGAAGGGACCGTCCGGGTCAAAAGTGAAGATAGTGGTGAACAGGGGAGGATCTGAAATCCCGTTTGAGATTACCAGAGGCAAGATTCCCGTCAAATGTGTCGATGCCGCTTTCATGATAGACGATACGACAGGATATATCCGTCTGTCCAAGTTCACCAGAACGACTTACAGGGAATTTACCCGGGCCAGTGAAAGACTGCTTGGACAGGGCATGAAAAGACTTGTTTTCGATATCAGAGGCAATACCGGGGGCTATTTTGACCAGGCATTCCTTCTGTGCAATGAATTTCTGCCAGAAAACGCCCAGATTGTCTATATGCAGGGGATGCACCGCTCCCGTCAGGATTTCAATGCAGACGGCAGGGGGGAACTGCAGGATATACGTCTTTCAGTCCTGATTGACGAGTCTTCCGCTTCTTCCAGCGAGATATTTGCCGGAGCGATTCAGGATAATGACAGAGGTATCATCATAGGCCGAAGGTCTTTCGGGAAAGGACTTGTGCAGGAGCCGATAAACTTCACCGACGGTTCCGGCATAAGGCTTACCGTCGCTCGTTTCTATACTCCATCCGGCCGCTGTATCCAGAAACCTTATTCAGACGGCACGAAGTACGCTTATGATATTTACGAGCGTTACAGGCATGGCGAGATGACGGATGCTGACAGTATACAGGTGGATTCAAGTGAGGTATATCATACGGTAAAAGGCAGGACAGTGTACGGCGGCGGCGGAATCATCCCTGACATATTCGTCCCTATGGACACTACGCGGGCGACTGATTTCTATGTAAAGTGCAACAGGAAAGCTACGCAGATGCGTTTCGCATCATATATTTTCGACCGTTACAAGTCTGAGCTTTCGAAGATATCCGATTTCGGAGTCCTTTCGGATTATCTTGAAGGACTGCATCTTGACCGGAAATTCCTTGATTTTGCCGAAAAGACGGACGGTATTGTTCCGAAGAAGGGAGAGTGGGAAGAGACAGAGGAATACATGATGCCGCAGCTCAAGGCTCTTGTGGGGCGTTATTCCAAACTTGACGACGAGGCTTTCTACAGATTTTATCTTGATATAGACGAGACGGTAAAGACGTCCCTTGAAACTTCTTGGCAGCTCTGATACAGAGCTGCTTTTTTATTGTGCTATGAATCTGTATACGATTTCTCCGGCCTGACGCGGAGGAGCAGTGCGTGATACGGAAAATCTGGAAAGACGTGCCGCTCTGATTGCGAAGTCCCGCAGGCACTGGTCTTCAGAGGATACTTCATCCATTATTTTCGCATTCAGGACTCTTCCGGAAGGGTCCACGATGATGATTACCGTGACTTCTCCTCCTCCATAGCACTGGTATGCCGGGATTTTGAGGTGGCTGGCCTTGCGTCCGTCCAGGGTATATGACAGTACTGACGGTCCGGAATACTCCTGCCTGCTGCTGTCCGGCTTGTCTGCAGAATTCTCCTTGCCGGTTTCAACTGTTTCGTCCCGCGCATCTTCATATATGGCATGATCCCGCCCTTCTTTCAGTTCCCTGTCCAGTTTTTCCGCATCGGCATAGAGTTTTGAGACATCGGTATTCCTGTCATCTTTCAGATGGCTTCCGGCATCGACTGCTATATTTCTGATATTGTTGTCACTGACTGCATTGCGTTCGGGAACCGGAACATTCCCCAGCATTTTGTCCAGTTTCCTGCTTATGCTTTCCTTGAGTTCAGTTTCCTTTTTGGAGAGTTCATCCGCCTCATAGCCGGAAAAATCCATCAGGAAGGAGTTGTCCTGTCTGAGCGCTGTGCCTACCTGTACTGCGAGCAGGGTGATTATCACGGCAAGATGGGCAATGACTGTCATATACAGTCCTGCCTTGTCTTCGCTGCCGAGGTGCTTGAACTTCCAGCGGATTCTTGTCCAGACAGAGTCGTGCCTTTCCTTTTTATATGAAGATTTCATTGGAGCAATGATTTCTCAATCGTTGCAGCTATGATGTCGATTGCTACTTTATTGTGGCCTCCCTGAGGAATTATTATGTCAGCATATCGTTTGCTGGGCTCTATGAACTGGAGATACATGGGCTTGACCGTCTTTGTGTATCTTTCGATTACGGATTCCACTGTCTTGCCTCTTTCTATAATGTCTCTTGCCATGACGCGCATCAGTCTGTCGTCATCATCGGCATCTACGAATATTTTTATATCCATCTGCTCACGGAGTCTGGCACATGTGAAAATCAGAATGCCTTCTATGATGATGACATCGGCAGGATGGACAGTTACTGTTTCCGTTCTGGAGCGCGAGCAGGTTAGGTAGGAATATACCGGCTGTTCGATGCTTTTCCCGCAGCGGAGTTCGTGCAGATGCTCGTTCAGCAGATCGAAATCGATGGAGTCAGGATGATCGAAATTGACTTTCTGCCTTTCCTCCATAGGAAGATGGCTGGAGTCCTTGTAGTATGAATCCTGCGGTATGACCACCACCTGCTCCCTGAGCTTCTCGGTGATGGCCTTTACCACAGTTGTCTTTCCTGATCCGGAACCTCCGGCTATACCTATTATGAGCATTGTACGGATTGTTTAGAATTCGCAGTTCTTTGGAGTCCTCGGGAATGGAATTACATCCCTGATATTACTCATTCCGGTTACGAAGAGAAGGAGTCTTTCGAATCCGAGACCGAATCCGCTGTGTGGGGCAGATCCGAAACGGCGTGTATCAAGATACCATTCCAGCGTGCTGTGGCTCATCCCCAGCTCGTCTATTCTGGCCTCGAGTTTTTCAAGCGAGGATTCCCTTTCGGATCCTCCTATAATCTCTCCGATCTTAGGGAACAGCACATCCATTCCGCGTACTGTCTTTCCGTCGTCATTCTGCTTCATGTAGAAAGCCTTGATGTCTTTCGGATAATCAGTCATGATGACAGGACGCTTGAAGTGTTTCTCCACCAGATATCTTTCATGTTCGCTCTGCAGATCCACTCCCCAGCTCACAGGAAATTCGAACTTCTCTCCCGATTCCTCGAGAATCCTGATGCCTTCAGTATAGGTAAGCCGTACAAATTCGGTCTTTACTACACTTTCAAGTCTTTCTATCAGTTCCTTGTCGAACATGTCGTTGAGGAATTTCAGGTCGTCCATGCAGTTTTCCAGAGCATAGCGTACAAGCGATTTGATGAAATCTTCCGCAAGGACCATGTTGTCTTCTATTTCGTAGAATGCCATTTCAGGCTCTATCATCCAGAACTCTGCAAGATGACGTGGAGTATTTGAGTTTTCTGCCCTGAATGTGGGTCCGAATGTGTATATCTCTCCAAGAGCCATGGCGCCAAGCTCGCCTTCAAGCTGTCCGCTGACAGTAAGGCTTGCCTGCTTTCCGAAAAAATCCTGGCTATAGTCTATGCTGCCGTCCTCTTTTCTCGGAACATTGTTCATATCCAGTGTGGTGACCTGGAACATTTCTCCTGCGCCTTCACAGTCAGATGCTGTAATCAGCGGGGTGTGGAGATATACGAATCCTTTGTCATTGAAATACTTGTGTATGGCAAATGCCATCGCATGACGGATTCTCAGGACTGCTCCGAACGTATTTGTCCTCGGCCTGAGGTGGGCGATACTTCTGAGGAACTCCATCGAGTGCCCTTTTTTCTGCAGCGGATAAGTGTCCGGATCCGCTTCTCCGTAAAGGACGAGTTTCCTTGCCTGGATTTCAACAGCCTGCCCGCTGCCCTGGGATGCGACTAGAGTACCGTATGCCGCGATGCAGGCTCCGGTCGTGATTTTTTTCAGAAGGTCATCATCGAAAGATGCGACATCCACTACGATCTGTATATTGTTGATTGTAGAGCCGTCATTCAGCGCTATGAAAGATACATTCTTGTTTCCCCGTTTTGTACGTACCCATCCTTTAGCAAGTACTTCCGTGCCCGGCTCAGTCCTGAGCAGGTCTTTGACTTTTGTCCTTGTTACTGCTTCCATCTCTTATTCTTGGTTTCTTGAAATCCGGTCCTGTCCCGGTCCTGAACTATTTTGTATTCATTATGAATTTGCTGATATCCGTGTTGTCCATCCTTCCGGCAAATTTTTCAGCACCCTTTCCTATTGCGTATACCGGTACCGGACTTCCGGCATGGCCGGTAGTTGTCCATCCTATGTTCGCTTCTCTGTTGAGTTCCTTTTTCTTTTCCGAATCGACTTTGCCGTCAGCACCTGTCACACCTGCTTTTTCAAATACGTCCCAATATATGTTATCCCCGTTCTTTGATGTTCCGCCAGGGCCGCCGAGAGCGATGCCTCCTGTCTCATGGTCTGCAGTCACTACTATGAGAGTCTCGTCCGGATGTGCCTTGTAGAATTCGTATGCGACATCGATGGCTCCGTTGAAATCGATGATTTCCGCTATCATCGGCATTGTCTGGTTGTCATGGGCGTCCCAGTCGATTTTCCCTCCTTCACACATGACGAAGAAAGGCTCGTCCTCGCCGATATAGTCCAGGCATTTTTCAAGCATTTCACCGAGTGTAAAGTCTTCCTTGTCATCATCTCCCACTGTATATGCTTCCGCATCCTGTTCCTTCGTACTCGGCTGGCATAGAACGATCTGTTTCGCTGATGCCTTTGCAGTTTCGAACTCTTCTGCCGAGAAGCATACTGTCGTTCCGTTTTCTGCAAGATAACCGGTAATCGGCTCTTGTTTGCCGTCCTGTCCATAGTAATCAAGGAATCCTTCTCCTGCAAAGAATTCAAAACCGCTCTGCGGGATTTCCTGGGATATGCTGTAGTATGCGTTCCGGCTTATGTTGTGTCCGTAGAATGCTGCCGGTGTAGCGTGGTTTACCGGTACGGTAGACATTATTCCTATGTTGTAGCCTTCCTTGTGCAGCTTGTATGCGAAACTTTCGAGCCTGTTTCCTTCAGGATCTATTCCGAGGTATCCGTTGTTGGTCTTCACTCCGCATGAAATTGCCGTGCCAGATGCGGAAGAACATGTGATATTGCAGTTCGCCGAGTATGTCGTCGCCATTCCCAGAACAGGGAACTTCGTGAATGTAAGCTGTTCTCCTCCGAGCTTTCCTGCTTTGTATGACAGGTATGATTCTGCGGCGGCGACATTTGACGCTCCCATTCCGTCTCCTATCATCAGGAAGATATATTTCGCTTTTGTTTCTGTGTTTGTACCGTTGTTGCTGCAGCAGCCGGTAGTGGTCAGTGCGAGTGTCATGAAGATGAAGATGACGCTTGCACATGAAATGAGCGCATGTCTGATATTTTTCATTTCCGTTTGATTTAAATCCCGGCAAATTTACTCTTTTTCTTTCAAAGATGTGCTTCAAAACAAAAGAAAAGGCCACCATATTTTGGTAGCCTTTTCTTCTAAACGTAAACTGGAACTATTCGTTACCTGCCTTACGTGCTGTGTACATGATTTTCAATGCAGAGCACTTACGTAATTCCTGCTTGACGTCAGTAATGATACCCATGTTTGTTTCGCTGTCCGCTTTGATGGATACTGTCATGAACTGACGGTCCGCCTCGCTCTTTGATTCCCTCTCAGCTGCGATGAAATCACGGATATCATCGGTAGTCCTGAAAGAGTCGTTGAGCTGGATACGTGGAGCAGTTCCATACTGCTGCTGCAGATATGCTGCAGGAGGTCCTATGCTGATATATGCAGCAAGGTCTTTCCTTTCCAGTTTCGCTACTTCACTTGCCTCTGGAAGTTTGTACATGACCTTTGACTCTGTCTCTCTCATGTTGGTTGTCACCATAAAGAAGAACAACAGCATGAAGACGATGTCTGACATTGAGCCGGAAGACAGGCTTGGAACCTCTTTCTTTCCACCACGTCCAAATTTTGCCATAACTGTATCTCCTTTATATTATTTTTGTGACACATCCTTAGGCTCTGCCTCAGAAATCAACTGAGGTACTGCCTCCCTTACTATTTCCTGCTGCTCTTCCGTAAGATTTGCATAGGCCTTGCCGTAGTTGGCACGGCAGAAATCTTCACGGATTTCATTGATGGCCTTGACGATTTCATTCTGAACTGAGATATAAGCCTGATAGCTGGTACCTCGGTCGTTCTGAAGCGAAATCACTCCTTTTGATACAGGATACTGACCAAAGCCTTCAATGTCTTTCATTTCCTTTTCAGGGAGCTTAGGGTCATCGTTAGGGTTGAGAAGGAACTCTTTAATCTTGTCTTTAAGTCTGCTGACATCCATTGGTTCGTTACCAGCAAAAAGTCTGTCCTGCGCGTTTATCCTTACTATGATGATATTTCGGCGGTTGACTTTCTGATCCTGTACCTCCTGATCCGGAGCCGGCATTGGAGGCAGTCGGCGCTGCAAACCTGAATCCTGATTCATGGTAGTTGTCATAAGGAAGTATGACAACAGCAGGAATGCAATATCCGCCGATGAACTTGAATTTAACTCTGGTACTTTTTTAGACATAACTCGTGGATGTTATTTGCTGCGAAATGCGTTTACAACCATACCTATGATGATGGAGAGAATTGATGCCCCGAAGACAAGGTATGTGATTGTAAGTATAGCATCAGTATTTCTAAGTGTTGTAAATTCAGGCTGCTGGCCGACAAAGCCCTGAGCCGGATTTCCTTTCGCCGTCAGGAAGGCTGCTGCCACTACGACGGCTGCACCTACTATTACCAATCCTGTCTTGATCAGACTCTTCGGATTGTTGATTGCGCCCATGAGCAAGCCGAGGACAACAATCAGTCCGATTCCGACAATGACCATGACGTATGCCCAACGCAGGAGAGTGTTGACTGAGGCGTCATCGAAGCCTACAGCAAACCCCCATATTGCCAGAGCAGCGCCGATAAGGATCAGTGCAAGAAGTACGTATTTGATTATTTTATTGAACATAATGCTGATTCAGATTATTTATTCTCGTGTTTAACCAGGATATCTACAAGTGAGATTGAAGCGTCTTCCATTTCAATAGAAAGAGAGTCGATTCTTGTAAGAATATAGTTGTAGAAAATCTGGAGTACGATAGCAACGATCAAACCGCCGACGGTTGTAATCAAAGCGACCTTCATACCTCCTGCTACGATGTTTGGAGAGATGTCACCGGCAACCTGAATAGCATCGAATGCCTGCACCATACCAACGACTGTTCCCAAGAATCCCAGAGAAGTTGAAAGGGCGATGAACAGGCCGACCCAGGTAAGTCCGTTCTCCATGAGGCTCATCTGAACTGAACCGTAGGAAACAACAGTCTTTTCAACGACTTCGATTCCCTGATCCATACGGAGGAAGCCCTGATAGAAGATACTTGCTACAGGTCCGCGTGTGTTGCGGCATACTTCCTTGGCAGCCTCTACGCCACCCTCTTTGAGGGCTTTTTCGATGTTGGCAAGAAGTTTCTTTGTGTTGACCTTTGCAAAGCTGAGGTAAAGGATTCTTTCGATACAGATTGCGAGACCGAGGATAAGGCACAGGATAATTGTTGTCATGAAGCCTGGACCACCCTGGATGAAGTAAGTTTTAAGCTGCTGGTGAAGTGGAACTTCGCCCTGAGTTGCGGCTACGAGTTCAGCCATAGACTGAGGTGCTGCAGTTTCTGTTACCTGCTCAGTAGCAGCTGGTTCTGCTGCTGCCTCGTCCTGAGCTGCTGCGTATTGTGCAGAAAAGGCCATCAGGCCGATTACTGCCAAAAACATGAAAATTTTTTTCATAACTGTTTTTGTGTGTTTAATTAATAATGTATTAAATTGTTATAGTTTTCATTAGCGGTTTTCAGGGCTCCTCTGCTCTTTAAAACCGGTGCAATTTAGCAATTAATTTTTATATGGCAATGATTATTTTGATATTTCTCCTCTGAAATTTTTCACGAGCATGTCTTTCACTATCAGATTGTCATTCGTCCGGCCCAGCAGAAAGAACAGTTTTCCGAGAGCGCTTTCGGTGGTGCTGTCGTATCCGCTTATTACTCCGGCATCAAGCAAAGTCTTGCCTGTGGAATAGAGATTCATGTTCACCGTACCGGACAGACACTGGGTTACGTTGAGAAGTATTTTTCCTGAATCCGCCGCCTGCTTCACAAGGTTTATGAACCATTCTTTTCCCGGAGCGTTCCCGCATCCGTATGTTTCCAGGATGACTGCCCTGGTCTCTTCTCCGCAGAGAATGTTCTTAACCACATGCGGGGTGATGCCGGGGTGGATTTTGAGAATCGACACTCTTGTATCAAGTTCCGTATGGACAGTCAGGCCTGCATTCCGGTCTGCGGGCCTGATGATGAGCGGGGTGTTGTATTTTATGTTGATCCCGGCTTCGGCAAGGGGAGGGAAATTCATGGATTTGAAAGCCGTGAAGTTGTCGGAACTTACCTTGCTTGCCCGGTTTCCCCGCATCAGCATGTTGTCAAAATATATGCAGACTTCGGGGACAACTGCATCCCCGTTCGTATCCTTGGCAGCCGCTATTTCGACAGCGGAAACGAGATTTTCCCTTCCGTCGGTCCTGGGGATGCCTATGGGAAGCTGGCTGCCGGTGAAAATGACAGGTTTTGCAAGATTTTCCAGCATGAAGCTCAGGGTTGACGCCGAGTAGGCCATGGTGTCTGTCCCGTGAAGGATGACAAATCCGTCATACTGGTCGTATTTTTCCTTTATCAGCTTTGCAAGGCACTGCCAGAGAGAAGGCTCGACATCTGAAGAGTCTATCAGCGGGTTGAAAGTGTATGAATCTATTCTGTACGCGAATTTTCTCAGTTCCGGCACTTCTTCCAGAATCTGGCTGAAGTCGAACGGCTTCAGGGTCTGGGAGGCCGGATCCTGCTTCATTCCTATTGTGCCTCCTGTGTATATCAGCAGAAGCGAGGCTCTGCGGTTCGGTTCCGAGTGTGTCATATGTTGAACAGTTGTCTGGCGTTTTCCGTGGTCGTTTCCGCCACTTCGTCCTGGCTGGTCCCTTTTATTTCCGCCAGTTTTCCCGCTATATAAGGTATATAGGCGCTTTCGTTTCTGGTGCCGCGTTTCGGGACAGGAGCAAGATATGGGGAATCTGTCTCAAGCAGTATGTATTCCATAGGTATGTCTTTTACGGTTTCTGCTACCGAGGCTTTCCTGTAGGTGACCACGCCTCCTATGCCTACATACCATTTGCCGTATTTCTGCATCCTTCGGAAAGTCTCGATGCTGCCGCTGAATGCATGGAGTACGCCTCTGGTCTCCATCGGACGGCATCTTTCCAGTACATCGAAGATAAGCCCGGTGGCTTCTCTTGAATGGATTATCAGGGGAAGGTCTTTATCATGCGCCAGCCGTATCTGGTATTCAAGCGCATCCATCTGTTCCTTGACGAATTCCTTTGACCAGTAGCAGTCCATGCCGGTTTCACCGATAGCGTAGACATGCCTGTCAAGGTACTGCTCCATTTTCCCGATTTCAGCCTTCCATCCTGAGTCTACGGATGTGGGATGCAGTCCCAGACAGGGAAAGACAGTCCCGGCAAACCTGCCGGCAAGGGCGAACATTCTGTCCCTGGAGGAGCTGTCGATATCGGGAAATACCATTTTCGTGACGCCTGATTCCATGGCGCGGGTTATGGCCTGGTCCTCTTCGCCGTTGAATGCCTCATCGTAAATGTGGGTGTGGGTATCAGTGAATTCCATTTGCTGTCTGCGCTTGAGCAGCGCAAAGTTACATATTATTTTACTCTGATGTAGCATCTTTGGAGAAGGTCTGTGCAAATAATTCCGTCGCTTTCCAGAAGTGCTGCGTATTCAAGGACTTCCTTGTAGCTGTAACCGGTGCTGTCAGCTATCTCTTCTATCGTGGTCCCGCGGTTTTTCCTGATATGCAGGACAACCCTTGCCAGCCTGCCGACCTTGTCCTGCCCGTATTTCTCTCCGTATGACAGTATGACGGCTTCTTCGGGGACGGGAGTCCGGCTTTCCTTACTGTATATGAATCCCATGCTTTCCACGAGGGATTTTCCGGAAATGACTGCCTCCGCCACTTTTTCCCTGATGAGGATGTTGCATCCCTGCGATCTTGTATCGTCTATCCTTCCGGGAAGAGCGTATACGTCTCTGGAGTAGGAGAATGCAAGTCTGGCAGTGAGCATGCCCCCTCCTCTGGCTTTTGATTCGACAAGGATAGTGGAGCTGCACAGGCCGGCAATTATCCTGTTTCGTCTCAGGAAGTTTATCTGCAGGGGCGCGGTTCCGGGCGGATAGTCCGTTATAAGAGCACAGCCTGGAGTCCCGGCTATTCTGTCGGCAGTGTGTCTGTGTCTGGCAGGGTACACGGTATCAATGCCGGTTGCCATGACTGCGATGGTCGGCGCTCCGTATTCCAGAGCTGTATTGTGTGCTATGATGTCTGTACCAAGAGCGAGACCGCTTACGATGACAGGGGCGGGGACGGATCTGGAAATATCCCCTGCTATCTTGCGGCACCATTCCGCACCGTATCCCGAAATGTCCCTTGTCCCGACAACGGCAACTGCAGGCCTGCAGTTGAAAATTTCATTTGCCGGAGATACACTCCTTATATATAATCCTACCGGAGGATCTTCGCACTCTCTCAGAAGGGCCGGATATTCCGGCGCATTATAATAGGTAAATGAATATCCTCCGGCATACAGTCCGTCAAGCTCCGATGCCGCTTCGGAAAGAATGCGGGGCCCTATTTTCTCCTTTTCTGCCGAAAAGGGGCCTAGCAGCCTGTCCAGTTCCGACCGGCGGAGCCGGAAAACATCGGCAGCATGCCCGAGGGCCGATATGAGCGCAACGGCAATCTTGGGCTTGAAACCGAAAATCCTGTTAAGGGCGCAGCTGCATACGTCTTCATCATAGATACGTTCCATCATTTTTTTGCGGCAAAGGTATCTGTCATGAAAGAAAAACCGGCATCTCAGGATATCCTGAAGTGCCGGTTTTTCTTTTTCTTTATGTTTTTTCTCTTTTTTACAATATGAGCATGGCATCGCCGTATGGTCCGAACATGTAGCCTTCCTTGAGGGCGACTTCGTATGCATTCATTACTTTTTCATATCCTCCGAATGCGGCTACGGACATAAGCATGGTAGAGCATGGCGTATGGAAGTTGGATACGATTGCATCCGGTATGGCGAACCTGTACGGCGGGAAGATGAACTTGTTCGTCCATCCGTCATAGGGGCGGACTTCGTCATTGGTAGTCACATAGGTTTCCAGTCCCCGGATTACAGTCACTCCTACCGCCAGTACCTTGTGCCTGTCGCGCTTGGTCCTGTTGATTGTATCGGCGGCCTCTTCGGATATGACAAGCCTTTCCGAATCCATCTTGTGCTTGGACAGATCTTCTACGTCGACAGATCGGAAATGCCCGATACCCATGTGCAAGGTGATGAATACTTTGTTTATATCTTTGAGTATCATTCTGTTGAAAAGTTCCCGACTGAAATGGAGTCCTGCAGCGGGGGCGGATACGGCCCCTTCGTGTTCCGCAAATATCGTCTGGAAGTTTTCCGCGTCTTCTGGGGTAACCTTTTCCTTTACCCACTTAGGGACCGGTGTCTCTCCGAGACTGAACAGAGTGGACTTGAAATCCTCATAGCTTCCGTCATACAGGAATCTCAGTGTCCTTCCTCTGGAGGTGGTGTTGTCGATTACCTCCGCTACCAGACTTTCGTCATCGCCGAAATACAGCTTGTTTCCTATTCTGATCTTTCTGGCAGGGTCTACAATCACATCCCAGAGTCTCTGCTCCCTGTTAAGTTCCCTCAGAAGAAATACTTCTATGTCTGCTCCCGTCTTTTCCTTGTTTCCGTAAAGGCGGGCAGGAAAAACTTTCGTGTCGTTAAGGACAAACGTATCTCCCTTGCCGAAATAGTCTATGATATTCTTGAATAACCTGTGTTCGATTTCCCCCGTATCCTTGTGAAGTACCATCAACTTGCATTCATCACGCCATCTCGGCGGCTCCGAAGCGATTTTATCTTTGGTCAGATTGAACTGGAATTGTGAAAGTTTCATAATAAGTGTAGATTTTGTATATACACGCATTACATTATACGGAAATTTCTGAAAATTGTTTCAGCTTTTCCTGGAATTTACACTTTTGCCTCACGGAATACCTCTGCTATAGACGGATAGGTCTTGGTCAGGAACGGTGGAAGGCTTGATTTTGCCACCCATGCGGCTTTGGTGATATCCTCTTCCCGCTGCGGGGTGAGGTCGGTCGGGTCCGTGTACAGCATGTCGAACCACCATGTGTGTTTCAGATGCCATATTCCGTCCCTCCGGTAGCAATGGTCCGTAATGCATATCAGGTCCCTGAGTTCAAGACGGTCAACGCCTGTCTCTTCCTGTACTTCCCTCAGTGCGGTGGTCCGGATGTCCTCCCCTTTTTCCTGATGGCCTTTGGGAAGGTCCCACCAGCCGTTCCTGTTGATGAGCAGGTAGTCTCCTCTTCTGTTGGACACCAGGCCTCCGCCGGCGTTCACTTCCTTGAATTCCGAGCATATTTTCCGGTATGTGCTGTCCATGTCTTCTGCCGGTATATATATGCGCATCAGTGAGTCGGACTGTTCGAACAAGTTGATCAGTTCATGGGTGCTGTATGGTTCTCCTGGAGTGAACTGTATGGCATTAGGGTCTGTAAGTGCCTGATCCTTAGGGGAGCAGATGATAATGCATCTCTTTTCAAGGTATATTTTGTGCATTTCAATGTTAAATTTCTTAACTTTGCAAGGATATTGCGTGCAAAGATAGTGAAATTAAAATCAATGAAATATGGAATCAATCGAAAGAAAAGTGGCAAAGTCGCTGCTTGACATCAAGGCTGTGCTTCTCAGCCCGGAAAAACCTTTCAAATGGGCGTCAGGATGGCTTTCCCCGATTTATTGTGACAACAGGAAAATACTTTCATACCCGGAATTCAGGGAAAACGTGTGCAGATGGATGGCGGACAACATATTGTCCAGGTATCCTGACGTGGAGGTCATAGCCGGAGTGGCGACAGGTGCCATAGCGCATGGCGCCCTTATCGCACACATGCTGGGAAAGCCGTTCATATATGTGCGCCCCAAGCCGAAGGACCATGGTACCGGCTCTCAGATTGAGGGAATCCTTGAGCCGCACGCAAAAGTGGTCGTAGTGGAGGATCTCATCTCTACGGGCTCAAGCAGCCTTGCGGCTGTGGACGCTCTTGTGAAAGCAGGTGCGGATGTCAAGGGTATGGTGGCCATCTTTTCATACAATTTCAACCAGTCCAGACGCGCTTTCGAGAATGCGGATGTTGAACTCAACACGCTTACAAACTACGATACTCTCATAGACGTGGCGCATGAGACCGGCTATGTCACCGAAGCGGATCTCGGAATGCTGAGGGAGTGGAGGTATTCTCCGTCCACATGGGGCAAAAACGAATAGGACAATGGCTACTGAAATAAAAAGCAAGCATGCTGTCGTGTCGCGGCCTCCGTACCAGCTGTATATGGCCTTTGTCGACATGAGGAATTTCGTCCAGTTCCTTCCCGAGGAAAAGAAAAAGGACGTTACAGCCGACTATGATAGTATAAAAGCTGTTGTACAGGGTTTTTCCGTAGGCGTCAGAGTGGCGGAAAGGATTCCGTACTCGAGAATAGACTTCTGCGACGACGGCGCTCCGTTCAAGTTCAGCATATCGATGCATTTCGATGCGGCAGGAGGCGATCCGTACAAGACTGATTTCCATATAGAAGTGTCAGCCGATCTGAATTTCATGATGAAAATGATGCTCGGTTCAAAACTGAAAGAGGCTCTCGACAAGATGGTTGACGGTCTTGCCGCAATGTCTGAAGGCAGAATGCCCGAAGGGGTGGATCCGTCCATGTTCCCGGATGGTTTTGACCCGTCGAAGTTCAATGGATTCCAGTCCTGACAGGCTGACATTTATGGCAGGCAATCCGAAAGAAGTTTTCAGAAAGTATCTGGAAGAGGCGATAGGGCAGGAGAATGCCGCTGTCGCTTTTTCTGCTTTGGAAGAGCCGGCTTCCGTATCGGTCAGGCGGAATCCGTGGAAGCGGACTGCCGGATTCCACACTGCAGGAGATGCCGTGCCGTGGTGCGGAAACGGGATTTTTCTGGATTCAAGACCTGTATTTACTCTGGATCCTTTTTTTCATGGCGGGGCATATTATGTACAGGATTCTTCTTCCATGTTCGTGGCGCATGTCTTCAGAAAGCTGCTTCCTATGGTGATGGAAGGGAAAGGCAGACCTTTGCGGGTGCTGGACCTGTGCGCTGCTCCGGGAGGCAAGACAACCGATCTCGCTGCATCTCTCAGGGAAGTATGCGGAAGCGGTTTTGTCCTGGTTTCGAATGAGGTAGTGAGCCAGAGGGCGTCTGTCCTGGCCTCGAATGCAGCGGTATGGGGCGATCCGTGCGTTGTGGTCACGTCTGATGACCCGTCGCACTTTTCTTCCATGGACGGATGGTTCGATGTCATTCTTGCAGATGTCCCGTGTTCAGGGGAAGGGATGTTCAGGAAGGATATCCAGGCACAGGAACAGTGGTCTGAAGACAATGTCAGGCTCTGCCAGGGACGGCAGCGCCGCATTGCGGCCGATGTCTGGCCCGCACTTGCCGAAGGCGGACTGTTCATTTATTCTACATGCACTTTCAACAGATATGAAAACGATGACAATGTCAGATGGATATCCGGGACCCTCGGGGCCGAGGTAGTATCATCGTCGGCAGACGACGGTATGCCAGGGGTACTTGCAACCGGCTGCGGATTCAGCCTGGTGCCCGGACTGGTGAAAGGAGAGGGGCAGTATTGTTCGGCGCTTGTCAAGACTTCATCTGCAGGGCGGATATGGCAGAGGAGCCGGCAGAAAGGCCCTTCCGGCGCGACACTGACAGGACAGGAAATGTCCGGCATCAGGGATTGCTTTACGGAGGAAGTGGCAGTCGTGGGCAAAGGCAATTTCGTGAAAGTACTTCCGCAGTCCGTCGCATCCGAGATGCTTTTCCTGGAAAGCAGGCTGCATGTCCTTTCTTCGGGATGTGCGGCCGGGGAGAGGAAAAGGGGAGTGCTGGTCCCGGATCCGGACCTGGCCTTGTCGCTGATATACAGAAGAGGCCTGTATCCGGAAGCGGAACTGGACAAGGAGCAGGCACTTTCATATCTTCAGGGAAATCCTCCTGTGCTCAGTGACATGCCTGCGGGTTTCCTTACGGTCTGCTATGAGTCCCTGCCGCTCGGATTCGTAAAGAATCTCGGAAACAGATGCAACAGCCTGTATCCGCGCAGCCGCAGGATAAGAATGGATATACACAGAAGTAAAAACCAACAATAAACAATTTGCAATCATGACAATAGTAAAAAAAATCCTGTTCTGTACCATAGTTGCTGCAGCGGAAATCATGACAGCGGCCGGATTTGCAGCAGGAGCACAGGAAGAAAATAAGGAAGATCCACGCATAGAACAATATGCCGAGAGATACAACCTTCTGGTATCCAAGCTCGGATATGACGGAGTCGGCATCGAGACCCTTCTGGACGGCTGGGAGAAGATAGCTCCGGAAGACGTCCGTCTTCTTACTGCCAAGTTCAGTTATTATTTTGCAAAATCCCAAAGCACCGAAGTGGTTCCGAAAAGACAGAAGAAGTTCATGGGTGCCGATCCTGTCATCACCTTGAAAGACTCTTCCGATACGGATGTGAACTATTTCCAGGAGATTTTCTATAATGACTCGCTCTATACCATGTCCATGAAGTATCTTGACAAGGCTATCAGGCAGGATGCGGACCGGCTGGACCTCAGGTCTCTCAAAGCTACGGCTCTTGTCGCCTATGAAAAGGAAAGTCCCGATATGGCCCTTGCGTATCTGGAAAAGCTCATAGACGAGAATGTCCTTGTGGACGGGAAATGGGAATATCCGGGACTGGAAGTGACTGATACGCTTTTCCCGGACATTATCCAGGAATTCTGTTTTACATTTTTCAACATAGGGAGCCAGGGGTCATATTCAGCCTTCTACTCCCTGTCTGAAAAAATGCTTGACTATTATCCGGACATGACCGTGTTCATGGATAATGTAGGATCATATTATCTTGTGGTCGAGAAGGATTACAAGACAGCCCTCAAATACTACAACAAAGTGTTGAAAGCCGTGCCTGACGACTATACCGCCATAAAGAACAGCGTGATAATAGCGCGCCGGCAGAAGAATACCAAACTGGAGAAAAAGTATCTTCAGATGCTTGCCAAGTACGGACCTGAATCCGAACGCCTTACGGCAGAGGCCAGACTGAAGGTCCTGTGATTTTCCGGTCCGTACCGGGAAATGCGATATGATAATCCGCTTCCGGCAGGTACATTAAAAAGGGCGTAATGGACAAATTTGCTTCGGTATGTCCACATCACTATGAAATTTTAGTATCTTCGCAGGTCGGATTGAAATTAAAACGAAAGGATATTAAATAGGATATGAAAAAAATTATGATTGCAGTGCTTCCGGTTCTTGCCGTGGCCTGCGGAAGTCCGGAAACCGAGACATCGGCTCTGGATATTACAAATCTCAATACATCTGTGTCTCCGGCAGAAGACTTTTATGAGTTTGCGACGGGAGGCTGGCAGAAGAAGCATCCTCTGAAACCGGAGTACTCCAGATATGGAGTGATGGACATGATCAGCGAGAACAACCAGAAAAGGCTGAATGAACTTTTCAAGTCCATGGGGCAGACATCCCCTATGCCGGGCAGTGTCGAGCAGAAAATTTCCGATCTGTACAAGATGGGGCTCGACTCCACCCGACTCAATGCCGAGGGGGCGGAGCCTGTCAGGCCTTTGCTTGACATGGTCATGTCTGTCAAGGACAAAAGAGGTCTGATGGAAGCCGTTACAGAGCTTCATTCGGCATCTGACTATCCTTTGTTCGCCCCGTATGTCTCAGCCGATCTGGCAGACAGCAGAAGGCAGATACTCTATCTGAACCAGTCCGGTCTGGGCATGTCGGACAGGGACTACTATCTGGATACGGCAAATACAGCCCTGAAGGCCGGCTACAGGACATTCCTTGAGAGGATTTTCACTCTCTCCGGAATGGAAAACGCGGCTCAGGCAGCCGAAGATGCCCTTGACATAGAGGACAGGCTGGCAAAGGCTTCGTGGTCAAATGTCGAGCTGAGGGATGTGGCCAAGTCATACAACCCCATGTCTTCAGAAGAGCTCGAGAAGGAGTATCCGAACCTTGATTTCGGACTTTATTTCCGTCTTTCCGGAATCCAGCCTCAGGAAAAGCTCGTTGTCTGCCAGCCGTCATATTTCTCCGCCCTTGATTCCATTATGGAAGAGACTGATCTCTCCAAAATGAAGAACTATCTTGCGGGACAGTTGCTCAAAGGAGCCTGCAGCGCACTGAGCGACAGCTTTTATGTGGCATCATTCGATTTCTTCCAGAAGCAGATGGCCGGAGTCAGGGAACAGAAGCCCCGCTGGAAACGGGCTATGGAAGTGCCGAACAGCATTCTGTCTGAGGCTGTCGGTGAGATCTATGTTACAAGATATTTCCCTGCTGAAGACAAGGAGCGTGTCAAACTCATGGTCGAGAATCTCCGGGTAGCTCTCGGGGAGCATGTGGATTCCCTCGCATGGATGAGTGATGCCACAAAGGCAAAGGCTCATGAGAAACTTGACGCTTTCACGGTGAAGATAGGATATCCTGACAAGTGGAAAGACTATTCGTCACTGATCATCAATCCTTCGCTCAGTTATTACGAGAATATCAGGAATGCATCCAAGTGGTATGTATCCGACAACATGTCCCGTATGGGCAAGCGGACAGACAAGGACGAATGGTTCATGAGCCCTCAGACTGTCAATGCCTATTACAATCCTACTACCAACGAAATATGTTTCCCTGCAGCCATTCTGCAGCCTCCTTTCTACAATCCTGCAGCCGATGACGCCCTCAACTATGGCGCAATCGGCGTAGTCATCAGTCATGAGATGACGCACGGTTTCGATGACCAGGGCCGTATGTTCGACAGGGACGGCAATATGGTCAACTGGTGGGAAGAATCCGATGCGGAAGCTTTCAACAAGAAAGCGCAGATACTTGTCGGGCAGTTCAACCAGATAGAGATACTGCCAGGCCTTATGGCCAACGGAGCCCTCTGTCTGGGTGAGAACATTGCAGACCAGGGCGGTCTGAGGATTGCATATACGGCACTGCAGAATTCGTTTGAAGGCAAGCGTCCTGCTCCGATAGACGGCTATACTGCCGAGCAGAGATTCTACCTGTCATATGCCAATATCTGGGCGCAGAACATTACTGACGAAGAAAAGGCCAGACTCACAAGACTCGATGTGCACTCTCTCGGAGAAAATAGGGTGAATGTGACACTTCGCAACCTGCAGACTTTCTTCGATGCTTTCGGTATCAAGGCCGGGGATGCAATGTACCGTCCGGAAAGCGAAAGGGTTGTGATCTGGTAATCCGGCTCTCGGATGGATGTCTCTCTGTTCATCGCAAGGCGGCTCCGTTTCAAGGGGAGGATTGCAATGGTATCCATTGCCGTCAGTTTTTTCGTGATGATTGTTTCCGTCTCGATTTCATCCGGTTTCCGGAATGAAATCAGGGACGGAATTTCTTTCCTGTCCGGTGATGTCCAGCTAACACCTGTAAATCTGAATTATCTTGACGAATCCTCTCCGATAGACCGGTATCCTGCATATCTGGAGCATGTGGAATCGCTTGACGGGGTAGAGGATATCGTACCTGCAGTATACAAGGCAGGAATAGTCAGAAACGGGACCGAGATACAGGGAGTACTTTTCAAGGGAGTGGAGAATATGGATCGGATAACGGGAACCGATTCCATACCGTCTTTATGCGTGTCCATCCCATCTACTCTGGCTTCCATGCTTCGCCTTGGTCCCGGTGACAGACTCCCGTCATATTTCATAGGGGAGAAAGTAAGGGTCAGGAACTTTACGGTAAGTTCCGTATACGATGACATGCTGGATGGCGGCAATGCCGGTATGATGGTATTTGTCGGATTGTCAGATATGCAGCGCGTCAACGGGTGGGATAGCGGACAGGTTTCCGCTCTGGAAGTGATTCTTGACCGCCGGTACAAGAACATGCAGGGTATGGAGAAGATGCAGCAGGATATAGGCAGTCTTGCCCTTCTTTACGCTTCCGATGATGAGACGACAGTCGTAGCGAGGTCTGCGGTATCGCGTTTCCCTCAGGTATTCGACTGGCTGAATCTGATTGACTTCAATGTATTCATCATCCTTCTGCTTATGACAGCTGTCGCAGGTTTCAACATGATTTCCGGGCTGCTCATCATGCTTTTCGAAAACATATCGACCATAGGGCTTCTCAAATCCCTCGGCATGGATGACAGACGCATAGCAAAAGTGTTTCTGGCCAGTGCATCATCGGCAGTCCTGAAAGGGATGGCCATCGGCAACGTATTTGCGCTGCTGTTCTGTTTCATACAGGGCCGGACCCATCTGATCAGACTTGACCCGGAGAACTATTTCCTTCCGTTTGTTCCGGTGCATGCCGATCTGCCCATGTTCCTGCTGGCAGATGCCGCAGCATATATCGGCATCATGCTTCTTCTGCTTCTGCCGGCTTTGTTCATAACAAAAATAGACCCTGCCAAAACGGTCAGGGTCTCATGAAATGTCCACAACTTTTACTGCCTTCCATATCCTGTCCTATGCCGGGCAGATGGCACAGAACCTGCTGTAGATGTTCAGGATACTGTCTACATAGCTGATTGTCTCGTGTCCCTGGAATTTTCCCAGCCTGACACACTCTTCTTTCAGTATGGAGTCGATTCTCATTTCAGGAATCACCTGCACCACTTCTTCCCATTTGTTCTTGTCGAGGCCGCGCACCGAAGCAAGCGCCCTGCAGTCGGCTATACGTCCTTCGCCGGCATTGTATGAAGCAAGCGTGAAAAGCACCTTCTCCTTGCTGTCCATGTCTTCATCGTCGAACATTTCCTGCAGCCTTTCCAGATGCATGGTCCCCACCTTTATGTTTTCCTCAGGGTCCGTAAGGTCATTTATGCCGTAATATTCCGCTGTTGACGGCATTACCTGCATAAGACCGGCAGCACCTCTTCCTGAACGGGAATTGATGGAGAATCTTGATTCCTGATATATCACGGCGGCAAGCATCCTCCAGTCCCATCCCAGAACGCCGGCGTATTTCCTGATCAGACTGTCGTACGGACTGATATGGGATGATTTTGACTTTGCATGCGGATCGTAGGCATTGAAGAACCTTTCTCTGGCATCGGAATATTCCGGTGTCTTTTCATAATAGCTGATCCATGAACTGATAGCCATGATATCGTTCGGATTCTCTTTTCTGACAGCCCATACGGAGTTGTCCCCTGTCTTTATGGAAACCATCAGTTCGTCATGGTCTTCCGCAACTGACGGAGGCAGGACCGCCAGGTCGACTGTGCCTTCCTTGAGGGAGTCCAGATAATTCTCCCCTTTGTGTGCGGTGACTATTTTCAGATCCCTTCCGGCAGTCTTTGCAAACTGGTTCAGAAGTTCGTAGTTGAAGCCTGTATTCAGGCCGTCGTTGCTGTACATGTCGTTCTCCAGAACGATTGCACACTTGATTTCCTGTGAATCAAAGCTTTCCTTTGATTCGGACGATTCCATCACGCGAGCCCTGTCAATTGCCGTCACGGCAATGAATGTCAGGACTATGGCGATGATGTATCGTCTTGTCCTTGTACTAACCATAATAATTTTACCTTCTTTGTGCCGCTGCAGTATTCATGCCACCGGCGGAGCGTCCCCCTCCTGATGACATTCTGTCACCTGACAGTCCGGAAGCGCCACGACCGCCTTCCCCGGCGGATGATGCTCCCCCTACCGAAGCGTTTTTGCCTGCATGGATATAGAAAGGCCAGAATATTCCGAACTTGATGGCTCTCTGAGGCTTGATGTAGTGATGTGCTCCGAAGTAATCCACGGCATTGTCAGGCCATCCCATTCCCACATTGACCGCCTTTAAGAATATGCAGGCTCTTTTCCACTGTATATTCACGAATGCATCGATATACGGGCTGTTTCCATACTGCTCTTCCGTCTGGTTGTGGAACAGACCGAGGGCAGGGCTGTATGCCGGGGCATACCATCTGGTCGTATACCATGCATTTGCCCCTATCTGCATCTGCATGACATTCTTCACTACATCGAACTGGAAGTAGTATCTGAAATTCAATGCAAGAGAAGGCAGAGGAAGTACATCCGCATTGGATGAAATCTGGAACAGTGCCTGGTGGTCAAAATGGAATTTCCACAGTCTGAAATTCTTGGTCAGCGAAGCAGTCATCACACTCATCGGAGTGGAGTTCTGTCTTACTATACCTTCAGTATCATAATATATGTTATTGCTTAACAAAGCATATCCGAAAGTCGCCTTCAACTTCCACAACGGAACGGAAGCACCGGCTTCGATACGTGTTTCCGAAATCTTGCCGAAACTGTTATCCCATTTGTAATGGTTTGACAGATAATGCTGCTGGTACCAGTCCGGCTCTTTGAGCGAAGTCCTGAAATGCGCATTGAAACTTACCGGACTTTTCCTGGCCTTTCTGAACGGGAAAATGTTGAATCCGAGATTTGCATCGATATTGAAATCATTGATTTCGGCCCCGAGGAAAGTATACTGGCCTGTAGCGTTCCAGTTCAGGAATTTTCTGAACTGGCCCTGTGCTCCGGCATACAGGTATACGGAGTTTCTGACTACGTTTTTCCCTTTGGAAAGGTAATTCTGCGTGCTTCTGAAGTCGTAGTAGTTGAGGAGCTTGTCACCGATTCCCACATCCAGCTTCGATACTATGCCGTCTTCAGCCCATGGCTGGAGCCTGATATACAGCCTGTTCTCGAATTTCATGACCCTTTGCGAGTCGGCGCTGCTTGTTGGATTGAGGTAGAAACGGTTGTTGTACAGATCCCTGCCGAACTGTCCGTCTTCCCCGGTACCTATTTCGTCGGTATACATCTTCGTGAATACCGAGTATTCCGAACTGTGACCGATAAATGCAGTGGTAATATCCCTGTCCAGAGTGTCGGGCTGCCCGGATGAAGCGTCCTTGGCTTCCTTATCCTCCTGTGCTTTCAGATAAGCTTTTATGGCTGCGCTGTCGCCGGTTGCCATTATACTGTCCCGTCTGGCACGCTCCGCTTTCTTTTCTTTCCTGCTGCCCAGACTGTTAAGGAAGTTGAAAGGAATCCTGTATGACTGGTCCAGGAAGACAGTGTTCTTCTTTATCTTGTTTGAAGCGTTGGTCAGATGGATGTCGATTTCCCTGGCATCCACTGTCGTATCCCTTATCCAGGTGTTGTCCACTATACCTCCGTTCTCGCTTTTCTCCACCTTGTTGTATATGTATCCGGCATGCATGAGGTACCGCTTGCCCATGTAGTTGGCGGCAGCAACAAAAGTCCTGTTGTCCACATCTTCCCGTTTGAGCATTCCGTTGCCTCCGAACCTGTGGTACTCAAGTGTCACGTTTAGCTCGGGAAGGATGTTCTGTGTCGTCAGGATCTTGATGTTCGACTCTTCCTTGTCAGTGTTTGCGAACAGCGTTCCCCAGTATGCAAGCTCGGTATAAGGGGTCTTTGTATTGAACATCGGAAGGGATTCGGGAGAATAGTTGTAAATCCTGTAAGGGGTATAGAAAACCACATTCTCTTCCTCATCCCGCTTGAAATAGTTGTAGGTCTGCACCGGGGAGCCGATTACTCCCAGATATGACGCTTCCACATCGTTCTTGTAGAACGGATAGTCATAGAAATGATAGTTGTAGGTGGTATCCTGTCCGTGGAGGTTCACGTTGTTGAAATACCTGTCATGGGTCCACGTTATGAGTCTCTTGTACTGCATCGAGTCCGGCACGGCGTAGGTTTCCAGGATTCTCGGCGTGGCTGCTATTATACTGTCTCTGGCTGCTATGATGCTGTCTCTTCTGTTCAGCACACTGTCCATTCTGGCCAGCAACATCGGGAGTTCCTGTTTCTTTATGACTTTTTTCTGCTCCTTGCGCGGAAGTGAGTTGAACCATATCAGGGAGTCCCGGATGGCTATTTCGGTAGAATCCTTCCTGTACAGGGAATCCAGAAGATTCAGCTGGACGGTATCTCCGGCTGCCATGAGCGAATCCCTTGTGGACTGTCTGGTAGGAGCGTCTTTGAGCTCCACGTAGTATCTGTATCTTATCGAATCCGTAAGTCTGAGCGAATCGGGCGGGATGATGGTATCCCTCGCTGTCAGGGACCTTACCGAATCCACTTTTGATGAAATCTCGCCTATGACTGAGGCTATTCCCTGGTTGGAATGTATGGGAATAACATTCTCTGAAGCCTTAACGGTTTCAGAGTCAACCGATTCCTTGATGATAGAACTGTCTGCAACTCTGGCCTGTCTGAGGGAGTCGGCAACGGAGGAAATGAACCCCGTGCGGGCAGCGTCAATCCCGAAGGACTGTATCGCGGCGATTCCGATCAGCAGTGCAGGAATCCATATTTTCGATAACAGGTTCTTCATACGAACCTGCAAAGATAGACAAATAATTCTTGTTTACAAAATTCCGATTCCCGAGGCCTCCATTTCCCTGAGGGCTGCAAGGTGGCCGTCAGGGTCTGTATATCCGAGGGCGGACGACAGAAGATGCACTGAAAATCCTGCTTCCAGAAGGTCCCGGCATGTGGCCCTGACGCAGAACTCGGTAGCTATTCCGCAGACGTACACATCTTTTATGTCCATCAGTTCAAGCACTTCGCCGAGAGACTGTCCTGCCTTGTTCATGCCTTCGAACCCTGAATACTGCTCTTTGTCGCGGTCGCATCCCTTGTAGAATGCAAGTTCTTCCTTCATGTATGGCTGCAGCATTTCGTGCACGGCTCCTCCGTGAGTGCCTTCAACACAGTGGGACGGCCAGGTCCCGCCATTGGAAGTGAACGAGCAGTGGTCTGCAGGGTGGTGGTCGCATACGAACAGTATCGGGAACGTATCCAGAATCTCGCTTTCATCCCCGTTCTGTCCTGCTGTCATCCTGTCAATGAAGGAGACGGTTTCCCTGACCGCATTTTTGGAATTGTGACATGCGAGAGACCCGTCGATGAAATCGTAAAGCATGTCCACTACTACAAGTGCTGAATCTGTCATGTCTGTCAAAGGCTGAAGTTGTTTATTTCTGAAACGAGACGGTTGATGATGCTCATCTTCAAGTCATAGAGCTGGTCTGAAATGTCCACTTTATAATAATGCGGGTTGATCAGACGCCTTTCGCTCGGGCTGAAATGCTTCAGGGTGCTGTCATAGTAGGCTTTCTTGTCCATGAGACTGTGCTCCGGAACGCATCTCTTTCCGCTGTCCATCACTTTTACCTGCAGCGGTTTTGCAGTATAGCTCCCGGCTTCGAATGTCTTGAATTTGTACCGGTCGTTTTCGTCATATATGGTAAAGGTTTCGCCTGCTTCTATTTTTTCCGTAAGTTCGTCACCGCGCAGGCATGTGACGTCAGCCTTGAATACAGAACCTTTTTCAGGATCGTTTCTGGTGATTCTGTATGTGATCTGAAACCCCGGATTGATGAGTTTCGCCTTGTCTTCCGAGCGTTTCAGGACCGGCTGGCCGTTTATCTGCACGAGTTTGTACACATTGCCGAAGCACGGGTTGGCCTTGCTGGTGGCTATTGCATCGCCGACTCCGTATGAGTCTATGCACGCCCCCTGCCGCTCCAGATCTGAAATGATGTACTCGTCCAGAGAGTTGGTCGCGAATATCCTGCACTTGCGGAATCCGTTTTCATCCAGGATTCTGCGGCATTCGCACGACAGATAAGCCAGGTCTCCGCTGTCCAGCCTGATTCCGTACCCGTATTCGTAGCTGTCATCTATGCCGTTCTCCCTGTATGCCCTCATTGCGTTGAGGATACCGCATTTCAGGGAGTCGTATGTGTCTATAAGGAGTATGAGGGGCTCGTTCCTGTGCGTCCTGATATATGAATCGAATGCCTTGTGCTCGCCTTCCACTGAGCAGCCGAAAGAAGTTACATAGCTGTGTGCCATTGTCCCGGTAGAACCGCAGCCGAACATCACGCCGGTGAGGATGTTGGAAGTGTTGCTGCATCCGGCGATTACGGCTGCTTTCGCTCCATAGGTCGCAGCCCATGGACCGTGAGCCCTTCGGGAGCCGAATTCGCTTACAGGCTTGTTCGTCGCCCTGCAGACCCGGGAAGCCTTGGTCGCTACAGCCATCTGGTGGTTCATTATGCACAGCATCGGGGTTTCCAGCACCTGCGCTTCTATCATTGGCCCTTCCACTATGATAACAGGCTGGGAAGGAAAAACTATCTCGCCTTCACGCATCGCATAGATGTTTCCCGTAAACTTCATCTTCGAAAGATAGTCCCTGAATCCGGCATATTCCGGCCCGGGCAGGAACTTTTCAAAGAAATCCGCCGGCATGTTGCCCAGATTTTCTACCATTTCCAGGACTTCGTCCACACCGCTTACCACAGCCCAGTTGTTGTTTTCCGGAGCCTTGCGGTAGAAAAGGTTGAAAATAGCGGTCTGGTCTTTCATCCCGCAGTCATAGAAAGACTTTCCCATCGTATACTGGTACTTGTCAGAGCAATAGGCGTTGTTGAGCATTGCAATTCGGTTAAATCCGCACAAATTTACACTTTTTTGCCAGACAATGTTAGTTTTTATAATTTTGTGACATGGAAAACAATATTTTATCTGACCTTTTCAATCTCCGCTTCGGGACAGTGCCGGAGACCGTATCCCTTCTGCCTGCATCCGGAAGTCGCCGGAAATATTTCCGTCTGACGGGGGGCGGACTGTCTGCCATAGGCGTCATGGGTACGGATCCGCAGGAAAACACTGCATTCTGCACAATGGCCGGACATTTCAGGGCCAAAGGGATCAATGTCCCTGAAATCTATGGGACAAGCGATGATATGATGTATTATCTGCAGGAAGATCTCGGAAAGATTTCCCTATTCGACTACGTGTCGGAAGGCAGGAAAAGCGGGACCTACGGACCGGAGGAACGGAAAATGCTTCTTGCTGCGGTGGCAGGACTGCCGAAAATCCAGTTTGAGGGCGCCGGTGGTCTTGATTTCAATGTCTGCCTCCATTCTGGGTCTTTTGACAGGCAGATGGTGATGTCAGACCTTAACTATTTCAAATATTGTTTTCTGAAGTCAGCCGGACCTGAGCTTGATGAAATGAGGCTGCAGTCTGATTTCGAAAGACTTGCGGATGATGTCTCTGCTATCCCGGCTGACGGGTTTCTCTACAGGGATTTCCAGTCCAGAAATGTTATGCTCAAGGACGGAAGGCCGTATTACATCGATTTTCAGGGCGGCATGAAGGGGCCCATGCATTATGATCTTGCTTCGTTTGTCTGGCAGGCGAGGGCGGGATATCCGCAAGATCTGAGAAACGCCATGATCAAGACATATCTGGACGCCCTGTCTCCATACTGCGAGCCGGAGCCTGCTGACTTTTATGCGAAACTGAGACTTTTCGTGCTGGTGCGTACTCTTCAGGTGCTCGGGGCATACGGATTCAGGGGCTATTTCGAGAAGAAAGAGCATTTTCTCAAAAGTATTCCTGCGGCCATGCGGAACATGAAAGAACTCCTGTCCGCTCCATTCGATGCCTATCCGTATCTGGACAGTGTCCTCAGAGGGCTTGTTGCGGCATTTGACAGAGGTGAAATAAGATATCTTCCTGAAGAAAAGACTCCGGCTGAAAGCACATTGCCAGGATATGATCCGGTCATGTCATCCGGCGGGGAAAGATCCCCTCTGACAGTTACAGTGTACAGTTTTTCATATAAAAGGGGAATACCGGAAGATGTTTCCGGAAACGGCGGGGGATATGTCTTCGACTGCAGGTCAATACACAATCCGGGAAAATACGACAGGTACAAGTCCCTGACCGGGATGGACGCTCCGGTGATAAGGTTTCTGGAAGAGGATGGGGAGGTGTTCCGTTTCATGGACCATGTCTATGCTCTGACAGACGCCCATGTCAGGCGTTTCATGCAGAGGGGGTTCACGCATCTGATGGTAAGTTTCGGATGTACGGGAGGGCAGCACCGTTCGGTCTATTGTGCGGAAAGCCTTGCCCGCCATCTTGCCGCTCTTGACGGAGTGAAGGTCAGACTGATACATCGGGAGCAAAAAACGGAACGGATACTTTAGGCGTCTGTCGGTCGAGATCCTGTCATTCCCTCCGCAGGAAGTAGAGAACCACGCTGTGTTATATTTTAGAAGATTGTCGATTATGAAAGCCATGATATTCGCCGCGGGACTCGGCACCCGTCTCAAGCCCTTGACTGACAATATGCCGAAAGCTCTGGTCCCTGTCTGCGGCAAACCTCTGCTGTGGCATGTCATGACTAAGCTGAAAGCATCCGGAATCACTGACGTCACTATAAACGTACATCATTTTGCAGACAAGATAATTTCCTATCTGGGTTCCGTAGACGGACTCGGTATGGATGTTCACATTTCGGACGAACGGGACATGCTTTTAGAGACCGGCGGCGGAATCCGCCATGCGGAAAGGTATCTGTGCCGGCCTGCAGGTCAGGACTCCGGTGCCATTGCCGAAGTGACCGGACATGCCGGCAGGTTCCTTGTCCACAATGCCGATATACTTTCCGATCTGGATATCCGGTGGTTCGAGTCACAGGTCCGGACTGACGCTCTGGCTGCTCTTCTGGTAAGCGACCGCAAGACCAGCCGCTATCTGCTGTTCGATGACAGCATGCGGCTTGTCGGCTGGACCAACGTTTCCACAGGAGAAGTCCGGACTCCGTATCATTCACTGGACATCGCATCCTGCCGCATGCTGGCCTTTTCCGGCATCCACATCATTTCCGACGGTATATTTTCTCTTTTCGGTCCCGAAGGCTTCGGCGAGCGTTTCCCGATAATGGATTTCTATCTGAAAGTGGCGGACCGCTATCCGATATACGGCGTTCCGGCGACCGGTCTGCACCTTATCGATGTTGGCAAACCGGGCTCCCTTGTCGAGGCGGAGAAATTTTGTCAGGATATAGAGCGGTTTTAACCTTCCCAATAATTGGGCAGGTAAAACGGTCAGTGCCAATGAGTTGGTTCAAGACATATATGGACGGTCCCGTCACGCGGCAGGGGACCGTCCTAATGAATGACAGACTAAATTACTTAAAATCAATCGAATATAAAGGATGCAATCAGGAAGGTCGTATGTCCCGTTTGAAATAAATCATATCCTTCAGCATCTTGCCGGCTTCAATAATCGGATGGTTATAGTTCTTTATGAAAAGAATAGGATAAATCTCAAAACAAAGCGAATTTGAGCATTCTTGCTGTGAATGTGATTTGAAGTAGAGGCTGCGTCTTTCAGGCTATCTGAAAACCAGAGTAAAGACAGTCTGACGGGAGTCGCTGCGCGACAGGCGGAGAGTGCCGTTGTGCAGTCTCATTATCTGACGGGAAATGCTCAGGCCTATGCCGGTTCCTGTCGGTTTTGTAGTGAAGAACGGGACAAAGATTTCCTCCTGGCTTTCCTTGCTGATAGGCTGGCCGTCGTTGGCGACATCCACTATGACACTTTCCATACTGTCGATCCAGGCCGTGACGTGCACGTTCCTTGCACCTGCCTGCAGTGCATTCTTCATCAGGTTTACCAGTATCTGGGAAATCTGCCCTTCATCGGCATACAGAAGGATATCTTCATCTTTCTCTTCGTAGGAGAATGCCGCGCTGTATTTGGCAAACTGTTCCGCAGTAAGTTTCTGCACGGTACCGGCAAGCTCTCTCAGGAAAAAGGCTTTTCTGACCGGAGCGGCGATGTGGGTAAGATTCCTGTATGATTCCACGAACTTGATAAGGCCGTTGGCAGAAGCCGCTATGGTCTGCAGGCCCGCTTTGATGTCTGGCGCATGAGATCCTGCCTGATCGGATTCAGTTCCGGAGAGTTCATCGGATTCGGCATATTTGGCCAGGGCATCGCTCAGTGAAGCTATAGGGGTCACCGTATTCATGATTTCATGGGTAAGGACCCGGATGAGTCTTGTCCAGGAGGCAGTTTCGTTTTCTTCGATATCACTGCTTATGTCGTTGAAAGCCACTATCTTGACGTTCTTTCCCCGTATCTCGGCTTCCGAGGCGGTAATCGAAATAGTCACACGTGACGATTCGTTGAAATAACTTGCCCTCTCTTCGACGCCTTCGGCAACCTTCCTGAATGTTCCGTCCAGAGTCTCGCTTATCCTCCTGAGTTGCTTTATGTTGCTGAATGTCGCCATTCCGAGGATTTGCAGAGCCTTTACATTGCAGTAGTTGATGTGTTCTCCGTCTTCGTCGATTACTACGATTCCGGTCTGTACGTGATCCAGCATTTTTCCGTAATACTGTTCCTGCTGGCGGATTTCCTCTTTCTCTTTTTCGAATATTGTCCTGATTCTGTTGAGCGTCTTGTTGAACCTGCGCTCCATCGTCTTTTCTTCGCTGAAACGGAAGTTGGTTTCCTTGTCTTCGAGGGCATCAAGCATATAAGTGACCTTGCGTCGGGTCTTTGCCGTGAAGAAGATTCCCGCTGCAATGAAGGCCGCTGTTACCGCGACTGCAAGGATGACTATATACCTGAGTTCCACTTTCCGGGCGAGTATTGCATGTTTGTCAGATGTTGTATTTCCTCAGCTTGTTGTATAGTGTCGGACGGCTGATATCCAGGGTTTTTGCTACGAGGGACAAGTTGCCGTTGTATTTTTTCATGGCTGACCGTATGGCCTTTTCCTCTATCATCTCGAGCGTGTCCTCCGAGCTGCCTCCGGATATGCCGGATGTTTGTCCGGAGGAGTGGCTTTCCGGAATATCCTTCCATTCGGATGCGGCTCCTGCCGACATGATGTCTTTCTGTGCAAGTGTTTCCCCTTCAGACATTATGACCGCTTTTTCCAGACAGTTCTGCAGTTCCCTGATATTGCCTTTCCACGGATACGAGATGAGGGAATTCAGTGCTTCTTCGCTGATTGCGGAGACTTTGCGGTTGTACTGGTCCGCATATTTCTTCATGAACATTTCGGACAATGGAAGGATTTCGTCCTTCCTTTCGCGAAGCGGCGGCAGATTGATGTGCACAGTGTTTATTCTGTAGTACAAGTCTTCCCGGAATTTCCCTTCGCTGACCATCTGGGGAAGGTCCATGTTGGTGGCGCAAATGAGCCTTATATCTATAGGAATGCTTCTGGTGTCTCCCACGCGTGTGACTGTCCTGTTCTGGAGGACACGCAGGAGTTTGGACTGCAGGTGCAGGGGGATGTTGCCTATTTCATCCAGGAAAAGCGTCCCTCCATGGGCCTGCTCGAACTTGCCGGCAAAGTCGGACTTTGCATCTGTGAACGCCCCTTTTGCATGTCCGAAAAGCTCGCTTTCGAACAGCGTCTCCGGGACGGCTCCCAGATCCACGCTTGTCATGGGCATACCGTTGCGCCCCGAGAGCCTGTGTATCTCCCTTGCCAGCACATCCTTTCCTGTCCCGTTCTCGCCTGTGATGAGGACCGAGGCGTCTGTGGAAGCGATTTTTCCGACGGTTTTCCGTATTTCGTCCATAGCCGGACTGCTGCCCCAGAACATTGTCCCTTCCGTATCCTTCATGCCTGTCTTCCGGGCATTTCCCGCTGTCCCGGTTTTCCTTCCGCAGGCGTCGTCAAGCACCTTTATAAGCTTTTCGTTGTTCCATGGCTTTACTATGAAGTCCGCAGCTCCCCGTTTCATGCCTTCGACGGCAAGTGCGATATCGGCATATGCGGTGAACAGCACGACCTGGACATCAGGGAAACGGCTCTTGATTTCGGAAAGCCAGTAAAGCCCTTCGTTCCCGGTATTTATATCTCTGTGGAAGTTCATGTCCAGCAGTACGGCATCAGGTCTGAATGTTCCTATTCTGGAAATCAGCTCGCCGGGTGACGGGATGATTTCCACCTGCCCGAAGTGCATGGGCAGCAGCAGCCCGAGTGCGGACCTTATGCCGGCGTTGTCGTCCACAACCAGTATTTTTCCTCTGTTTTTAGACATAACCTACTGACTTCAAATAAAATAAAAACTCATGGCCACTTGCCGGACCAGACGCAAAAGTAGTCCAAATTTCAGAATGGTCAAAATAATTGGTGCATAAAAAATCAGGCCTCTGCTAATCAACTGATTAGCAGAGGCCTCGTGCGGGCGAAGGGACTCGAACCCATACGCCTTGCGGCACCAGATCCTAAGTCTGGCTTGGCTACCAATTACAACACGCCCGCAGACACAGGGCGCAAAGATAGGCAGAAAAATATTCTTTGCAAAATTTTTTACAGGAGCAGGCATCGGGCTGCCGGCCTATGCTTTTCTGAACTTCAGCCTGCACCAGTTTTCCATGGTGTCTTCGGATACGAATTGAAATCCTTCCTTTTCTGCCGCCCCGGTCAGGGCAGGCTTGTCCTGTGTGAAGAAGCCGCTGAGATAGATGAGGCCCCCGCTGCGGAGTGACCTTGAGTATGTGGGCAGGTCCTGCAGAAGGATATTCCTGTTGATGTTGGCCAGGATGACATCGTATTTGCCCATCTGAAGAAGCGAGGCATCCCCGCAGTAGGTTTCGATACGGCGCGAGATCCTGTTGATGCACGTGTTGTCATATGCGGATCTGGCCGCGACGGCATCCACGTCTATCGCGTACACGTGGCCTGCTCCCAGTTTGGCCGCCAGTATGGCCAGTACGGCAGTCCCGCATCCCATGTCGAGAACAGTCTTTCCTTTTATTTCCGGTTCATCCTGCAGCAGCGCCCTGCACATCATATAGGTCGTCTGGTGGTGCCCTGTGCCGAACGTCATGTGCGGCTCTATCGTGATATTGAACCTTGTCCGTTTCAGCCCGGTGTGGAACGGCGCTTTTATAGTGCATTTCCTGTCTACTACGATAGGACTGAACTGGCTTTCCCAACTGGCGTTCCAGTTCGCTGGAGGGATGAGTCTGGCATTGAAGTCCGTGACCGTGAAGCTGTCCTCCTCAATCCCGCTCAGTACCAGCCTGAGCATCTGGGCCGAGTACTGTTCCTTGGGAATATAGCATTTGAGAAAAGGCTCCGACACTTCAAAGGACTCGAACGGCATATCATCCAGTTCGGCCATGAGAATTTCCGCATTGTCCTGGGAAAACGGCTCCAGTTTTATGGATACTTCAATGTATTCCTGACTGTTCATAATGTCACTGATTATTGTTTGAAAGTACAAATATAATATTTCACGGATGTTCTGGAAACTCAAATTTATATAACTTTGCGGCATGAAACAGAGACTTTTAGGAAAAACGCCGGAAGAGCTGAAGATAGTGGCCCTGGAAGCGGGCCTTCCGAAATTCGCGGCAGGACAGATGGCCAGGTGGCTCTATCAGAAGAAAGTGAGGAGCATTGACGAGATGACGGACATCTCCAAGGCTGGAAGGGCTGCCCTCAATGAGAAATATGAAGTTGGGGTGACTCCGTACAGCAGGCTGCAGGTCTCGTCGGACGGTACCAAAAAATATCTTTTCCCTGTGGAAGGGGTCTTCAGCAGGAAGACCGATGCAGCCGGAGGAATGAGGGCGTCGGACGGCAAGACAGGCAACGGGAGTGTCCCGAAGACTGAATCCGGTGCTGTCGAGGCTGTAATGATTCCTGACGGGGACCGTGCGACTCTGTGTGTGTCATCCCAGTCCGGATGCCGCATGGGATGCAGGTTCTGCATGACCGGGCGGCAGGGGTTCCACGGGCATCTTACGGCAGCGGACATCATATCCCAGTTCATATCGGCGGATGAATCGGACTCTCTTACTAATGCCGTGTTCATGGGTATGGGAGAGCCGCTGGACAACTATGAGAACGTATCCCGGGCCATAGAGATCCTTACATCCGACTGGGGATTTGCCTGGAGTCCGAAGCGCATAACACTTTCTACCATAGGTGTCCTTCCTTTCCTGAAAAGGTTTCTGGACGAGAGCCGGTGCCATCTGGCGGTGAGCCTTCACAACCCTTTTGCCGGCGAGCGCCTGTCCATGATGCCGGTCGAGAGCGCCTATCCTGTCGCGGATGTACTGGAACTGATAAGGCAATACGATTTTACCGGGCAGCGCAGGGTGAGCTTCGAGTATACCATGTTTGCCGGATTCAACGATACCAAGCGTCATGCGGACGCCCTTGCCAGGATGCTTTCCGGCCTCGAGTGCCGCGTGAATCTCATAAGGTTCCACAAGATTCCGGATTTTCCGTACGGACCGTCTCCGCAAGGTGTCATGGAACTTTTCAGGGACAGGTTGAACCGTTCCGGAATCACTACCACTATCAGAGCTTCGCGCGGAGAGGATATCCTCGCTGCATGCGGGATGCTTGCAGGACAGCATAAGGGAAAATAATGAATCATCGTGCGGTCAGACCGCTAAAATTCCATATATGAACAGTAAGATATTCTTGACCATACTGGCTGTATCGGTGTTGGGCTTCAGCACGTTCCGGGCCTCTGCCGACAGCCCTGACAGACCACGGAGACCCAGGCCGGACAGCCTGTCCGTAGAGATGCAGACAGTCGGCAACGACTCGGCAAGCATCGCCGAAATCAGGTCCATGATGGACAGTATAAGGCTTCGGAGACCTGCCGTCGCCCTTGTCCTCAGCGGCGGAGGAGCCAAGGGAGCGGCTCATATCGGGGCGATAAACTATCTGGAATCCATCGGTATGCCGATAGACATGGTGTTGGGAACAAGTATGGGCGGACTTGTAGGCGGAATCTACGCATTGGGCTACAGTGTCGGGGAGCTCGAGGATATTGTCAGGAATATAGACTGGGATCTGGCAATGAGCGACAGGATACCTTGGGAGTTCGTTTCATATTCGGAAAAAAAGTACAAGGAGAAATACCTGCTGTCATTCCCTTTCTATTATAAAAAGGAGTATTATCTCGAACGCAAGGCAGACGAGCTCAGGTATTCCGGGGAACCTGCTGACAGTACATCCATGCGGGACGAACCGGAGATGCCGGACCAGTTTGAGAATACGGACGTGCAGCGGCACGACGGAAAGCTCGTACTTGGCGCTGATGCCGAAAGGGCATCCGGGATAGTGAAGGAAAACCTTCTGGGAAGCCTCCCGTCAGGTTACATATACGGGCAGAATGTGCAGAATCTCTTCAGCGCACTGTCCGTAGGATATCAGGACTCACTGAACTTCAACAGGCTGCCCATACCTTTCGCCTGTGTCGCTACGGATCTTGCCTCCGGGAAGGCAAAAGTCTGGCACTCAGGCAAAATCACTACTGCGCTGCGCTCCACCATGTCCATCCCAGGAGTCTTCGCTCCGGTGAAGGTGGACGGAATGGTGCTTGTCGACGGAGGCATGAGGGACAACTATCCTACAGCTCTGGCAAGACAGATGGGTGCGGATATAGTGATTGGAATCGATGTTTCCAGCGGAAGGAAACGCTATGACGAAATCAACAATATCGGAGATATAATAAACGCCGGCATAGATATGCTTGGACGCTCCGTATACGAGCGCAATGTCCGTATGGCTGACATAAACATCAGACCGGAACTGGACGGATACACCATGATGAGTTTTGACAAGGAGAGTATAGACCGTATCATCCATCAGGGTTACGTTGCGGCTTACAAAAACGAAGACAAGCTCAAGAACATCAAAAAGACAGTGGGGAGCGACACGCTTGAACTCCGTAACAGGAAGGCGCTGGATCTGGACAGAGATACAGTATACGTGGATGAGGTGGAGATAAGAGGTGTCGGCGGAAAAGAGAAAGAGATTCTCATCAAACGGATAGACATTTCTCCTGGAGACAGGGTCAGTCGCGGCGATGTGGAAAAAGCTGTTGCAAGCGTATTCGGAACCCAGGCATACGACTATGTCACATATGAGATGGAAGGGGATGAACAGCCATTCCGTCTGGTCATCAACTGCAAGCCGGGGCCTATCCATCATTTCGGGTTCGGAGTGAGGCTGGATACTGAGGAGGTGGTTTCCGTGCTGCTGAACGTTTCACTGAATGCCCACAGGCTTCAGGGGTCGATATTCGATTTCACCGGCAAAATCAGCACAAATCCGTATTTCAAGTTCCATTATACATACAATTCCCCGAAAGCCCCTACTCTCAACGCCACTGCTTCTGTCCGGTGGACAGGCATGAATCTTCTGGATTACACTTCGTCCAGATTCAATCTGGACTATCTGAACGTCCGTCAGGAATTCTACATGTCCAATATCAACTGGGCCCTTTTCGATATCCAGTTCGGACTGAGGAACGACTATTTCAATCTCAGGTCTCTGTACTCGACAGGAGGAATATTCGGAGACTACAATCCGGACCAGATGAGGAATGACTATGTGTCCATGTTTCTGAATGCCAGGGCGGACACATTCGATGACGGTTATTTCCCGAAATCAGGATTTACCGCAGGGGTGAGCTACGGATGGACTTTCGCCGGCTTCCCGTACAGGTTCAACAACTTCCACTCTGTCCAGGCAGATGCGAAGACTGTCATAAGGGCAGGGAAAATCTTTTCATTCATACCTTCGGCCGGTGTCCGTTTCCTTTTCGGGAACAGGGTCCCTCTTCCGTATGTCAACTGTTTCGGAGGATCCATTCCGGGACGGTATATCGACCAGCAGATGCCTTTCATCGGGGTGAACAACCTTGCTCTGGCGAGAAACATCATGACCGTGTTCAGACTCGATCTGAGATTCAATGTGGCCCGGAACCATTATGTTACGGGAATCGTCAATTATATGAGAGACAGTGATGACTTTTCGACATATACTGAAGGTCCCGGGACTTTCGGTGCCGGAGTACAGTATGCTTTCGATACTGTGCTCGGACCCCTGACAGCTACTCTCCATTGGTCCAGTCTTACTCATAGGGCCGGTTTCTATGTAGGCTTCGGATATTATTTCTAAATACTTTACCGGTTTCCGGGGCTGGCTGAATCCCCCGGGAAGGGTATGAAAAAAGGCGTTATGGATGAATTGTGCATAAAAGTCCTGGACAGGCTGCGTGTCCTGTGCTCCAGAAGAGAATATTGCAGCGGTGACATGCTTGAAAAGGCTGCGGAATATCTTTCCCGGTACGGATGCCCTCCGGCAGAAGTGCCAGGAATGGCGGCATCGATAGTGGAGGCTCTCCGGAAAGACAGGTATGTGGATGACTTGCGCTACGCTTCGGCATTCGCCAGAGACAAGGCCGTCCTTTCCGGCTGGGGCGGCATAAAGATAAGACATGCCCTTTCAGCAAAAGGAATCGGTATGGAAGTCATATCCGGGGCACTGCAGGAGATAGACCGTGAGCAGGCCGATACCAGGCTTCTGAAGCTGCTGCAGACCAAGAAAAAGGCTCTGGAGGGGGACCCCCAGAGCCGTCTCAAACTGCTCAGATTCGCGCTCGGGCGCGGATACTGTTACGATGAAGTGTCGCGGATGGTCCGGCAGCTTGATGCCGCAGATTCCGGACATGAGTGACCGGAACATCCGCCTACTGTCTCTCAGAAGCTGACTACCTTCAGGTTCCTTCCTACCAGCATGCCGTCTGCCGCTTTCAGGTCGAATGTGCCGTCTTTCTTCGCTTTCATCTTTATTGTGAACAGGTCACTGTCCCCTTCCAGAAGGAAGTTGTTCCCTTTGTTCGCAAAGGTAGGGTAGAGGGCTTTCTGTCCGTCGGTATGAAGCCTGTCATAGGTGAGGTTCACAAGCTCCTTCATCCCTGTGAGCTCGCATCCGGCATATTCGTATGTATCCGTATCGTAGGGCAGTGCAAAGCTCAGGGCATTGACATTCTGCATTCCTGTACCTCTGACTGTTATGCAGACAGTGTCACCGGCCTTGAACTGGAGCCTGTCCGGAGTCAGGGTGACTGTTCCTGCGACAGGCTGTGTATCCCTGGCGCTTACTCCGCCGTCGAGCATGGTCGTCACGACAGAGATGTCGTACGAGTCTATCAGGCCGTTACGGTTGATATCCCCGATGCTGACATAGTCGAAATCCGCATCACCTTTCCTCAGACCGGTATAGTTCATATATGACGTGAGGTCGTTTTCATCAATTCGCTTGTCCCTGTTGATGTCTCCCTGAAGGATGCTTTCCGTATCAGGCACCTTGAACACGTAAAGTTCGCTTCCTGAGCCGAATCCTCCGACAGCTTCGCTGACATGTATCTTCACATAACGGGCGGCAGGAGCTTCCTGTCCGAATGCGAACGTCTTGGCCTGTCCGTCCCTGTCCCATGTGAAGTCTGCCGGGCTGCTCCATTCCTGCTTGTCGGTGCTGCAGGAAATGCGGCCTTTCAGAATAGTGCCGTTTCCTGCATCTTCACGTGGAACATACACGATTTTGTCCATCTGGTTTACGGACTTGAGATCCAGGATGATATCGAACGGAACGGCATTCCCTTCACCCCACTTGCTGTGCCATCCCGACTTTTCGTCGAAGTCAACAAGTTTCCTGATGGCGCTTCCCGGCTGGTCGGCACATGTCGCCTGTGCGTAGATGCCTTTTATCGCGAATTCAAGCGGGTCGCTTGTAGTCGTGTATTCCGCTTCTGTCCATTCCGAATACCCGTCCTTGTTTGCCGATCGGATCCTGAACGTATACTGATGTTCCGGAACCAGATCTTCAAAAGTGAGGCTGAGGTCGCGTATCGTGGTGTAAAGCTGTCCGCCGAACTCTATTTCATAGAAGTCTGCGTTTTCTGTCTTCTCCCATGCCGGAGTGATGGTGTAGGCCTCGATATTCTCAGGCCCGGTTACGAGCACAGGCGCTTCCAAGGCTCCGGATGATACCCTGAGCCTGTCCGCTGGCGTGAAATTGAATCCTTTGACTGTCAGGACAATATCGTTTTCGGTAGTATTTGTCTTTCCGATTCTGACCATCAGTTGCGGGTTTTTCTTTATGCTTACTGCCGCAAATTCGCTTCCCTCGGTAGCGAAGCGGTTGAGTTCAGGAGTCCCGTTGTAGAACCATACGTTCTCTCCACGGGCAAACTCTTCTTCGGAAGATACTTCCGTCAGCCTTATGGTCTTTCCGCTGACTTTTGCCGTCACCTTATCGGGCTTTTCCGTTACGTTGATACGGAAATCCGTGCTTTTAACAGGCTCGAATCCTGCGAATCCGCCTTCAGTCGGGAACACTTTCACTTCGAGATTTTCTCCGCTCTGGCTGCTTCGCACCAGAGTGGTGGCTGCTGCACCTCTCAGGTATTCCTGTGTTTTCCCGTCATCGTCATACACTTCAAATTCAGTTACACCGTCAGGATAGAGCTCGAATGCCCTGTAGTCGGCACGAATCCCGCTTACGTTGTTGTTCGGGTTTGTCATCGGTATGATGGCTCCGCTTTTTACGAACAGTGGAAGTTTCCATATCGGGGTATCGAAATTGTTCACGATGCATTCCCCTTCATAGACATCACCGGTGAAATAGTCGATCCATTTACCTTCAGGAAGGTAGATGCCGTTGCGTATATCGTTGCCTTCCTTGTCCATTCTTGTATCCTTGTATATGGGAGCTACAAGGAAATAAGGACCGTACATGAACTGGTATCTGGTGGCGGTACCGAGCGTATACTCGTCCGGATATTCCAGGAACATGGCCCGTATCATAGGCAGGCCGTCTACAGCTTCTTCTGCGACTGTGTATGCGTACGGCACGAGCTCTGACTTGAGTTTCAGATACCATCTGTTGATGGATGCTGCCGGCTCTCCGAGTATGTCAGGGTATTTCGGCGTACTGCCCCATCCGTCCATGTTCAGCTGCATTGGGGTGAATGTCTTCCACTGGAACTCCCTGATATTCACGGGTGCATTGTTTCCTCCGAAAATACCGTCCATGTCGGAAGTGATGTTCGGCTGGCCCGAAAGTCCGGAGCCGATGAACGTCGGGATATGGAAGCGGATGTATTCCCAGTCTCCTCCTGTCTGGTCTCCGCTCCAGATAGTCGCATATCTCTGTGTGCCCGCCCAGCCGTCAAGGGAAATGATGAAAGGACGTGCGTCGCTTCCGTAGTATGGCATGATATGTCCCACATCGGCCACTCCGTTCAGCCCGAACGAATAGCCGGCCCCTACCCATGCCACGTCAGTCTTGAGTACGCGCACGCCTGCATCGCGCACTTCTTTCACTATATCCCTCTGGAGCAGGGCTTCAATGCCTTCCTTAGGGTGCAGGTCGGACTGTGTCCACAGTCCTATTTCCACGCCCCGGCTTCGTGCATAGTCTCCGAACTCCTTGAGATTCTGTATGTTGCCGTCCAGAGTCCCTGTCTGTCCGTAACCGGCGCCGTAGCCGTCGTTCGGAAGTACCCATCCCAGAGGAAAGTCATTGTCCAGATATCGGTCCACAACGGCTCTTGCCGAGAACTGGTAGTTGTCGTTTTCTCCGTTGAGGGACTCTTTGATGCCTCCGTTGTCTTTCTGGCTCTCTTTGTATCTCTTGCCGTCTTCGAACAGTATGCCTTTCTCGTCTTCAAGCCAGTAGTCCCGGTTGTATGCGTTGAGGTGTCCTTCATAGAGCCCGAACTTCGGGATGAGGACAGGATGTCCGGTAAGCTGGTAGAAGTCATTGAGAAGGGCTGTCGCTCCGCTGTCCACCATGAAGAAAACATCCAGATACGTGTCATCGTGGGACAGGAGGACTTCATCCTTTTCCGTGCTGCCGAAATCATACAGCCCTTTCCTGAAAGTATGCCACATTACGCCATAGCCTTCGGTAGACCAGTAGAATGGGGTAGGAGAAGCCACGCCTCCGTCCACCCAGTTGTTGGTGTTTTCGATTGCAATCTGCTCACCGGCATGCGAGAATCTTCCGTTCTGCACTCCGCCGCCGAAGAAATGCTCTCCGTCGCGGTTCCGGAGTCTCAGAGTCACTTTATTCGTTCCGAACTCTGCCGGTGCAGTACCTTCTATGACTTTCCTTCCCGTTCTGAGATCCGTAACGGTCATGACAGCATTCCCGTCTATGCTCACCGTTATGTCAGAGGTGCTTATTACTGCCGCTCCGTCCTTCAGGGAAACGGTCACTTCTCCTGCGTCCTTTCTCGGACTGTCCGCCAGGATCCTGGCAGGCGGTACAGCCTGCGGGTCACGGACAATGCCTCCGGAGTTGTCCTGGAACAGGCGGAAAATGTCAGTGCCGTAGAAATCCACGGTGCAGACAGTGCCGTTTCCGAATACTACTTCAACTGCCGTAGGATTTATTTCCCTGACAGTCTGTATGCCGTCAGCAGGCTGCCCCGACGCAGAGGTCTGGATCGGGACAGTCATTGCTGCTGATATCAATAATGTAAGAATAACCTGTTTCATTATCTATATCGTTGAACTTTTTTTCAGAAAGAATATCCTGCCGCCTTTGTCCTGCCCATTACCGACTGCGGCACCATGGTGAAACTGAACGAGTAG
Source organism: uncultured Bacteroidales bacterium (assembly GCA_949294195.1). Lineage (GTDB taxonomy): Bacteria > Bacteroidota > Bacteroidia > Bacteroidales > UBA932 > Cryptobacteroides. The sequence goes on along the minus strand of CASFGK010000016.1, from coordinate 46,007 downwards.
TCCCTGTCGCTCCACAGACAGCGGCTCTTTTCAGGAAGCGAACCCCAGCTGTCATATCCTCCGATTCCGCTCTGGCGGAAGTCTATGCACAGCTCTACGTAATCCTGAGGCACGATATCGCTGATATGGGTCTGCCTGCGGTACGAATCTCTGGCTGCGCTGTCATCCTTCTTTTCGTTCGGGTCAAGGTTCCTCCACTGGTACGGATGTCCTTCGGCTTCTTCTCCGTCAAGAGATTCTATGCTGGTCCTCAATGCGTTGAATTCAAACGGAGTATCATCTGCCACGACAGTGAGTCCTCCGATTCCGAGCCATTCGCATCCGGTATGGTGCCCGCATTCCTGAGGCCTTACATAGCGTACATATTCGTCTTCCGCAGATGAAGTGTATATGCCCATCCTGGCTGCAGAATTCCTGTCCCAGTAGTTCTCCCACGGACCTCTTCCGAAGTAGCTGAACTCGTCTGCCGCTGCAGGAAGCCTCATCCTCATGCCTATTCTCGGGATATCCACAGGTTTTTTCGTCTTGTCTCCGTGGAAGGAAGCTTCTGTCTTTACGATTCCTTCCGGCCAGACAGTGTAGGTTACATCGTATCTGAATCCTTCAGGAAGAGTGTACCTTACTGTCAGGACTGCCCTGTTGCCTTCAGTGACGGCACTGGCATCAGCCTGGAAGTCTTTCCCTGCCTGCTTCCAGATTCCTGCACGGCGCGGAAGTCCGTTGCCGTAGTCGTTGTCGTTCGGACCTCTCCAGAAATTAGGACGGAGTCCGTATCCGTCATGGAACATTTCCCTGCCTTTAACCTTGTAGGATACTACTGTTCCGCTATTGCGGTCAAAAGCGAACTCGACAGCAGGGGAGCTTATTGTGATCCGGCTGCCGTCATCAGAGATGCTGCATGACTTCCCTTTTTTTGAGACATAGTCCTTGCGTACACCCTCCTTGAGAAGGTACTGCTCGGTGGCTATCACATGGCCTGGCTCTGTAAGGGCAGTCCCTTCGGTATCAATGACATCGAAGTTGATGTGCCATGTCCTGTCATCCGGCATTCCCGGCAGTGTAACTGCAAACGCGGCCTTTTCCTGAGGGGCGGCTGTCACTTCCGCAGTCCCGCTCTTGACGGCCTTGCCGTCTGAAAGGACGGTGTAGCGTACTTCATACCTGCTGTCCAGTTCCGTAAAATAGAAGCGGTTGAACAGCTCGAACTCTCCTTTCCCGAGGTCTGTCGGAGTGATTGCCACATCCTGGTATACATGTTTGACTTCTTCCAGGGCAGGGTGCGGTGTCCTGTCCGGGGATATGAGCCCGTTGCAGCAGAAATTGCCGTCGCTCGGCATGTCTTTCCCGTAGTCTCCGCCGTATGCCCAGAAGAAGCGTCCGTTCCCGTCCTTTTCAGCGAATCCCTGGTCTACCCAGTCCCAGATGAACCCTCCCTGGAGGTTCGGATAACGGTAGATATATTTCCACTGAAGGTCGAGAGAGCCTGTAGAGTTGCCCATCGAGTGCGCATATTCTGACGGGCAGATCGGACGGTCGCAACCGTTTTCACCCATTCTTCTGAACCAGTCGGCACTTGGATACTGCGGTACGAACATGTCCGTATTCCATTCCAGTACAGCCCTTTCATAGCATACCGGCCTGTTCATCGAAGGTTTTTCCGGATTGCATGATCCGGTAAGCCAGCCCGGAGCCTCACGGTCTTTGACGTAATTATAGGTATTGTAGAAGTTGTATCCGTTTCCGGCCTCGTTCCCGAGGGAAAGTATTGTCACGCAAGGATAGTTTCTGGTCCTCTTGTACATGGCTTCAGTCCTGTCGAGGTGCTTGGTGAGCCAGCGCGGATTGTTGCCCAGGGTATAGCGCAGGTCATAGTACATGCCATGAGACTCGATGTTGGCTTCAGAGTAGACATAGAACCCCAGACTGTCGCACAACTCATAGAAGAAGCGCGGGAGAGGATAGTGGCATGTCCTGATGGCGTTGATGTTGTGGCTTTTCATCAGGGCAAGGTCCTGAAGGACAAGTTCTCTGGTGATATAGTGGCCTGTATACTGGTTGTGCTCATGCATGTTCACTCCCTTGAACTTGACAGGCTTTCCGTTGACCAGGAACACTTTGTACTGTGCTCCGCTGCCGCTTGGCCAGTCAGTGATTTCGAAGCGGCGGAAGCCGACGTTGAATCTGGTGTACTCCCCGTTCACTTTCATCAGCAGGGTATACAGTTCAGGAGTTTCCGCTGTCCATTTCCTTGCCTGAGGGACGGTCCCGCCGAACTCACCCTTTCCTGTGACTTCCCCCTCTCCGCTCAGAACCGCATTGCCTTTGTCGTCAAGCAGTTCGTAAGCAAAATCTACAGTCTTTTCCGGATTGGCGCTGACGGTCAGACGGAAAATGCCGTCTTCCATATTCTCATCCAGAGTGGACACTACCTCGAAGTCGAAATCAGTGTCGGTCTTTTCGCTTGAAAGGTAGACATCCCTTTCTATACCGCTTATCCTCCAGAAGTCATCGCACTCGAGGAACGAGCCTGTGCTCCATCTGTAGATTTTCAGTACCAGATCATTGCTCCCTTTCCTGAGGTATTGTGTGATGTCATACTTTGCAAGGTCTTTCGCGTTTTCGTAATATCCTGTGAATTTGCCGTTTACGTATACATAGACTCCGGACTTGGCTCCGCAGACATTCAGATATACGGCCCTTCCCTCCCAGGACTGCGGCACCTCGAATGTCCTGAAATACACGCCGGCAGGAGTGTCATCCGGGAGAATCGGAGGCTGCGGCTTGTAAGTGGCGAACTCGAACTGGTGGTTACAGTAGATCGCCGTGCCGAATCCCTGTCTTTCCCAGTTTCCCGGTACTGTGATGTCATCCCACGAAGACGACTCCGCAGGAGCTTTCTCTACAATGTTTTCTGGCATGTCCGTCTGGGAATCGAAATACATGAATTTCCATGTTCCGTTGAGTGTCAGGTAGTTCTCGCTCTGCTCGAACGCAGCTTCGAGAGCATCGTTCCTGTCGGCATGGAATATGATTTCCGTCCTGTGGGATTCCGTATTTACAGAAGCGATGTCCACATTCCTCCAATGAGGTGTTCCTGGCTCGGAATAGCCGGAAAGAGGTACCGACAACAACATCATTATTGCCAGTGACCTGAAAGTTCTAGTGTGTACCATTAATCAAAAAGATAATTATGTTGATAAAATCCAATACAGTTTTCCTATCAGTTTTCGGAACAAGTTAAAATCCAATAAAGATATACTGAAAAATCCGAACAGACAAAAGAAAAAGCCGGAACCTGTCGGTCCGGCCTTGTATTCCGTATTATGCAGATTCCTGCTATTCAAGCCCTTCCAGGCATCTTGACACTCCTGCGGAAATCCTCTCCAGAATTTCATCTTCAGTGGCGCTGTCTTCCGCCGCCTGGAACTTCTCCCCGGTGATGTTCTCGTAAAGCTCCACATATCTGGCCGATATGCTTCTGACGATTTCAGGGGTCATTTCAGGAACTTTCTGACCTGTCTGTCCCTGAAAGCCGTTGGCCATCAGCCATTCACGGACAAACTCCTTGGAAAGCTGCCTTTGCTTCTCCCCGCGTGCAAGCCTCTCCTCGTATCCGTCGGCATAGAAGTATCGTGACGAATCGGGAGTATGGACTTCGTCCATCAGGTAGATTTTTCCGTCTTTCTTTCCGAACTCGTACTTGGTATCCACCAGAATAAGCCCCATCTTGGCGGCTATTTCAGTGCCTCTCTGATAGATGGCCCTGGTGTATTTCTCCAGCTGTTCGTAGTCTTCGCGGCTTACAATCCCTTTCGCTATGATTTCTTCCTTGGAAATGTCCTCGTCATGTCCTTCGGCTGCCTTTGAAGTCGGTGTGATGATTGGCTCCGGGAACTTCTGGTTTTCCACCATACCTTCAGGCATCTGCACACCGCAGATGGTGCGCTTTCCTGCCTTGTATTCCCTCCATGCATGGCCTGAAAGATATCCTCTGATGACCATTTCCACCTTGAACGGCTCGCATTTGTGCCCTACAGTCACCATCGGGTCCGGTGTCGCGATTTTCCAGTTCGGCAGAATGTCGGAAGCGGCATCAAGGAATTTGGCCGCTATCTGGTTGAGAACCTGTCCCTTGAACGGTATCCCTTCCGGCAGGACCACATCGAACGCGGAGATCCTGTCCGTTACCACCATCACGAGATATTTCCCGTTGATATCATATACATCACGCACTTTACCAGTGTATTTCCCTGTTTGTCCCGGGAAATGGAAATCGGTCTTGACAATTGCTTCCATCTTTTCAGATATATTTTTCAAAACAGTTTCTTGGAGCAGGATATTTTCCTTGTCCGGTGCAAAAATACGCAAAAAATCAATACGGAAACCCAATAAGACATGCCGTCTCCGGACAAGAGACGGCAGTGTCTCCTGCAAACAAAGGTATCTTTTGTCTTAAATGGCTTATTGACTTTTGGTTAGAATATAAAATCATGGAAAAATCTTTCCTGATCGGAGTATTATAAGCCGCATCATTTTGGCTACGGTAGATTTGGTTATCTATCAGTAATATGATACATTTGCAATGTTTATGTCCGGCTCATGGGGATGTCAGGTTTGAAAAAGAGAGGGAAATCCAGTAGTCGTAGATTATATTTATTTGGAATTCAATACTTTAGTATTATTCCATAGCCCTGAGTCATATAGTAACGTTAATATTCTGAATGATGGGATCAGCCGACAGTTTGTACAACAGCGAAGCCTGGTACGCAATGCGGGCCACATACCGTCGTGAATGCAAAGTGCAGAAGCTGCTTTCGGAGGCGGGAATCAAAAGCTTTATACCGATGCGTACGGAAGAGCGCATAGTGATGGGCCGAAGGAGAAAATATGAGACACCGGCTGTGCATAATCTTATTTTTGTACGTGCTACACGTACTGCTATTCAGGGTTTCAAGGAGCATGTGCCATATCTTCAATATATGATGGGCCGGAACGGCATGGAAAGGCCGGTCCCTATAATAGTACCGGACAGGGAGATGGATGATTTCATGCGTGTGGTGAATATTTGCGGAGAGAAAGTCGAGTATCTTCCTGTGGGGGAACGGACGTTCCGGGCCGGCATGCGCGTAAGAGTCCATGGCGGGCCTTTGGACGGGGTAGAAGGGGAGCTTGTCAGAAAGGGGAAATCCAGAGACCGGAAACTTGTGGTTAAACTTAGTGGAGTGATGTCGGTGACGACGGTGACAGTGGGCGCGGACCGACTGGAAATCATATGAGTATAGAAACATACTGTCCTGCTGCAATAATACGTGGTCAGGAAAATTATAAAAGGATATTATGGACCTGCACATATTGAATCTGATCTTTCTCACAGGAGGTTTTCTGACAGCTGTCCTTCTTGCTGTGATAATCATTCCGAACATTCTTCTGATTTCATACAAGAAGCAGCTTTTCGATCTGCCTGACGAACGTAAGGTTCACAAAATCCCGGTACCGCGTCTGGGCGGACTGGCATTTTTCCCGGTAGTGCTGATTTCAATGGTACTTAATATCGGTGTCAGGTATATGACAGGACCGGGTGTGAATGAACTGTCCATGTCAAGTACATCACTGATTCTCCTGTTCATTCTCGCCGGTCTTATGATGCTTTATCTGGTTGGGGAGGCCGATGACCTGATAGGAGTGGGATACAAAGTCAAGTTCCTTGTCCAGATATGCGCTTCGCTACTGATGGTTCTGACAGGGACATGGCTTCATTCTCTCGGGGGGCTTTTCGGCATAACTGAGATCCCTGACTGGGTGGGTATATTGCTTACCCTTGTTATCGTGGTATACATAACCAACGCCATCAACCTGATTGACGGTATTGACGGTCTGGCGAGCGGACTTTGCTGCATAGCACTGGTTGTGCTGAGTATTATGCTGATTTTGCGACGGGAATATGTATATGCCCTCCTTTCACTGACAACACTCGGCGTGATTATACCGTTCTGGTTCTACAATGTATTCGGAAACGCACGCCGCGGACACAAGCTGTTCATGGGCGATGCAGGAAGCCTTACTTTGGGATATATCCTGAGTTTCCTGGTACTGAGACTCAGTAGCCCGGCTTATGGAGGAGATGACAGTTCGGGAGACATGGTGATAGCATTTTCGACGCTTATAGTCCCGCTGTTCGATGTAGTGAGGGTTGTTATCCACAGGGTGCGCAAGAAAAGGAACCCGTTCCTTCCGGACAAGAACCACATCCACCACAAGCTCCTCCGTACCGGAATGCGCGGCCGCTACGTGCTGATAACGATCATCTGTATCGTTCTTTTCTTCATTGGGTTGAATGCCGTACTCACCACCTGTACAAACACTACTGTCATCATACTGATTGACATAGTGATATGGACTGTCATCCAGCTGTGGATCAACTGGCGTATCCGCGAGAATGCCAAGCACCACCCCGAAGTCGCCCGGTCGTACGTGGATGATTAGGAAAGATTCGGCAGGGCATAACCAGCTTCATCGGAAAATCATGGGGATGATGGCAGAAGTTGCTGTAAATAACAAACGGATTGCAAAGAATACTTTGATGTTATATTTCAGAATGTTTCTGACAATGGCAGTGACATTCTATACATCAAGAGTAGTTCTTCATACATTGGGTGAAGTTGATTACGGAATATATAATGTTGTCGGCGGAATTGTTGCCATGTTCGGGTTCCTTAATGCAGCAATGTCATCGGGAACACAGCGGTATCTTACTTATGAACTTGGTAGAAATGATACCGACAGGTTGAAACGGGTATTCGTAACGAGTATGAATATCCATATTTTGATAGCGCTTGTCGTTTTCATATTGGCAGAAACCGTCGGATTGTGGTTCCTGTATAACAAGATGACGATACCGGATGAAAGATTTACTGCTGCGATGTGGGTATATCAATGTTCGGTTTTGTCGGCAGCAGTGATGTTTGTCAGTGTCCCGTATAACGCTGCTATTATAGCTCATGAAAAAATGAGCGCATTTGCATACATATCTGTTCTGGAAGTTGTACTTAAACTTTTGATAGTTTATCTGTTGTTGATAGGAGATGCCGACAAGCTGGTTTTATATGCCGTCATGATGTTGGGAGTGCAGGTCGCAATACGTTTTATTTATAACATTTATTGCAAACGCCATTTTGAAGAAGCGGAATACAGTTTTCTGTTTGACCGAACGCTGTTCAATGAAATGCTTTCATTCTCCGGATGGAATATGTGGGGGAATCTGGCTTCAGTCGCATTTACACAAGGATTGAACATTCTCCTTAATATTTTTTTCGGACCGGCGGTCAATGCCGCAAGGGGGATAGCCGTACAGGTTCAGCAGGCTGTATCCCAGTTCTCCTTGAATTTTCAGACCGCAATCAATCCTCAGATTACAAAGTCTTATGCTATCCGGGATCTGACGTATATGCACAGTCTGGTATTCAGAAGTTCCAGATTCACTTTCTTTCTCCTTCTCTGCATTTGCCTTCCTGTCTTTTTGGAGACGGATTTCCTGCTCGGGCTGTGGCTGAAGGAAGTGCCGGAGCATACGGCGGTATTCCTGCGGATCATCCTTTGTGTTACAATAATAGATGCGGTCGCTAACCCGTTGATGATATCAGCCCAGGCGACGGGCAAGGTAAAGTTGTACCAGACCGTTGTCGGAGGAATCCTCCTGTTGATTCTTCCTGTATCATACGTGGTATTGAAGTCGGGGGGAAATCCCCAGTCAGTGTTCATAGTCCATCTGGTAGTCTGTGTTGTGGCTTTTACAGTAAGGCTTTTTATAATCAGACCGATGATAGGGTTGCAGATAGGCGGGTATTTTAAGGACGTCATATTACGATGCCTGCTTGTAGGGGTGGCGGCATTCATTGTCCCGATGCTTCTCGAATATTTTCTGGAGGATACGGTGTGGACTTCAGTGCTGATATGTGCCGTTTCAGTCATTTCCGCAGGAGTCATCTCATTCTGCATGGGCATGACATCCGGCGAACGCAAAGTCTTGCTGCGCAGGCTGAAAATGGTGAAGTGAGTTTGTTTCATATTCAGGAACAGAATACAGATGATAGAGATAAAGGACAAGAAAGACTGTTGCGGGTGCTCGGCATGCGTGCAGATATGCCCGAAAGACTGTATCCGTCTCGCAGAGGACGAGGAAGGCTTCCTGTATCCTCATGTCGACAGGAATAGCTGCATAGGCTGCGGTCTGTGTGAGAAGGTATGCCCGGTTATCAATGCCGGAGGATCCAGAGAACCGCTGAGTTGCTATGCGGCCAAGAACAGGGACGAGAGAATCCGCATGGAAAGCTCATCAGGAGGCATCTTTACTCTGCTTGCAGAGAATATTGTCGATGAAGGCGGAGTTGTCTTCGGCGCGAGGTTTGATGACAAATGGGAGGTAGTGCATGACTTTTCGGAGACAAGTGCAGGTCTTGCTGCATTCAGGGGAAGCAAGTATGTACAGAGCAGGATAGGAAATACATTCCGTCAGGCAGAGTCATTTCTGAAAGAAGGCCGGAAAGTCCTGTTTTCCGGCACACCGTGCCAGATTAAAGCTCTGAAACTGTATCTCCGTAAGGATTATGACAATCTTCTTACAGTGGACTTCATCTGTCATGGAGTCCCAAGCCCTGGAGTATGGCGCCAGTATCTTGACGAGACGTTCAGGAAGCCCGACCGGAGGGATGGTCGAAGAAAAAATACAGTTTTGTCATCACCTGAAGATATACCTGTGATTACAGGTATCAGCTTTAGGGATAAACAGTCAGGCTGGAAGAAATACAGTTTTGTCGTTCGGGGGAAGTCCGCCGGCCAGACTGGGAAAAATACAGTTTTGCTGTCCGATATGCATCAGAACAATGTATATATGAAAGCATTCCTGTCGGATCTGATACTCCGGCCGAGCTGCTATGACTGCAGGGCAAAAGGAGGAAGGTCTGGAAGCGATATCACGATTGCCGATTTTTGGGGGATACAGAATGTTTTGCCGGAGTTTGATGATGATAAAGGGGTAAACGCCGTTATGATAAATTCAGGAAATGGAGAAAAAATCCTGTCAGGCCTTAAGGTGGAATCACATAGTGTATTGTATACTGATGTCTTGCAGTATAACCCGTCATTGGAATCATCTGCAAAAAAAACTGAAAACCGCGACAGGTTCTTTTCAAATAAAGATAAGCCAGTTCAGGCAAAGGTCAAAAGGTATTGCAGGAAAAATATTGTTATATTTTTTTCTGGTATAATATTGAAAGTGTCACGCCTAGTCAAACATATACAAAAATAACTATATGCGGATTTGTATTATTACTCAGCCTTTAACTGCTAATTATGGCGGTTTACTTCAGAATTATGCATTGCAAACAGTATTAAAAAGGATGGGACATAGTCCGGTAACAATAGATTATATATATAAGCCGACTGTTTTAAGATATGTTTTATCTATATGTAAAACAATTTTATTGCGATGTTTAGGGAAAAAACGTGCATTTATAAAATATGCTTATAGAAGAAAGCCCGAAGTGCAAAAATTTATTAATGATTATATTTCAGTAACGGATCCGGTTAATAAGTACACAAAAGAAATAATTGAAAGGGAGAAAGCGGACGCGATAATAGTAGGTAGTGATCAGGTGTGGCGAGCAATATATAACCAGGGTGTTTTAGAGAATATGTTTTTAAAATTTATTGAGGATCTTACTATTAAACGGATAGCATATGCAGCATCTTTTGGTTTGAATAATTTGGAAAATTACAGCAAAAGGCAAATTAGGAAATGTTCTTTTTTAATAAAAAAATTTGATTTGGTTACCGTAAGAGAGGATTCTGGCGTTGCATTATGTAAAAAATATTTTGATGTTTCAGCTACATGTGTATGTGATCCTACATTATTATTAAATAAGGAGGACTATATGAATTTATGTTCAACTATACCTACATGTCGCAGAAAATTCATATTTGCATACATTCTTGATTCTACATCCGGAATCGAGAATTGTATATACAGACTTGCAATGCAAAATAATATGGAAATTATCAGTGCTACAGCAGATAAAGGACTAAAGTTTTCCATAGAAGAATGGTTGGCATTATTCAGAGATGCAGATTTTGTTGTTACAAATTCATTTCATGGAACGGTGTTTTCAATAATTTTCAATAAACCCTTTTATACGATATCAAATGAAATAAGAGGGAATGAAAGATTGTCATCATTGCTTACTCAATTTGGTTTATCTTCGCGGGCGGTAAAGTCTATTGATAATTTGAATTGTAATGTAGATTGGCAAAGCGTTAATAATAAAAAGACAGAATTTGTAAACTATTCTAAAAAATTTTTAGAAGAAGGACTTAAAAAAGATTAAAGTTTATATTTACCTATAATTACAGATAATGTGTATGGATTTGATTAAGATCAGTATTATAATTCCAATATATAATGCGCAACAATATTTGGACCATACAATAGAAAGTGTACTTAACCAGACATTTACATCTTTTGAATTAATTCTCGTAAATGATGGAAGTACAGATGAGTCAGAGCGGATTTGTAAAAAATGGAAAAAACAAGATGATAGAATAAAATACATTTATCAGTCGAATTCTGGGGTAACTGCTGCAAGAGCAAAAGGATTGTCTGTTGCGTCTGGAGTTTGGGTTATGTTTTGCGACTCTGATGATTTATTGCCGAATAATTCTTTAGAATTATTAATGATGAATTCAGAATATGATTATGATATTATAATAGGTAATATAAAAAATTTTTCAGACGAAAATTCTATTGAGAAAGATATTAGGGATGAAAACTTAATTACAGTATTTGATAATATTTGTTTTATTAAGCAACTATTGAATAGTACTGGATTGCTTTTTTCATCTCCATGCGCGAAACTTTATAAACATTGTTTATTTAATAAAGACATTTTGTCAATTCCAAAAAGTATTGTACGTGGCGAAGATTTTATTATGAATTTTCGTTATGCAATGTATGCTTGTCGCGTATGTTATATAAACAATTATGTATACTATTATAGGCAACATGCTCAAAGTGCAATTCATATCTTTCATACGACATGGGAATATGAAAAAACCTTTTTGAAAATACTGTTATCTACAATACAGAACGAACAGGTATTCAATATGCTAAAACCAGATATAATGCGATGCGTAATTCGATCTTTGGGAAATGCGTATCAAGATAAATCTTTGAATAGGAATCATTCAGATTATGTTGCTATTAGACAAAGTGTAAAAGGGATGCATTTGGGTGTAATGGAATATATTATATTAGACCTTATTGTTTTTCCGGCTAGTATAAGATATTTTTTATATAGAGTATGTAGAAAGATTTTATTTTATACCCATAAGTTTCAGATAGAAAGAAAATAAATCAGTCGATACTTATGTTACGTTCTTTAATGAGGTTGGCTTTTCTATTATCTGTAATATTATTTATATGCGCTCCTCATACATATGTGTGGGGGTATAATTTTCTATGCTGTCTTTTATTTATATTTATGGTCATTCTTTACTATAAGTATAGTAAAAAAAGCAATTATTTTGATTTTGACACTATTTTTACTTTTTCTTTTTTTATTACTTTTTTTATTTATCCGATATTTTTATACCCTATCAATCCACAATATTTTACTATGTTTTCATTTGGATTTAATGAAAACGTTATAACTAGATCTACTGCATTATCGGTGCTTGGCTTTTCTTCTTATATTATGGGAAGGTTAAAGAAATTTGATAGAATACCGTATAAAGAAAGCCCTTATAGGAAAATTAAATTCCATTCTTTTTTTTATTTGTCAGTAGTCGTATTTGGCATCCTTTTATGTTCAGGATCCTTATCTTCTCTCAGGGGATTGTATGATGGAGAAGGACGAAATCAAGTTTCTTCTGTGGTTAGATATATTGGAGTGGTCTATTCCCCGTTATTGATTTTAACAATAGTAACTCAATTTTATAAGCTAAATCAGAACAATTTATTAAGTGTTAAACAATTTAATAAGCCTTTTATTGTATTTATATTATTACAAAGCCTATTGATTTTATCTACAGGAAGCAGAAGCGGGGTATTATCTATCTTTCTGGTAGTTATATGGTTATATTCTTATTATTTTAACCCTATAGGTAAAATAAAATTTATTTTACTTGTTTTAGGTGGTGCTATTTCATTATCAGTAATTGGCATATTTCGAGTCGGAGGGAATATTGAAGCTTTTGCCTTTATTGATATGTTTATGGATTTGATTATCAATAATAGAAATACATTTGTTGCTGTAGATTATGTGGACAGAGAAGGAATAACATTTGGTAAAAGTATGTTGGCTTGTGTTTTTAGAGTTATTCCGTTTCTGTCATCATTAATGCATAATTTATTTAAATTAGATGTTTCAGAAACAAGTTCTTCTCTTCTTTTGACAAAAGAGACATTAGGGGATGATTCTTCTCTTGGTTTAGGAACCAGTATTATTGCTGATTTATATTTGGGTTTTGGGGTTGCGGGTGTTATCTGCTTTATGTATATATTGGGTGTTGTTATAAAATATCTGGAGAAGAAAGTCCAGAACAATAATATTTACTTTATTATAGTTTATGCAGTTTTTATGTCTCAAGCTGTTTATATTGTGCGATCAGAATATTTTTTCTCTGTAAATGAAATTGTGTTGTGTGTGTTTTTATTTTGGTTAATATCTAAATTAACATTCAATGTAAAGCAACATGAAAATAACAGTCTTGTGTAATAGTATAATTCCTAACGGGGGAACAGAACGAGCAATTAGCAATTTGATACATATCTTGTCATCAGATGAAAGATATAAAATTAATATTATAAGTTTAAGCAGTAATCCGGATGAGAAACCTGCATTTGATTTTGGAAATGTTATAATTTATCATTTAGGATTGCATGATTTACAGCAGAATTTTTTAAATAAAATTGTCTGGTATATTATTGCGCTAAAGAATTTGATTCCCATAATTAAAATGATATCCCCGGATATTATTCTTGGTTATGGACATAATATAAATGTTTTATTACCATTTATAAGAATAAAAAAAATTAAATTATATGGGTGTGAACATATAAATTATGATACTATTCCATATAGTAGTAAAATCATAATGAAGTGTATTTACCCGTTTTTAGATGGTATTATTGTGTTGTCTAAAACTGCGAAACAAAAATATGCTAGGTTGAATAAAAAAATATGCATTATCCCTAATGCATTATCATTCTTTCAATTAAAACCAGCATTGTTAGATTGTAAAAGAATAATAATGATTGGCAGGCTAAGTAAAGAAAAAGGATATGAAAGACTTGTTCCAATCGCACATAAGTTAAGGGAGAGACACCCATTATGGAATATTGAGATATATGGAGACGGACCGTTAAAAGATGAATTATATAATATTTTTTATCGGGAAAATCTTTTAGATAATGTCCATTTTAAAGGTTCAACTAAAGATATTCAAGGTAAGCTCAATAAATCTTCTATTTTACTTATGACATCATATACAGAGGCGCTGCCGATGGCCATATTAGAAGCAAAAGCATGTGGAGTGCCTACAGTCGCTTATAGATGTGAAGGGACAAATGAATTGATAATAAACGGAAGTGATGGATTCTTAGTCGATGACTCGAATGAGTTTTATAATAAGTTAGAATTATTAATTGAAGATCATCAGCTCCTGAAATTATTTGGAGAAAGAGCATATAATAAAGCCAAAGAATATTCCGCGTGTAATATAAAAAAATCATGGGATAGACTCTTTATTGAATAACATTATTATAACATGCATAATTTATTATTAGATAATATAATCTTCTCATTGCAACGGAGCGGGGGAATTTCAGTTGTCTGGCAAGAGCATATTTCCAGGTTGTTGAAAAGCCATGAGTTTAACTGTCGTTTTATAGAATATGAAGGTGCAAGAAACAATATATTCAGAAAGGAGATAAATATTCCACGAGAGCTTGTTTCCGAAATGGCTGCGACGAACCTTAAGTATAAAAGATATTTAAATGTGAGGGGAAAACAATTTGATAGTCCATATATTTTTCATTCTTCATATTACCGAATAGACAATAATCACAATGCAAAAAATGTGACAACTGTACATGATTTTAACTATGAGTATTTTGTCAAAGGGATTAAGCAGAAAGTCCATTCGTATCAGAAAGGAAAGGCAATTAACAAATCTGATGCTGTCATTTGCATATCTGAGAGTACACGGAATGATCTGATGAAGTTTTATCCGAAAATTGATAGGAATAAAATACATGTAATACATAATGGGGTAAACCCGGTTTTCCGAAGGATTGAAAAAAATGAATATGGGATGTCCTTGCCATTTGATGATGGCGGGTTTATATTGTATGTGGGAGGACATTATGCTAAATATAAAAATCTTGATTTGGCAATTGAAGTTTGTCGGAGTACCAAATTACCTTTGATAATAGCGGGGGGAGAACAATTAAATGGGAAAGAATTGTCAAAACTTGATGAAAATTTGGGAAAATCGAATTTTATCCATTTATATAATTTATCTACAGAAAGATTGAATGAGCTATATAACAGAGCTCTGGCTTTATTATATCCAACGTTATATGAGGGGTTTGGTATTCCTGTCCTTGAGGCACAGAGAGCTTGTTGCCCTGTAATTGCCTTTGCCGTTTCTTCTATACCTGAAGTTATGGGGGAATCAGATCTGTTACTGAGGGGAATAGGAGTAAATCCAGTTGCAGATGCGGTGAGAAATTTAATGAATAATGTGTCCCTCAGGGAAAAAGAAATAGAAAAGGGCTTGGCCAATTCCAAATTATTTTCTTGGGATAATACATATTCAAAGACAATAGAGGTATACAGGTCTTTATTGTAATTTTTTGCTATGCTTAAAATATCCATTATTACAGCTGCCTACAATAGCGGCAAAACATTGGGAGACACTATTGAAAGTGTACTCCGGCAAACATATGGCGACTATGAGCATCTCATAATTGACGGAGGCTCCAAGGATAATACATTGGAGGTTATAAAGGAGTATGAACCAAGATACAACGGAAAGTTGCGGTGGATAAGCGAGCCGGATCATGGTATATATGACGCCATGAATAAGGGTATAGCAATGGCGACCGGGGATATCGTCGGAATATTGAACAGTGACGACTTCTACACTTCTGATGGCGTCTTGGAAAAGCTGGTTGCGGCTTTTGAGGAGACTGGTTCAGATGCAGTATATGGAGATGTGCATTTTGTAGATAGTGAAGATCTGACAAAAGTCGTGCGTTATTATTCTTCTAAAAGTTTTAAAAGATGGAAAATGAGATTGGGGTGGATGCCTGCTCATCCTTCATTTTACTGTAGGAGGTCAGTATATGAAAAATACGGAACTTTTGATACTTCATTTAAAATAGGGGCTGATTTTGAAAACCTTCTCAGGCTTGTTTTTATAGGCAGGATCAATATAAAATATATTCCATTGGACTGTGTTACTATGCGTATTGGAGGAGTATCCACACAGGGACTGGACAGTCACAGACAAATTTTGGCAGACCATATGAAAGCGTATAAGAAAAATGGAATATATTCCAATGTCCTTTTTGAGGGTCTGAGGTATATGGAAAAGATATTTGAAATTGTGCGTTTTAAAATTTCAACCATCGTAATGGGGAATTATTTTATTCCAAAATCATGAACCCTGTACTGATCACGGAAGTAACATGCCAGGATGCACGGACTGATGTGGGACAGAGAGGATACAACAGGATATCGGTGGGGCAAATATTAGAAAGTTGAAAAAATGTCATGAAAAGATATTGCCAGACTCTTACATTGAAGAATGATCCGGAGTTGATCAGGGCGTATGCAGAGGAGCATAACCATGTGTGGCCGGAAATCCGGGAAGGGTTCCGGGCGGTCGGGATACTTGATATGGAGATCTATCTGAAGGACAACCTTTTGTTCATGATAGTCGAGACGGAGGATGACTTCGACTGGGAGCGGGACTACGGCAGGCTCGGGGAACAGCCGAGGCAGATGGAGTGGGAGGAGTACATGTCGAAGTACCAGGTCGCTGACCCTCATGCATCCCCGAGCGAGAAATGGCGCCTGATGGAGAGGATATTCAAAATGTAGTGGAGATATCCTGACAAGTATTAACTTTACCGCACGGTAAAGGCTGGAGATCTTGCCATGTTTTAAGTTTGGAAATTCCATATAGTCATGTTACGGAAAAATATTGATTTGAGCGGCAGGACGGTACTGGTTACTGGAGCTGCGGGATTCATAGGCAGCGGCCTTTGCCGGAGGCTGCTGGCGGACTGCGATGTCAAGGTAGTGGGAATCGACAACATGAACGACTACTATGATGTCGGAATCAAGGAAGAGAGGCTCCGGGAGCTTATTTCCTGCCACCGGTTCAGTTTCATTAGGGGAAGCATTGCCGACAGGCAGCTTGTAGACCGGGTCTTCGCGGAATACGTGCCGGATGTGGTGGTGAATCTTGCCGCCCAGGCCGGTGTGAGGTACAGCATCACCAACCCTGACGCCTACATCGAAAGCAACCTGATAGGATTCTACAACATCCTGGAAGCATGCCGGCATTCCTATGATGACGGAAGGCAGGGGGTCCTACATCTGGTATATGCCAGTTCGTCAAGCGTATACGGGAGCAACAAGAAGGTCCCTTACAGTACTGATGACAAGGTGGACAATCCGGTCAGCCTGTACGCCGCCACCAAGAAAAGCAACGAGCTGATGGCCCATGCCTATGCCAAGCTGTACGACATTCCGAGCACAGGACTTCGTTTCTTTACTGTCTACGGCCCTGCCGGACGGCCGGACATGGCATATTTCGGCTTTACGGACAAGCTCAGGGCAGGGAAGAAGATACAGATATTCAACTACGGAAACTGCAGGCGAGACTTCACATACATCGACGATATAGTAGAGGGAGTCGTCAGAGTGATGCAGCACGCACCGGAGCGCAGGACCGGTGAGGACGGCCTGCCTCTGCCGCCGTACAAGGTCTACAATATCGGGAACAACAGCCCGGAAAACCTGCTTGATTTCGTGACCATACTTCAGGAAGAGCTGGTGGCGGCAAAAGTCCTTCCGGCCGACTATGACTTCGAGGCCCATAAGGAGCTGGTCCCTATGCAGCCTGGCGATGTGCCTGTTACATACGCGGATACGACACCTTTGGAAGAGGATTTCGGATTCAAGCCGTCCACTCCGTTGCGTGAAGGCCTGAGAGCCTTTGCCGAGTGGTATGCCGGATATTACGGGACATCGGGCAGGTAGCGGTCAGTATAGCCTGAGCCGGTATTTCCGGCTGCCGAAATTCTGGAAATAAAATACTTCAGAGTCATTTGCCCGGGCTTCATCCGAAGTCCGGGTTTCTTTTACCGGTATCCGCTGCCAAGTGACAGTAGATATGGCGAATGTTACCGGAGACTTGTCTCCGTCATGGATGAATCCGAGTTTCTGATATGCCTGTCCGTCAGACCATTCTAGGTCTGCATAGCTCATGATGTCATCCGGACTGACATCCTCCGCAAATCTTTTCAGTACTTTTCCCATCCCGCCGCTGATGCGGACATCGGGCAGGGAGGCATAGCGTATCCATTCGTATGACCTTATTTCCTTTCCGTCTTTGATCCAGCGGCGTGCATTGGAAAATTCCGCAGCCGCTATCATTGTCCCGGACGCAAGTCCCGCTCCAATGCCGGTTTCCTCCTTCACTCCATGTCTGTCCTCTGTCTTCACTCTTTCCCTTTTGAGGAAAATACCGTAGCAATACCGGCATTTCGCCCCTCCGTAGCTGTGAGTCCGCTCCAGAAAGCTGTCGGCTTCGGTTCTGTTGATTTTCCGCACTTCGCAATCCCGTGCATAGACTGACCGGAATATCCCCAAATGGGCCAGAAGGCGCCGGCGCATCATCCCCCTTGACTTCATCCACCTGTCTTCGGTAATGGAGAGAGTGTCCCTGCATCCGGCAAGCGGACGGATTGCCAGGCTCTGTTTCCGTGCCTGGTCCGGGCTGGCGGCAACGAGAGGGATGAGTATGATTTTTACAGTTCCTATGGTGCCGCTTCCTGCATGGGGCACACCGACCGACAGTATCCGGCACGAAATCCGGCTGTCAACGGTGTAGCCGAGCCCGCATCTGTCCAGCAGGGCTGTTATTTCATCTTCAAAATAAGACATCATCAGATACTTTGCTGTCTGTCCTGACTATATCACATTGAATGTACCCCTTGCCGCGTTTTCAAATGTACCGCTTCAGAAGCGGCCGCTTGAGGTTCGGCAAAAAGTCGGAAATTTTCTGATATGAAAAAAGGTTAACCCAATGATAAACACTGAATTAACCTTTTTTATGTGTGACCCCTACAGGATTCAAACCTGTAACCTTTTGATCCGTAGTCAAATGCTCTATTCAGTTGAGCTAAGGGGCCGGGTATTCAGACCTGAAATGGTCTGATATTTTATTTATGCTTCCTCTTTTACGAGGTTCATCTTCTTCTCTTTGATTCTTGCTTTCTTACCGGAGAGGTTTCTCAGATAGAAGATCCTTGCCCTACGTACCTTACCTACTTTGTTCAGCTCGATAGAATCGATGAACGGTGAAGAGAACGGGAAAATCCTTTCTACGCCTACTCCGTTTGAAATCTTGCGGATAGTGAAAGTCTTGGTAGCAGGAGTTGCACCTCTGAGCTGGATCACTACGCCTCTGAATTTCTGGAGTCTTTCCTTGTCTCCCTCTTTGATCCTGTAAGTCACAGTGATAGTATCACCTGCCTTGAACTTTGGATATCCTGAGGCTTTCTCGTTTGCGAAAGCGTCATTAACAACTTTAATCAAATCCATGTCTAAACTGTTTTAAGTGGCAACGTTACGCATATTCAATACCCGACGCAAGAGGTTGCTTTTATTTTGGGACTGCAAAGGTACTAATTAAATTTATATCTGCAAATTATTTTCAATAAATTTAAAACATATCTCTCAGCCTGTCGAAGAAGCTCTTGTCCTCCTTGCTTGGTGCAGCCGTGAACGAAGGATTGTTCCTGATGCTTTCAAAGAGGTCTTTCTCGTTTTTGGTCAGCTTCTTAGGTATCATTACTATAAGCTTTACATATAAATCACCCGTGCCGTAGCTGTTGACGGAAGGAAGTCCTTTGCCTCTGAGCCTTACTACCGTGCCGGACTGTGTCCCCGGTTCTATCTTGATCCTGTACGGACCGTCAAGGCACGGAATTTCTGTCTCGGCCCCCAGGATAGCATCCATAATGGATATCACCTTTGTATAGTGGAGGTTGTTTCCGTCTCTCTTGAGGTTCGGATGCTCTGTTTCCTCGATGAGGACGAGAAGGTCTCCGTTTACGCCGTTGTTCTTGGCGCAGTGTCCTTCTCCCCTGATAGTCAGCTGCATGCCGTTTTCTACTCCTGCCGGGATCTTGACTTTGACAGTACTCTTCTTGCGGACAAGTCCGGTACCGTTGCATGTGTGGCACGGGTTGGTGATGACTTTGCCTTCACCACCGCACTGCTGGCATGTGGAGTAGCTTATCGTCTGCCCGAAGATGCTGTTGGCCACTCTTTTTATCTGGCCTGTGCCGCCGCAGGCAGGACATGTCTTGATGTCAGAACTGTTTTTGGCCCCTTTCCCGTTACAGTCCGGGCAAGGGACGTTCTTTTCTACGGAGATTTCCTTTTCTGCTCCTTTTGCGATTTCTTCAAGCGTCATTCTTACCCTGACACGGATGTCACGGCCTCTGTAAACTTTCTGCTGAGGACCCTGGGAGCGGCCTCCGCCGAACCCTCCGAATCCGCCGAACCCTCCGCTGAACCCTCCGAATCCTCCTCCGAAAAGGTTGTTGAGGATGTCGTTCAGGTCTCCGAATCCTCCGCTGAAGTCCGGTCCCGGCTGGCCTCCGAGCCCTGCATGTCCGAACTGGTCGTATTTGGCTCTCTTGTCTTTGTCGCTCAATACGGAATAGGCCTCGGCCGCTTCCTTGAACTTTTCTTCGGCCTCCTTGTTTCCGGGATTCTTGTCCGGATGGTATTTTATGGCCAGCTGTCTGTAGGCCTTCTTTATTTCATCGAGGGTGGCGTTTCTGTTCACGCCCAGCACCTCGTAGTAATCTCTTTTCCCTGCCATAATCTGCCTCCTTTCCCGATTATATGCCGACGACTACTTTTGCAAATCTGATTACTTTGCCGTTGAGAGTGTATCCGGTCTGCACCACATCGAATATTTTACCTTTTTTCTCGTCTTCCTGGACAGGCATCTGCGCGACGGCTTCATGTACGTCTGTATCGAACGGCTGGTCTTTGGCTTCGATAGGCGCGAGCCCCTTGCTTTTGAGATATGCTGTCAGCTTGTTGTATATCAGCTCCGTACCTTCCTTGGCTGCCGTACTGTCCGTGGTATCTTTCAGAGCGGCGATAGCCCTTTCGCAGTCGTCGAGTACAGGCAGGAGCCCTTTGATGGTCTCTTCGGATGCCACGCTCACCAGATCAAGCTTTTCCTGGGAAGTCCTGCGGCGGAAGTTGTCGAACTCGGCCATCAGTCTCAGATAGTCGTCTTTTTCTTTGGCTACCTTGTCGGAAAGTTCCTTGACCTGCTTTTCGAGCTCTTCTATCCTGCCCTTTTCCTTCTTGAGCTCTTTCTCCTCTTTTTTCACCTCTTTCCTGAGCTCTTTGGAAGCCTCCTTTTCAGAAGCCTTTGTCTCATGCTCCTGTTCAGGTGCCTCTTCCTGTAACTTCTTTTCTTCTTTGTTTTCCTGTGACATATCTGTTTTTGTTTTATTCAGTTAATTATCCGGCACAAAAGTGCCATGCCGGCTGAAGCCAATAGCATGCCAGCCCATTTTGACTGTCAATCTGGCAGTCGGAGGGCATATCATGCCTGCCGGCCGGATCTGGCGGAGTCAAGTGTCCTGTGTGCCGGAGCCGTCTTGAGGCAGGATCAGAACATGTAGTCCCATGCCGGGAGCATGTCCGATTCTCCGGAAAGCGCCCCGACTGCCTTCCCGCTCAGATAATCTTTTCTGATGACCATGCGGAACATGTATTCGTCAAACCATCCGTCCGTGAAAGTGTAGTAGCCGTTATGGCCTGCATCGGGGCCCCAGCTGTTCTCGAACTGCCATTTGACAGGCTTGCCGTTTTCATCGGTATCCACGGCGATAAGCGTCATAGCATGGGCGGAGCCGCTCTGGCGGGTCATGATGCGTTCCGCCTTGTCGTGGATTTCAAAATCGAATCCCATGAGCGCCCCGAAATCATATATGTCCATGTCCGCGATGCCTTCGTCACTCTTGTAATAGCGGCTTATGTCGCAGGAAGCATACAGCGCTTCATCGGCCTTGATGGACGCTATTGCCGAGCTTTTGATTTCATCAAGCGGAAGATTCAGGTATTTCCAGTTGATCCCTTCACAGGTGTTTCTGTAGTTTTCGATTTCGTATACTTGATAGTACGGCCTGGTCGGGTCGTGCATCACCATGACATAGCTGTCGCTTCCGTATCCGTCAGGCACTATGCTCCTGTAGAAGTCCGCCGGCGTGGATTCCAGTGTCCTGATTTCACCTTCCTCGGTCTCGTATCTCCATGTGAACCTGACAGGAGGCTCGCCCAGGAAGAGTACGAGCATGCGGTAGACTCCTTTCATTGCCTGGAGCTTGTATTTTCTCGTCTTCTTCTCGGATGCTCCGTCTGAAATCATTTCGCGCAGGGCATATCCCTCTTTTCTGAGGTATTCGTTCAGGAAACTTGTCAGGTAGGAAGTGTTGTTCGAATGTGCCGTTTCAGGCATTGCCTGTTCAGGTACGACACCGTATTTTTCCGCGATGTTGAGGAAACTGTTCCACACTCCTCCGTCATTGACCGGATTCTGGAAGAACCATGCTACATCCCTGTCCAGGATGATGTCGCGCTCTGCAGTCCTTATGACATTTTCCAGAAACAGGTTGCTCTTCTCGAACATGTCCCAGAAATAGCAGTAGTTGTGGGAAAAGTCGAATTCGCTGATTCCGAATTTCTCCATCACCGACGGTCTGAGAACATTCATCGAAGTGAACATCCAGCACCGGCCTGACTGCTGCTGGTCCGTTATCCCGCTGACTTTGACTCTGTATTTGAAGAAATGGTCGGTCTTTCCCTGTCTTTCCCTGTTTACGGCCAGTTTCCGGAGGTCGTAGTTCCCTGAAATCGCATTCATCCGGGCGATGTCGTCCCGGGTCCGTGTGAATGAGCTCCGTATCTGTGCGAGTTCCTCATTTCCGATTTCCTGGGCATTCAGCCCTAATACCATGATTCCGGCCATGGCAATGGTGGTGAGTGTCTTTTTCATCGTCGTGTCTTTAAAATCGCCCAAAGATAGTTTAAAATTCATATAAAAAATGAATCGCTTTCCAAAAAAGACTATATTTGCACAGCGGCCGCGAAATGCTTTACCTATGTATGGCCGCAGCTATTTGAACGACCGGCTGAAAAGCCGGTCAATTGATTCAGAATCTGCAGATAGCACTCGGATTCCGGGAAGTGGCCTGATGATCCGGATGCAAGTTTTGCATTATACATTATATATATGGTAGGAAACGGAAGAAGGAGACTCCCCGCAGAGTGGGAAAAGCAGAGCGGAGTGCAGCTGACCTGGCCCCACAGTGACACGGAATGGTATCAGCTGGACAAAGTGCTCGAGTGCTACGTGGATATCGCCTGCACGATACTCAGGTTCGAGCCGCTCATGATAGTGGCTCGGGATATCGACGAGGCGAAGAGCGACATAGCCGGTATTGCCGCAAGGAAAGGGCTGTCCGTGGATATGGATAAGATAATGTTCTACAGGTCTGACCTCAATGATACCTGGGCCAGGGACCACGGTGCCATATCGGTATACGGTGAGAACGGTGAGAAATACGTGTTTGATTTCGTGTTCAACGGATGGGGGCTCAAGTTCGCGTCCTGCCATGACAACCAGATTACCAGGACCATTTTCAGCGAAGGCGCTTTCGAGGATGATGTCATGGGTGTGGATATGAGACCTTTTGTCCTGGAGGGGGGAAGCATAGACTCTGACGGACAGGGGACCCTGCTTACTACCACGGAATGTCTGTGTTCAGTGAACAGGAACGAATATCTGGACAAGGAAGAGATAGAGAACGAACTGAAGACCGCGTTCGGTCTGGACAGGGTATTGTGGCTTGATTTCGGGCAGATCATCGGTGACGATACGGACAGCCATGTGGACACTCTTGCCAGATTCTGCTCTCCGGATACGATAGCCTATGTGTCGTGTGATGATATCAATGACCCTCAGTATGAGGATTTTTCATCGATGATGCTCCAGCTTCAGAGTTTCAGGACCAGGGACGGCAAGCCATACAGACTTGTCCCTCTCCCTTTTGCTGATCCGATATACCTTGACGGTTACAGGCTTCCTGCGACTTATGCCAACTTTTTGATTGTCAACGGGGCTGTCCTTGTTCCCGGTACCGGCTCTCCGAAAGACGGGGTTGCCCGGGAACGTCTTCAGGAGGTATTCCCGGACAGGGAAGTGATAGTAATCGACTGCAGGGCCCTGCTTTCCGGGCATGGCGCACTGCACTGCATTACCATGCAGTATCCTGAAGGGTTCCTCAGGACCAGATAACGTGAAAACCGGAGCTGTCATTCCGGGAATATGCTATGAAAATGGAAATGGACCGATAGATATTTGATTATGAGCAACATACTGAAAGTAGGAATGGTGCAGCAGTCCTGCGGGACCGATATCGCTGCGAATATTGAAAAATTGAAGAACAATATCAGGGAATGCGCCCGTATGGGGGCCGGACTCGTCGTTCTTCAGGAGCTTCACAACTCCGTATATTTCTGTCAGACTGAGGATGCCTCGCTTTGCAACCTTGCAGAGCCGGTTCCGGGGCCTTCAACCGAGACCTACGGCGCTCTGGCCAGGGAGCTCGGCATCGTACTGGTCCTCTCCCTGTTCGAGCACAGGACGGCAGGCATCTACCACAACACGGCCGTAGTCATCGAGAAAGACGGCACTATTGCCGGGAAATACAGGAAAATGCATATTCCAGATGACCCGTGTTACTATGAGAAATTCTATTTTACTCCGGGAGATCTGGGATTCAGGCCTATAGAGACATCTGTCGGTACGCTCGGCGTGCTGGTGTGCTGGGACCAGTGGTATCCGGAAGCTGCCAGAATCATGGCTTTGAACGGGGCTCAGATCCTTATCTATCCTACCGCCATAGGGGGTGTAGGTACCGATCCGGAAGAAGAGCAGAAAGTCCAGTGCGGTGCGTGGCAGCTTGTCCAGCGCGGACATTCTGTCGCAAACGGACTTCCGGTGGTGACCGTCAACAGAACAGGACATGAGGATGATCCTTCCGGGAATACTGTGGGGCTGCAGTTCTGGGGGCATTCTTTCGCTACCGGCCCACAGGGAGAGATACTTGCGGAGTTCGGCAAGAACGAAGAAGGGGTGAAGGTCGTGGATATCGACCTGGACCGGACGGAGTACGTAAGGCGCGGGTGGCCTTTCTTCAGGGACAGACGGATAGATGCTTTCGGCGATATTCTGAAAAGATACGGCAAATAAAACATGAAACAATATGGTCAATATCGGAACTACATTTACCAAGTACGGTAAGAAGGCCCTCCTCTGCGGTTCAGGGGAGCTGGGAAAGGAAGTTGCAATCGAACTGCAGCGCTATGGCGTACAGGTGGTTGCAGTCGACAAATATGAAGGGGCGCCTGCCATGCAGGTCGCAAATTCATATCATGTGATACCGATGCTTGACGGCAAGGCCCTGCGCGAGGTCATCGAGCAGGAGAAGCCTGATGTCATCATTCCTGAAATCGAGGCTATTGCCACAGATACTCTGGTAGAGCTGGAAAATGAAGGCTATCATGTAGTTCCTACGGCCAAGGCTGCGCGCCTTACCATGAACAGAGAGGGTATCAGGCGTCTTGCGGCCGAGACTCTCGGGCTGCCGACATCCCCTTACAGGTTTGCTTCAGACCGCACTGAATTCGAGGCCGCTGTCAGGGAGATAGGAATGCCTTGTGTGGTGAAGCCTGTGATGAGCTCTTCAGGGCACGGGCAGAGCGTGGTGCGTACTGAAGAGGATGTCGACAATGCATGGCATATTTCGCAGGAAGGCGGTCGGGCCGGAAGCGGCAAGGTCATAGTCGAGGGTTTCGTGGATTTCGACTACGAGATCACGCTTCTTACGGTCAGACATTCGGCAGGAACCACTTTCCTCAAGCCTGTAGGACACCATCAGGTGGACGGGGACTACCGTGAGTCATGGCAGCCTCAGGCCATGCCCGAGGAGGCGGTAAGGAAGGCAGAGCATATAGCAAAGGAGATTACCGATGCCCTCGGCGGATACGGGATTTTCGGGGTGGAACTTTTCGTCAAGGGCGAAGACGTGATTTTCAGTGAAGTCTCACCAAGACCGCATGACACCGGTATGGTGACCATGATATCGCAGGACCTTTCGGAGTTTGCCCTTCATGCCCGTGCGGTACTCGGCCTGCCGGTGCCTGAAGTCCGTTTCTTCGGACCGTCCGCATCGAAGGCTGTCGTCGTGGAGGGCAATACCCGCGAGTATGAATTCTGCAATCTGGACAAGGTGCTTGAAGAGCCGGGTGTGCAGATCCGGATTTTCGGCAAGCCTGAAATAGCCGGCCACCGCCGTCTCGGAGTCATACTTGCGACAGCGGATACAGTCGGGGAGGCACGCGAAAAGGCCGAGCGTGCTTACGCAAAGCTTCAGGTGAAGGTATATTGATTCTCTATCTGAAATTTTCAAGAAGTTTCAATTCGTGGTCTGCCCGGATCTTGTCTATGATCGCGCAGACCACTTTGTATGTCCTGCTGTCTTTCGTATAGCAGGCCGGCGTGATGAAATTCACCCTTTTCTGCCTGAGAAGCTTCTGTGCTGTGGCTTTCTTGCCTGCAATGGACGGGTTGTAGACGGCAATCGAGTGTCCTCCGAACATCTTTACTATCTTCATGCACGGTACATCGGTTTCTCCGTCGCCGAAATATATCATCTGCGGGAAAGGGATACGTTTGTTTTCCTCCATCTGGCTTTCGTTGACCAGATGGTTGTCACGGATGCTGAGGATTCCCTTGTTTATCTTGAAGATGAACTGTGTCTTGGCGGTATAGTCCACTGCAACGCCCGGCCAGACGGCTTCGCCTTTCTCGTTGTAGAGGAAAGAACATGCGAAAATCCTTTTGAATTCTTTCGCTATCGGTGTCCCTTCTATCATTTCCGCCAGACCGGACGAGTTGATGTAGTGCTCTACTGTGACACCATGCTCCTTTCCGTACCTGTTGACAAGTCTGAACCAGTCCCTTACTCCGTCAAACAGTTCCACGCTTTTCCCGAAACTCTTGAATTTGCTGCGCTTGAGCTTTATTCCTGACTTCGCGGCTTCGTCAAACATCAGTTTCATATAGCTGAGGATGTTGCTGGCATCCTGTCCTTTGGCTATGTCATCGCTCATTGTCCAGAATTCCTTTGGATTTTTTCCGATGGCCTGGATGAAGCCGAACTCCTGCATGTTACCGGGTGACAGCGTCCCGTCGAAGTCATAGATAAGTGCGACTATCGGTGTCTTTCTCATGTCGGTATGCGGTTATTACAAAATCGGACAAATATACTATTTTTCATGATATTTTCGCTAAGTTTGTAGAATCCAACAGTTAACACTAAATAAAGATTCCATGAAACATTATTTTACCCGTCTTCAGGAACAGATCCGGGAGCATTGGGATGCACCCGCGCTGACTGACTACAAAGGCGAGTCGTTTACTTTCGGGGAACTTGCCGGACATATCGCGAAATTCCACATATTGTTTGAATCGGCCGGGCTGGAAAAAGGGGACAAGATAGCCCTGTGCGCCAGGAATTCAGCCCGCTGGGCTGTCTCTTTCCTTGCCGCCAATACTTATGGGGCTGTTACGGTCCCTATACTTTCGGATTTTCATCCGGACAGCGTCAACTCGCTTGTGGATCACTCGGACAGCGTAATACTGATTACGGACAATGATATATGGAAGAAGCTGGACATCTCCGCGATGCCCAAGGTGAAAGGAGTGATGTCCACCGGTGATTTCTCCCTGCTGTATTGTTCGGATCCGGCCCTTGAAGCATCGGTGAAGTCGTTGGATCAGATGTTCGGCAGGAAGTTCCCTGAGGGATTCGGCCCTTCGGACGTATCGTATCCGACAGACAACGACAAGGATATCGCCCTGATCAACTATACTTCCGGTACGACGAGTGCTCCTAAGGGTGTGATGATAAGGTATGAGTCCATAAGCTCCAATATAGAGTTCGGTCTGGATTTCATGCCTTGCAGTTTTGGCGAGACGATAGTATCGATGCTGCCTATGGCGCACATGTACGGCATGGCGTTCGAGTTCCTGTATCCGCTGTGCGGCGGTGTCCATGTGTATTTTCTGGGCAGGACCCCTACGCCTACACTGCTTCTGGGAGCGATGGCTGCCGTGAAACCGTATCTGGTAGTGACCGTCCCTCTGGTAATGGAGAAGGTCTTCAAAGGCTCGGTCCTTCCTGTTCTGAAAAAGCCGGCAGTCAGGATCCTTACAATGATTCCTGGTCTCAATGCCATTATTTTCAAGAAAATACGAGACAAGATCATGTCTGCGTTCGGCGGAAACGTGCGGATGATAATAATGGGTGGCGCTGCTCTTAACCCTGAGGTGGAGACATGGTTCCGGAAGTTCCGTCTTCCTTATACGGTAGGTTACGGAATGACGGAGTGCGCCCCGCTTCTGGGGTATGAACACTGGACGAAGTTCGCTCCGAAATCCTGCGGGAAATGCGTGGACAGGGTCGAGGTCAGGATAGATTCCGAAGATCCGCGGCATGTGGCAGGAGAAATACAGGCAAGAGGTGTCAACATAATGTCAGGATACTACAGGAATCCGGAAGCGACCCGGGCTGCATTTACCGGGGACGGATGGCTGCGGACAGGCGATCTGGGCGTGATAGATGCACAGGGAAATATCTTCATAAGGGGAAGGAGCAAGAACATGATACTTTCCTCCAACGGGCAGAACATCTATCCGGAAGAAGTGGAGGCGGTCGTGAACAACCAGCCCTATGTCATCGAGTCTGTCGTTGTCGACAGGGGGTCCAGGCTTGTCGCCCTTGTGTATCTTGACAGGGACAAGCTTGCCGCTGACGGCATAGGAGACGATGCTCTCAAGCATGTGACAGACAGACTGATGTCTTCCGTCAACAAGTCCATGCCGTCGTACAGCAGGCTGTCAAAGGTGGAGTTGGTCGGCCAGCCGTTCGAGAAGACACCGAAAATGAGTATCAAGAGATTCCTCTATAAATAACAGCAGGGCTTTTCTCCCGCTCTGTCCTTTGATCGCCCGTCAGATGCAACGTATTTCCTTATGCCGGCATCTTATGGGCGTTTTGCCTTGATGTTTGATTTTTTATTTGAAAAAACATGATCCGGCCTTTTATATTGAAAATTACCGTTTCCATACTGGCTTTGTCAGTGCTGTTTCCTGCAACGGTCTGTTCAAAAGAGAAAAAGAAGGAACCTCTGCCTTTCAGATATGAAGTGAGGGCGGGGTGGGGCGGCTACCCGATGTGGGATGCGTTGATGCTGGGCTTCGGTTCCGTTTCCGAGATGGTATTCATTCCTTATTCTCCGCTGGCTTCGATATATGACGACTATAGCGGTGATACTTTCATGACCGGAACGTTTTCCGCAGAATTTTCCTTTCATTTCAGGAAGTGGTTTTCCCTTGCTCTGGGACTCAATGCCGACGGCATATACAGTAAGAGATATAGTGCCGATACCGGTATGAAGACCGGGACTGATCGTGGCATCGTGCTGACATTCATGCCTCATCTCAGGTTCTCGTATCTGAACAGGGAGTATGTGAAGCTTTATTCGTCTTTCGGCGCCGGCATTTCATACGCGACATTCCGGGACACATATTTGTCGGCGCTGTGTCTGCAGTTGGTGCCTGTAGGCGTGACAGTCGGGAAGAAAGTCTTCGGATTCTTCGAAGTCGGCGCCGGTTCTCTGTATGTGGGGTGCATGGCAGGGGTAGGTTTCAGGTTCTGACAATTATGTTTTAAATATGTTTGACTGATAATATTTGCTGTTTTGATATGAAAAGGTTTTTGCCATTTGCAGCTGTTCTTTTGTCGGCGGTTTCGTGTAAGGTGGATGAAGGAGAAGATTTCATGGTGACAGACGATACGCTCATAAATTACGGCAGGACGGTACTGTCTTCCTATATCCTGCCCGGTGCGGAGTACATGGTCCTGATGCTTGATGTCGACGAGTATCTTTCACTCCCGCCGGAGGAGCAGGAAAAGTCCCGGCTGCACGGTAAGGTTTTCCCCGGTGAGGGGAATACTTTCGTATATTCCGCAGAAGGGGAAGACTATCTGGATTTCTATGAAGGTACGGTAATAGATACCGGAGGAAAATCCATCATGGAAACCGGTGCGGAATGGTCAGCGGAAAACTTTTACGGTATAGACGGACTGTATTACTATTCAGGGGCTTATATGGATGCCACCTTCAAGTGTGAAGGTGAGGGAAGTTGGAGTGTTAAGGCCCGGATTGAGGAGTTCGGCGTGGAAATGCAGCTTGATTTCACCGGTATGTCCAAGATTGACAGCACTTATGCCGGGACTCTGGAAGTGTCCGGGAAAGAGACGGCCGGCAACGGCTATGTATCGGAATTCTCCAGTGTGGACGGACCATGCACCTATGTATATGATGATGACGGGTACGACTGGGACACGGCATGTATCGGCAAGGTTGTCGGAAAGTTCCTCGTCAATATCTCAAGGGACGGACTGGAGAAGGACTGGTGCGTTATTGTCTGCCAGGAGGATGGCGGGGATTATTCAATATATTACGAAGTCAGCAGGCAACCGTACCCGTATGATGCATAACGGCCGGAGGCTGTATATTGTGGCGGCATAGGGACTGACATCTTGTCAGTCCTTTTTCGTTGGAACATATTTTGACTTGGAGTCATTGCTTTTCCGGCCGCAAGGAACGGAAAATCTGTTGGAAAATTTGGAAATAATCAAAAACGACAATAATTATGAGTGAGACAAAAGGTAAAATCGGTGTTACCACCGAGAACATATTCCCGGTGATCAAGAAGTTCCTTTATTCTGACCATGAGATCTTCCTTAGAGAGCTTGTGGCCAATGCCGTGGATGCCGACCAGAAGATGAAGGCTCTTGCAGCGTCCGGCGAGTTCAAGGGAGAGCTTGGGGAACTGAATGTCAGGATTGTCCTGGACGAGGATGCCAGGACTTTGAAGGTGATCGATAACGGGCTGGGCATGACAGCCGAGGAGGTCGACCAGTATATCAACCAGATAGCATTTTCAAGTGCCGGGGAATTCCTTGAGAAATACAAGGACCAGATCGGCAATATCATAGGCCATTTCGGGCTTGGATTCTATTCCGCTTTCATGGTGTCAAAGAAGGTCACTATAGATACACTGTCATGGAAGGAAGGGGCGAAGGCAGTCAAATGGACATGCGACGGAAGTCCGGAGTATGAAATGACAGACAGCGACAAGTCGGAAAGAGGTACGGAAATCACCCTCTATATAGATGACGAGGATGCCGAGTTCGCCACTAAAGGCCGTATCCAGACCCTGCTGGACAAATACTGCAAGTTCATGCCTGTGCCGGTAATTTTCGGAAAGGAGCAGGAATGGAAGGACGGCAAGTATGCCGATACTGACAAGGACAATGTAATCAACGGGACAGAGCCTCTGTGGACCAGGAAGCCTGCCGACCTCAAACCGGAGGATTACATGGAGTTCTACAGGACTCTGTACCCGATGCAGGAGGAGCCGCTGTTCTATATCCATCTGAATGTGGACTATCCGTTCCATCTGACAGGTATACTGTACTTCCCTAAGATAAAGGACAGGATGGAAATAACCAGGAACAAGATACAGCTCTACTGCAACCAGATGTTCGTCACTGATTCAGTGGACAATATCGTTCCGGACTTCCTGACTCTTCTGCACGGCGTGATCGATTCTCCGGACATCCCTCTGAACGTTTCCAGAAGCTACCTTCAGAGTGATGCAAACGTCAAGAAGATATCAGGCTATATCACACGTAAGGTCGCAGACCGCCTTGAAGAGATCTTCAAGAACGAGCGCGAGTCCCTTGAAAAGAAATGGGACAACCTGAAACTCTTCATCGAGTACGGCATGCTCAGTGACGAGAAGTTCTGCGAAAGGGCCATGAAGTTCTGTCTGCTCAAGAATACGGACGGCAAATATTTCAGCATAGACGACTACAGGAAAGCAATAGAAGGCGCACAGACAGACAAGGACAAGAAAACAGTCTTCCTGTATGCCACTGATCCGGAGTCCCAGTATCCGTTCATCGAGGCTGCAAAAAACAAGGGGTATGATGTCCTTCTGATGGACTGCCAGCTTGATTCGCACTTTGTGAACATGCTTGAGATGAAGCTTGAGAACAGCAGGTTCGCCCGTGTGGACTCCGATACTATCGACAACCTTGTACCTAAGGAGGACAAGATAAAACCGGAGCTTGGAGATGCAGAGAAAGCGGATTTGAATACCATTTTCCAGTCTGTGCTTCCGAAGGAGAACCAGTATTATGTAGTTGCTGACAATCTCGGAGAGAATGCCGCTCCTATCGCCATAACCCAGTCCGAGTTCATGCGCCGTTATCGCGAGATGTCATCTCTGGGCGGAGGAATGAATTTCTATGGGGAGATGCCTGCTTCGTACAACATTACGGTCAATATGCAGAATCCTTTGGTAGCCAGGATTATGGAAGCAAAGCAGGCGGAAGTGAAACCGCAGGCTGCCGTTGAGGATGCTCCGAAGGATGCCACAGAAGAGCAGAAGAAAGCCGCTACAGACGCGAAGAATGCTGCAGCGGAAGAGCATAAGGCTGATCTGGAGGCGTTTGCGTCCAGGAATGAGATCCTCAAACAGATTACGGATCTGGCATTGCTCGCCAACGGCATGCTGAAAGGCAAGGACCTGAGCGACTTCATCTCCAGAAGCGAGAAAGTAGTTGCAGACGCCTATCTGAAGTGACAGACGGACCGCTGTCCAGGGCGATGACCGCGTTTCTGGACCGGAATATCTGATAAAACGACCTGCCATCATGGAATGACAGGCCGTTTTTTTTATATAACTTTGGACCAAAACCGATAACTGTATGAAAAAGATTTTCTTTATTCTTGTTGCAGCGATACTGCTTCCTGCTGCCGTATCTGCACAGCAGGCCATTTTTACAAAGGAAGGCGTCATGTCCCCTCAGATCAACGGAGACAATTCCGTGACTTTCCGTCTCTATGCCCCCAAGGCAGTGAAGGTCGAGGTTACAGGAGACTGCTTTGAAAATGAAAACGGAGGCTGGGGAAAAGCCGGGCTTGTTGAGGGAGAAGGAGGAGTATGGAGTCTGACTACAGGTCCGCTTGACTCAGAGCTTTACAGCTACGCATTCATTGTGGACGGGCTTCAGATGCTGGATCCCTCCAATGTTTTCCTGATGAGAGACGTTCGTTCCATGATGAATATCTTCATTATACCTGGTGGTAAGGGAGACTTGTACAATGCCTGCAAGGATGGGCACGGCACCGTATCCAAGGTGTGGTACGATTCTCCGGGACTCGGCATGCATCGGCGTATGACTGTATATACTCCGGCAGGCTATGAGGATTCCGGTAACAGAAGGTATCCGGTACTGTATCTTCTGCACGGAATGGGCGGAGATGAAGACGCATGGGTGACTCTCGGACGTGCGGCTCAGGTATTTGACAACCTTATCGCCCAAGGGAAGGCGGAGCCGATGATAGTCGTGATGCCTAACGGGAATGCAGGACTCCCTTCGGCTCCCGGAGAGGGACCGGAAGGTCTCTACCAGCCGATGACAAGGCCGATGAAAACGATGGAAGGGTCCTATGAGTCTGCATTTATGGATATTGTGAATTACGTTGATTCCCATTACCGTACAATCAGGAAGAAATCCGGACGCGCGATTGCGGGATTGTCTATGGGCGGCTTCCATTCGTTCCACATCTCCAAGCAGTACGAGAATATGTTCGACTATGTAGGCCTGTTCTCCGCTGCGGTCAGGAATCCTGAAAACGGTGTCGGGGGCGTATATGACGATTTTGATTCCAAGATAGCGAAACAGTTCTCCAACGGATTGGAACTCTATTATATAGCCATCGGGAATACAGATTTTCTGTATGATGAGAATACAAAGCTCCGCTCCTATCTGGACGGGCATGGCTATCCGTATGTATATATAGAGACTGACGGGGGCCATATCTGGCGCAACTGGAGGATCTACCTTGCTGACTTTGCCGGGAGACTTTTCAAATGAGCGTGCGGCGGAAATCGCATTGTCGGAATACGGCGGATATCCGCCGTATTTTTTTTCAAATTTCTTTTTTCATATTATCGTAATTTCAAAAAAAATATAACTTTGCAAAATTCCGGCTGAGTGTGAAGCCGGTCTACATTTTACTAACTAAATTAATAACCTTTATGCTCTTTAAAAGTTTTAAAGCACGGGAGCTTGTGCTCATGCTTGCGCTATTGTCCGCCGGCACAGCTTTCGCATCAACTGGGGGGGACACTCCCGGCCGTACAGGCATCTGAGCAGACAGAGCATTGCTCTGGATTAGTTACTGACAGCAAAGGAGAGGCTCTTATAGGAGTTGCTGTCTCTGTGAAAGGCACGACCATCGGTGCATCTACTGATCTTGATGGAAAGTTCATTCTTGACAACGTAAAGGAAGGGGACATTCTTCTGTTCCAGTCAATCGGCTATAAGACCGTGGAACTGACATGGAACGGCAACCCGTTGAATGTCATTATGGAAGACGATACCGAGCTTCTTGATGAAGTGGTCGTGGTCGGATTCGGTACCCAGAAGAAAATCGACTTGACCGGGGCTGTCGCATCTGTCGACACAAAAGCCCTTGATTCGCGCCCTGTGACTTCTGTCGGCCAGGCCCTTCAAGGCGTTGTTCCTGGCCTAAACATCAGCATGCCTTCCCAGGGAGGACGTCTTGATGCCACGCCTTCTTTCAATATTCGCGGTACGGGTAACCTTGGGACAGGTTCAAGTGCTTCGCCGCTTATTCTGATAGACGGGGTTGAAGGAGATATCAATACTCTCAATCCTCAGGATATCGCAAGCATATCGGTGCTTATGGATGCGGCTTCTTCCGCCATTTACGGATCCAGAGCTCCGTTCGGAGTGGTACTTGTGACTACAAAGAAAGGAGAGAAAGGCAGGGCCAGCATCACCTATTCAAACAATTTCCGCTGGTCACGTCCTACCCGTATTCCGGATATGATGGATTCCTACCGTTGGGCTCTTTATATGAACGCCGGTCAGATGAACAACGGATATGACAACTACAGTGTCATCAACCAACAGACTGTAGAGAATATCCAGAAGTATATGGCAGGTGAAATAGACACGACCTGTGACCTCAACGGTTCACAGGCAGGAAACCTGTATCCTTTCAATACTACCACTTGGGCTAATGTAAACTGGCCTAGGCTTTTTCTGGACAAGACATCGTTCGGGCACGAGCACAACCTGAGCGTGTCAGGAGGAACGGATCGGGTGCAGTACTACGTGTCAGGCGCTTTCATGACCCAGGACGGGCAGTTGAATTTTTCCGATGAGTCAAAGACCCGTTATAATGTATCCGGCCGTGTCAGTGCCGACATTACCAAGTGGCTCAGGATAGAGTTCAACTCACGCTTCACAAGAGAAGAAATCAGCATGCCTTCATATATAAAGCTGAACGGAGACACTTTCTTCCAGGAGATAACCAAACTGCATCCCAACATGCCGCTTACTGACCCGAACGGTCACTATACCAGGAACCCTAAGATTCCTCAGTTGCAGCAAGGAGGACGCTCGGATACGGTCCAGGATACGTATTTCACTCAGGGAAGCCTTATCATCACTCCTGTAAAAGGACTTACCATAGTGGGGGATCTGGCATTCCGTGGAGGAAGTTATCAGAACAAATACAACAAGGCCAAAGTCTTTCTCTACGACAAGAACGACCAGCCTGTGCAGGAACAGTGGCAGGGCGGAAGCGTGACAGAGGCAGCCGGACAGACTATGGTGTACAGCGAAGTGTGGCAGAATCAGTTGCTCACATCATCCGCATATGCCGAATATGCTGCCGTCTGGGGCCGGCACAACTTCAAGGCAATGGCCGGTTACAACAGCGAGAGCTATTTCATCAACAGCATGAACATGCAGCGCAATGATGTGATATCCGACTCTCTTCCTACAATCAATACTGCAACAGGAGAGACTTCCGGTACCAATACGATGAGCGACTGGTCCACTCTCGGCTATTTCGCACGTATCAACTATAATTTTGCGGAAAGGTATCTCCTGCAGGTATCTTTCAGGAGAGACGGCTCATCCCGTTTCCGTAAAGGAAGCAGATGGGTGAACAGCCCATCGGTTTCTCTTGCATGGAATATAGCCAACGAACCGTTCTGGGGTAATGCTAAGGATTGGGTCAATCTTTTGAAAATCAGAGGTTCATGGGGATCGCTCGGAAACCAGAATACAAATAACTGGTATCCTACGTATGCTACTCAGGGATTTACAGTAGGCAGTCCTGATACAGGAAGCGCCTGGCTGCTGTCTCCTGACTCCAAGTCCAATTCTGCCGGAGCTCCTGGTATGGTGGCGCTCGGCCTGACATGGGAGAAAATCTACAGCTACAATGTCGGTCTTGACTGGGGTGCGTTTGACAACAGGTTTACAGGTTATTTCAACTGGTTCATCCGTGATACTGAAGATATGGTCGGACCTGCGGAGGAGATATCCCCAATCGTGGGAACATCAGCTCCGTCAATGAACAATACTTCTCTCCGTACCCGTGGTTGGGAACTCCAGCTGGAGTGGAGAGACCATATAGGGGACTTCAACTACAATGTAGCATTCAATCTTTCGGACTCCCGTTCATTCGTGACGGAATATCCTAATGCAAGCAACAGCCTCAATACCTATTATGTCGGACAGGAAATAGGCGAAATCTGGGGATATGTCACTGAAGGTATTGCAAAGACACAGGAGGAGATGGATGAGCATCTGGCATATGTGGATCAGAGCAGACTGCAGGGTGTCGGCGGCTGGGGAGCCGGAGATATCATGTACAAGGATGTTGACGGGGACGGAGAGATAACCACCGGAGAGAGTACCGTAGATGACTCCGGAGACTGGGTGAAAATAGGAAACAATACTCCTAGATACCGCTTTGGCCTCAACATCGGCGGTGAATACAAAGGTCTTGATTTCAGCATTTTCTTCCAGGGTGTCGGGAAGCGCGACTACTGGCTGGAAGGCATGGGATTCTGGGGGCAGGCAGGAGGTCTGTGGAGCTCTACTGCTTATGAGACTCACTTCGACTACTTCCGTCCGGAAGGAGACCCTCTCGGAGCTAACCTTGACGCATACTATCCTAGGCCGCGTTTTGAAAACGGACAGAACCGCCAGCGTCAGTCAGGGTATCTTCAGGATGCTTCTTACATCAGACTCAAGAACGTCCAGATAGGATACACTCTTCCTCAGCATATAACCCGCAAAGCCGCTATCGAGAGACTGCGCGTCTTCTTCTCTGCCGACAACATCTGGACAGGTACAAAACTCATTGAAAACTATGATCCGGAAGCTTTGTCCAACAACTTGATCTATCCTCTCAGCTTTACGCTGTCATGCGGTATCAACCTTACATTTTAATTGATAACATACGATGAAACAGATTATAAACAAAATACTGCTTCTGTCTGTCGGAGTGCTTACGCTTGCTTCCTGCTCTGATTTTCTGGAGAAGGAGCCTTTGTCCAATGTATCTCCGGAGACATTCTTTACAGAGTCTACGCATCTGGAAGCATATTGCAACAATATGCATACACTGTTCCCGACACATGCCGGGACCAACGGTACACTGGGACGTTTCACTGCTGACCAGGGAACCGACAACATGGTGGGAAGAAGCCAGATCGACAATTTCCTCATGAGAAGAATCCAGGTCCCTTCAAGCGGGAGCTACGGTTCTTTCGGCACTATCCGTACTATCAACATGTTTCTCCAGCGCACTGAGGAGAATCTCAAGAACGGGACCCTTGCGGATAATGCGGTTAACCGGCACTACATAGGCGAGATGTATTTCTTCAGGGCTTATGTCTACTATTCGTTCCTGACCACATACGGGGATATGCCTATTGTCACAGAAGTGCTGGACGAGCTTGACTATGCGGCACGTACGGAGGCCAACAAACGTCAGCCGAGGAATGTTGTGGCACGCTTTATCCTTGAAGATTTGGACAAAGCTATTGAACGCCTTCAGAACAAGGGCAGCGAGCCTACGGCAAACAGAAGGGTGAACAGGCAGGTTGCACAGCTTTTCAAATCGCGTGTTGCACTGTTTGAGGGAACTTTCGAAAAATACCATGCAGGAACAGCACGTGTGCCTGACAGGAATTCAGGGTGGCCGGGGGCTGCAATGGACTACAATTCTGACTTCGTTTATGACAATGCAGCGGAAGTGAACTTCTTCCTTGACGAAGCTATTAAATCGGCACAGGAAGTCATATCATTCAGGCCTCTTGATGAGAATGACAAGTATTTCGACCTATACAACCAGACCAACATAGGCTCTTTGGACGCAATGAGCGACGTCCTGCTTGCCCGTATGTTCAGCGAAGACGCCAAATACATGAATCCTATCATCGGTGCGACACACGGAATTACCAATTCCAATATTGACAGGTATCCGGCAGGATTCGGAGGCGTAGGCGGTGGCAATACCGGCTATACCAGATCACTTGTCAACACATTCCTCATGAAGAACGGACTGCCTATTTATGCAGATAATTCAGGCTATCAGGGCGACGTTACCATAGCGGAAGCTTTGGCTGACCGAGATGAGAGAATATCCGGTTCCATAGCCAAGGAAGGGGACTATGTCTACAACGGTGTTTCTTTCTACATGCCTTGGGTTGGAACGAGCGGAAGTGTCAACGGTACTTCTACCGGCTATGCCCCTCGTCTCGGATTTGTCAGGGACGATGCCATAGACTACAACTCTCCCGGCAGCACGCAGCTTCCTCTTTTCAGAGTGGCCGAGGCTTATATCAACTATGTGGAAGCTGACTACGAGATCGATGGAAGTCTAAGCTCTGACGGTGCCAATTACTGGAAAACTCTCCGTCGCAGAGCCGGTGTAAGTGACGATATAGATGCTACAAATGCGGCCACTGACCTGTCAAGGGAAGAAGATCTGGCAAAATACAGCGGTTCGTCATTGGTGGATGTAGTGCTCTATAACATCAGACGCGAGCGCAGGTGCGAACTTTATGCTACAGACGGTCTCCGTATGGACGATCTTTACCGCTGGCGTTCTCTTGACATGATGAAGAACACATTTTTCTATGGTTTCAATTATTGGGGACACTACGCATCGCTGTATGATCAGATTTACGGTGACGGAACCCATGGCTCCGGTGCTTCCGTTGCAGGAGTTTCTCCGGAGTCTGACGGAGACCATTGGAAACTTGCCTGGAATATCGATCTTGCAGCCAACGGATATACATTTGATCCTGCAAACTACCTTTCTCCTCTGTCATACGATGTGTTCCGCCTTGCCTGTACGACAGAAGGAGATATAAGCACGACAGTCGTTTATCAGAATCCTGACTGGCCTGTAACAGCCGGAGAGTATTCTTTGACAAGCAACTGATAAAAACATAATTCTAGTTGGTTAGTTTTCCCGGCTGGCAAGGATAATCAGTGAAAATCTTCTATCTTTGTCCGGCCGGGATTTACGTACCGGTAACTGTAACCGAAAAAGTCCGTGATGAAAAAGATTTTATGTATGATTTGTGCAGCCTTTCTGGCTGTTCCCATGTTGTTTTCCAGAGAGACCGGAATCCCTGTTCCGGCCCAGCGGCAGCTGAAGTGGCATGATGCGGAAATGGGTGTGGTATTCCATTATGACCTGCACGTGTTTGACGGGCAGAAATACGGACAGGGAAACAACAGGATTAATCCTGTAGAGGACTATAATATTTTCAATCCCGAGAAACTCGATACCGACCAATGGATCCGTGCGGCAAAGGCTGCCGGTGCGAAGTTCGCCATTCTGACGGCAACACATGAGACGGGATTCGGTCTGTGGCAGAGCGATGTGAATCCGTATTGCCTTAAAGCTGTCAAGTGGAGGGACGGCAAAGGGGACATTGTCCGAGATTTCGTGAATTCATGCAGGAAGTACGGAATCCAGCCAGGCATATATGTCGGGATACGCTGGAACTCCCTGCTCGGTATCCACAATTTCAAGGCGGAAGGGGACGGTGAGTTCGCAAGAAACCGTCAGGAGTGGTACCGGAGATACTGCGAGAAGATGGTGACTGAGTTGTGTACGCGATACGGAGACCTGTTCATGATCTGGTTTGACGGAGGTGCGGATGATCCGCGCGGCATGGGTCCTGATGTGGAGCCAATCGTGAACAGATATCAGCCTGACTGCCTTTTCTACCACAATGTGGATCGTGCGGACCTTCGCTGGGGCGGCTCGGAAAGCGGGACTGTAGGGTATCCGTGCTGGTCGACGTTTCCGTATCCGTACAGCCACAACCGAAATAATGAGTCCGCGGCGGCACATAACGGCCTGCTTGCCCATGGCGATCCGGACGGAGCCTACTGGGTGCCCGCAATGGCGGACACTCCTTTGCGGGGCGCTGCAGGACGGCATGAATGGTTCTGGGAACCAGGTGATGAAAATACCGTATATTCTCTTGAGACACTTATGGACATGTATGAGAAGTCAGTCGGACGGAATGCTACCCTGATAGTCGGTCTGACCCCGGATCCGGACGGTCTCATACCGGAAGGGGACGTGAAGCGGCTGGAAGAATGGGGTGCCGAGATATCTAGAAGGTTCGGTTCTCCTTTGGGGGAGACTTCCGGAGAGACTGAAAGACTGACTTTGAAACTTCCTGCCGTTAAGAAAGCCGACTGCTGCATTATCAGCGAAGATATTTCAAAAGGGGAGAGGGTAAGGTCATATCGCGTGGAGGCCAGAGTCGGAGGCAAGTGGCAGACGGTTTGCTCCGGTACTTCCGTGGGACACAAGAGAATAGCATATTTCGACACTCCGGTGGAGGCATCTTCATTCAGACTTGTCGTCGATGATAGCAGGGATATTCCTCAGATTGGTGATTTCAGTGTTTATTATATAAATAAGTCATCAGATGAACAGTAGACTAATAGCAGCATTGAGCCTCGCTCCCGTAGCTGCCGGAACTGGGGTATGCGCACAGGCTCAGGATTCCGGACAAGCAAGGGATGGCAGACCCAACATCATTTTCTTCCTTGTAGACGATATGGGTTGGCAGGATACCTCGGTCCCGTTCTGGACAGAAAAGACATTCTACAATGAAAGGTACGAGACTCCCAATATGGAACGTCTTGCCCGGCAGGGGGTCATGTTTACCCAGGCATATGCTTCAAGCGTAAGCTCCCCGACCAGGTGCAGTATAATGACAGGATCGAATGCGGCACGCCACCGTGTGACCAACTGGACACTTGAAAAAAATGTGAAGACCGACATGAAGAGCGACGTGCTTGAACTTCCCGAGTGGAATTTCAACGGCATATCTCAGGTTCCCGGTACGGAAAACACATACCTCTGTACCTCTTTCGTTCAGCTTCTCAAGGACAGCGGATATCACACGATACACTGCGGGAAGGCACATTGGGGAGCGAAGGACACTCCAGGCGAGAATCCATGCCATTTCGGCTTTGAGGTCAACATCACAGGACACGCTTCAGGCGGAGTCGCCACATATCTGAGTGAATTCAACTACGGTCATGACGACAACGGCAATCCGACATCTCCATTTCATGTCAAGGGTATGCGCAAGTATTGGAAGTCAGGGACTTTTCTGACAGAAGCGCTTACTCAGGAGGCAATCGGCGCTCTGGACAAGGCAAAGGCATACAACCAGCCTTTCTATCTTTATATGTCCCACTATGCCGTGCATATTCCGATCGACAAGGATGTGAGATTCTTCGACAAGTACAAGAAGAAAGGCCTTTCTGACAAGGAAGCAGCCTATGCGGCTCTGATAGAGGGCATGGACAAGAGCCTTGGAGATATCATGGACTGGCTTGAAGAGAATGGCGAGGCTGACAACACTATAATTATCTTTATGGGTGACAACGGCGGTTATGCAACCGGAGCCCATTGGCGCGATACTCCTCTTTATACCCAGAATTATCCGCTGAAATGCGGGAAAGGCTCTGCATACGAGGGCGGAATACGGGAACCGATGATGGTGTACTGGCCTAGTGTGACAGCAGGAGGCACGCGGAATGACGGTTTTGTCATGGCCGAGGATATTTACCCAAGTATATTGGAGATGGCCGGTATCCGGAAATATTCCGTACCGCAGGTCATAGACGGAAGAAGTTTTGTTCCGCTTCTGGACGGTTCCGGCAATCCTTCGGAACATCGCGACCTTTTCTGGAACTTCCCTAACCTTTGGGGAGAGACGGGGCCTGGAATCGGCTCTACCTGTACAGTGCGAAGCGGTGGCTGGAAACTCATATATTTCTATGAGACAGGAGCAAAGGAACTGTATAATATCACTGAGGACATCGGTGAGGAACACAACCTCGCTTCGGATTACCCTGACATCGTGAAGAAACTTTCCGCAAAACTCGGGAAATATCTCCGCAAGGCCGGTGCACAGAGACCGTCATTCAAGGCGACAGGTCTCCCTTGTCCTTGGCCGGACGAGGTTCAATAAGCTATCTTATAAGATTGAGGAACTCGTTGCGGGTTCTTTCATCTTTCAGAAAAATACCGGAGAAAGCCGATGTGGTCGTTACCGCATTGGCTTTCTCTATACCGCGGATCTGCATACAGGTATGGGCGGCTTCAATGACGACAGCTACACCTATCGGATTGAGGGTCTTCTGGATACAGTCGCGGATCTGGACAGTCAGCCTCTCCTGGACCTGAAGTCTCCGCGCGTAGGTCTCCACCACTCTGGCTATTTTGCTCAGCCCGGTTATCTGTCCGTTTGGAATATATGCAACGTGTGCTTTGCCGATAAAAGGCATGATGTGATGCTCGCATGTGGAATACAGCTCAATATCTTTGACGAGAACCATCTGCCGGTATTCCTCTCTGAAGATAGCGCTGCGGATGATTTCCGCTCCGTCCTGATGGTAGCCCTTTGTCAGAAACTGCAGAGCCTTTGCTACCCTTTCAGGCGTCCTGACCAGACCTTCCCTATCCGGATCTTCCCCGAGAAGCCTGAGAATTTCTCTGTAATGCTTTGCTATCTCGGCAGTTACCTGCTCGTCATACCTGTCTTCCCTAATATATGCCATGTTACAATCTTGTGTAAAAATGTCAATGCCTTCAGATATATTGTGAAATGGTATAAATGTTGATGAATACCACGCTCCGTAGCCGGGCTGCAAAAATAAGAAAAAGAAAGGCAAAATATGTTTTTTTTATATATATTTGCAGCCCTAAAGTAATCTATGATAGATTCTTGAAAAAGCTAATAAGTTGAATTTTAATAAATTAAGTTAGATTTACCATGTATTGGACACTTGAACTTGCGTACAGACTTGAAGACGCTCCATGGCCTGCAACCAAGGATGAACTTATCGACTATGCTACGCGTTCCGGAGCGCCTCTTGAAGTAGTGGAGAATCTTGAAGAACTTGACGATGACGGCGAGATTTACGAAAGCATAGAAGATATCTGGCCAGACTACCCGACAAAGGATGATTTTTTCTTCAACGAGGAAGAATATTAGTGCATTTTTAAGCACGGAATCAACTATTAAATCCCTGTCAATCAATTAGATTGGTGGGGATTTAATTTGTTTGGACAACAGCGTTTTACCGCCTCAAATGGCGCGGTTTGTTTGGATAAAATACGTTTTTCGGAGGAAATTTCGGGATTTGTTTGGACAAAATTCATTACCTTTACAGAGGTTTGTGAGTATTGCAGAAAACCGCAGTTTTTAACTTCAAACAACCTTTTGTATGGGAAGACCGAAACGCTTATATCCTTTAGGCCGCTATCGTCTGCACATCCGAGGTGAGATTGATAGTGCCAAGCAGTACCTTGTCCAGCTTGAATACACCTGGAACCGGCAGGTTATACGCAAGGGCATGAATATATTTGTCCGCCTGGGTGATTGGAACGAGAAGGCCAACAAAGGGCGTGGCGGAGTAAGGGCAAGCTATGGTCCGGAAGCCAATCGGGTCAACAGTCTGCTGCTTGCCCGTGCCGACAAGGTTGACGGTCTTCTGGCAGAATACCAACAGAAACATCCAAACCAGATTACGGCACAAGTGATAGCCGACTTCTTGGCTGACAAACCGGTTATCAGGGAAGACAAGGGTA
Organism: uncultured Bacteroidales bacterium; assembly: GCA_949294195.1. Classification (GTDB taxonomy): domain Bacteria; phylum Bacteroidota; class Bacteroidia; order Bacteroidales; family UBA932; genus Cryptobacteroides. The sequence goes on along the minus strand of CASFGK010000016.1, from coordinate 2,436 downwards.
AGGATTTTGTCGAGTTTGTACTGGAAAGGCTTGAATCGGATTATTCACGGAACCGTATCGGGAGAAGCCGCTATGAAAACGGCAAAAGCGGCATGAATATCTTTCAAATCTTTCTCCGCGCCACAAATAAAGGCACCTATAAGCCGGACAGCATTTACGTCGGCGAGATTTCTGTTGAATTGATTGATGAATACATCAAGTGGCGTCGTGAGGTAAAGCAGAACAGTAACGCAACCATCAACCACGCCCTGACGCCGATTCTGAAAGCCTGTGCCTATGCTGCCGAACTGAAAATGATTGACCATGCCGTCAATGCGCGGATTCAGGATATGCGCATCTCCCCGAAGCTGTCGCTTGCGGACGAAGACAACGAGTTTGACGGCAAATATCTTACAAAGGAACAAATGTCTGCATTGGTGGAATACTACCGTGATTGTACTGAACCGCGCAGAAAAGAGTTTCTGGAGATGTTTTTCTTTGCGTTCCATGCCTGCGGGCTCCGCGTGGTGGATGTGATGACCCTGCAATGGAAACATATTGACTTCGCAAGGAAAGAGTTGCGGAAGATTATGATAAAGACAAACAAACGACATGTCATACCGCTTACTGAACCTGCATTACATATATTACAGCAATGGCGGGAAAAACGTGAGGGATTCCGATATGTGTTCAACCTTGTAAAAGAGACTTTAGATCTGGATGATGCGGAAGCACTGTACAAGGCCCGCAACAATGCCACGAAATGCATCAATCAGTCGCTGGCAGTAGTAGGCGAACAGGTCGGACTTCCGTTCAGTCTCTCGATGCACGCGGCCCGGCATTCATTTGCGGTTTTCGCCTTGAACAAAGGTTTGTCCATGTCGGTGGTCAGCAGGCTGCTCGGTCATAGCAGCACAGATGTCACGGAAAAGGTATATGCCAGATTCCTGCCTGAAACACTGTCCAATGAAGTTGCCAGACTGACTGACGATTTCGCCTCATTGGAAATTGTCTGATGAATAGTGTCGACAGTTAAAAACAAACATTAATTTTGCACCTGAAATTTTACCTGAAATGACTGTTACGCGGATATTCCTGTTGCTGTTATGTGTATTCATTCTGGTACTGGTACTTGCCACTATCTTCAAGCGGTACCAGAGGATTATTCTGTGGTCAGCGGCAATTGTCATTTTTACGGGAACTCTGCTCCTTATAGGTTTCGGTATAATTGATCCGGTAACGGATAACCGTCCCGATTCTGTCGTGATAACAGGTGTTGCCTTTGCCCTTTTCTTTTCGGGTGCATTGGCATACGGAGCGGAAAAACTTCGTGCCAAAAACAGGGAAAAGGAGAAACAAACGATGCAAACCAAGGATAATCAGCCCGAAGAACAGGATGTGAGCAAAGGGGTGGTATTGTCAGGCAGACTTGACACACCGCTTGCCCGTACTGTCTTTGCAAAGGCGGTGGCTGCCGGATATATGGAAGAGGATGGTTCCCATTATAGGTGGAGGAAAGGCACGAAAGCCCTTCTTGCCTATATGTGCGGCCGAATATATTGCGGTGATATTCCTGAATACTCCGAACTGGATCGGAAGTCATTCTGGAAATTCGGCAACGGACTTTTCCCGGATGCCGAACTGAACGCTCTTTTTGAGCAGACCGGTATCGGGCAGTCCCGTCAGAACAGGAGAGATATGGCAGTGTCTGCGAATGCCGGTGAAATTGACAAACTGTTTTCAGACTGACAGAAAATTTAAAGCCTTTTTATAGGGTTTGCGAAGAATTGTTTTACTCATTTCATATTTTGGCCTATTAAATCTGGTAAATCTTCGGACTTTTCAGATTTTTTACTTCTCCCCTTTGTTATTAGTAATCAATCTGTTGCATGCAAAGTTATGACAAAATCATAACTTTCCATAACTTCTGTCATAATGTTAGATAATTTATTGTAACTCATAAAGTTACAAAACTCCTATACATTCGTGCCGTGATTTCGGTGCGATGTGCGCAGTCGTGCCATATTGCATAACCGGGCTGGAGGACTGAGTGCGCATCAGGACTGTTCGGCCATAATTTCAGAATCATATGGCAAAGAATACGAATGTAAAGGACCTATGCGATCGGGAACTGCTTGAAAAGATTCTCAGCATAGTGGAAGGAAAGGTAAAGTCTCCGGCAAACAGTCAGCCGGCGGATTCACATTGTCTTTACGACAACAAGACTTTGATGGCGAAACTCGGCATAAAGGACAAGTATTTGAAGAAGCTGCGCGACAACGGCTATCTCGGCTACTCGCGCGAAGGAGACAAATACTGGTACACACAGGCGGATGTAGACCGCTTTCTGCGCCGTTTCCATTACGAGGATTTCGCTTCGGATATTGTACATCAGGAATAAAGCAGAAAGGCTATGTACGATATCAGGCAACTTACAAACATGCTCCGCTCGGAAGT
>CASFGK010000015.1 GCA_949294195.1 uncultured Bacteroidales bacterium | reverse complement strand
TTCCGCTCTATTACCGGGATATCGGAAATGTCCACCGAATTCAGAAGATTCATGTCCTCATCGTAAAGGTCGATGACCGGTGCCATCTTGACAACAGCCGCATATCCCGTTTCCGTCTTGAATATATCCCATTCCGTGAGGCTGCAGGAGGCGGTCAGAAATGCTGCGGCAACTACAGCTGCCGATATCGAAAGGATTATAGTGACAAATATATCAAGTAGTGCGGCTCTATGCTTCATTAACGGTAAGCAGGGTGGCGGGGGTGTTTTGCAATCATTCGATAATCAGGTGCTTACCATTGAATGCTGATCTTTTCGGCGTTTTCGAAGCACCTGCAAAGATCAGTGGCCTAACGGAATATGCTGATTACCAAGGTGCTGTAATTTGAGGGTGCTGCAGTGCTTACCGATTATCATTCACTGTCCAGTGGCCGCCTTTGTCGGGTCCTACGCGCCGGAGCCTTCCTTCGGCTTTCAGGCGTGCCAGGTGTTTTTCCACGGCTTTCGGGGTGATGCCGATGCGGACGGCGAGGGCTGCTGCGCTCAGACTGCCGTCCCCGGACAGCAGTTCGAGGATTTTCTCCCTACTTTTCTGCTTTTTCTCCCTACTTTTTGTGGTTTTCTCCCCACCTTTTTCATCATTGACAGACTGGAGATATGTATCTATGTCGTGGCGGAGATTACGTATCATCAGACCGGTCATCCAGCGGCGGAATATCGATGGATCTTCCTTTTCCCGCGTCTCTACGAGGGCCTTGATATATTCTTCCTTATCTCCTTTCAGGATTTTTGCGGGGATCAGGCCCATTTCCATCTGCAGCTGGTTCATCAGCAGACGGGCAGTCCTGCCGTTGCCGTCAGCCCAGGGATGTATCGTTACCAGCGCATAGTGCGCGTCAAAAGTCATTTCGTACTGTTCTTGCAGATTCATGGCGCTGCTTTTTTGCCTGGCTGCGTTTATCCTGTCACAGAGTTCCGAAAGTTTTCCTGGCACTTTGTTGTAGTTCATGTAGGATTTCCCTCCGATGCCGGCAGTGACATTCAGCAGTCTCAGTTCTCCCTTGGCGGAGGAAAAGTCCCCCAGTGCCGTTCTGTATACCTTTCCGGTATTTTTCATGACGAGCGATGCCAGTTCAACAAGCATGTCGACCGTGACCGGTGTGTGCGAGGCCGCCAGTTCCGCGGATCTTTCGTAGGCAGCTTTAAGGTCCAGGTTCATGTTCTGCTCCTCTATGCTCTTTCCGCGCAGGCTGATACCCTGGTCGAACAGTATCTGGTTCTCCAGCTCGGTGATGGTCGAGCCCTCGATGGCCGTTGAATGGGTAATAATCGAGTACAGACAGAATTTCCCGTAGTCTATCTGCCTGTCGATACTCAGCTCCCGGTACCGTGCCGTCAGTATTTCGAGCTCATTGTCCATAGTCTCTGCAAAGTCAGGCCGGAGTACCTGTTTCAATCTCTTTTTCCAAGAAGTCATATACGTATAGCGGACTTTGGAAATACAAGCCGCTGCGGACATCTTGCAATTTTTTGAATGTGTCCGAATTATACAATGTGTCAAGGGCTGATTCCATATCCATATGACGGCGCTCCATCAAGAGGATAACGAGGTCCTTTGTCATGCATTCCATCATGTATTCAACACCAGTCATATCTTTGTCAGTAGGTTAATGGCTCTTTCCGTTCCGAAAAAATATT